>CAZPDT010000005.1:31118-181550 GCA_964585545.1 uncultured Fluviicola sp.
TGCTGGTCCACAAGGTCCACAAGGTGATCCTGGTCCAACAGCAGATGCCCATAGCGTTACACTATCTTCGGATATAAATATTACAAGTTCTAGCTTTACGAATGTTCCGGGTATGGGAACAGTAACGTTTACTGCCACAAAATCTACGGCTTTAGTTATGTTTACTGCTTCAGGTCATGGATATACAAATTCAATGTCTTATGTTCAATTTAGAATTCTCAACAATGGTTCAAGTATTGGAGGAACAATGACAAATATCCAAAATTATGATGATGTTACAGGAACAACAACGACTTGGAGTTGTGCATTTAGTAAACTCTTAACGGGCTTGGTTGTTGGTAATTCCTATACGATACAAATTCAAGGGGCAGTTAACGGAATTTCAGGAACAAATACTGCAGTAATTAACCCAACAAGTTTACCTGATAATGAACATATTACAATATCAGTTCTTCAATAAATTAACAATGAATATGAAAAATTTATTTATGTTTTTAATTTTTGTAGTGTCAACATCTTTTGTATTGGGTCAAAGCAATACATCAGACCAAAAGGGAGAACCGTTGCTAAAAAAGGCAGAGAACACTTCGGATAAAGTTGAACAGAATAAACAAAGTGCACCAAAAGACAAACGTTCGGAATCAACTGAGTTTAATAATAAGGAGGGAAATAATAATACAGACTCCTCAAGAGAACCTCAGTCAAGATTGGCAGCACCCAATAAGTTAGAAAAAACACCTATAAGACAATAGGAAAGAGCAAAAAGAGAAGTCATCGAGAATATCTGAGTAGCTCTTGTTGGATGGAAATCTAAGGGGGTTTATTTAATGTATATAATTCATCTCCAAATTATATCCTTTTTCTTACTTATGTAATAACAAAACAATTAAAGCTGTTCGGTGTCGTATTTCAAATCCCATTTTTAGGGGCTTAAATTTAATTCCTTACCTCGGGTTTACTTTGAATGATTTTCTTGCTAAAAGGTTCTTGCATGAAGCAATTACAACATTAACGTTTTTATCTAACACACCCTTCACACTAAATCCATTAATAAAGCGGATTGAGTTGTGAAAAGAACAGATTTTTTCAATAAAGTTATTTTTACTTTATATGCTCAATTTTTTTTATAGACATTCATAAAAAGAAGAGAGGTATTTAACATAAAACTTGACCAATCATAGCTTTATTTGTATTTTTGGGTCGATTGAAAATTTTGACTTGAAATAATAAATATGAATACAACAAAAAACATCAATTCTCCAGGTTATCGATTTCGTAAAGCCCTGGAGGAGGAGTCACCATTACAAATTGCCGGAGCAACAACCGCCAACCACGCACTTTTAGCAGAGCAATCAGGATTTAATGCGATTTATCTTTCTGGTGGTGGTGTTGCAGCAGGCTCCCTTGGTGTTCCTGATTTGGGTATTACAACACTCGAAGATGTATTGATCGATATTCGCCGTATTACCAATGTTACTGATGTACCTTTAATGGTGGATGTAGATACAGGATTTGGGCCTTCGGCCTTTAATGTTTCAAGAACAGTAAAATCATTGATTAAGGCAGGTGCAGCTGCACTTCACATTGAAGATCAAGTAGGTGCAAAACGTTGTGGACACCGGCCAAATAAAGAAATTGTGAGTAAACAAGAGATGGTTGATCGTGTCCGATCAGCAGCCGATGCTCGAACCGATGAAAATTTCGTAATTGGTGCACGAACAGATGCCTTTGCTACAGAGGGATTGGATAAAACGCTCGAACGAGCAGTGGCTTATAAAGAAGCTGGAGCAGATTTTATTTTTGCCGAAGCAGTTCCAGATTTAAGCTTTTACCAAAAGTTTGTTGATGCCACAGGGATTCCAGTTTTGGCCAATATCACTGAATTTGGCAAAATAGACTTATATACAGTAGAGCAATTAAAAAATGCAGGAGTGGAATTGATATTGTATCCATTATCGGCCTTTCGTGCTGCGAATAAAGCCGCTAAGAATGTATATGAACACATTAGAAAAGAAGGCACTCAAAAAAATGTGATTGATACGATGCAAACTAGAGAAGAACTCTACGAGAGCATTGGCTATCATGACTATGAACAAAAATTAGATAATCTTTTTAAACAAAACAAAAATGGCAGAGACTAAAGGAAAATTTAAACCTAAAAAAAGTGTCGCACTTTCTGGAGTTGCGGCGGGGAATACAGCATTGGCTAGTGTAGGTAAAAGCGGGAATGATTTACACTATCGAGGATATGATATTCTTGATTTGGCAAAAGGAGCACAATTTGAAGAGGTGGCTTACCTATTGATTTATGGAACACTCCCAACAAAGGCACAATTAAAAACATATAAAAGTAAACTTCGGGCATTGAGAGGTCTTCCTCAGGTGGTAAAGAACGTTTTAAAAGAGCTTCCATCTGCTGCTCATCCTATGGATGTTTTGCGAACTTATGTGTCAACACTAGGTGCAATTCAACCAGAAAAGGAAGATCACAATGTTCCAGGGGCAAGAGATATTGCCGATAAATTAATTGCTTCTTTTTCTTCTGCACTTTTATATTGGTACCATTACTCTAATAATGGAAAAGAAATAGAAGTTGAAACTGATGATGAGACAGTTGGTGGCCATTTTTTGCATCTTCTTCACGGGAGAAAGCCATCATCTTCTTGGGTTGAAGCCATGAATATTTCATTAAATCTATATGCCGAACATGAATTTAATGCTTCTACTTTTACCAGTCGTGTAATTGCGGGAACAGGTTCCGATATTTATGCCGCAATAACTGGAGCTATTGGAGCCTTACGAGGTCCTAAACACGGTGGCGCAAATGAGGTAGCTTTTGATATTCAGAGCCGTTATAACTCAGCGGATGAAGCAGAAAAGGATATTAAAGAACGTTTGGCAAAGAAGGAAATTGTTATTGGTTTCGGACATCCTGTGTATACCATTTCTGATCCAAGAAACGTTGTGATTAAGGAAGTAGCCAAAAAACTCTCAAAGGAAGCCGGAGATATGTTGTTGTTTGATGTAGCAGAACGATTGGAAACAGTAATGTGGGACAATAAAAAAATGTTCCCAAATCTTGATTGGTTTTCCGCTGTGTCTTACCATCAAATGGGCGTTCCAACACTCATGTTTACTCCACTTTTTGTGGTTTCTCGAGCAACGGGTTGGTGCGCACATGTTATCGAACAACGGCAAGATGGGAAAATTATTCGCCCAAGTGCCAATTATACTGGTCCTGAAAATAAAAAATTTGTGCCACTAGAGAAACGAAAATAAACGGTTTTTGAAAAGATTAAATACAAATAATTATTAATAAAGAATTAAATTTTAAAAAAATGTCATCAAACATTTCAAATGAGCGACCGCAACCAGATAAGGTTATGCAAGATATTGCGGATTATGTGTTGAATTATGAAATTAAAAGCGAACTGGCTTGGAAAACAGCACACTATGATTTATTAGACACCTTGGGCTGTGGTTTAGAAGCATTGACTTATCCAGCTTGTACCAAAATGTTAGGTCCTATTGTAAAAGGAACTAGAGTTGCCAATGGCTCGAAGATTCCAGGCACACAATTTCAATTGGATCCTGTTCAAGGCGCCTTTAATATTGGGGCACTTGTTCGTTGGTTAGATTTCAACGACACATGGTTGGCAGCAGAATGGGGTCATCCATCAGATAATTTAGGGGGAATCTTAGCAACTGCTGATTGGTTATCGAGAACACAAATTGCAGAAGGCAAAAAGCCTTTAAAAATGAAGCAGGTTTTGGAAGCCATGATAATGGCACACGAAGTACAGGGCGTTATGGCTCTTGAAAACTCGTTTAATGGGGTAGGTTTAGACCATGTTATATTGGTTAAACTCGCGTCAACAGCTGTAGTAGGGAAATTGATTGGACTAACAAGAGAGGAGTTGATTAATGCTATTTCTTTGGTTTTTGTTGATGGTCAGTCGCTGAGAACGTACCGTCATGCACCCAATACAGGAAGTCGTAAATCATGGGCTGCAGGTGATGCCACTTCAAGAGCGGTGCGTTTGGCTTTAATTGCAAAGACAGGCGAAATGGGTTATCCTTCCGTATTGACTGCAAAAAACTGGGGCTTTTACGATGTTTCTTTCGGTGGCAAAGAGTTTAAATTCCAAAGAGAATATGGATCGTATGTTATGGAAAACGTATTGTTTAAGATTTCATTCCCTGCAGAATTCCATTCTCAGACTGCTGTTGAAGCTGCAATGACACTTCATAAAAAACTACAAGATGTTGGAAAATCAACAGATGACATTAAAAAAATTACCATTCGTACTCATGAGGCAGCCATACGAATTATTGATAAAAAAGGGCCATTAAGTAATCCTGCAGATCGTGACCATTGTATTCAGTATATGATTGCTGTTCCTTTATTGTATGGAAGATTAACTGCTTTGGATTATGAAGATAATATTGCTTCTGATCCAAGAATTGACCTGCTTCGCGATAAAATGCAGTGTGTTGAAGATCCACAGTATACAAAGGATTATCACGACCCAGAAAAACGTTCGATTGCCAATGCGTTAACCATTGAGTTTAACGATGGATCAAAACTGGATGAGATAGCTGTTGAATATCCTATTGGACACAAAAGAAGAAGAGAAGAAGGAATTCCAGAATTGATTAAGAAATTTAAAGTCAATTTAGCCCGTATCTTCCCAGAAAAACAACAGCATGTAATTCTGGAAAACGCTTTAGATTACGATACTTTGGTTAACCTTAATGTTAACGAATTTGTTGATCTTATGGAGATATAATAAAAATTAAATCATTCCTTTAAAAGCGCTGTGATTAATTTTTCAGCGCTTTTTTAGTGAATGTTGCTTTATTTGTTAACTTTAGACTTTATTCAAGTTAAACATTATATTGCGCTGTATGAAAACATTTTATCAGTACCTCAATAACGATTATAGCAAGAAAAACAATTTACAGAAGGAAAGTATTGGACAAATTGCTTTAAATGTTGGGAAAACAATTCGAGAAGAACGCCTACGTGCAGGACTAACTCAGCAAAAATTAGCCGATAAAATTGGGGCGAAGAAAAGTTTTATTTCTCGAATTGAAAATGGGCATAGCGATATCCAATTGTCTACTCTATATAAGATAATAGAACAAGGCGTAGGAAAGAAAGTTAAACTTCTTGTTGAATAACAATGCTGTTTAAAAACCCTAACTTCTTAATTAATTCCCCTCTGGTTCTTGGTGTTCATAGTATAATCCAACATCTTGGAGGTACTTTTCTGGATTTGGAGTTCCTCTATGGCACATTACACAACGTACAGCAACGAGCCCTTCTTTAGGGTCTCTGTGTGGATCAAAATACTTTTCATTGAGATCATCGGTCATTTTCATCATTCCTCTAGCAATCTTTTTTTGTATTAACTCATCACTTGCAAAGTCAGATATTCTTCCGTCTTTCCTTGGTTTGTGACAATAGCTACAATCTACTCCTAGGGCTCTTTCGTATTCGTGCATTAATCCATATAAACTGTCTTCAGATATGTCTTGAGGCAAAACTTTTAAATTTTTCCACTTTCCTTCATCGCCCCCCTTATATGATGTTACAGTACCTGTTGTTGTAAAAGAGTAAAATATACCAATACCTGCAATCAAGGCAAAGAAGCCAACAAAATAGACGATTGATTTAATGCTTTTATTTTTCATGTTTTATTTGTTTTTAAAATTTTTTAAGTCCCAATATAGGAAAATTATATTTTAGATTCAAGTTGGGGGAACAGATATTACTCCATAATTTGATTTAGAAACAGCTCGGTAATAAAATATGTGGGTTTTACTCCTGTTAGTCCCAGTCCTCCAGAAGCTAATGTACTGCCTGTTTCTAAAGGATTATCAGAGGCATAATAGGCATATCTTATTTTAACATCAGGACTGATACTTTTTCTAATTTTTGATGCTGCTTGAATTGCTTTTTGATAATGTGCTCCTTCCATCTCTAATCCAATGACATCCCATGTAGATTTTTTAAAATACAAAAGAACATTTTTGTTTTGTAGCGATGTTCCCAATACAGTAATCATGTGGCCTTCTACTGCATGAATATCTTCATTTTTAAAGTCTGCCATAGAGATTTCATTTTTGATGGGATAATTGTCTGTGGTGCCTTCAAATATATGGGCATGTGGAATCATTATATCTCCTTTTTTTCCTTTTAATATTCCCGCTTTTCCCATTATGGAAACGGATTGGATGTTGAGATTAATAGATGTTGAGGGATTTTTTTCATACGGTTTGAGCAATTCGTCCATTGTTTCGAAGGCTTGTTCACCGAAAGCATAGTCCATAACAATGATTACAGCATCACTGTTTTTCGTTATTTTTGAAAAGTAACTTTTTTCCAGATTGATTTTTTGTAAATCAAAAATTTGAACGTCAATATTGGCGCCCGACTCATCCTTTAAATAGGTCATTCCCTGGCTTTTAGCCAATGTAGTTATCATTTCCCTATCATTTTTGTTTTTGGCTTTGCTCAGCAATTCAAAAACTTCTAATTTATTGAGCTTTTCTTTATGCTTGTCAAAAACCTGTTTCCCAAAAAGATTATTCATTACGCTATGCATGTTTGCGCTAATAATATGAATGGGACGATTGATAAGTCCTTGTTTTTCGATTTCTTTTTTTATTCGTGTTGCCCATTTTTCACCGTGAATATGATGTCCCGTTCTTTCTTGCAGTATAGAACTAAATAAGATGATGCGTTTGTTTACTTTTAAAATTTCATCAATGGCCAATTTTCCTAACCAATAGATAACATGTAAAAAACGATGGGGATACTTTTTGGAGTTGAGTTTTTTACTTATGGTCATTATCTCTTCATAAGTTCGACCAATAATGTTACCTACATAGAAGCGCGCGATTTCTAAGTCATGTTCTTCGATTTCATCTTGTTGAATAATCGCTTCAAATTTTTGCCACTCTTTTGTTAGCAATCCTTTTTCGTTAATTATTACACGTTTAGCAATTTTATGTGATTCAATAAATAAAAATGTAAGATGTGTAAGAATATCATAAATATCAGAACGACCACGTGTGATTTCAATATTGACTTGATCTTTATCAATGCGGTAACAGTTTCTTCTTCTTTTGGGTGGGATTATAGGTTTTAGATTAGAAAACTGATATCCTTCATCTGCAGTTAAATTAATTGTAGAGCACTCTTCAATACCTTGTGGAAGGCGATCCAAAACATAAATAAGCCCATTGAGTTCAACCTTTTCTTCAGCAATTGATCCATAAATCTCGGGCTGTAAAGCCAATAGACTCTCCCTTAAGGAAGATCCTGAAACACCCATTGGCTTGTAAAAACCACGGTTAAATAAATGACCCATAGTAATATAAATGAGTTGTATGGCATGTGTAGCTTCTTGTGCTTTTGTTCGTTTTTGTTCTCCCATATTGTGTATCGTTTGTAACTTCTTAATATTTAATTTGTACTAAAAACAGTTTGAAGCTACTGTTTGTTTATGCAACCTGAATTGAAGGACTGGGTTATTCTACGTAAAGTTATGAAAATTGTTTCTTAAAAAATGATGAGGTCATTTAATGTTTTTCTAAACCTAAATTTCAGTTCCAGAGCGTTTCCCCTCTGGAGGGGATAAAGGGTGAAGATACATAAGTCCATAAAATAATAACCCATAGCCTAACTATAAAAACAATTCATTAACTTTACACTAACGATTTTATATTCAAAATAACCCAGATGCATCTACATATACTAAAACCCAAAAAAGCACTCAACAAAGCTTACCTAAAAATTAAACCTATTCGCTCTGAAATTGAAGAATTTAAGGGAAATCTTATTGATTTATTGGATAATTCAAACGATACAGAATCCGAAGAGTTTCATAAAAATTTGGTCTCTGATTTTTTAAAAAACACCTATTACGAAAGGGATTATTTTATAAATACCAAGGGACGCAATGATTTAGTGATTCACAACGGAGGGAAAGCAAAGTCTCCTGTAGGTGTAATTTTAGAAACGAAAAAGCCGACCAATTATAGTGAAATGATGACCGCTGAGAAGCCCAACACGAAAGCATTGCAAGAACTGGTGTTGTATTATCTTAGAGAACGCATTACCAGCAACAACCTTGAAGTAAAAAAATTGATTGTTACCAATATTTACGAATGGTTTATCTTTGATGCGAGCTTTTTTGAAAAGTACTTTGCCCAAAATAAAACGCTCGTCAAACAATTTGAAGATTTTGAAAACGGAAGTCTTTCGGGAACTTCTACAGACTTTTTTTACAAAGAAATTGCCAAACCTGCCATTGAGGCGATTCAAGAAGAAGTGGAATGTACCTATTTCGATTTCCGACAATACGAAAAACCACTTCGAAATACCGACAAAAAAGACGATGTTAAACTCGTGGCCTTGTTTAAATTACTGTCGCCCGAACATTTACTCAAAAAACCTTTTACCAATGACAGCAACAGTTTAGATAAAAGATTTTATGCCGAATTACTTCATATTATTGGATTAAGCGAGCAAAAACAAGGCGGAAAGAAAGTCATTGAAAGAAATCCGTCTAAAGACAGAAATACGGGTTCCATCTTAGAGGATGCAATTATCCAAATTGACAGTATGGATAAACTGAGTCGTTTGAATAAGCCCTCGCAATTTGGGAAAACACAAGAAGAACGCTTGTTTAATGTCGGCTTGGAATTATCAATTACCTGGATCAATCGGATTTTATTCCTCAAACTTTTAGAGGCCCAGTTGATTGCTTATCACGAAGGCGATAAAAGTTATGCTTTTCTAAATTATCAGCGCATTAGCAGTTACGACGATCTCAATAGCTTGTTTTTCCAAGTTTTAGCGCGAAAATATGAAGATAGAAATGCAGATGTGACTAAAGCCTTTGAAAAAGTTCCTTACTTAAACAGCTCTTTGTTTGAACCCACGGAAATTGAGCACAATGCTTTATTCATTAGTAATTTGCGCGACGATAAAACTTTACCCATTCTCCACAATACGGTTCTCAAAGATGCCAAGGGAAAACGCAGAACGGGCGAACTTTCTACCTTAGCCTATTTATTCGATTTCCTCAATGCCTACGATTTTAGCGGCGAAGGGTCAGAAAACATTCAAGAAGACAATAAAACACTGATTAATGCTTCTGTTTTGGGCTTAATCTTTGAAAAAATCAACGGTTACAAAGACGGTTCTTTCTTTACGCCAGGTTTTATCACCATGTATATGTGTAGAGAAACCATTCGAAAAGCTGTTGTACAAAAATTCAACGAAACAGAAGTTGAAAACGAAAAATACAACTCCATCACCGATATCTACAACGCCATTGGATCTCGTGGTGAGTTTTCACACGACCAAGCCAACGCACTCATCAACGACATTAAAATTTGTGATCCAGCTGTTGGTTCTGGCCACTTTTTGGTTTCTGCTCTCAATGAAATGATTGCCGTAAAACACGATTTGGGCGTACTGCACGACCGACAAGGAAAACTCCTCCGTGATTATGATGTACACGTAGAAAATGATGAATTGATTATCACCGATTACAACGGTGAACTATTCGAATACCATCCTAAAAACAGAGAAAGTCAGCGGGTGCAAGAAACTTTGTTCCATGAAAAGCAAAGCATTATTGAAAACTGTCTGTTTGGCGTGGACATCAATGCCAATTCGGTGAAAATTTGTCGTTTGCGTTTGTGGATTGAGCTCCTTAAAAATGCCTATTATAAAAATGAAACGGAGTTGGAAACTTTACCCAACATCGACATCAACATCAAATGCGGAAACTCTTTGATCAGCCGTTTTGATTTGGATGCTGACTTAAGCAAAGCCCTGCGCAGTAGCAAATGGAATATGGACAGTTACCGCATAGCCGTTCAAACTTACCGCAACGCCGAAAACAAAGAGCAGAAACACGAAATGGAACGCTTAATTGCCGACATTAAAGGTGATTTTAAAACCGAAATTTCTCGCAATAGCAAAGAACAACGTTTATATGATAAACTGAGCGCAGAATTGTATGAAAAGCATATGGCACCCAAACTTTTTGAAGAAGAATTAAGTCGAAGCGCCAAGTCTAAGCTCAAAAAAGACAGAGAAAAGTTAGAAAAGAAAGTCACGAAACTCAAAGAGCAATTAGACGAAATCAAAGACAATAAGATTTACGAAAATGCTTTTGAATGGAGGTTTGAATTTCCAGAGGTCTTGGATGATGAAGGTGGATTTGTGGGCTTTGATGTGGTGATTGGGAATCCGCCTTATTTATTAGTTCAAAACTTGAATGATAAACCTCTTTTTGATTATTACAAAAGTGCATATATTACAGCAACTTATAAAATTGATACATATCCTTTATTTATAGAAAAAGGAGAAACACTTTTGAAAGAATCAGGTACTTTATCTTTTATTACTCCAAATACATTTTTAAAGAATAAGCATGCCAAAGATTTAAGGATTTTACTTCTCAATAACAGATTGACAGAAGTCATTAACTTTTACACAAAAGTTTTTATAGATGCGTCTGTTGATACTTTGATTCTAAGTTTTGTAAAAGAAAAAATAGATAATAACACTTTTACCTATATTCAGTTTCGTGACTGGTCTTTAGATATTGAAAACCATGATAAAACGAAGTTAAATCAAAACAGTTTTAAAATCAATAACTATGAGTTTGAGCTTGATCTTCAGCCACATGTGAGAAAGGTTTTGACAAAGATTGAATCTTCAAACTTAATTTTAAAAGATATTGGAAAAACATATTTTGGTATTCAAACAAAAGACAGAACGAAAAATGTCAGTGGATATAAAATAGATGAAAATTATTACCCAGTTATAGATGGGACCAATATTAAAAGGTATAAGGTGTTGAAAAACACTGAATTTGTTAATTTTCAAAAACATGCGATTAAAAGTGGAGGTAGCGAATTAGTTTATCAAAACCATAGAATTGTGGTTAGACAAATTGGTAAATACCCTGAAGGTTCAATAGTGGATCCGATGTTGTTAACGCTTAATACCATTTATAATATTTTCTTGAAAGACAATAATCTTGAAAACCTCAAAGCCTTATTAGGAATTATAAATTCAAAAGTAGTGGCATTTTATTGGTTAAATAAGTTTTATGATAATAAGGCTACTTTTCCAAAAATTAAAAAATCACCTTTAGATTCAATTCCTATTCCCAATTTGGATAAAGCAAGTCAAGTTGGAAATCTCGTCGACCAAATCCTCACCGCCAAGCAAGAAGACCCATCGGCAGACACTACAGCTTTGGAGCGCGAGATAGACGTTTTAGTTTATCGCTTGTATGGGTTGAGTTATGAAGAGGTGAAGGTTGTGGATGAGGATTTTTGGATGGGGGAAGACGAGTATGAGAGAGTGGAGGGACAACAATCAAAAGTGAAATAATTATGGTAATTTCAAATAATAAACTTAAAAAATGTGGTTCTAGTATCAGGAAATCTTTTCGCAATAATGAGAAAGTGAAAGTTGCTGACCTTGAAACAATTTATGAATATAGGAATCAGCATAAAGGGATAATTTCTTCAGTTTTTTATGATTTATGCGATATTTCAAAAAAAGTTCATAATAACTCTGTTGTTGTTTTTAGGTTAAAAAGGATTGATACTATAATTAGAAAACTACCAAGAGTTACAACTGAACTTCACAAAATGCACGATATAGCTGGTTGTAGAGTGATAGTTGACTCTTTAGCACAAATCAATAATTTAGTCGAAAAATTGAGAAATCATCCACGTATCCGTATTAAAGATGAAATAGATTATATAGAAAAACCTCGTGAATCTGGATATAAGTCATATCATCTTATAGTTGTGAAAGAAGGGTTCGAACATGAGGTAGAAATACAGATTAGAACTAGAAACCATCATTATTGGGCAACTTTTGTTGAAATTGTTGATCATACGTTTGGTATAAAAATAAAGGAAGGAGAAGACCATCCGGAAATATTGAGAATTCATCAACTACTTTCAAAAAGTGAAGAAAAGCAACTAACAAAAAGTGAAATTATTGAGCTGATTTATTTAGAGAAAGAAATGAAAATGTTAGAAAAGATATTGAAGGTTTTTCGCAATAATTATCTTGTTGCTTGTGAAAGCTGGATACATGGAGGTTCTTCAAAAGATTTAGAATATATTTTATTAGAAGTAATTGACAATAAACCTCACTTTGAGTTTTATAAGAGTTTTGAAGAAGCTGAAAGCGTATACCTTAAGAAAGTTAAGGATGACTTTGATAGTAATGTTGTAATTGTAAATATTAACAAACCTGATATTACTAAATTATTTTTAGCCTATTCAAATTATGTTTTAGTTTCGCATCCATTCATAACGAGAATGATAGAATATATTTTTGAGGTTATTTTAGATACCAAGCGAGAGGGAGACTTTAAGAAGTTAAATGAATTAAGACAATATAACAAGGAGTTAATGAAATTGATAAATAAAGGATTTGTTGATGAAAGAGAATTTATTAAAGAAATTGAAGCAAAAACTGATGATTCAGATAAGCTTACTGATAATATTATTGGTTGGTATGGAGGTTTAATTAATAGGTCCTCAAATATTTTCCTAAAAAGTACAGAAATGGAAGAGGAACTAGATAATGTCAGACCAAAATTAAAACTAAAAACACTTATACCTCGATTTAAATACTGGTTGAATAATTAATATGGTTCAATAAAGAAAAAATTGGTTGTTTAAGAGAGTTGGAAGGAGAATTTAAATGTACGTTAGAGCTAATTTAAAAGCAAAGCCCGGTACATGTCTTGATGTATCGAGCTTCGAAACTCCTTTCTCCAAATATGGAAGAATGAGCATGTCAAAGATAAGATGATTTGAATGTTAAACCCAAATTGTTTGATGATTTTAACATTTTAAAGCTATCTAAGACACTATCTAATATTCAGTTCCTTTATGTCATCTAATTCAATTTTGACATCATAAATCGCCAATAACCTGTCATCTGTGAATGTAAAAGTTCTTTCTTCTTTTCGTAAATAGCAAAATGCTTTTACCATCAAGCCTTTTGCACCATCTGCTTTTTCTTCTTTGATTGGAAATTCAGAGACCGCTTCTATTTTGATAAATCGTTGCGTAAACTTTCCTTTTAGATTGCGGTAATTGATATAAAATAGATTACCTGTAAGACTAGGTCTTATATTTTCTTTCTCTTCTTTACTTTTAGTTATGTAGTCTTCATACTTTATATCTTGCTTATTTATAAAATCAGGGATTTTTTTGAAATTACTGCCTTGCCATCTTGGTGCTAGCAATTCACCAATAACATCTTTTATTTTAAGTTCTTTCAAATTTACAATCTCATGCAGCATAAAAGATTCCACAGTTTCATCAACAAAATTTTTCGTTTGAATCATGTAGATTCCATGAAAATAAGATATGTTTCTTACGCTGAATAGTTGGTCGTTAAAAGCAACTAAAGATTTCTCATCTTGACTTGCAGTAATAAGTTGAGTTAAAACATCTGATTTTTCATCAGCCTTTTCAAAACACTCTATAGGTAAAATAACCTCACGATATTTGTCGGTTATTGGATTGTAATACTGACACTTCAGTTGATCGTTAGGTATTTCTCTTATTCTTTCATTCGTAACTTTATCAAAAAGTGGATCTTTCGGTTTAAACGTACTTTTTCCAATCACCACCATTTCTGGTGCACAAAAAGACAACAAAGATGATTTTGAAATTTTAGTGTTCCATTCTTCTTCCTTAATGGAAATACGTTTCTTTTTGATTTCAAGCTGGTTAGTTTTTAGAATTACTTGGTCTGCTTTACTAAATTTTATGTTTTTAAGTTCATTTTCCACAACATCAACAAACTGTGAACTGATCCACTTTTTGTTAAATTCATAAGTTTTAGCATTAAACCATATAACTTTTAAACGAAAGGAGTTTTTTTGAATTGTATTTTCACCTGTATGTTCGTCAAATTTATTCTTTGTTTCTTTTAAGATTTCAGTAACTATCATGTAAGGAGAAATGCTTTTGTCATCACCAGCTATTGAAATGTCATCTAAGTATTCTTTTTCTCCTCTTGTATAATGTGACTTTAGTGCTACGATACTTCCAATTTGGAATTCTGAATTAAGTGATTGGGCCATAATAATTAATTTAAATTTTAAGGCCTAAATGTAATGAAATTTTGTTAATTTTGGGAGTGTCGCAGGTGAAATAGGTTGATGACGTTTAGTTGAGCTGTTAGGTCTTTTGACCGTACTCTATTTTAACTGATTTAGAGGATAGGATTTGTGCCAAGGTGTCGCAATGTCAGCTTTATCAGTAGATGAAGTATGACAATGAGATAATCTTGACCTCCTACAAAGATAGAGATACACGTTATTAAAGAATAGTTAATCATTAGAGTTATTATATTTAGTACATTATATCTATCAATATTTGAAAATAATTTGACTCGAGAACTCGGGTACTGGCTCATGAGAAATCAGTATGTTGTCAATAAAACCGTTAGAAATAAGCCTGCGACATTTTTTAACTTAACCTAAAATGAAACAAAAAGAGGAAAAAGATAAGTGGTATAAAAACAAAGGCTATCCGCATATAACAAATGCTTATAATCTTACAGTTCAAGGTAAGGGATTAAAGAAAAAAATTCAAGACCCAACTTTTGTAGCCAAGTATGCATTTTTTCCACTTTTTCATATTAATATTAAAAATAGGAGGTATAAAAAATCAAAAGACCGTACACGTTCTCACAATTCTATTAAAGATGGAATTAAGAAGTCGAATGCTAAAATAAGACCACTTCATTATGCCAATCATTTGGATGCGATGATTTTTGGCTATTATTCAGAAATTTTACAAACGAACTATGAAAAGGAGCTAAAAAATAACCCACAACTCAATGCTGCTGCTACTGCTTATCGTCGAATTCCTATAGAAGAAGGAAGTGATAAAAATAAAAGTAGTATTCATTTTGCCAAAGAAGTTTTTGAGGAGGTTAAAAAACGTAGTAAAACAGAAAAGGAGGTTGTCGTTTTAGCCTTTGATATTAAAAGTTTTTTCTCCACATTAAATCACCGCTTTTTATATAAAGAATGGTGTGAAAATATAGGGAAAGATAAACTTCCAAAAGACCACTTGAACGTATTTAAAGCTGCCACAAACTTTTCATTTATCAATAAGGATCAATTAAGAGCTAAACCTAAAAGTAAAAATGGAAAGAGGTCAGGATTTGACGAGAAAAGATTAGCTAAAATTCGCAATAAATACGGTGTAAATGCTTTCTTTGAATCAGCGCAAGCTTTTAGACAAGCGATTAAACACGGTGAAATACGCATCTATAAAAACTCATTTCGAGATAAAAATAGTGGAGAAGTGATAGGGATTCCACAAGGTTTGCCAATTAGTGCCACTTTAGCCAATATCTATTTAAAAAAGTTTGATTTAGATATTTTAGACAAACTGGAAAGCGAAAAAGGGTTCTATCGTAGATATTCCGATGACATTATTGTTGTTTGTCGGAAAGATTCGATGGAACAGGTAGAAAAGTTTGTTATACAAGCAATACAAAAGTATCGTGTTGAA
This sequence comes from uncultured Fluviicola sp., assembly GCA_964585545.1. GTDB lineage: Bacteria > Bacteroidota > Bacteroidia > Flavobacteriales_D > Crocinitomicaceae > Brumimicrobium. The sequence continues at coordinate 46,725 of CAZPDT010000005.1, forward strand.
ATAAGTCCAGATAAAACCGAGAAATTTATCTTTAAAAATGCAGTTTTAGATGGAAAAGAACGTTTGGTTTCACATAAAATAATGGGTGAAAATCTTGAAATTAATAAACCACTAAATTATTTAGGGTTTGAGTTTTACGGATATCAAACGTTAATAAAGTCTGCGAATTTGGCTAAGTTCTATCGTAGAATGATTTATGCTGTTAAATCCAAATCTAAGAGAGCAAAAAATATAGCAGCGGAATATCCAGGAGATAAACCTGTAGTTTTTAAAAATCAATTAATAAGGTTATACACCAATCAGGATTTAGATGATCAAGGCTCGCCAAGAAAAAGACGTTTTAAAACAATTAAGAAAATTGAAACAGGAGAGTATCGAGTTTGCTCAGAAGTAAAAGAATACGCCAATTCAGGCAACTACTTTTCCTACGTCAAACGCTCCGCAGAAATTATGGAAGCTCCTGAAATTTTGGAGCAAATCAACGGTGAGAAAGCAAAGAGAATTTTCAATCAGGGATTGGAGAAGTGGATGGGGAAAGATTAGGAAAACTGTTTAATTTATCTTAAATTTAATAAGAACTTAATGCACTTAAAGTCAAATAGAATGTTGAGAATCTTAATCGATACAAATATTTTAATTCATCTTGAAGATCATAAAGTGATTGAAGATCATTTTTCAACGCTTTATAAACTAGCAATTGAGAATAAATGTCCTGTTTTTTATCACGAAGCTTGTTTAGAAGATATTAAACGGGATAAAAATAAAGAACGAAAACAAATAATTAATTCCAAAATACAGAAATATTCACCTATGCCAAATCCTGGTGAAATGCCAGTTGAATTCTCGAAGAGAGTTGGTAAAAAAAAAGAAAATGATAGGATAGATAACATTCAACTTTTTCAAGTTTACAAAGATTATGTAGAACTATTTATTTCAGAAGATAATGGGATTCATAAGAAAGCCAAGAAATTAAGAATAAGTGAAAAAGTAATGACTGCTCAACAAGCAAGTAAGTATTTAGAAGAAAAATATACTCTTACATATCCTGCTCATCCAATTTTAAAACACGAAAGTATTCGTAAGCTGGAGCATCACTTTGATTCTACTTTTTTCAATTCTTTAAAAAATGATTATGATTCTGTAAAATTTATGGAATGGATCAAAAGATGTGCACGAGAAGATCGTAAATGCTATTATTTGGAGATTGAAAGTCAACTTTCTGCATTATTAATATATAATACTGAAACTGTAAAAGACCATAAACTAAAAGGAATTACGGAAAGAGCAATTAAAATTTGTACTCTAAAAGCTGGAGACGATGCACTAGGAATAAAATTAGGTGAATTGTTCTTAAACAAGATGTTTCAACTTTGTCTTGCCAAGAAAATAAATTACTTGTATGTTACGACTTATGATAAACAAAGAGGGCTGATTCATTTATTGAAAAAGTATGGTTTCGAATTACATGATACTTTTAAAAACAATATTGATGAAACAGAAAATGTATTTTTAAAATCTTTAAAGAAAGAAGACCAGCTTAATAAAACAGGAACTCAAATGCATCCGTTTTTTCAAGATAATCAGAACAAATATGTTGTGCCCATCCAAAAACAATTTTATACCTCCCTGTTTAAAGATGGTAACCTAAGAGAACAAACACTTTTCGATGCTATTGATTATGGTCTACAAGAGGTTCAAGGAAATACAATTATAAAAGCTTATGTCTCTAAAACACAAAATTTGAAACCTAAGAAAGGAGATTTGTTATTTTTCTATTCCTCAGGACAATATAAAACAATTGAGCCTATTGGTGAAGTGATTGAACACAAAAGAGTTAATACTATTAAAGAACTCTGGAGTTTGGTGAAGAACAAAACTGTTTATTCACAAATCTATTTGGAGAAAATGTTTGAAGGTCGTAAATTTCTTACGGTTACAATCTTTAGATTTGTGGATTATTTAAATTCCGTAATTAAATATGAAGAAATTAAAAATTTAAAGTCTTTTAAAAATAAATATCAAACTTTCACTAAATTACCAGAATCAGATTATAAACTAATTAAAAACAAATACCTCAATGAAAGTCGTATTATCCATAAAACCTCAATTCGCCCAGCAAATCTTCGCTGGCACTAAGCGATTTGAATTTCGCCGCCTTGTATTTAAAAACAAAGCCGTTTCAAAAATTGTGGTTTATGCATCTGCTCCCATAAGCAAAGTGATTGGTGAATTTGAAATAGATCACATCTTGGAAAACGAACTCGATGAATTATGGTATACCACCAAAGATTTTTCAGGAATTTCAAAAAGTTATTTTGATCAGTATTTTCAAGGGAAAGAAAAAGGCTTTGCGATAGCGGTAAAAAATCCACGTTTATATGAAGAACCTCTAAACATAAAAGAAAAATATGGTATAGTTGCTCCACAGTCATTTGCATATTTGAGGTAAAAGTCCAATGGAAGGATACTGCAAGGTCAAGAGTGGAATGAATTTCCTGAAAGTTTGACGATTAAATAAGTCAACAGATTATGAATAAATTAATAGTAAAAGATATTATCAATTCACCCCTTGTTGTTTCCACTGAAAAAGGTGAAATGGTGTTTCAGGCTATTGATAATCATTTGCGAAAAAATGAGAGTGTAATCATTGATTTTAAAGGAATTGATTTAATGATTACTGCTTTTCTTAATGCGGCTATTGTTGTATTGAGATATGAGTTTAGTATTTGGAAAGAAAAAAAGACTAAAATGGGAGCGGATTATAAACGTGATTTCGTAGGAACTGAAATATATCAAGAAAAAGTAAGAAGTGTCAAAGAACAATTAAACGCTATATTAAATCTGCCTAATATCATTAGACTGCCAGATAATTTTAATGCAATTAGTTTGGATAATGTATTCTCCGACTTTGGTGCATCAGATTTTAACGATGCCTACATAAATGAGACTGTAAATTCAAAAAACCTAATCTTGGTAACAGATGATGGAGATTTTGAAGCAATTTATAAAGGTAAGAAGTTAGTTACGATGAGTTGATCTATGAAATTCATCCGAGTCTACCCAAAATTTTGTGGTTAAGCTGAAAAACTCCCATTTATTTTTCAGGTTCAATTCTGTGTTCAAAGTTAATAAAAAGTTGGTTATGATTCTGTTCCCAACCATTATGATTTTTTCCATCTTATCCTAATAGCGCAGTTACTGCATCAGCTTTCCCCTTTTTTTATAAGACTTGTGAGAAAGTACATTAGAGTGGAGAAGCACATCAAGGTTAAAGCAATTTTAGGTGTAGCATCTATTGGTAAAATGAGAATGGCAGTAATCAAAGTTGTAAGCACTATGGTTTTAATAGGCATTTTAAAAAGATATTTTCGGTTTTCATATAAAAACGAAACACCTCCAAGGGCAAAAGTTACAAATGCAACAAATATTAATAGTATCAGAATAAGTGCAAACATGATGTAAATATAGTGAAATATTGGCTGACTTAGAATTAATTTGTAATGGAACAATATACTTAAAACTCAATGATAAAACAAACATAGATAAACTAGAAAATTGCATAGCGAATTATTTTAAAAACGGAATTTGAGATTATTCAAATTTAAAACACCTAAATGAAAATCACCCTCCCCGTTATACTCCAATTCGCCAATTAAATTATCTCTGGTACTTAACGTTTTCAATGAAGTATTGATCAAATCCATGAAGGAATAAAAACTTCCTCCCTCTGTGTCTCCCTCCAAAGGGAGATGTTGTCTCTAAAGTGTTCTTTTTAGGGATTAAGCTTTTCAGTTTACTGATTTTAGAATCGGCATGTGTTTTCACAAGCTTAAATGTTTGAATCTGCGCTTCCCCCTCACGGAAGGGGATAAAGGGGGAGGATACTTTGAGTTCATTTTCTAGTTTTAGAATAAAAATCATCTTTGAAAAAAGATAAGCTTTGGTTAATCCTATTGATTTACCTTCTATTTCAGCAGTTTTCTGTATAATAAACTTGCTGATTCATTTAGTATATGTAGTTTTGTCATTACAAATTAGAAAAAAAGGCAATTGAATATCAAAATCTAAAAAACAAAAAATGTATAACGATGACAATCAAGGATTTGAGGTTCCAGAGCCTCTTAAAAAGATAGGAAAAGTAATTGTTCGATATATAAAACCTATTATTATTGGAATATTAATATTAATTGTTGCCTTTAGTTCCTTTTTTCAAATTCAGCCAGAAGAATTGGGTGTTATTACTCGGTTTGGAAAGTATGTTAGAACAGTAGACCCAGGTCTAAATGTAAAGATACCTTTTGCAGAGACTGTTTATAAGGTGCCAGTAGAACGACAGCAAAAATTGGAATTTGGTTTTCGAACAACAGATACACGTTCACTAAAAACAGAGTACAGTAAGGGAAACACAGATGATGAATCGTTGATGCTCACTGGAGACTTAAATCTTGCAGATGTAGAGTGGGTTGTGCAGTATAGGATAGACAATCCATTCAACTATTTATTTAAAGTAAAGCATCCCATCAAAACTTTACGGGACATGTCTGAATCATCTATGCGTTTGGTGGTAGGAGATCGAACAGTAAATGAGGTGCTGACAGTGGGAAGAACAGAAGTTGCCAATATGGTTCAAGTGCTTGTTCAGGAACTATGTACGGAGTATTCTCTGGGAATTAGAATCGATCAAGTAGTACTTCAGGATGTAAATCCCCCAGACCCTGTTAAGGATGCATTTAACGCAGTAAATAGAGCACAACAGGAAAGAGCAACTTTAATTAATGAGGCAGAATCTGCATACAATAAAGTTATCCCAAAAGCCAAAGGTCAAGCTCAGGAAACCATTCAAAAAGCTGAGGGGTATGCTGCGGAAAGGGTGAATAATGCCAATGGAGAAGTTGCCCGATTTAATGCACTATATAGGGAATACATTAAAGCTCCAGAAGTAACTCGAAGACGGATTTACTTAGAAACAATGAATAAAGTTTTGCCTAAATTAGGGAATAAAATTATTACTGATGGCAAAGGCAATAATGTGTTGCCTCTTTTGCAAATGCAGATGAAGGAGCAACAGAACTTAAGGAGCAATCAAGAAATTCCAAAAGCAAATTAATTATGTCAAAGAAGAAACTTATCTTAACGGGTGTTGTCGTTGTAATTGCCTTTATTGCAATGTTTTCAAGTGCATATATTGTCAATGAGAAGGAGCAAGTAGTCATCACACAATTTGGTCGACCCATAGGTGTTTCTGTAACCACACCAGGAGTCAATTTTAAAATTCCATTTATTCAAAAGGCTAATTTTTTTGATAAACGTTACCTAGAGTGGGATGGCAACCCCAATCAGATTCCTACAAAGGACAAGAAATTTATATTTATTGACTCTTATGCCCGTTGGAAAATAACAGATCCACTTCAATTTTACAAAAGGCTTACTGATGAGCGAGGAGCGCAATCAAGGCTTGATGATATTTTAGATGGTGAAACGAGAGATTATATTGCAAACCATGATTTGGTGGAAGCTGTAAGAAACAGCAATAGAACAGCAAAAGTAACAGATACACTTACAGAGCCTTCTTCAGATACTTTAATAAATATAGATGTTGGTCGTGAAAAAATAGAAAAAATGATATTAAAAACGGGAAATGAAAGGGTTTCTGATTTAGGTATTGTTATTTTAGATTTTAAAATCAAGAGGCTGAATTATGTTAATGAAGTTCGTAAAAATGTATTTAAAAGAATGAACAGTGAACGTTTCCGTATTGCTGATAAATTTCGTTCTCAAGGTCAAGGAGAAGCATCGAGAATCAATGGTGAAAAGATAAGGGATTTAAAAAAAATTCAGTCAACAGCTTTTGAAGAGGCTGAGAAAATAAAGGGAAAAGCGGACGCATCTGCCGCATCTATATATGCAATGGCTTATAACCAGAGCAATCAATCAAAGCGATTGTATGCATTTTTAAAATCAATGGAAACGTTTGAGAAAACTTTTGATAAAAGCACCTCAGTTATTATTTCCACAGACAGTGAGCTATATAAGTATTTAAAAAGTATACAGTAGTTGATCGTATTTTCTAAATCAACTATTTCAAAGCAATATTTTGTGAACAACTCGGGTTACTTTTTTTTATTCGCATAATACAGACCTACAACAACAATGATAATTAAGGAAATAATGTAAATTGTTTTCATTTTTAATGAACGGTTTGTGGGTTAAAAAGGGGAAAAATAAGCAAATTATAACAGATGTTGGTCTTGTTTTGGAAAAGTTAATTTGAATTATTTATACTATCATAAAAGCTTTTAAAAAAATCTATTTTTATTTCATGCTATTAAGGTGTTTTTGTTGAACCTAAACCTTGAAAAAGAGAACTAATTAGACTTTGGATTTTCATTCCAAATGAAGTATTAATTGATGAACCTAGAACTCTTGGAAGAACAAGTGCACGAGCAATACTTTCAGGTTTGTCATTTCCTGTAAGAAAATTAGCTAAATATTTAAATAAAAAAGGATTAATATTGTACTCTGAAAGCGTACTAGATCTTTTACAAGCACCATCTATGTGGTTTTGTACAATTTCTTCTCGAAAGAAGGTCTTTGCATTTTCAATAATCTGTTTTCGTTGATTATTATTCATCAACTCTTAAGTTTTTACTAAAACAACAAAATTTCATAGTTCATAATAACTGAACCTGTCTCAGTTCTAACTTTCTATTTTAAATTGAACTATATATCGTGATTCTTTCTAATTTTGCATAGACCAAAATTAAAAAAATGAAGCATCAAAAAATCAAAGCGCTTTTGGAAACTCCAAAGCTGGGTGAAAAGGTTATTGTTAAAGGATGGGTAAGAGCATTTCGAAGCAATCGATTTATTCAGTTGAATGATGGTTCAACAATCAATAATATTCAGGCTGTAATTGATTTTGAAAACTTTGATGATAATCTGCTCAAAAAGATAACCACTGCAGCAGCAGTTTCGGTAGAAGGGCAATTGGTCGCCTCGCAGGGCAGTGGTCAAGCAGTAGAAATTGTTGTAGAAAATATTGAAATTATTGGAGAAGCTTTGCCTGATGAGGTTCAAAAAACTGTATTACAACCCAAAAAACACAAGTTAGAGTTGCTTCGAGAACAAGCGCATTTGCGTTTTAGAACCAATACTTTTGGAGCTGTGTTTAGAATTCGACATGGGCTAAGCTTTGCTATACATAAATTTTTTAATGATCTGAATTTTTATTATTTGCATACACCTATTCTCACTTCTTCAGATGCTGAAGGAGCGGGAGAAATGTTTCATGTAACCAATTTCGATTTGGACAATTTGCCTTTAAATGAAGAAGGGAAAGTAGATTATCAACAAGATTTTTTTGGAAAACCTGTTAACCTCACTGTTTCTGGTCAATTGGAAGCCGAGCTTGCAGCCTTGGGTTTGGGACAAGTCTATACTTTTGGACCAACTTTTAGAGCAGAAAATTCGAATACATCGCGTCATTTGGCTGAATTTTGGATGATTGAACCCGAGGTTGCTTTTAGTGATTTAAAGGACAATATGGATTTGACCGAAGAATTTCTTAAATACCTTTGTAACTATGTACTTGAAAATTATCGAGATGATCTTCAGTATTTGAATAATCGAGACGCAAAAGAGCAGCAGCAAAAACCAGAAAAAGACCGCAATCCATTAAGTTTAATTGAGCGTTTAGAATTTGTTGCAAACAATGACTTTGAAAGAATTACTTATACTGAAGCAATTGAAATTTTGCAAAACTCAAAGCCTTTTAAGAAAAAGAAATTTAAATACAATGTCGAGTGGGGAACAGATTTGCAATCAGAACACGAGCGCTATCTGGTAGAGAAAAAATTCCATCGACCTGTTATAATTACAGATTATCCAGCTTCTTTTAAGGCTTTTTATATGCGTCAAAATGAAGATGGGAAAACAGTTGCTGCGATGGATGTATTATTCCCCGGGATTGGTGAAATAGTTGGCGGCTCTCAACGTGAGGAAAGATTTGATGTTTTGAAACAAAAATGTGCAGATTTTAATATTGAGGAAGATGTACTTTGGTGGTATATCGATTCTCGTAGATTTGGAAGTGTTCCTCATTCTGGTTTTGGCTTGGGATTTGAGAGAATGGTAATGTTTGCCACGGGAATGACCAATATACGCGATGTCATCCCTTTTCCAAGAACACCTGGAAATGCTGATTTTTAATTTAAATTGTAATAGATATAAAGAATTTTACGTAACTTAAGCGAAGAAATTACCAATTATGGCGTTAAAACAAACACTTTCCCAAAAATTGGAGCAAAAGCTCTCTCCGCAGCAGATTCAATTAATGAAGTTGCTACAAGTTCCAACAATGGAAATGGACCAACGCATTAAACAGGAACTTGAGGTAAATCCAGCTCTTGAAGAAGGAAAAGAAGAGTCTGAAGAGGAATTCGAAGAAGAAGAATATGAAGAAGAAACAACTGAAGAAGATGACTTTGACATTGAAGAATATTTAAGTGACGATGAGCCTGAGTACAAAACCAGTATTTCCAACAAAGGCAAAGATCAAGACGAAAAATCGATACCGCTCTCTGGAGGGAAATCTTTCCAAGAATTTTTGTTGAGCCAATTGAATTTAAAAAAACTAACCAAAGAAGAAATAACAATTGCCACCTATTTAATTGGCAGCCTTGATGATTCAGGTTATCTAGAACGTGAACTAGAATCTATAGTTGATGATTTGGCATTCTACCAAAACATGAAAACCACAGAAGAGGATTTGGAAAAAATTCTAAAACATGTTCAAGAGTTAGACCCGGCTGGAATTGGGGCAAGAAATTTGCAAGAATGTCTTATTTTACAGATGGAAAGAAGACAAAATGGAAACATCAGCAGATACACGGCATTGAAAATCTTAGAAAATTATTTTGAAGAGTTTACAAAAAAACATTACAACAAAATACTTCAAAGGCTCGAAATATCAGAAGAGGATTTGAAAGATGCTATTCAAGAAATTATTCGATTGAATCCCAAACCAGGTGGTTCTGTTAAATCATCTTCAAGGGCATTAGAACAAGTTGTTCCTGATTTTAAGGTGACAGAAGAAGATGGGAAACTATCACTTACTCTTAATGGTAGAAATACTCCTGACTTAAGGATTAGCCCTGGCTATAAAAAGATGTTAAAGACGTATTCAGAAGGGGGTGAAATGAAGAAATCAGATAAAGAGACTTTGACTTTTGTGAAAAGTAAATTAGATTCAGCAAAATGGTTTATTGATGCCATCCAACAACGACAAAACACTTTGTTTTCTACCATGACAGCAATTATGAATTATCAAAAAGATTATTTTTTATCAGGGGATGAGATGGATTTACGTCCAATGATTTTAAAAGATATTGCAGAAATTGTTGACCTGGACATTTCAACGATTTCTCGAGTTGCCAATTCAAAGTATGTACAAACACAATACGGTACCTTTCCATTAAAGCATTTTTTCTCCGAATCTTTATCTACCGATTCTGGGGAGGAGGTTTCAACCCGGGAGGTGAAACAAATCCTTTTAGATGTTGTGGAGGAAGAAGATAAACGCAAACCATTAACTGACGAAAAACTAGCTAAAATACTGAAAGACAAAGGATATAATATTGCACGAAGAACAATAGCTAAATATCGGGAGTTGTTAAATATTCCTGTTGCTCGTTTAAGAAAGGAACTTTAAATGAATAAAATAGCATCTTTTTTTTCTTGGTTGTTTTTACCCATATTTACACCAATATATGGTCTTTTGGTCATACTTTATTTGCCTGTTCCTTCGAATTCTTTTTTAACAAATGATTCTTTATACTTGCTTAATCCTACTGCAAAAATTTTATTCCTTTCCCTGTTCTTAATTTTTATTGTTTTGGGCCCTGGAATATCCTTCTTTGTTATGAGAATGAATAAAAACATTAAATCCTATCAAATGAAGACGGCAGCGGAGCGACTTATGCCAATTGCGTTAATGACATTTTATTTTATTGTTCTCTTTTTCTTTTTATACATGCAAGCCGAAGGAGCTGTGATTCCAGATATTATTAAAGGAATGGTTTTGGGTGGAATTGTTGTAGGTGCATTGGCTTATTTTATTACTCCCAAAATTAAAATTAGCCTACACAGTATAGGAATGGGAGCATTGTTTGGGTTTGTGTATATGTTTTCAAAAGGATTGGAACAGCCTCCATTAATACTGCTCACTACTGTGTTGCTTTTAGGTGGAATAGTGATGTCGTCACGGTTGGCTTTGAAAGCACATACACTTAAAGAAGTGGGCTTGGGTTATTTGCTGGGACTGCTGACACAGATGTTTTGCATTTGGATTTATACATAAACAGACACTCCAAAGAAAATATTTTATTAATATATTTGCAATAAAACAACAACTATGAAAAAAATCATGTATTTAGGTCTTTTCATTTTATATATGTCTGCTTTTAGTGGATGCTCTTCTACAAAAGATGCTATTTCTAATTTTAATCTTTTTTCTATTCAAGACGATAAAAATTTGGGCAAACAAGTAGCCAGTGAAATTGATAATAATTCAGAAGAATACCCACTTTTAGACAGCAGTAGAAATGTAACGGCTTATAAGTACTTGTATGCTATTCGCGACCGTATTTTAAGCTCTGGAAAGGTGACCCACAAGAACGATTTCTCTTGGAGGTTGAGAATCATTAAAGATGATGCCACTTTAAATGCTTTTTGTACTCCAGGGGGGTATATCTATGTTTATACTGGCTTAATTAAATATTTGGATTCGGAGGATGAATTAGCTGGCGTATTGGCACATGAAATTGGGCATGCCGATTTGCGCCATTCAACAAACCAGATGACCAAACTTTATGGGGTTGATGCACTGTTGGGACTTATAGGAGGAAAAGAGGACTATAAGCTGCTTAAAAGTTTAACAGAAAGTATTGTTGGATTGAAATTTTCGAGATCGAACGAATCTGATGCAGATGAGGCTTCTGTAACTTATTTGTGTCCAACAGATTATCCAGCTGATGCCGGAGCAAAGTTCTTTGAGAAGATGGAGGCGGCAGGGAAAGGCTCTTCTATTCCTGTTTGGTTAAGTACACATCCCGACCCTAAAGATCGCATTGCTCATTTTCATGTTGTAGCGACTTCTCTCGGATGTCAAGGAGAGAAAACCTATAAACAACGGTACCAAAAGCTCAAAAATGCTTTACCTTAAATTTATATTTTTCCATGATTGTAAAAACAAAACAAGGAAAAACAATTGATTTAAGTAAAGGTATGGATTTGTCAATTCCTTTGTCTAACGATAAAAGAAATCCTTTAGCATGGCAAATGAAACCTCCTAGTTTTGAGCCAGTAAAAGGAGACGATTGGATAGGACTTGTAAAAGAAGGGGCAGCTGTAAATTTTAGAAATATTTCATTTAATCCACATGGTCATGGTACCCATACAGAATGTTTAGGGCACATTACTTCAAAAATTTATTCTGTAAACCAACAACTTAATCAATTTTTTTTTCAAGCAGCAGTAATTACAGTTAAACCTGTAAAAAAAGGTCAGGATTATGTAATTACTAAAAACGAGATTAAAGTACTTAAAAACTATACTTCTGTTGATGCGTTAATCATCCGAACATTGCCCAATACAGAGCAGAAAATTTCAAAAAATTATACTGGAACAAATCCTCCGTTTCTTGATCTTTCTTGTCTAGAAATAATCAATAAATTAAAAGTTAAACATTTATTAGTTGATTTACCCAGTGTAGACAAAGAAGATGATGGGGGAAAAGTGGCTTTTCATCATGGTTTTTGGGAGGTGCCACAAAATCCACGCTTTGATCGTACAATTACCGAGTTAATCTATGTTCCAAATATTGTTAAAGACGGTGAATATTTACTAAACCTACAGGTTGCACCTTTTGAAAATGATGCTGCTCCAAGTCGGCCTGTGATATATGGCATTAGTTAAAAAGCAGCAGTTTTGTATAAAAACATGATGAATAAATATCAATGGCTTCTTTCTTTTTTTATTGTTGCACCTTTTACTTTATGGGCTCAACTTCAAAACGATACATTGTTATTAAAGCATTCAGAACTGATCACTAAGTCGGCGCCTATAAATTTTCAATTTATCAATCAGAAGTCTGAGGAAGTAAAGCAAAATTCACGCTTAGAGTTGGGACTTACTTTACCTGATGCTATTATGGATTCTATTGAAGAATATTTAAACGGGAAACCACATCACAGAAGGGGGCTCAATCCATTTGTAAGTTGGGATATTGATATAAAAGCTAATTTCCATAATTCAGTAGAAGACATCAACTCTACTGCTATTGGGTTTTGGTACGAAGAAATGAACCGTAATGAAGAGAGCAATTCTTGGGATCGATTGGAAACAAAACTGCCATTTCGTATTCGTTATGCACCTTCGGAAATGGGGAAATGGAGTGTAAATGTTGAAGTTTATGTTCGCGGAAAGCTATTTTATACCAGTCGGGTTAAGGAATTCATAGTTGTTCCTTCAAACTTCAAGGGAAAAGTCTCCTTAAATCCCAAAACAAATTATTTAGAAAGAGAAGGCAAAACGATTGTTCCGATAGGTGCGAATTTGCCTTTTCCTTATAACAAAAACAATTTGCTTTGGAATCAAGATTCTTCAGCAAGGCTACAGTTGAGCGCTTGGGAGGAATATGCTCAGCAGATTAAAGATTACATAGCACAAGGGGGAGCGTATTTTCGTATGTTTCTTGACCCAAGTGGAACAGGGATAGAGTTTGAGGAGGTCGGCAACTACCAAAGAAGGCAAACATATGCATGGGAGATGGATCAAATTATTCGACATTGTGAGAAAACCAATACGCTTATTCATTTGGATATTATGTATCAAGTCGTATTTATGAAAGCAGGGGGATATTCTGATTATAGGTTTGATTATTCTAATTATTGGAACAATAAAGAATCCTGGCCGTATGAAGATAAAAACTATGTCTATGGATATTCATTGCTTTTTGAAGGGGACACGCCTTCAGATATGTTCCTAAATCCTTTGGGAATGACCTATTTAAAACAAAGGACTCGCTATATTATGGCCAGATGGGGATATTCTCCGAGTATTTCTATAATCGAATTAATGAGTGAGCCTTGGCACATGAATGAAAATCCTTACTTGAACGACAGACCGTACGACTCTGTTTCTAAAGCTGGAGACACAGCCAGAAAGGCAGTTTATGAATACCACAAACAGATTTCGAGCTATATAAAAGACTCTATAGGCTACAAAGAACAGTTGTTGAGTGCTGTTGGAGGTTTTCCATCTGGCAGCTGGGCAATTTATTCTCATCAAACCAGTGTTGAACCAGGCTTTATTGATAGCACTTGGTACCTGGACAATATTGATGTAATTACTATTTCACATTACTCCAGGAGCCCGAGTAAACTATTGATTTCTAAATCTAATGAAAACAACCAGTGTGGAGCAAACGAGAATTCAATGGCATGTCCAATTCAACGATTAGAAAAAACATTTGGCAAACCTGTTCTCTTTGGAGAATCTGATACAGGAGACGGCTCCTATGAATGCTCTGATTATCAGGGTGTAAAAATTGATATAATGCGCTATCCCTATACTGGGGCGATTGGGCACTTTGCTTGGTCTACTTTTATACATAAAGTAAATAATAAAGGAGAAACGCTTAGAGATGATCGTAAAATTTGGCCTGCTATTATTGATGCAAAAAATCATTTCAATAGCGATTTTTTTATTTCTGTAGTGAACAAAAAAGGTGTGTTGGGAAGACAAAAAATTGGTTTTCGTGCAGTACAGTCTGATATTAAAGAAACAGGATATATTATTGGAAAAGACAAGAATATTGGAGCAGGTTATATTTATAACAGAACATTTAATCTTAGTACAGCAAGTAATCAATCCTTGGAAGAAATAAAGAAAACACTTTGTTATTTGCCCAACCCCGATTTTAATCAACCGTTGACCATTACATGGAAACCCCAACCCTTGAAAGTTGATGGACTTCAACGGTTTAAGAAATACCGACTTTCTTTTTATGGCTATACACATCATCAATTAATTCGTCAAGTGAATGTTCGAAGTAGCTTTAAAGGAAAGTTAAAAATCAAACACCCTCCACTCGTACCAAAAAAATCAGGTTTGCCACTTATTTGGTATCAGATAGAAAAAGTAAAATAATAGTTAATGGAATCATTTATACCCAAAGAAAGTTTTAATTTTGATAGATTTTAGAAAGGTATTTATGGCAAAGTACACTTTAGATATAGAAAATGATTTTAACTTTGACTTGTTTGGAGTTTGTAGCCATGAGGGTGATTATAGATTATGCTGGTCTATTAATGAGCAAATGGGTTTAAACTTAGAAAAGTCGTTAGAACCCTACATGGTGTCGGGTAAAAAAGGCAACATTGTTTCTTCCCATTCCTTTTATGAATGGCACAATGAAGAAGAAGGTGTAAGCTATTATTTAATAAAGAATAAAAATGAAGGGAAATATTTGATTCCAGAAAAAGCACAAATTGACTTTTTTCTCGTGATTACAGAGGCAGGAGTGAAGGATTCGGTTGATTTTTTAAAGGAATTAAAGAATATATCTTGTGTTTTAACTGCATTTAGTTTTGATCCCGATGAGTTGAAATCAGCAAATAGATTTGTGTTTTAAAAAAGACATTATAAAAAAACAGTAAAATGAAAAAAACTAAAATTGTGGCAACCATTGGTCCAGCCTCATCTTCAAAAGAGACTTTGAGGGAGATGATGCAGGCAGGGATGAACGTTGCAAGGATTAATTTCTCTCATGGCGATTACAAAGACCATGCTCAAGTGGTTCAAACAATAAGGGAATTAAATGAAGATACAGGGTTGCACATTGCTATTTTAGCAGATTTACAAGGACCTAAAATTCGTACCCTTGAGATGGAAAACAATGGGGTTGAGCTTGTATCTGGAGAAAAAGTAGAGATTGTAACTGAGGAAGGGGTTGTAGGAACGAGCAAACGGTTTTCTATTAATTACTCACAATTGCCAGAAGATGTGAATAAGGGCGAAAAAATTCTTTTGGATGATGGAAAATTAAAATTAGAAATTATTAAATCTGATGGCAAAACGATTCTTGCCAAGGTAATTCATGGAGGAATATTGTCTTCTCATAAGGGTGTAAACTTACCGAATACAGTAATTTCTTTGCCTTCTCTCACAGAGAAAGACCGCAATGATTTGGATTTTGCTTTAGAACAGAATGTTGATTGGATAGGCTTGTCTTTTGTGCGTTCGGCCAGAGACATTATCGAATTAAAACACCTTATTAGCAAGAATCGTAAAAAGGCAAGGATTGTAGCTAAAATTGAGAAGCCAGAGGCTTTAAGTGATATTGATAGTATCGTTGACCAGGCCGATGCTATAATGGTAGCAAGAGGGGATTTGGGAGTTGAGATTCCAATGGAAGATGTTCCTTTGGCTCAAAAGATGCTTATACAGAAATGCTACTTTCTTGCTAAACCAGTTATTGTAGCGACTCAAATGATGGAAAGTATGATTGAAGGCTTTTCTCCTACAAGAGCTGAAGTAAATGATGTTGCCAATGCAGTATTTGATGGAGCCGATGCCGTTATGTTGTCTGGGGAGACTTCTGTGGGAAAGCATCCCGCTCTTGTAATTCATGCCATGAGTAAAATAGTTACAAAGGTGGAAGAATCAGAGTTGATTTATGATAAGGAAGAAACGCCAATTAAAAATCAAGAACGGTTTATTTCTGATTCCATTTGTTTTAATGCTACTAAACTTGGCAAAAAGGTTGATGCTAAGGCAATAATAACAATGTCTTTTTCGGGCTATACTGCATACAAAATTGCTTCGCAAAGACCCAAATCAAAGATTTTCGTTTTTACCAGTAATAGAGAAATACTAACACAGCTCAACTTGGTTTGGGGTGTTCGGGCAATATATTATAACAAAATGGTAAGTACAGATCATACGATTGCAGACATTAAGTTTATTCTAAAAGAAAAAGGATTAATTGATGAAGGCGATATGGTTATTAATATAGCCTCAATGCCCATAGAAGAAAAGGGAAAATCAAATATGTTGAGATTGAGCTACGTGGAATAGATTGTGGGTTTTTTGATATTTAATCTTTTCATTTTAGACAATTTAGTTCGTTTTATTAACTTTTATGAATATTTCCTTTTTTAAGTGTGGATTTCTATGATAAATTAAATAGAAGTCACTACTTTTGCTATCGCCTTAATTAATTTAATAAAAATGAAAATAGAAACTTTATACGTTATAGAGAATAATAATTTGGGTTCAGCCATTACGGAATGGGCTGAAGGCAAGCGTATACAGGTCGCTCCTAAGTCACAAAAAAACAACGAACTTATTCAATTGGTTGACAGTGTGGTGTTGTTTCACGAGAATTTTAATTTTTCTAAAGAAGATGAGGAAACGCTTGATGTTTTAAACAAGAACAATAAGGCTACACACAAGGTGGATATTAATGGAACATTGTCTGCAACCAATTCGAGTTTTAATATGTGGCTGGAACGAAACAAACCAGAATGTTTATTAATACTTGGTGACAATAATGTGGCTAAAAACCCAAATCTCCCTAAATTTTTAGATGGAATTGAATAATAATTGTCTTTTTCTGGCCATATACGAATTGTTTAGTTGTGACATTCATTGGTCTTTTCCACGACTTTATTGAGTTTGTAAGTGTCATTCTTATATTTCTCCTTAATTGAATCCATTTTTTCTATACACTCTATCCTTTTTTCATGATTGTGTACAGATGAACTAATACAACTACAATAATCATCCATTAAGGCATCCAGTTCGGGATCTTCACAACTGGGTAGTACAATAATAGAGCCCATTAAAATGAATAAAAAATAATATTTTTTAATTCGTTGACTCACGATTTAAGTTCTTTTACTGCAGATAACTTCATTTCTTTTACCATACTCAGTAAACCATTAGAACGTGTCGGAGATAGATGCTCCTGAAGACCTATTTCTTTGATAAAGCTAAAATCAAACTTGGCTACATCAGCTGGAGAAGCAGCATTTACAACGCGGATGAGTAAAGCAATTATACCTTTTGTAATTATAGCATCTGAATCTGCTGTATAGGTCATTTTACCTTCTTTACATTCCGCATTCAACCACACTTGAGATTGACAGCCTTTGATCAATTGACTGTCTGTTTTATATTTTTCATCAATTAGTGGCAATTCTTTACCCAACTCAATAATGTATTCATATTTTTCTAGCCAATCAGTATATATTGAGAATTCTTCAATTATCTCTTGTCCTTTTTCTTCTAAAGTCATTTTTTTATTTTTTTAGTATAGACACCGCCCTCTGAAGTGATGTTGTGAGTACATTAACTTCTTCTTTGGTATTATAGAGTGCAAATGAAGCACGGATTGTTCCTGGAATACAAAACTGATCCATAATAGGTTGTGTACAATGGTGACCCGTGCGTACAGCAACACCCATTTTATCCAACAGTATGCCTACATCATAAGGATGCGTGTCTTCAATTAAAAAAGAAATGACACTGGTTTTTTCCTTCGCTTCTCCATAGATTTTAAGTCCATCAATCTTTTTTAGTTCTTTTGTTCCGTATTCTAGCAATTCATGCTCATATTTAAAAACAGCTGGCAGGTTTAAATTGTTTAAAAATTCAAAAGCTGTTCCCAATGCAATTCCACCAATGATGTTCGGTGTTCCGGCTTCAAACTTATGGGGAAGAACATTGTATTCTGTTTTTTGCAAACTTACACTTTTTATCATGTCTCCACCCCCTTGATAAGGAGGCATTTGATTAAGTAGATTTTCTTTACCATACAAAACACCAACGCCTGTTGGGCCATACACCTTGTGTCCTGAAAAAGCATAAAAATCGCAATCTAAATCCTGTACGTTTATTGGTAAATGTTGAACCCCTTGAGCGCCATCCACTAAAACTTTTGCTCCTACACTATGTGCTTTATCAATGATTGATTTTATATCATTTATTGTTCCTAATGAATTAGAAACATGCGTGACTGCAACCAATTTTGTTTTTTTACTGAATAACGTATCTAAGGCAGTCATTTTTAAGTCACCTTTTTCATCAATAGGAATAACCTTTAAAACACAACCCTTGCGTTCACATAGCATTTGCCAAGGAACAATGTTTGAATGGTGCTCCATAGCCGAGATAATAATCTCATCATCTGCTTGGAGCAGTTCCCCAAAGGAAAAAGCCACTAAATTAATGGCATCTGTTGTGCCTTTTGTAAAAATAATTTCATGACTTTCTTTAGCCCCTACATATTTCTGTATAACTTTTCGTGCATTTTCGTAAGCAGAAGTTGCTTCCTGGCTTAGGGTATGCACTCCCCGGTGAATATTTGCATTCTCATTTGAGTAGTACTCGTTAATTCTTTTAATCACCGAAATAGGTTTTTGGGTTGTAGCACCATTATCAAAGTAAATGAGGGGCTTACCTTGAACTGTTTTATCCAAAATGGGGAATTGAGAACGTATTTTTTGAATATCCATAGCCGATTGTTTTATCAGCTCCAAAGGTACAAAGCTATATTTAGAATAGACAGTATTTCAACCAATATTCTTTGTTTTAGATATTCTTTTGAAGTCCAAGTTTTATTGTGCATTATGGGGGAGATACTTTCTTTCTATATAGAATGGACCTAATGGAAGAACAGAACAAAGAATAGCTATAAATAACATTTTGATTGACCAATTTAACTTATTGTACATCCATATTGCACCTAAGACATACAAAACAAATAAAACACCATGTGCCATGCCCACTATTTCAACAGATTTGGGCATATCCCAAATGTATTTTAAGGGCATTGCAATTAAGAGTAAAATCAAAAATGAAATGGCCTCCAAAGTGCTTATTAGTTTAAATCCTTTTACCTGATTGTCCATTTTTTCTTGCCAAAGATAACTAAATTTATAGGATTTAGTCCTGCTGATCAAACCGTGTGTCTTTATTTTTTTTTCCTGGTTTTTATATAATGTGTTAAAATTATAATAGATAATCGGAAATATTCCGATTGTATTGTGTATAATTTACATAAACATGTTAAAAAATTTGTATATAATCGGAATATTTCCGATTATTGTTGTTCTAAATGACAATTATGACTGCAAATAAAATAACAAAATACAAAAATGCCCCAGTATCACACAGTTTGGTAAAGGAAGCGCTAGCAGAATACAATCGGCCAAACGATAAAATTAGCGAACTCATAAAAAGTGGTGATTTAATACCCCTGAGACGTGGACTTTATATTCAACCTTCAGAAGGCAAATTCTCTATCCCTGATTTATTTCTTATTGCCAATCACTTAAGGGGACCGAGTTATGTGTCATTAGAAGGAGCACTGTCTTATTGGGATTTTATCCCCGAAAGAGTATATGAGATTACTTCGGTAACACTAAAAAGTACTAAAACATACAAAACACCGATAGGGCGCTTTAGTTATTTTTACTTGCCTTTTCCCTATTTTTCTTTTGGCATTAAAAACATACAAATTAATGAAAATCAAACTGCTTTAATGGCATCTCCAGAAAAGGCCATTTGTGATAAAATAGTGCTTACCTCGGGGGTTAATCTCAGAAGCATGAAACAAACAAAGGCGTTTCTTTTAGAAGATTTAAGAATGGACAGCACACAGTTAAAAGCATTAGATCTGGAAGCAATATCCTCTTGGATTCCAGATGCGTCAAAGAAAAGCAGTTTGAAAATGTTAGTTAAAACCATTAAAAACTTTTAAAATATGATAAAGCAATGGATTGAAGAATACGACCCTAGAAATGAAGAAGATGTGTTGGCTGCCTTACGAGAGGTAATGCAAGAAGTTGTATTGGCAGGATTGTCAAGAACCAATTTTTTTGGTAAAGCTGCCTTTTATGGAGGGACAGCACTTCGCGTATTTTATGGATTAGATCGGTTCTCTGAAGATTTAGACTTTTCTTTGTTAGCGGCTGATCCAAAGTTTTCTTTGTCTCCCTACTTTTCAGCCATTCTTGCCGAATTTAAATCACTAGGTATGCAGGTTAATATAAACGAAAAAGTAAAAGAAAAATCTACAGCTATTAATTCCGCTTTTCTTAAATCTGAGACACTTTTAAAAGAACTTGTTCTTAAAGATATTGTTCATCAGACAGGAATAAGATCAAATAAATCCATAAAAATTAAGATAGAAATTGATCGAAATCCACCGTTGGGTTTTCAAACAGAAGAAAAACTATTGATTCGACCTTTTTCTTTTTATGTGAATTGTTTTAACCTACCCTGTCTCTTTGCAGGGAAACTACACGCTTTGTTGTTTCGAAAATGGGGTGATCGTGTAAAAGGTAGAGATTGGTATGATATGGAGTGGTATATTAGAAAAGGAGTTCCATTAAACGTTAACCATTTCTTATATCGAGCAATTGATAGCGGTGATTGGAAACAGTCCAACATCAATACTGATCAAGTTGTTGATCTACTCAAGCAAAGAATTGAAACGGTTTCAATTTCGAATGCCAAACAAGATATTGTTCGCTTTATACGCAATGATGACAAACTTGCTATTTGGAGTCAAAACTATTTTTTAGATTTAATTGCAAAACTCAAGTTTGAATAAAACACATACCCAAGTCGACTCAATTTTGAAATCAACACACCAGATTAATCTGCATTTTTTGGCCTCAATACTTGCATCTGCATACTTCATAAGTATTCAATAAAAAGTTAGTACATTTGTCGATATATATGAAGTAGTTCTTCTGATGAAGCATTTGCTTCTTAACTTATTATATGGAACATCTTAATTCAAAAGTTCTTCTGTTTGGAGAGTATGCCGTTTTAAACAAAGGGATGGCTTTAGTGATGCCTTGGGATAAATACCAAGGACACTTTGAATTTTACGGGTCTTCACAAAAAAATACGAATGCGCTTCAATCTAACGAGTACTTGCGTAAGTTTTGTGCCTTTATTTCTAGTCACATGGATGACGAATTCGTATTAGAAGTGAAACGCTTTGAAAAGGAACTTGAGCAAGGTTTGTTTTTTAAAAGTAATATCCCTCAAGGTTATGGATTAGGGAGTTCAGGAGCTTTGGTTTCAGCAATTGTATTGAGATATCTTGTAAAAGCTAAAGTTTTTAAAGATGAGCTCAAGGGATTGACACTCCATAAACTGAACAGATTAAAAGACGGATTAGGGAATTTAGAGTCTCATTTTCACGGAGTGAGTTCAGGGTTAGATCCTCTAAGCATCATCCTTAATGAGCCAGTTCTGTTTAAAAGTTCTGAAAATATTGTAACTACTGAATTGCCAAAACAAACCAAGGCAAAAAAGAATGTTGTTTTTTTATTGGATTCTAGATTACCTCGAACCACTTCGAAGATGATGGCGCTTTTTAAAGAGCTGAATGAACAAAGTGATTTTAAAAAGAAGTTTGACCGTTATGTTATAGAAAATAACGATAAGACCATTAGTAGTTTTTTAGAAAATGATACCTCACATTTTTTTGATTCGATGTATAATCTAACTTCTTTTCAACTGCAATACATGAAGGACTTTTTCCCCAAAGACATGCAAAAGGTCGTTGCTAAGGGGCTAAATAATGGCGATTATTTTCTCAAACTTTGCGGTGCTGGAGGAGGTGGCTTTGTACTCGGTTTTACAGCAGATTGGGAAGCAACCCAAAAACATCTAAAAGATTATACGTTAGAAGAGATTTATCGTTATTGATTGTTGGGTATCACTGTCTAAAAAGGCCTAAGTATTCCTTTAAGTATAGATCCTTACCTTTTTATAATGAAAACCTATGAAAGTTCAGGTAAGCCAATGTATGTTACAACGATCTTTAGTCTTGGAATTCGGGTCAATTGGAATCCAGTTCAAAATCTTGTCCCACCACTTTAAATGCGGTTCTTCTATTCAATTGATTGGCAGTGTCTTGTTCTTCTTCAGAAGGTAGACTTTTGATAAACTCTTCAGTAAGAACTTGTTCATTGCCCTCATTGTCTAATATTGGAGTTTTGTTTTCGTCAATCCAAATTGTGGGTTTTGTTTCTCCATACCCTATAGCAAGCAAGCGGTTTCTACTTATTCCTTTTTGAATGAGATAGTTGACAACAGATTGTGCTCTTCTTTTCGACAAATCCATATTGTAGCTGTCACTTCCTCTATAATCTGTGTGTGAGTTGATTTCAACCACTAAATTATCATTCAACTCAAGCAAGTTGTATAATGTGTCTAAAATCTTTTTTGAGGATGGGCGTAGGCGGTCAGAGTCGAAATCATATTCTATACCTTCTAAACGAATTTCCTTATCTGGAATGGGCTCCAAATAAAAATCTTGTTGTAAAACTGTAGATTTTGTAATTGATTCTGTGTTTACAACAGCAGCATCAACAAAGAACTTATCTTTACTTGCTTTCATGAATATCTCTTCCCCAATATTAATATCAATCTGATAAAATCCTTTTTCATTAGTTGTTACTTCGTAATTATCAGTGATTCCTTTTACATCTTTAATGGTAATTTTAGTATTGGGTAAAATTGCATTCGTATTCATATTGTATGCATAACCTTCTAATGAAACGACGATATCACTATTTTCTACTTCATAGATGTTAAAGCAATGGCCAAACTCACAGGGTTCACGATCAGATGAGAGAAATCCTTTTTCTAATTTTGAATCCCAAATCATGTAAGTATCATCTAAACTAGAATTGATAGGTGTACCCATGTTTACAGGATGAGCAAATGTTTTTAAATTCGGATCAACATCACTTTTGAAAACATCAAACCCTCCTATTGAATTATAGCCATCAGAACTAAAAAATAGAGTTGATGTAGCTTCATGGAAGAAGGGTGTAATCTCATTTGCAGATGAATTGACGTCAGGACCTATATTTTCAGCCTCTCCTTTAAGGTTTCCTTTCTCATCAAGAGCAATTTTCCATATATCGAATCCTCCTTGTCCTCCAGGACGATTGCTTGAAAAGTACATGGTTTTTCCATCCATTGTAACGTATGGTTGTTTCGAGATATAACCAGATATGTTTACTCTCTCATCCAATTCATAAGCTTCGAAGAACTTATTGTTCATCATCCTGGCAAGAAAAATTTTTGGATCTTTCCGGTTTTTACTCCACCGTGTATAGAATATAGTATTGGTATTATTAATAGCAGATGCCGCATCTTGTTGAGCACTATTCAATGGTCGTCCAAAATTAACAGCTTGTTTCCAATTTCCATCGTCTCCTTTTTCTGCCCAATAAATATCACATAAGTATTCGGATTGTTGTTCAGGTTTAAGTACCACACCTCCTGATCTAGCGGAAGTAAACATTACTTTATCTTCACTGTTAAAAAAGGTTACGGCAAAGGAAGAGCTTCCTGTATTAAAAATAGAATCTGCCATTGCAATTGTAGCTTCTGTTTTTGCTTCCTTATCGTTGAGTATAAAATAACAACCTCTCATTCTTACTTTTGCCTCTTCAACCAGTGAGTCAGATTCGGAATTTGAACGAATGAAAGTTTCATAAACGTCAATAGCTTCTTCAAATTTCTTATTGTTTTTTAATGCATTTCCATAGAAATAAGCATCATTAGGATAGCCTTCTGATTTATAAGTCTTTGAAAATTGATTTTCTGCTCTTTTGTAATCGAATGTGTTCTTGTAACACATTCCAATTTGATGATTTGTATATTCCTCTAGTGTTACTTTTTTGTTCCCCTTTTCCGTTTTCTTTTTTGATAGGGAACGATTGGATAGTTGTACCTCATAAGGAAGGATAGCTGTATTCAGTGCAATTGTATCGTTCAACACTCTTTTATAATAATTGAGAGCGTTTTGGTAATCTCTATTTTGATAAAGTTCATCAGCAGTATTTAACCAAACCATCTTTGATTGTGAAAAGGCTACAAGCTGAAAGGCGCAAAATATAATGGATAGTAATTTTTTCATTGTGTACTTCTAAAGTTGTATTACAATCTGGGACAAATTTTCTCGAAATCTTTTTTCTCTCTTTTTGAGTGAACATAGGTTAATGATATCTCAAACCCACCTCTACCTGTTGAAACAGTAGATAATGTTGAGACATTTATATCATAAGCTAACTTAAGAGTAAAACGATCAAGTTTTCCTCCTAGAGATATTATGGCGGCATCTTTATTACGGTAAATAAAACCTCCAAGAATATAGAGACCACTGTTTTTTAAATAATATCCTGCATCAATTGCATAAGTTTGTTCATTGAACTTTTCTTGTTGCATAAATAAGATTTTAGGTATTAAGTAGAACGTCTCAGTTATATTAACTCGTGTTCCAACATGGGCGTAAAAACGCATGGGTAAACGATTGTCCATTCCATTAAAAGACTCCTTAGCATTAACAAGATTAAAAGCAGATATCCCTATGAAAGGGTTGAGCCTGCTGTTCTGTTTAGCATAATAATACATAAAACCTGCATTTACTGAAGGAAGATAGATTGTTCTGGCCTCAAAGTCCTCTCCAGTAGCTATAGTTTCATCAAAATATCCTCCGTTTTCATAAGAATATTGATTGTTAAATGATAAAATGGGATGTTCAATGGATTTTTGTATTGCTCCTGCTTGTACCCCAAATGTTAACATGTGATTTTTTTTCTTGTCAACAGCAGTATTATATGCGGCGGACAATACTCCTTGGAAAGCATTGTAATTTCCTTTCCCAGCTCTAAATTCTTTAAGTTGTATTCCAAAACCCCACTTCTTAAAAGGCATATCAAAACTTAATAGATAAGATGTATAAGGTTTGAAATTTACAGATTTCCACTGGGTTCTGTATTGTCCATGAAGACGGAAATCAGCATTAACAACACCAGTTAATGCAGGGTTTAAGAATAAAGGTGCAGCATCGTACATTGATAAATGTGCATCTTGAGCTCTGGTTGGGAGCGATAAAACAAAAACTGCAATGAGTATGATTAGCCTTCTGTACATAGTTTTATTATCTTATTAGGGTCACATCCCCTGATTTTTTAATTATTTGTCCATTTCCCATTTCAACAACAAAGGTCCACGAGTATACCCCTAACGGAGCTCTCTCTCCTTTATAGGTTCCGTCCCAACCTTCATTTTCATCAGTTGTTTTAAAAATCAGTTCCCCCCAATTGTTATAGACTTTAAAGTCGACGGATTTAAATGGACCTCCACGAATTATAAAGACATCATTTTCTCCGTCTTCGTTGGGGGTAAAGCCTGTTGGAAGAACAGGCAATAATTCAACTGAAATCAATTTGGAAATTGTGTCAGAGCAATTGTTCTCATCAGTAACTTTAAAAAATACGGTATATGTACCTCCATTGGAATAGCTGTGTGTTGGTTCATGTACATTTGAGGCTTCTCCATCTCCGAAATCCCAGTACCAGCCAACGATATTGGTTCCACTTGATAAATCAGTATAGTCAATATCTTGGTTTACTACAGCTGGGTTGGGCTCCATGGTAAAATCTGCGGTTGGACTTTGTATTACTGATACGTTAATTGTGGTATCGGAAGTACAGCCAAAATCTGAAGTTGTAGTTAATGTTACGGGGTAATCACCAGCTATTGGGAAAGAGAATTCAGGGTTTTGATCTGTGCTGTTTCCAAAGCCATAGAAATCATAATTCCAATCTGTGATACTGCCAGCGGGTATTGAACTTAAATCTGTAAATTCAATAGCATTCATTTCGCAAGCCACCGTATTTGAGAAAAATGGTGTTGGTGCATAATGAACAGTTAAATTTTGAGTTATGGTATCAGTACAGTTATTGTTTCCTGTAACAATTAATTCAACAGAATAACTTCCGCCATTAGTATACTCGTGTTGTGGATTGCCCACAGATGAGGATGTACCGTCATCAAAATTCCATTCCCATCCTGTTATACTTCCTGATGGAAATATTGATTGATCTGTAAATGCTGCATTCTCTCCCTGACAAATGGCACTAACTGAAAAGTCTGCAGTTGGGACTTCCTTAAATGTTATTAGCATCGTGTCTTTATCGGCAGGACAGCCGTAATTATTTGTAGATTCAAGAACTAAAGTTACGCCACCATTGAGTACATCTCCAGCTGACGGAATATAGACAGTAGAGAGGAACGCATTACCCGGCACAAAAGAGCCAGTTCCTAAAGAAGACCAAACACCAGAAGGTGAAGGAGAATTTATGTTTCCAGAAAGCTGTACAGCAGCATTCTCACACAATTGTTGATTTGCTCCAGCATCAACAATGGGTGCTTTTACAAATTGAACACGGATTGAGTCAACTCGACCAGCACAAACTCCAGTTGTTGTTAAATAAAAATCAACATAACCAGTGGCAGTATCTACTGGACTCACATTATACGTTGTATTAAGGGAATTTGGATTCGTAATATTACCGAACCCTGATGTTGTCCATTCCGATCCAAATCCACTTGAAATCACACCATCAAGTGATATTACAGGACTTGTCGAGCATATTGAATCTAAGGTTGTTATGTCTAATGAAGGCTGTGCTGTTATGTGTACATTAATAGTATCAGTTTCTGCTAAGCAATTTTGATTGTTGTTTGAAGTTAAAACAATTTGGAAGTCTCCACCTGATATATCTGATGGACTTAGTAAATAATTTGTTGTTAAGTCGTTTTGACTAGGAGAGAAGGAACCACTTCCTGTTGTTGTCCATTCTCCAGTTGTAGTTGCTCCAGTAATACTTGCTGAGAGATTAACCTGTGTTTCATCAGAACAAATAAAAATATCAGGCCCTGCATCTACGTTTGGTGAAGGGGTAAAATGAATAATAACTGTGTCTTGATCGCTTCCACAGGCATACATACTTCCAGCAGAAGTTAGAAATAAAGCCACACTGTCAGCACTGAGCTCTGCAGGTGATGGTGTATATGTTGTTGTTAAATCATTTGGATTGCCAAATACTCCTCCATTTCCGTCATTTGTCCAGTTGGCAGTTGTTGCAAATTGCACACTACCCGATATTATTATACTTGGGATATTGTTTTTACAATACGTTTGATCGACATCTGCCGAAACAATCGGAGATTGAATAAAATCAACACGTATTGTATCAGTTACAGGATTACAACTTCCTGTAGAGCTCAAAACAAAAACTAATTCTCCTTGTGCATAATCACTAGAGGTTGGTGTATATGACGTGTTAAGATCTGTTGCATTAAGGAAAGTTCCTGTTCCGTTTACAACCGACCATTCTCCTGTGTTTGTTGCTCCTTTAATATTTCCCGATAGTGCAATAGAAGGTTCTCCGTTACAAAGGGTTGTGTCTTTTCCTGCATCAATAAGTGTTCGTCGGAGGAAAGAGGACATGTAGTGATAATAGGTACCTGTAGTTTGCCCCCCATTAATTACTCCCATAGCAAAGAAATCGGATGTGTTTTCAAGAAAATTTACTGAGCCTACCGGTATCGTTCCTGTACTACTAAAATCAATTTGACAACCACTCCATGCACCACCTGTACCAGGAACAACACTAAATGCGGATGCGGGTACCAGCGTTGCACTTCCATTTAATTGAAAGTTCCCAATTGCAGATGTTGGACACAATAAATTCAGGAAAAACCCTTGACTATTGGTTCGCGTAAAGCTGACTTGACCAGATCCCGCGCAGTTAATAGGTGGAAGAATTGCTGATCCCAATTCACAGCCAAATCCAGTTGCTTGTAAAACATATACAGCCTTGTTGGATTGAATATAGGATAAGTTTTCATCAATAATAAAGTACCATGTATCTCCTCTGTTGAGGTAATGGGTCGTTGTTCCTACAATATCTGTAATGTTAACCTCTGTAAAATTTTCAGTCGCAACTATAAATACACCTTCTTGAACATTAGAATACATACTTCCTTTATTTACAATATATTCATTGCCGATGACTTCAACAGGAACAATCTGATCTCCCATTAAATCTTTACAGGTTCTTGGGGTTCCTTCAACAGAATCATCTGAAATGGTTACAGATATGGGTTTATCAGATGTAACAATAGAGCCACTTAGGCTTTTTCCTGGTTGATCGACATCCTGATGAATATTTTCTGCAGTATAGGTTTGCCCTTCATTTAATGTTATAGAGTAGGTTACCCCTGCTGGATGTCCTACAACATCAGTTCGGGGGGTAATCCAGACTGTTGTATTGTCTTCTGTCGCCACAACACAAAACATTTGTTTGGGTTCTGTATTTGAACCGCCCATGTTCCAATTTGGCCATCTGGTTTGAAAGGGAGTTACAAATTCAGTTCCTATACCGTTCCCTCCCTTTAGTGAATATGTTTCAGGGTTATTTGCAGTAGTAAGAATTTCATAAACTACAGTAACTAACGTATCAGCTTCTATTTTTATTCCATAGTCCAACGGAGTATCTGCTGGCTTTGATTCCAATGTGTTAATAATGCTTGACAAATCGATTGACTGTAGTGAGTTTGGAGGCACAACAACAGTATTGGTATATGATCCAGCAGGTTGTGAAATTGTAACGGTAGTAGCTTTATTGAATGTAGATATTCTAAACATTACAGGAACATTGTTGGCATGACTTGGCGTAACCCATGGAGCAGCAAACCAAAAAATAGAATCTATCTGTGATGTTGCAACCTGTACAGATGATAGAAATGCTATTAAGAGAATTAGTATTTTATTTGCTTTCATAGTTAAGGGGCATTAGTTATTCTTTGATTTTTTATTAGCATCCTCTAGAATGCTGTTATTGAGTTTATCATCCAGTTCCTCTAAAGTTGGTTTCTTATTATTAATAATAAAGGAAAGCATGATTTCATGAGAACCGGTATTGTATTTTCTTAATCCGTTAATTGAAAAATCGTATCCATAGGCTATGGTCAGTCGTTTGTTCCAAATGTATGCAGCATTTATTCCAATTGCGTCATCGTATCGATACATCAAGCCAAGGGCATATTTTTTATCGTATTTTACACGTACCATTCCTGCAATTTGAAGAGGAACTGGTTTTGTATAATGAATAAGCACGCTTGGTTGAAAATCGATTTTGCTTTTCTTAAAACTAAAGTTGTATCCACCAATTGCGTTGAAATGAAATTGAAGTTGTGAATTAAACCCTGTAAACTTTATCATTTTCCCCAAAATTCTTTTTGCGGATGCCATCACGAAAAACTTCTCTGAATAAAGGTTGAATCCCATATTAATGTCAAAAGCATTTGTTGAATGAACATTGCCTGTTAAAACATGATCTCCTTCATCGGCCATAATACCATCGTATAAGCGAATACGGTATTGGAAGTATCCAGGTTGAAGTCCTAATCCTAACTTTAATTTTTCAGTTAATTTGAAATGGTAGGCATAATTCAATCTGATTCCTGTAGTATTCATTAAGCCAGAGTTTTCATTGTATATGCCTACTCCATAACCATGTTTTCCTCGGTTTTTAATAGAACCCAATAGATTAACATGGAAAGTTGAAGGGGCATTATCAAAACCTACCCATTGTGCACGGTATCCGGCATTCGCTACAAGTACTCTTTGACTCCCAGCATAAGCTGCATTATAATAGAACCTATTCATCATATAGTTAGAATACATTCCTATTTGTTGAGCTTGTGCTGTTAATGAAGTAAGCACAATAAACAGCGTTATATAAAATAGTTTTTTCATGATCGTTTATTTCGCTTTTCTTAACACCAATAATGCACCTTTGAATATCTGATCGTCTCCGCCAGCATTCAAATTAATAACATAGTAATAATTGCCATCAGGAACATCTTTACCTTTGTATCTGCCGTCCCAAGGCTCCTGATAACCTTCGGATTCAAAAATCTGTTGACCCCATTTATTATAGACCTCTACTCTAGCTTTGGGGTAAAGCAAATCAATGAATGGGAGCTTCCATATATCATTGTCTCCATCACCATTAGGAGAAATCATATTGGGAATAAGATTGCTAATTTCTTTAGTGACATTATCAATCGTAATCCATACTAAGGTACTATCGAAACAGCCCAAGTCATCATAAACATATTGTACAACTGGGAAAACACCATTATCAAAATATACCGTTGACGGATTTGGGTCAGTAGAAATTTCGCCATTTCCAAGCTCCCAATGCCAGCTTGTTGCATAATACGAAGTGTCAACGAAGTTATAAGTTGTTCCTACGTTTGTTCCACTTGTAAAGTTAAAGGTAAAACCAGCTTCTGGGGGGGGAGTAATTAGAAGTGGTTTTTGAATTGTATCCGAGCAACCATGTGTTGTTCTAACAATATGTTCAATTATATAATTACCAGGGTTGTTAAAGGCATAATCATAATCAGGCACGGTAACTGTTGTGAGTCCTCCAATATCATAATACCAATAATTTATTGAATCAGAAGAAACAGATGCATCTGTGAAACTCACAAGTCGTTGATTGTTGTCACAACTTGCATTAAGATTAAAATCTGCGATTGGAAGAGGATATACCTCTATGGTTTTTGTAATGGTGTCCGTACAACCATTACTATTTGTAACGACAAGTTGAACATCATGTTGACCTTCTTGTCCATATATATAAGATGGATTGAGATCAGAAGAAGTATTACCATCTCCAAATAACCATTCATTATTTGTTATTGAGCCATATCCAGCCAAAGAGAAATTAACAAACTTCGAACTGTCTTCTAAACAATTGTTTTGTGTGTCAAAATTGGCATAAGGTGGTGCTACAAACATAAATTGAACAACATCATTTTCAGCATTACAATTTCCGTTACTTGTTGAAGTTAATGTGAGTGCAAATGAACCTGAAGAAATTTCAGCAGGCGTTGGTGTATAGGAGGCGTTTAGGTCACTATCTGAAGGACTAAACGTCCCATTTCCCCCTGTCCATTGACCAGTTGTTGCTCCTCCTGTTATTGATCCATTAAGGGAAATAACAGAGTCATTTGTGCAAATCAAGTCGTTAATACCAGCATCTACACTTGGCGCATCTGTGTATTGAATAAAGACACTATCTTCTTCATATATACATTTTCCATTGGAAGTAGAACGAAGAAAAATCCAATTTGATTGGGATGTTACATCGTTAACACCAGGTAGATAGTCAGGAGAAAGAGAAATATTGTTGGGGTTAAAAGTGCCATCGCCAGTAGTACTCCACACTCCTGTAGTTGTGGCACCACTAATAGAGCCATTTAATGAGACGGTATTATTATTTGCACAAACAGCAATTGTATCATCAACTATTTGTACAACAGGAGCAGGTGTAATGGTAATATGAATTGTGTCTTGCTCTACGGAACAGTTTCCATTGTTGGTCGATGAAAGCACTAACGTTACATTGCCATTGGATTTGTCTGTTGCAGAAGGAATATACGTTGCATCCAATGTATCTGCATGAGGAGAGAATGTACCCGACCCTAAAGTTGTCCATGTTCCTGTCGTGGAGCCCCCTTGAATTGACCCATTTAATTCAGTTTCTGCATTGTTTTCACAGACGGTCTGGTCTACGGAAGCATTTACTAAAGGAGGTTCATTTACGGTCAAGTATAACGTATCCTTTTTAGAAGGGCACAATGTTCCATCTGAGGTTAAAATAATTTGAACGGGACTTATAAGTGCATCTAAGGAGTTAGGGACATAAACATTATTCAAATTATTTAATCCATTTGTAAAAGTACCATATCCCGAACTGCTCCATGAGCCTGCGTCAGGACCACCTCCAACTGTACCAGATAAAGGAAAGTTTACATTGGCACATACATTAGCGTCACTTCCTGCGTTTACATAGGGTGTGCTTTCATATTGTGTGATATAAGTATAACCGTAACCTGAACCAGCACTGCCTTCCATAATCGCTAGTCCAAAAATATCTCCTGAATTTGTAATTTGAGCTAGAGAACTTGCAGGAACCTCAGAAGGAGTAAAAATCTTTTCTGCTACCATTAAAGAACCACCTGTTCCAGGAACAGGCACAAAATCTGATGCATTTATTATCCCACTTGAACCATTGACTAAAAATAAACCTTCATTGCCAGATCGTGTATAAAGGATTGCTCCGAAATCGCCTGTTGCTTTCCTGTAAACAGTAGCAGAATTATCTCCTGCGCAATAAACATTAGGAACCAAAGAAGAACTTAACTCACATCCCATCGAGCTTACATGATAAACATAAACAGGTTTGTTTGAAGTAATATACTCTACATTGGCCGTCAAAGGGATTTCATAAGTTTCTCCCCAACTGATTGAAGCACTTGGTGGAACTGCATTTTGGAATGTTAAATTGGTTCCGTTTTCGGTAGACATTATATAAATTCTATCTGTGCTTCCAGTTCCTTTTCTGACAATAAAATTCGTGCCTAAATGATCCAAATTGGTCATTTGTTCGCCAATTGCATCTGTGCATGTGCTGTTTTCCAAACCGTCTTCAAATAATGTAACCGCAACAGGTTTGTCGGCAGAAACTATTGACCCAGCAAGTGATGATGAAGGAGATACATTCATATCTCTGGCGCTGTAGGTTTGTCCTTTATTCAAAACAACAGAAAATGTTCCATCTTGAGCATGACCTGTGATGGCCGCTCTTGGTGTGATAAGAACAGTTGTGTTGTCTTCAGAAGCAACAATATCAAAAGAAGAAAAGACATTTGAAGGGGTTGATGTATTGGGCCAATTTTTTTGAAATGGGGTATAAAATTCTGTTCCTAGAGCATTGTTTCCTTTTAATCCAAAAACTTCTTTATTCGTTGCGCTATTGAGTTCATAATTTACAGAGATTAAAGCTGTAGAGTTGATATAAATTCCGTTATTATTAATCGTATTTCCTGAAGGCGATGCAATGTCAGAGATAAAGCTACTTAAATCAATACTGTGAAAAGAATTTGCTGGAACATTTACTGTAATTGGTGTAAATCCTCCGTTTGCAGGCAGACTCACCGTAACATCCGCAGCATTGTCGTAGGAGATAATACTTAAAGAGATAGGGCTATCTCCAAGACCACTAGATGCGCCTGGAGCCGCAAACCAAAAAGAAGTATCTTTTTGAGCATAATTAGATATTGGTAAAGCCAATAAAAGAAGAGCAAAAAATAGACTTTTAAATCCTTTTTTTGTAATCTTAGAAGTAGTGGTTTCGATACTGGTTTTATAGGTTCCCATATAATAAATCATTGGTCAGATTTAATAGTTGTTAACTTGTTTGTACAAAATATGTTGACAAATGTATGAAATTAGATAATGACTTTCCTAATTTTTTGCAATTAATTTTCATTAAAACCTAAATTTGTTCCTTTTTATTCGATGTTTGTCGATTAATTTGGCAGGCTTATAGATTAATTTTAAAAAAAAACGAATGGTTGAATTTTTACTTATTTTAATTTTACAAAGGTAAAAACAGACACAAGTCATGTTTTACATTAAAAATACTGAAATTTGTCATGGAGGAAAGTGAACAGCAGCAATTTCTATAGGATTGAGTCTTAATTTTTTTGGTAGGCAGCAAAGCTTTAGTATTTTTACCCAAAATTAAAATAAACGCAAATAAAATGATTATGAAAAAAGCAG
This sequence comes from uncultured Fluviicola sp., assembly GCA_964585545.1. GTDB lineage: Bacteria > Bacteroidota > Bacteroidia > Flavobacteriales_D > Crocinitomicaceae > Brumimicrobium. The sequence continues at coordinate 80,320 of CAZPDT010000005.1, forward strand.
CATCGATTACCCAATTAAAAAGAGGAGTGTTCTTCTTTTTCTTATTGGTAGCAATTTCGTTTTCTTTCTATTCGTGTTCTGAAGGAGCACAAAAGGAAGGTTCAAAAAAAGTAAAACCTGAGGATATTAAAGTTACAGGGGAGTTGAAAGCCGAGTTAACGTCTCCTCCTTACGTCCCTCCATCAACTGCCAATAGAGAACCAACAAGACTTGAAGTGGATTTAGAAATTTTGGAGGAAGTAGGAGAAATGACTAACGGAGTTGAATATACGTATTGGACATTTGGTGGAACTGTTCCAGGAAGTTTTATTAGAGCAAAGCTTGGAGATGAAATTGAATTTCATTTAAAAAACCATCCTGAAAACAAACTTCCACATAATATTGATTTGCATGCAGTGAATGGTCCAGGAGGTGGAGCGGTATCATCATTTGTAGCGCCAGGTCATCAAATCACATTCTCTTTTAAGGCTTTACATCCAGGGCTTTATGTATACCACTGTGCTACTGCTCCAGTAGGAATGCATATTGGGAATGGAATGTATGGGTTAATTCTTGTAGAACCCACAGAAGGATTGCCTCCTGTTGATCATGAATATTATGTAATGCAAGGTGATTTCTATACAACAGGAGAATATGGAGAAGCAGGGCTACAGCACTTTGATATGCAGAAGGCACTCGATGAAAACCCAGATTATGTTGTATTCAACGGAAAAGTAGGTGCTTTATCTGGAGAAAACTCTATGAAAGCAAAAGTTGGAGAAACAGTTCGCCTTTATGTAGGTAATGGTGGTCCAAATCTTGTTTCTTCATTCCATGTTATTGGTGAAATTATGGATAGAGTGCATATTAGTGGAGGGGAAGTAGTAAATGAAAATGTTCAAACAGAGCTTATACCAGCAGGTGGAGCAGCAATTGTAGAATTTAAAGTGGATGCACCTGGAGAGTACTTATTGGTGGATCACTCCATAATGCGAGCATTTAACAAAGGGGCATTAGCAGTTTTAGATGTTGAAGGAGATAAGAACATGAAGGTCTATAAAGGAAAAATTCAAGAAGGTATTTATTTACCTGAAGGTAGTAAGATTCAAACAATGCCAACAGATAATGGGAAAGAAAAGGAGAAAACGGTTGAGTTGAGTAAGGATGAAAAGATGGCATTAGGACATAAGATTTATGAACAATCTTGTTTTGCTTGCCACCAACCAGAAGGAGAAGGTGTTCCTCACGCATTCCCTCCTTTAGCAAAGTCGGATTTTCTTAATGCAGATGTAAGCCGAGCAATTGACGTAGTTATCCATGGTAAACGCGGACCAATTACAGTAAATGGAGAAGACTATGACGGGGTAATGCCTGCTCAAAATTTATCAGACCAAGAAGCGGCTGCTATTATGACATATATTTATAACAGTTGGGGGAATAATGGAACTGTGGTTACTGAAGATATGGTAAAAAAGGTGCGTAAATAAAAAGGTTGGTTTATAATAGTAGAAAGAGTTCTTAAAACGCTCTTTCTGCTATTTATTGAAGCCAAGGATTAATAATTTGATAGTAAAATTATGATTTTTAGACAACTGATGTTTTTTGGAGTGCTTTTTTTCTCGCTTCTGAGTTATGGTCAAAAAGGACAGATGACTTTAATCAAAGAAGGAGTCTATATTCCCTTATATGGGACTGATTCAGGAGAAGTGGAAGTAAGTAGTTTTTATCTTGACACTTACCCCGTCACAAATGCAGAATACATTACATTTTTAAAAGAAAACCCAAAATGGAGAAAATCAAATGTTGTAACGCTCTTTGCCGACGATATGTATTTGAATCAATTTCAAGGTGATCTGATGTTAAAAAAGGGGATATTAAAAGAGGCACCAGTAACTTATGTTTCTTGGTTTGCTGCAAAAGAATATTGCAAATGTCAAGGGAAGAGATTGCCTACAATTGATGAATGGGAATATGTTGCCATGGCAGATGAAAAATCAAAAGACGCACGTAAAAAGGACAAATACAATCAGTATATTTTAAGTTGGTATGAGCAACCTTATACCCAAGGCAGAAAAGTAGGAAGTACATTTAAAAATTATTGGGGAGTATATGATATACATGGATTAATTTGGGAATGGACTGAAGACTTTAATTCAATAATTATTTCTGGATCCAATAGAGAAGGAAATGTAAGCAACAACTTATATTGTGGAGGAGCAGCACTTGGAGCATCCAATAAAATGGATTATGCTGCATTTATGAGATACGCTTTCCGCGCGAGTATAAAAGGCAATTATGCCATGAAAAATTTAGGGTTCAGATGTGCCAAATCAAAACAATAAAGAAGATGAAAAAACTTTTTGTAATTACTTTAGTTACATGTTGTTCAATTGTTTTATTTAATAGTTGTAACAATAAGAGTTCAGAGGATGTTGACGGAATAACAAACAAAGACGACACAGCATTAAAATCAGAGAAAATAGACACTTCTAAGGAGTTGCCCGAATTGTCAGTTTACAATCTTCCTTCCGACTGGACGAATCAGAATGGTGAAGATATCCAACTTAAAGATTTACGAGGAGATATTGTAGTTGCAGTGATGATTTACACTTCTTGTCAGGCTTCTTGTCCTCGCTTGGTTGCGGATGTTAAAAGAATTCACCAAAAAATTGATGATGAGGTTAATAAGCAAGTAAAATACGTATTTGTAAGTATTGACCCTAGTGTGGACACTCCTGAAAGACTGAAAAAGTTTGCAAAAGAAAATAAAATGGACAATGATCAATGGATGTTTCTTCGCGGTACTGAAGAGGACACAAGGACATTTTCTGCAACACTTTCTGTAAGCTATAAAAAAATTTCTCCTATGGATTTTGCACATTCTAATATCATCAGTGTATTTGATCAAAACGGGGTGTTAAAATTCCAAAAGGAAGGATTGGGTGTTGATCCAACCGAAGTAATAGAGGCAATTAATAAACTGGCCAACTAGTTTTTAAAGCTATCGGAAAATATGAATCACTCCTAAATGAATTAGATAAAATAGTTTGCTTCTTTTTTTTTAATTATATTTGAAAAAAAAGAAAATGAAAGGATTAATAGCAGCACATTCGGGGATGAGATATATCATCCTATTATTACTCGTTATTGCAATAATTAACGCAATCGCAAATTTAAAATCAGATAAATTTGGTAAAAAGGATAAACTATTGAATCTCTTTGCAATGGTTTTTCTCCACATCCAGCTATTGTTGGGTTTAATTTTATATTTTATTAGTCCAATGGTTCGATTTGGTGAAGGAATGATGAGTGATCCAGTTGCTCGTTTTTTTACGATGGAACATCTGATCATGATGATTGTTGCAATTGCTCTTGTAACTATTGGTTACAGCAAGTCGAAAAAAGTAGCTGAAGCCAAGAAAAAGCACCGCTTGGTTCTAAGGTATTATGGCTTAGGATTGATTGTCATTTTTGTGGCTATTCCGTGGCCTTTTATTTATGAGTTTGCATCAGGTATTGGTTATTTTTAATAGAATAATCTATATTATTGCATGGAAGTAGGCAAGCTTAAAGAAGATATTGAGGGTGAGAGAGCTGTTTTGATTGGAATTATTGATAAGAATCAATCAAAAGAAGAAACGCTTGAACACATTAACGAATTAGAGTTTTTAGCAAGAACTGCAGGGGCGATTACTCAAAAGAAATTTTTACAAAAACTTTCGGCACCAGACCCAAAAACATTTTTGGGAAGCGGAAAAATGGAAGAGGTTAGAGAGTATGTAGTTGAAAATGAAATTGATATGGTTATTTTCGATGATGATCTTTCGCCTTCTCAAGTACGAAATGTTGAAAGGATACTAAAAGTTAAAATTCTTGACCGCAGTAATTTAATTCTTGATATTTTTGCATCTCGCGCCCAAACAGCCCATGCTAGGACACAAGTTGAATTGGCTCAATATCAATATCTTCTTCCTCGATTAACACGAATGTGGACGCACCTTGAAAGACAAAAAGGAGGAATTGGCATGAGGGGACCAGGAGAGCGTCAGATTGAAACTGACCGTCGGATTATCAAAAAGAAAATATCCAATCTAAAGGATAAGCTCGAAGCTATAGATAAACAAAAGGCCATTCAAAGAGGAAATCGTGGGCAATTGGTAAGAGTTGCACTGGTGGGTTATACCAATGTTGGAAAAAGTACAATTATGAATGCCTTGAGTAAGTCGGAGGTTTTTGCAGAAAACAAACTGTTTGCTACACTCGATACTACAGTGCGAAAAGTTGTTATTGGCAATTTGCCATTTTTACTGACGGATACAGTTGGATTTATTCGCAAACTACCCCATCAATTGGTAGAATCTTTTAAATCTACTCTTGATGAGGTAAGAGAATCAGATTTGTTAATTCATGTACTGGATATTTCTCATCCTAACTTTGAGGACCATTACAAAGTGGTGAATGAAACTTTGGCGGAAATTGATAAAACCGAAAAACCAACAATTGTAGTATTCAATAAGATTGATGCTTATACTTATTCACCGCAAGATGATGATGATTTGGAACCGAAAACAAAAGAAAATTATTCTTTAGAAGAATTGAAACAACAATGGATGACAAAAATGGACAAGAACAAGTGCATTTTTATTTCTGCAGAAAACAAAACCAACTTTGACGAACTAAAATCAACAATTTATGATGAAGTGAAGAAGATCTTTGAAGTGCGGTATCCCTATAATAACTTTTTGTATTGAATCTGTTTGATAAAGAAAATCAGGGGCAGGTAAAGTTTGTGGAGAATTAGCATTAACCCGAATGTTACTATAAACTTTACAATAGAGGTTATTTACCCAAAGTTAATTCAATAAAACCATGTTCTTTTACAGACTCTCCCTCTAAGTTGGTTAATATTGCTTTATAGAAATAAGTGCCTTCAGTACATATATCTCCGGAGTTTTTCACTTGACCATTCCATTTAAAATTGACGTCATTGCTTTCAAAAACCAAATTGCCCCAACGGTTAAGAATAACAATCTCTATTTCTTTGATGAACCTTGGGTCAACAATATGAAAATAATCATTTTCTCCATCACCGTTTGGAGTAAATACATTAGGGAAAGTATACTTCATTTCGGGAGGCAAGACAGTAATTGTAATATTTGCCGTGTCGTTGCACCCTTGGTTTTCACCAATTAACATAACATTATATATTCCTTTATTCTCAAATGTATGTTGCACATTCGTGTTGTTGGTAATGTTGCTTGCACCATCTCCAAAAATCCATGTGTATTGTAATGTGTTGTCGGAAGAAGTGTTGGTGAAATCAACATCCAAAGGGTAAATACCTTCCGTTGGGTCAGCGATATAACTTACATTGGGTTTTGATTGTACTGAAACGGTCACATCATTTTCTGCAGTACAGCCATATATATTTTCTCCAATTACATGATACGTAGTGTGAGTAGATGGAGTAACCGTTTGAGAAGCACCAGTACCCAAGCCATTATCCCAAGTAAATGTTACATCATTCATGTTGCTTGTCGCTTCTAAAGTGATTTGACTTCCACTACAAATCGTTGTATCTGATCCGACATCAACTATTGGTCTGGGGTTTATTGTTACGTCTAGTGTTGTAGTATCACTACATCCATGTGAATTGGTTACAATTAATTTATAAGTTCCACTATCAGCTGTAGAGGTGTTGAAAATTGTATCATTTTGTTGCGCAGAAGAAAAACCATTGGGACCAAGCCACTGATAAGAATCACCGCCACTTGCCTCAAAAAGAAGGCTATCATTTTCACATATTGGGGTGTTTATAGAAGCTACGGCAACAGGGTTGGGAAAAACATCAACATTTATTGTATGAGCATTGGAAACACAACCATCATTCCCTTTGACCTTCAAAGTTACGGTATAGTTTCCAGCTGATGTGTAAAGATGAGAAATATTGCCTTGTGTGGTTAATGAATCGGTTGTGCCATCACCAAAATCCCAATACCAATTTGTGATATAGCCAAAAGAAGAAGAATTGTCCAAGAAATCTATGGTGTCTCCTAAACAATATGAATAGGTTTGATTAAAGTTAAAATCAGCCTCGTTTTTTGTACAAAATCGTTGTAAATTATGTCTTGCTCCAGTCGAGCCAGTAAATCCCCAAAAAACCAAAGGATCACCACTAAACACTGTATTTATCAAATCAATGGTTGCCGATGTTCTTAAGACACCATCAATGTATGCATCAATTTCTTGAGTTGTAGCATTCCATGTAATTCGAAAGTCATGCCATTGGCCATCTTCAATATTAGGATTGCCTGAAATTGCAGATACTGGACCGTCTATATTATTAGGAGTACCATGATCGATGTCGCCATTGAGTTGAATGGCAATGTGATCAAACACAGGATCATTTGAATTGGTGTTTTGATAAGTATCAATTGTTACACCTACAGCTGGTGTTATGTTTTCATATCCCATTCCTCCACCTGAAGAACCAACACTGGTACTTATTGGTTGCAAAACAAAGGCGATTCCATCGGCCCCTTGGTCATTAAAACCTAAAAAACCTCAAATTTATAGTCAAAAGAGTTGACGAGTGAAATTTTATTTTGATTCCAAACAGAACCACTTTGTGTGTTGAGGTCTTCGGTTAAAGTATAACAAATTACAATTGTCTTGTGTAGCGTCACCGTTTACCTCATAATTGTGCGTTAACATTTATAGTAATAGACAGCATTAATAAGAAAGCAGCAGTTGTATAATTTATTGTAATAGATTTCATTTGTATTAATAACATATATAATATAAACAAGGTTGTCTACAAATATAAGAGATTAAATTTCACAATCACTAAAAATGAAGTGTCTGAAAATTATTTATTTCTAAAATAAGCCAGAAATCATTAACCGGTCTTTTTTTGATTGCTGGATTCAAGTCATAAATGCAACTTCATGGTTAAACAATAACTTATCCATTACAAATATAGGATTTTCATAATCATATCGTTTTCTAGGCCGTTTATTTAACTTACTTTCAACGGCTCTTACTTGTTCATTTGTAATTGATTTGAAATAAGGACGAACAAATATACTCCAGTTATTGAATTTTCGTTTTACTTCTATTTTTATTAAATAAGACATGTTGAATTTTGATTGGTGGGGGTGAAAATTAAAGTTTTTTTAAATATGCTCATAAAAACAACCGTTCTATATGTCTCTATTAAGGTGAAACTGTTGAATAATGTGGGTTAAACAATCCTTTGATAATCTTTCATTACCTTCTCTTGGATTTTACTTCCTTTTAAGATTTGTTGTTTTTCACTAATTATACCTCGACGAATTAAGAAACCTTGTATACCATTCATAAAACGAACGAGTTTAGGGAACCAAAAGGATGATTTTGTTTTGTGTAAATGCAAACGCTCAAAAACCTCTTTGTCTAAGAACAAAGCACTGCAACCATTGTGGGCATTCCGCAGCAGTTTGCGTTGAAATCGATATTTAAGAATAGGATTTTCCACAGGTTCTTCAAGTAACGCAATTGCCAAATGGATGGAATCGTCATCTGCACTATCTTGTATGGACGTCCATAGATAAAATTGCTCTACAGCTTCTTTTAAAGTGTTGGGAAGATAAGCAGTGGGAATACCGAGTAAATAACCAATATACTTCCACAAGTGCATAACACCCAATTCATCTTCTCTGGTTATTGATTGGTTAAGTAAATACAGACCATGTAAAAAAACCAAGCTAAATCCACAGTATGTGGCAGTCATGTCCCACAAATTAATAGGCCTGCCCCATTCCTCTTCATTCCAATTGTATGCTTTTTTTTCAATCATTATTCTAGAATAGGAATGGATGAGTCGCACTTTAATTGCCATTTCATAGCCTTGAGCATGGATGTTCATTGCATCGTATCGTGTCGCTTTTACCCAAAACTCAAGGGTCTGTCCCAATCGTTTTATTGCGCCCTTTTTTAAGGCACTCGTAAAAATCAAAGGTTTGTTTAAATACGCAAAATCATAACCTCCCATTAGACTGTAATCTCGCAATGATATTAAACCATCAACTCCTGATTTCATACAAACCTCAGCCCCTTTTTTTAACAATTTATGGTCTACCCAATCGGGAACAGTTTGAGACTCTAGAAAAAGTTGTTTTACGCTCTCAGGGACATTGTCTTTTGAGGATACCCCATTTTTGATGTACCCTTCAACCAACTCCATTGCTTCTGGGAAAGGTTTTTTCAAAAACAAATCGCGAACCACATCATCTCCTTTTTGGTCAACTTGATAATATAAAGGAGCAAAAGCATCAAAATGTTTTAAACTCACCTCAGCGCCTGTCCAATCGATGAGTTTTTTGCCATTTCCCTGCTCCCAAAAATGTTTGAAATGAGGTGCATTCGTAAAACGAGGTGTTAATGGATTTTTCTTCATTTTATTAATGGTTTACGGATAGCGATAATGCCCTATAACTGTAAACTTGAAAAGACAATCTTCAATGACTTGACCCCCACCAATGTTGTGTACAATTTTGTATCGCTTCCCATTGTCCGATTTCTTGTCGACCACAATCCTAATATGGGTAAGTCCATTGTCTAAACGCCAACTTACTATATCGCCGGGTAAATAATCAGAAGCATTTGATGTAATGGGTTGTTCTGCTCCTTGACGTTTGAAAAACCGCATTAAGTTAGGAACACGACGGTGGTCAATATTTTTATCGGTTCCTTTTAATCCCCAATTTTGTGGATATTTAGAAAAATTAGCTTTCATATCTTCGTGTACTAATTTTTGCAAGTCAATTCCCACTTTTCGATATGCCCGAATAATAACATCTGTACAGACGCCTTTATCTGCCGGGACATCACCATTTGGATAATCAATTGAAAAATAACGCGGATCATAAGTTACTTCCTGATGTGTTAATGCAAGAGCAGCTTTTGACAATTTCTTTTGTTGTGCATTAACTTGCCCATAGGTATACCCAGAGATTAAAAGTAGAAAAAATACAAGAGTTTTAGGAATTGATTTAATCATGTTTACTGTATTTGAAATTAATAATACAATAATCAAATATACTACAAAAGTAGAAATCCCCGATTGTTCATGAAAGTATTTGGATTAAAATGAAATCCAATCAAAAATTGAGTACAAAAATCAATGAAAAAATACTGATAAATACCCAGAGTATGGAAGAGAACAGAACGGGTTTAATTCCGCTGGACTTTAAATCTTTAACGGTAAGACTTGTTCCCACTAAAAATAAAGTGATGACAAGTAATCTTTTAGCTCCATCAACAATATGAAAAGAAACCATCTCAGGAACCCATCCATAACTATTGAGAAGCATGGCTGCAATGAACCCTAAAATAAAGAAGGGAACTTTTATTTTTTGACCTTTGGATTTAAAAATGACCATTGCAATAATCGATAAAGGAATTATCCATAATGTTCTTGCTAGCTTCACAGTCGTTGCAACTTGTAGTGCTTGATCTCCATATTCTAATGACGCACCAACAACCGAGCTTGTGTCGTGAATGGCAACTGCAGACCATAACCCAAACTGGTCTTGTGTTAATGCAAAAAGGTGACCGATACTTGGGAAGATGAATAAAGCGATTGAGTTCAACAGGAAAACGACTCCAATTGCCATACTTATGGTTTTTCCATTGGCTTTTATAATAGGTGCTATCGCAGCAATCGCACTACCTCCACAAATAGCTGTCCCAGAAGTCATTAAAAACCCCAGTTTTTTGTCCAATTTCAACAGTTTGATTAAAAGCAAGCTTAATCCAACAGTTAGAAATATAGAAAGTGCAGTGAGTAAAAAACCATCTTTGCTGGTTTTAATTGTTTCTGTAACCGACATGCCAAACCCTAGACCAATAACGGATATTTTTAATAAATAACTAATGGCTTTTTTGATTTGTGTAGGGAAAGGATTCCCTAAGAATAGGGTAAAAAAGAAACCGAGCAGTAGAGCTACTGGACTAGAAATATAATTTAATGCTGCTAAGGTTATTATAGCAATAAAAATGATAATTTGTAAAATGTGCTTCATTACTTTTGGCTTAAATATATTGCAAAAGTAAAAACAAGGAATAACTTATCGGCAATCTAAAACGGAATACGGTATAACTAAAAATTATAGTTAGTATTGATTAATTGTCGGAGTAAGTCCATTTTCTTTGATTGATATCCAGTTCTATGAACAAAATAAAATTCACGTTCAAAACTAAGTCCTTTAATATCTACAATTCGCAATTTGTTTTGAATTAATTTTTCTGTAACTGCGTGTATAGAGAGTAAAGCATAAGTATCGGAGTAATACAGATATTGTTCGATTGCTTCAGTACTATTGAGTGTAATAACAGTATTGAGCGACTTTATTTTGTTTCGTTTCAATACTTCTTCAATAATGTCTCTCGTTCCTGAACCCATTTCACGACTTACAAAAGGAACCCTGGTTAATTCTTCAGGTGTTATTGATATTTTTCTTTGATGGTTGTTTGCACTTGTTACCAAAACAATTTCATCTTTTGTAAATACAGTATAAGTTAAGATTTGATTTGAGGTTTTTCCCTCAACAATACCAAAATCAAGAGTTTTGTCCAAAATTTTACGCTCAATATCACTTGTATTGCTACTGGTCACATTAAACTGAATGTTTTTTGTGTTTTGTTGAATTTTTGCCAATACTTTTGGCATTATATAGGTAGCAATGGTGGTACTTAATCCCAACTCAAAGTTGATCCGAGAATCTGCTTGATTGAGCAAAAATGAATTTTCCAATTCTTCAAACAACGAAATTATACGATAAGCATAATCTAAAAATACCTTTCCTTCATTGGTGAGAGAAATGGAATTTCGAGAACGAATAAAGAAGTTTGTATTGTATTCTTTTTCAAGTTTTGATATGCTTTTAGAAACAGCGGGCTGCGATAAATTCAGTTCTTTGGATGCCAAAGTAAAACTCAAATGTTGGGCAACTTTTATAAATATTTTGAGTTGATTTTTCATGGTTTAAATAGAAACATAATGTGAAAGAAAATCTATTTATTTTTATTAACCAAGTGAATACCAATAATGTTTCATTTTATTTTTTTAATATTTTTTGGGATTTAATATTCGGAAGTCAATTAATTATGAGATAATTTAACCTAAGATATTGCATTTAGTTTGTAAAGAGATAGATGCTGAAAGACAAATCAAAGAGAACTTAATTATGAGAGCGTTCATTTTCCCATAACTTGAATTTACGTTTTTGATGTCCAAATAGGAATCAAATAATAGCGTGGTTTTAAACTTTAAATAGGTTGAACATTTGAACTTATGATTTCTTTTATGACTACCTTTGCAACTCAATACGCTATTTTAAAGTCTTATTTATACAGACATAAATTAATACAATGATGATAAAAAAAATTTTAACACTTGGTTTCCTTTTTATAGCTGTTTTTAGTTATACGCAAGAAGAATTTGACACTCGATTACTCGAGAGATATACGCCAGAAGAGTTAACAGCGATGAAAAAGAACAATCCTGAGGAATTTCAAATTTTGAACCACGCCTTAGATGTGGGTATATCCATTGGAGAGATTCATGAAAAACCTGGAAGTCCAATTCCATTTGAGGATGAAGAACTTGATGCAGACCCCCATAAAGAACAAACTTATATTAGTTTAGGGCTTACTTTAAAAAATAAAACTCAATATTTTAAATTTAAGGGAACCAATATGATGGTCATTGTTCGACCAAAAAACAGAATTTTAGATATCCATCAAACAAAGTAAAAGCAGGTTATGAAAAAACTTTTAATTTTAATATCAATTTTATTCTCTTCATCTATAATTTTCGGACAGTTTAATATTTCAGGGCCAAGTTATCCGCCCTCAAACCCTATAGATTGTCTCACTAACTCAGACCCAGATGTCAATAATTTTTTTGACGATGGTGGAAGTACAGCTGATTATAGTCCAAACCAAACTTACATATTTACGGTTTGTCCAGATATTCCTGGTTCCAATCCCAAGATAAATACTGCATTTGGTGGTCAAGGAGCAGTTTGGGATGTGGATGGTTCAGATACTTTGTATGTTTATGATGGCCCCAATACAAGTTCTCCGCTTATAGGAGCGTATAACTCTTCAACAAATCCTACAGGGTTTGGAGCTACTGCTTCTTGGGCGAACACATCAGGATGTTTGACTTTTGTTTTTGTTTCAGATGGTGCTATCGAAGGCGAAGGTTGGGAGGCCAATATTCAATGTTTTCAACCACCACAACCTATAGAAATGCATATGGAGGGATTTATAAATGGTACACCAGGTAATGATATGTCGCCTGCTGATACAGGATATGTAGATATTTGTCAAGGAGATTCGGTACTTTTTGTAGCGAATCCTAATTTTCCTTATTCATTTGAAAACACAGGTTCTGGCTATTCTCAAAATCCTAATAATGTTACCTACAAATGGGAATTTAGTGATGGAACAGCAGATTCATCAAATGTAGATAGTGTATGGTTTGTTCCTCCGGGTGCAAGTGGATATTACGTTCAACTTACGATTACTGATGGGTATCCTCACGGTGACGCCATAAAATCAAGAGTTAGGGTAAGTACTACCCCTTCTTTTGCTGGAACGGGTCCTTTAGATGACACCGTTTGCTTTAACGAGCCAACGAATTTATTAGGTGGAGTTACCTCTGCCGACACTGTTGGTGTGAATGTGCCACAAAACAGCTTCCAACTTGGAGGTACTTTTGGGAGTCCAATGTACCTTCCTGATGGAAACAATAATATTTATACCACAACCATACACATGAGTGGATTTCCTCCAGGTACAACCGTTTCGAATCCTGGTGATTTGCTTCAAATGTGTGTGAATATGGAACATTCCTTTTTGGGTGACTTGGAAATGTGGCTGGAATGTCCTGACGGTACAAATGTAACGATTTTTAATTCTTATACATCAGGTAATATTCCTGGTGGTTTTGGTGGAGGAGGCACCTTTTTAGGAGAACCTCTGGATGATATTAGTGGAGGACCAGCAGGAAATGGTTATACTTATTGTTTTTCCTCTACAATTAATAATTGGGGAGATTTTGCATCGGAATATAATACGAATACAATACCTACCCCACCTTCCGCTCCTTCTTCCGGGAATACAATGGATCCCAATGGGGTTTACGCTCCTGAAGAAACTTTTGGCAACTTCTCTGGCTGCCCTTTAAATGGAGATTGGAAGCTACACATTGCAGATAATTGGAGCATTGATGATGGAAATATATTTTCATGGTCTATTGAGTTTGATCCATCGTTATATCCCGACGCTGAGTATTATCAAAACTCAATTGTTGATGCCTTTTGGTCACCTGACCCCACAATTATTTCGGGTTCCTCAGGAGATACGGTAATTACTGTTAATCCGAATTCTCCAGGTGTATACAGTTACCAATTTAACGTTGAAGATGATTATGGTTGTCCTTATGACACTACTGTTCAACTCGTTGTTTTGGATACAACGATTAATTTGGTTTCTTTGGATACAGCATTGTTTTGTTTTACAGATAGCATTCCTTTATGGACAGTTCCAAGTGGAACAGTACCACCATTTGACTTAACTTGGGAAGATGGGCAAACGGGAGATACAGCCTATTTCGATTCTTTTGAAAATGGAGTTTTTAACTATATTGTTACAGCCACAGATGGTTGTGGATTTGAAATGAAAGATACTGCGACAATCACAATGAATCAAACGTTGAGTATCGACTCATTGAATCAAACGCCTGCCGATTGCGGAATGGATAACGGCGTTGCAGTGAGTTACGTAAGCGGTTCAACGGGCTCTTCTTCAATTGTGTTCCATTGGACAGGGCCAGGGCATGATAGTTTAAGCACAGGACCACAGTCGTCAGTTTGGCAAGACCTTTCTGCTGGTTGGTATTTTCTAACAATTGAAGATAATGTTTGTCAAACAAGTGACAGTGTTTTGGTGGAACAAAATCCACCACCTGAGGCAAGCTTTGATGCCACTCCAGATTCTGGAATGTCTCCTTTAGACGTAGTTTTTACCAACACCTCTGATCCTGCAGACATTTATACTTGGGACTTTGGCAATGGAGAAGGCAATATAGTAAATGATCAAAGCAATCAAAACTCAACTTATATCGACGAAGGAATCTATACGGTTACCTTAACTGCAGAGAAGGGCGCCTGCTCTGATGCTGCTTCAAAGACCATTACAGTTCTTCTTCCCGTTATTTATGATTTGCCCAATGTGTTTACACCCAATGGTGATGGTGAGAATGATTACTTTACCATTAATGCAGAAAATGCATCAGCAATTGATGTTGTGATTGTCAATAGATGGGGAAATGTTCTTTTTGAAAGCAATGACGTGAACTTTAAATGGTATGGCAAAACAAAATCAGGTCAAGATGTAGATGATGGAACTTACTTTTATAAATTTACCATTACAGATCATTCTGGTCAAGAAATTAAAGAACATGGATTTGTTCAGGTGGTAAGAGATAAATAATTTTGTGGCCAACATAATAGAAAAAAGGGCTTTAAAATAAATGGAATGGGATGTGTCTTTAACGCATCCCATTTTTTCGTACAATATTTTTTTTTATTGCTTAAAAAAAAATTGCAACTATTTTCTGTATAATTTCGTCTAAATGAAGAAAGTTATTAAAACTAAACTACAATGAAAAACATTAAATTTTTATTTCTCTTTTTGTGCTTGACTATGTTCACTAATTTATATGCACAAAACACTCCAAAAACAACAAATAATCAATTTCAGTACAAAGTAATCTTACAGGATATTGATCAATATCAATTGAAGAAGTTATTGCCGATATGCAATGATGTATTTCAATCCAACGGTAATATAAAAGGAGATGAAATTCACATTATTTACTTTGAATCATCAGTAGATGTTACTTCAGATTTATTGAAAAAGGAGTTGTTGGATAATAACTATACCTTCAACTTCACACTCTTGGTTATGAACGAAAAAACACACAATTATGAAAAAAAATAATATTCAGGCTCTTTTATGTGCTTTTTTATTGGGGATTACATTTAATAGTTATGGACAATTCCCTGGGTGTCCCTCTGTTGATGCGGGAAGTGATATTAACCTGAACTGTTCTACTTCATGTGTGGACTTGACGGCCACACCATTTGAGACTGGAGGAACAAACTCTTATGCCGTTTCTTCCATAGCTTATACTCCTCCTGTTGCTTTCAATCAGCCGGGGGGTACAGCTGTATCTGTAAACACCGATGATGTTTGGAGTTCGGCCATTACACTTCCATTTGATTTTTGTTTTTATGGACAGACCTACACTACAGCTCAAATTGGATCCAATGGAGCAATTGGTTTAGGATCTGGGCACGGCTCTTCCCATCCATGGAGCTTTTCAGCTTCTGTTCCTTCCTCAGCATTGGTCAATGCAGGCAACATTTTTGGTCCGTATCACGATGTTGACCCTAGTATTGGTGGAACAATAAAATATTATATTTTGGGGACAGCCCCTTGTAGAATATTTGCTGTTGTTTTTAATGATTTACCGCATTATACTGGTTTAAGCAATTATTGTCCAGGCAAAAAAAGTTCATTTATGATGGTGCTGTATGAGACCACCAATGCAATTGATGTCTATGTAGAAAGAAAGGATCTATGTACAAATTGGAATGATGGAAATGCAGTCATTGGAATACAAAACCCATCAGGGACACAAGGTATTACACCGCCAGGTCGTAATACGGGTACTTGGACTGTTCCTAGTGGAAGCCCAGAAGCATGGAGATTCAGTCCGAATGGTGCCCCAATCTATACTGTTGATTGGTTAGAGGGGGGAAATGTTATTGGATCGGGCAATACAATTAATGTTTGTCCTATTGGTCAAACAGATTATGTATCCAGAGTAACCTATACACCCTGTAACGGCGGAAACACGGTTGTTGTAACAGATACGGTAACAGTAAATCCAGACCCTAATGCACCACAACTTACCCAAGACAATATAATTGCTGCCAATTGTTCAGCCTCTGATGGGTCTTTAGAGGTCAGTGCGAGTGGTGGTCTTTCCCCCTATCAGTTTTCAATAGATAATGGAACGACTTACCAATCGGGAGGGGTATTTAATAATTTACCCTCAGGGACATATACCGTTACTGTTAAAGACGCCAATGATTGTGTAAGTGGAATGACCATAGATGTGACTGAAGTTAATCCTTTAACTGTTTCTCTTAACCCTTCTAATATTTCTTGTTTTGGAAATGATGATGGAAAAGTGACCATAACGCCTTATAATGGAACAAACCCGTATTCCTATGCTATTGATGGAGGGACAGCACAATCGAGCAATATCTTTGAAAACTTAACCGCGGGAACTTATCAACTAGAGATTACAGATAATAGCGGTTGTACCAAAGACACTACTGTAACGATTGTTGAGCCCGCTGAACTCGTTTTATCAGGAAATACAACAGATGTTTCTTGTTTTGGAGAAACTGATGGTAAAATTACCACTTCAATAAGTGGTGGAACTCCTGGATATTTCTACAGTATAAATGGGTCAACTCAACAGACAGCAACAGAATTTGACAATTTGGGAGCAGGCAACTATCAGATAGTAGTTGAGGATGCAGGGGGCTGTATGGATACAATAAATGAAACAATTACTGAACCCCCAGCTCCTATCACCGATATCAGCATGACAGCCCCTACATTTTGTGCCGACGGTACAACGCAAGTTCAAACGAGTGGAGTAACTAATGGTACATATAATGCAGTACCTAGTTCTGGACTAACAATTTCTCCTACAACAGGGGAAATTAATCTGAATAATTCAGAACCAGGGATTTATGATGTTGTATATACATATATAGAAAATGGTTGTAATTACACCGATACCGCTACTCTAGAAGTGTTAGAATTGCCTGTTATTGATTTAGAAGATACTATAAAAATATGTGATGGGGAGGTTTGGATTCCCAATGCAAGTGGTGCTGAAACCTATTCTTGGTCTGGCGGTTTTCAAAATGGCGATACTGTTCAAGGAATTATAGGAGAAGAAGTGTTTTATGTAATAGGAACTTCTGTAGATGGATGTACCGCAATGGACAGTATTGTTGTTATTACAAACCCATCTCCAAACGTTGCTTTTACTGCTGATCCTTTAATTGGAATGCCTCCAATGGAAGTGATCTTTGAGAACTTGTCGAATGGAGCAGATAATTATAACTGGGATTTTGATGATGGTTTGGATGTTCAAAACAATGACTCAATCGTTGGGCATACTTATGATAATGTAGGTGTTTATCAAATTATTCTTACTGGAACAACGGATTTAGGATGTAGCGATACTGCAATGCTGAATATTGAAGTTGTTTTCCCCGAAATGAAGTATCAATTTCCTAACGTGTTTACGCCGAATGGGGATAATGAAAATGACTATTTTAAGTTGATTAATCCTGAGAATATAGCCAATATAGATATTATTGTTTTGAATCGATGGGGGAACCTTGTATTCGAAAGCAATAAGGTTAATTTTAATTGGAACGGGAAAGTTAAAAATTCTGGAGCAGATTGCGATGATGGGGTTTACTTTTATAAAGCTACTTTAACAGATTTAAGTGGCGAAGAGGTTTTGGAACATGGATTTGTTCATTTGGTTAGAAGTAAATAATGCAAGGTAAAAGGAGATAGTTCTTATGAATTATCTCCTTTTTTCAAGAGTCACAACTTTTCAATTGTTTATAATACCAGTTCGGATTATTTATACAAATCTTTTCTAAGTTTGTCGGCAGCGTCTCTTGCAGGTTTGAAATTGGGATCTATTTTTAGGGCTTTACCAAAAGCACTTGCAGCATCTGATTTTTCTCCTTTTTCCAAGTAATTTTCCCCCAATTGGTACCAAGCTCTTTTATATTTTGGATTAATTTCCAGTACTTTTTTGAAAAAATATGTTGCACTGTCTAATTCATTCTGATAGTATTGTTTTATAAAACCTTGATTGAAATAAGAGATATAAAATAATGAATCAACTTGATTGATCTTTCTATATTCTTTTAAGGCTTCATCGTAGGTCTCTAGGTCTTGTTGACTTTTAGCAATACCGTATAGAGCATTTAGGTTTTTAGGCTTTAAATCTGCAGCATTTTGATAATATTCTAGTGCTAACTTATGGTTTCCCATTTTAGTGAGCAACCATCCTGTATTCAATTGTCCAATAAAATAATCAGGATCGATTTGAAGTGCAGTCTGATAACTAGAAAGTGCTAAATCATTGTTCCCAATAGTCTTGTAGATAGAGCCTTTTAAAACATAGCCATCCCTATAATGTTTGTCGATCCTCAGCGCATCATTGATATACTTCATGGCGGTTTTGAAATCTCCCGTCAAAGAATAAGTATTTGCCAAATCGACAAGAGTCTCGGGGTCTTTAGGTTGGATGGATAAAATGTATTTAAAATGATTTTTTGCACGCTCAATATCAGCAATTGGTGCATTGGGCTTGTTGATTAGAGACCACGCATAAAGCCTTCTGGCTTCAATGTTTGTTGAATCTAACATGTATGCTTTAGCTCCTGCATCTAGAGCACACTTAAAGTTTAAGTGGTCTTTACACAACTTTCCTTTTTTAATCCATAATTGAATGTTTTCGGGTTCTTTCTTTAACTCCTGTTGTATTTTAGAGAGGGAATCTAAATCAGAATTTTTATCATCTTGTACAAAAAATTGTTCTGCTTCTTTACTTTCTTGATGTGTACAAGAGAAAAACAATAAAGAAACCAAGAGTGCGAAGACGGGGAAATAATAATTATTGTGTTGAATCATATTTTGATTTTTCAATAGATACAAAGTTAAGTATTTATTCATCCTTAAGAAAGTTAAATTTTATAAAGCGAAGTATAATTTTACATCTTTATTGCCCTAAGCATTTCTCTTTTTCCTGGAGGACCCGTTATTTTCTCTACATCAAATCCAGAGTGTAACATGTTTCTCCTTACTTCTCCTTTGGCACAATATGTTACAAGAATACCATTTTTAGACAGGCTATCATACATTTTTTGAAATACCTCAAGCGTCCACATTTCTGGTTGAACACGTGGGGCGAATGCATCAAAATATATAAGATTATAGGCGTTTTTAGTGGGATGAAAATCAATCAATTTTACTCTTTTTTTAAATAAAGTAAATTGGGTATTGATTCTTACTGACGCATTCCAGTTGGATTCATGGATTTGCTGGTATTCTTCTTTTACGGATTGAAAACAGGGCAATTGACCATAACCAAGATTTTCTATTTCTTTGATATTAACAGGATACGCTTCTATACCTGTATAGTTTACTGTTTTCTTCTCTTCAATTCCTCTAATTAAGGTTAAAGCTGCATTTAACCCCGTTCCAAAGCCAATTTCTAGAATTTTGTATTTCGAGGTAGACAATTGATCCCAACCACTTTTAAGAAATACATGTTTTGCTTCTTGTACAGCACCATGTACAGAGTGATAACTTTCTTTAAGTTCAGGCAAATGAATGGTTTTTGATCCATCAGCTGTCTCAATTATTTCTCGTCTTATATCCATTATTTGTTCAAAAAAACCAGTCCTGGAAATGAACTGGTTTTAATAAGTTAAATCAATTTTCAACTCAATTTATTCATCTTTTTCTGGAAAAGAGATAGCTGTTAAGTGGCTTCCACTTAATAACGTATTGGCTGTTTTGATGATGTCTTTTTGGGTAACGGCTTTGAGGTTTTTTTCATAATTTAGGAAAAACGCTTTGCTTTTTCCCCAAACCATAATGTCTTCTAAACGTTCTGACCAAAAGTCATTCTTTTTTAACTTTTCTTTATATCCTTCCAGAGTGGCCTTTACTGCCTTTTCTAGACTACCCTTCGGGCCACCATTTTCCTTGTATCCTTTGATTTCCTTATCGATTTCCTGAAGAATGGTGTCTACATTCTCTGGACCAGTTGGCAATTGGATAACAACACTGTATTGAGGATAAGGAAATTCAGAAACTTGGGCCATTGCAGCTCCTCCATATATAACTTGCATCTTTTCCCTGATTGTGTCATTGATTTGCATTGTCATGATTTGACCAAGTAAATCGGATTGCATAGCCAACTCAGGTGTGTATTTAATATCTTCTCCATGATGCATGTCGAGAATTAAGCTGCGGTTATTCGATCCTTTATAGAATTTAAACATTTTGTCTCCTTTGATCACACGAACACCATTGTCCTTGTACATTGGTTTCTCGCCTTTTACAGGAAGACTGGCAATATACTTTTCCAATAAGGGTTTTAAATGAGATGGATCAACATTTCCCACAATAAAGAAATGGAAACCATCTGCATTGCTAAATTGATCTTTATAAATTTCTATTACACGTTCTGCATCAATATTGCTAAGGTCATTTTCATCGGGAATGGTAATTGGAGCCATTGGATTGTTGTCGTACATTATTTTAGTTAAAGTGTCTATAAAAGCATATTGAGGATTGGCTTTTAGAAACTTCAATTGTGTTCTTTGTTTGGTTAGAAAGCCATGGAACAAAGCTGTATCAAGTCTTGGAGAGGTCAGTTTTAAGTAATTGAGTTCTAATAAAGTCTCAAAGTCTTTTACCGAAGAAGAACCACTAACACTGTTAGATATTTCGCCCATATTAGGAGTTAATGATACTGTTTTCCCTGAAAGAAAATCCTTTAAATCAGAAGGAGTAAATTCACCATATCCCATTACACCAATAACACTTGAAAGGAACTGAACATTGGACTTGTCTGCAACACCGTATTGACCTGTTCCTCCGAATTTTGTTCCTGTAAACACAATTTCATCACTTTTAAAATCGGTTGGTTTTACAGTTACTTTTACCCCATTACTTAATGTATAAGTAGTTGTTCCCAATTCCTTATCTTGAGTTTCTTTGATTATCTTTCCTGGTGTAGGATTTGATTGTAACAATTGACTTGCTGTTTCTTGCTCAGAAGTTTTTGTTACCTTTTGTTGAAAGGCTTCTTTTATAATATTCAGTAACTCTTTTTCTGATGGAAGATTTATATCTCCTTTTTCGGGTCCTGTAATTAAAGCAAAGAAATTTTTTGAATTCGATAGAATTTCATTGGCCAATTCACTCACTTCTTTTGAGGTAATTGTTGGCAACATTTCTTGAACATATTTATATTCGTTCTCAATTCCTGGAATGGGCTCTTGGCGCATAAAATTTCGAGAATACTCGCCGACTAAATCTGATGAAAGTGTTTTGTCTCTTTCTTTATATGATTTCTCATACGAAGCCAATATACGTTTCTTTGTGTTTTCGATATCATTTTTAGAAAAACCATAATCTCTAATACGTATAATTTCTGCAATAGCGGAATCAATAGCTGTTTTGAAATCTTTAATGGGCATTAAATCAAGATTAAACCCTTCATTTTTTAAAGTAAAAGCTCCAAATGCACCACTTAAAGAGGCATTTGCACCTGCATAAGGAGGATTTCCTGTTTGTGCCATTTTATGAAGCTTTTGATTGATGGTTTGTGTAAAAATACTTCTTATTAGAGAATGGCGATAATCACCTAAAGTCTTTTCTGTTTGCACTTTATGTGCTGGGAAAAGAAGGGTTAAATTATAGTTGGTTGCTTCGGGATCTGTCACAACCATAGCTTTAGGCTGTTGATAAGGTTTAATCTTGTAGTAAACACGTTCCCTTTCGTTTTTTGGATTCTTTAATCCTCCAAAATATTTTTTAATCAACTCCTCTGCCTTTTGAGCGGTGATATCGCCAACTACAATTACAGCCATATTATTGGGTCGGTACCAATCATGGTAGTATTCTCGTATAAGCTCAGGACTTGCATTCTCTATAACGTCTTTTGTGCCTATTGGAAGTCGGTCGGCAAAACGAGAATTATTTAACATTTCGGGAAGAAACTGTTTCATCATTCGATTACTGGCACTTTCTTGATGTATTCGCATTTCTTCCAACACCACTTTTCTTTCAGCATTTACTTCTTCAGGAGTAATTAATGCTCCTCCAGCCCAATCGGCTAAAATTTGAAAACCATGATTAACATTATCAGGGTTATCGGTTGGAATAGGCAAGATATAATAAGTGCGTTCAAAACCAGTGTTGGCATTGAGGTCAGCACCGAATTTTACGCCAATATCTTGAAGGTATTGCACTAAAGCATTTTTTGGGAAATGTTTTAGACCATTAAAATTCATGTGTTCCATAAAATGAGCCAACCCAAGCTGATTGTCATTTTCAAGAATGGATCCTGCATTGACAACCAATCTCAGCTCTATTTTGTCTTTTGGCTTATCATTGTGTTTGATATAATAGGTGAGACCGTTGGGTAAAACATCCTTTGTTACATCTGGAGCTAGAGGAATCGGAGTGTCAAGTTTTGTTGTTTGTGCTGTTACAGAAAAAAATGTTGCAACAGTAAGAAGAAGAGTTAATAAAACCCTAGAATGAAAATATTTTGTCATAATTCTATTATTTGATACAAAATTATAAATATTTAAAAGGTAATGGGTTATTTATGAATTTTTATGAACTATATATTTTGGATGGTCTGTTAACCCGAATTCTAAGACAGAGGGTCTTTTGCAACAGTAGAGTTTATCAATAAAATCAGAAGTCAGGTGTTTTTTAATTAGCTTATTTAGTATTTATCTTACCACAGTTATATTCCCTGTTTTTTCTACCTGTTTTCCGTTCTCTAATGTTGCTTTTAACTTATAAATATACGTTCCACTTTGTACAGGTTTACCTCTATATTTACCATTCCAGCACTCTTCTTGGTCTTTGGTTTGGAAAACAAGTTCCCCCCAACGGTTAAATATAGTAAAATCCATTGAAACAATACACTCTCCAAGTACACATTGTAAATCATTCAATCCATCGGCATTGGGAGAAAAAGTGTTGGGAACAAAAATCTCCGCACAAGGAAGAATTACATTAATAACAACTGTGTCTGTAGAAACACAACCATTATCATCAGTTACAGCAACAATATAAGTTGTTGAGTGATCTGGTGTTGCAACAGGATCTTTACAATCCGTACAACTTAGTCCATCTGGTGGAAACCAAGAAATGTTGTCTACGGTAACATTTGGGTCAACAAACAGGTTGATACTTACACTTTCTCCCTGTTGAATGGTTACATCGTCAGCAGGAATTACTTCTACGTAAAAGGAATTGCCTTGTGGTACATTATAAGAAACTGTTTTACTACAACCATTGTCATCCGTCACAGTAACTTCATACATTCCAAATGCCAGTCCTGTCGCTTGATTTGTAATACTTACGCCAGGATTCCATGTATAGGAATAATTTCCTGAACCACCCGTAACGGTAAGATCAATTTCTCCATTGTCTATTCCACAATCAGTAGGGGTAATGGTTTCATTAATACTTATGGAATCGGGTTCAGCAATTGTAATTTGAACATCATCCGAACAGCCCCCATCGTCTGTAACGGTAACGGTGTAGGTTCCTGGCATTAAGTTAGAAGCATTTGCAGCGCTTCCCCCTGTAGGTAACCAGCTATAAGTATAGTTTCCAGTTCCTCCACTTGCACTTACTACTCCACTTCCATCAGCTGCTCCATGGCAAGAAATATCGGTGCTGCTTACAACGTTTAATGTTATTCCTCCAGAGTTATTTAAACTTTCTGTTCCAGTTCCTTCACACCCATTATTGTCGATAATAACAATGTTGTATGTTCCAGGACCTAAATTAGAGAAAGTGCCATTGGATTGTGTTGTTGTTCCCCCATCGATTGAATAATCGGTGATGGCAAAACCAGAGGCTGGGGTAATAATAATTTCTCCGTCATTGTTCCCACAAGAAGGATCTGTTGTTGATGTGGTAAATGTAGGACTGGCATTAACGGTAACGTCTTGCGTTTGTGAAGCTGGACAAGTACCATTTGTAGTGTATTCCACCGTATATGTTGTTCCACCAACACCGTTTGTTATTTCCCCAGTTGAACCATCAATAGATGCGCCGTCTCCAGTTGGAGTAACAATGGTAAATGTACCGCCGGGCGTTCCTGTAATGGTTGCACTGTTTGTTGTTCCTTCACAAAAATCAGTTAAAGAAAAAGAAGGATCGTCAAGAGATCCAGCGTTGTTTAAAGTTACACTTCCTGTAGCTTCACATCCGTTATTGTCGATAATGACAATATTGTATGTTCCAGGACCTAAATTAGAGAAAGTGCCATTGGATTGGGTAGTTGTTCCTCCATCAATAGAATAATCAGTAATTGTAAAGCCAGAGGCTGGGGTAATAATGATTTCACCGTCATTGTTCCCACAAGAAGGATCTGTAGTTGATGTTGTAAACGTAGGACTGGCATTAACGGTAACGTCTTGCGTTTGTGAAGCTGGACAAGTACCATTTGTAGTGTATTCCACCGTATATGTTGTTCCACCAACACCGTTTGTTATTTCCCCAGTTGAACCATCAATAGATGCGCCGTCTCCAGTTGGAGTAACAATGGTAAATGTACCGCCGGGCGTTCCTGTAATGGTTGCACTGTTTGTTGTTCCTTCACAAAAATCAGTTAAAGAAAAAGAAGGATCGTCAAGAGATCCAGCGTTGTTTAAAGTTACACTTCCTGTAGCTTCACATCCGTTATTGTCGATAATGACAATATTGTATGTTCCAGGACCTAAATTAGAGAAAGTGCCATTGGATTGGGTAGTTGTTCCTCCATCGATTGAATAATCGGTGATGGTAAAACCAGAGGCTGGGGTAATAATGATTTCTCCGTTGTTGTTCCCACACGAGGGATCTGTAGTTGATGTTGTAAAAGTAGGTGGAGGATTTACTGTAATTGTATAAGTGACAGGTGAAGGAGCAGGACTACAACCGGAAGCCGGTGATGTTACAGTTATTGTTGCAGAAATGGGGTTATTTGTTGCGTTTGTTGCGGTAAAAGCTGGCGCATTTCCTGTTCCTGACGCTCCTAATCCAATATTTGTATTAGAGTTTGACCATTCAAAAGAGGCTCCACTTGGTGTACTGGTATAATTTGATGCTGGAACAGACGTTCCAGTACAAACGTTAATATTTGAAACAGGGTCAATAACAGTACTTCCTCCTCCACCTGTGGCTGGAACAATACAGTCCATCAGTGCAATACGTGACCCAGAGCCTGTTCCGTTGTGGGTTAAATAAAATTCAGTAGCTCCTCCAGGAACATTAAGAGTTGCAATATTTCCAGAAGTACTTCCTCCATTGTACCTTATGCCTGATCCTCCATTAATTAAAACATAGTTACTTGTACAAAAATTTGTAATTGAAACAGTTCCACAATTAGAAGCAAAATAAAACTCTTCCCCTGCATTGGTGCCGTTAAAAATTACTGTAATTGAGGAAACAGGAGCACTAAAATTTAAAGTAATTTGTTGCGCAGCACTGTTTAACCAATATGCGGGAGAATTTGTAGCCATAGCGTTTGATCCACAATTATATGTAGAGTTGCTTAAAGTTGGAACGCCAGGAGCTGAGGATGTTACAGTTACACCTGAACTGCTGTTGTATGGATAATCATTGACGTTTAACACATAAGCAGTATTGTAATTACTTAGATTACAAGGTGTCTGGGCTTCATAAAAAAAGGGAAATAGGACAAGGAGAAAGAAAAGTTTAATTTCTTTTGTAAGTAATGAGTCTTTAAAAAAATAAAATTTATCCATAGTATTAGAAATAGCTTTAATATTTAAAACGAATTATTGTCTATAAAGGTTGCCCAAAAGTATTAATTTTATAGGAACAGTTGTTTTATGAATAAATTTAAAATGGCTAAATAATTTCTATTCTTTATTTTAGATTATCTTTTATATATTTGAATGTGAATAACTCCTTTTGTCTTTGCGATAATTTTTTATATCGAGTATGGAATATTTGTGGGTTACAGCACAATAAAAGTTATGCACAAAAATTTAGTTTTACACATTCGAGAAAGATGGTCTATAGGAATTTTAAAATAGGGTGCATTTGAATATATTTGTGGTATGGAAAATGAAGATAAAAAAAGTATAAAACCAACAAGAAAAAGAAACCTTAAAGTCAGCAAAACACCTTCAGATCATGGGCGTTTACCGCCTCAGGCTGTAGATCTTGAAGAAGCTGTGCTGGGCGCTATGATGATTGATAACATGGCTTTGAATGCAGTTATTGATATTTTGCGGACGAAAGATGCTTTTTATGATCCAAAGCATCAGCTTATTTTTGAAGCCATTCGTGAATTGGCTGAATCAACAAATCCAATTGATTTATTAACCGTTACAGAACAGCTTCGTAAAATGGGAAGCTTAGAGATTGTAGGTGGCCCTTTTTATATATCCAGATTAACAAATAAAGTAGCTTCCGCAGCTCATATTGAACACCATAGTAGAATCATTATTGAGAAATATATCCAAAGAGAAGTTATCGGAATTTCTAATGAAATTCTTAAAGAAGCATACGACGAAACAAAAGATGTTTTTAATGTGCTGTCGAAAGCTGAAGAAATGTTATTTGAGATTGCTCAAAATAATATGAAGAAAAGCTATGATACAATGCAAGGAGCCATGAAAGACGCCATGGAAGAAATTGTAAAAGCACGAGAAAATAAAGATGGGGTTTCAGGAGTTCCAACAGGATTTAAAGATTTAGACCGTATTACTTCAGGCTGGCAACGCTCTGATATGATTGTTGTAGCTGCTCGACCCGGGATGGGGAAAACAGCTTTTGTTTTGTCTATGGCCAGAAATATCGCAGTTGATTATAAGATGCCAGTCGCCCTTTTTTCTCTTGAAATGTCGAGTGTGCAATTGGTTAAAAGGTTGATTTCATCAGAGGCAGAAATTGATGCCCAAAAATTAAGAAAAGGAAATATTGAAGATTATGAATTTCAGCAAATTAATACAAAAATTGGAGCTTTAGCAAAGGCAGATATTTTTATTGATGATACCCCAGGAATATCTATTTTTGAATTGCGGGCTAAATGCAGAAGGTTAAAACAAAAAAACAATATAGAAATTGTTATTATTGATTATCTTCAGTTGATGACAGGAGGCACCAATAAAACCATTGGTAACCGTGAACAAGAAATCTCACACATTTCCCGTTCTCTAAAGGAAATTGCTAAAGAACTTAATGTCCCCGTAATTGTTTTATCACAATTGAACCGTTCTGTTGAGCAAAGGGGAGGAGATAAGAAACCGGTTCTTTCCGACTTAAGGGAGTCGGGTGCCATTGAACAGGATGCAGATATCGTTTCTTTTATTTACCGCCCAGAATATTACGGATTGATTGAAGATGAAAATGGAAGCTCAACGCAGGGAGAAGGGCATATTATTATTGCAAAACATAGAAATGGTGTTACCGATACTGTTAAATTGAAGTTTATTGGTAAATATGCCAAATTTGATAATTTTGATTCCTATGCTATGGACGATGATATACATCAAGTTAATCCAATGCCTATTGGAACAGATTTTGAAACAGAAGGTACAGAACGTATGATTAAAGGCAGCCGATTAAATGATAGCAATGATGACTTTGATGTTTCACAAAACGATACTGGGGAAGTACCATTCTAATGAAGATAAAGATTAAAAAAAACAATACAATGCGGCACATTACAGCAACGCTATTTACACTTATTTTTATTGTGCAGATAAATGCATCTCAGATACTTGTCCCAATGGACAACAATCAAACAAATCATTTAAAAGCCTATGGAATTGCCTATTTTTCTCTAGAAAATGGTGTTACTATTGATTGGCTCTTGAATTATCGAGGAGGGTCGTTCCTTCTGCCTCAGCTTGATGCAATAGAAAATGAATTGATTATTCGTGGCGTGAGCTATACGATTCTTACCGATGGGCAAGTTGCTGGTATTAAAAGAAAGATTGCTTCCCCAGAAGTAAATATGGCAGTTGTACAATTAGAGACTGCCCCCAAAATTGCTGTATATACACCTTCGGGTAAAAGACCTTGGGATGACGCTGTTACATTGGTAATGAAATATGCAGAAATTCCTTACGATGAAGTGTATGACAGTACTGTTTTAGCAGGTGGACTAAAAGAGTATGACTGGTTGCATTTACACCATGAGGATTTTACAGGTCAATACGGAAAGTTTTATGGCGCATATCGAAATGCTCAATGGTATAAAGACCAAGTGGCAAGACAGCAATCATTGGCCAACAGAATGGGGTTTAAAAAAGTTTCTAAAATGAAACTGGCAGTTGCCAGTGCTATAAAGAGCTATGTTGGATTAGGTGGGTTTTTGTTTACAATGTGTAGTGGAACAGACAGCTTTGATATTGCATTAGCGGCCCATACAACAGATATTGTTGATTATGTTTTTGATGGTGATGGAATTGATCCAAATTACAAATCGAAGATGGACTTTCATAATGGTTTGGCTTTTAAAGATTATGACCTTATAACTGATCCAACAATTTATGAATTCTCTACTATTGATGGTACTAAAAGACACCTTAAAGTCTCAGAAAATGATGATTATTTCACCTTGTTTGATTTTTCTGCAAAATGGGATGTTGTTCCTTCAATGTTGACCCAAAATCACACCAAAATGATTAAAAACTTTTATGGGCAAACAACAGACTTTGTTAAAGATTATGTAAAGTCTTCCGTTACTATAATGGGAGAAACTAAATCTTTAGAAACTGTAAAATATATTCATGGAGAATACGGCAATGGAACATGGACATTCTATGGAGGTCATGATCCAGAAGATTACCAGCATCGTGTAGGGGATCCTCCAACGGATTTAAACCTTCATCCCAACTCCCCAGGTTACCGATTGATACTCAATAATGTCCTTTTTCCAGCAGCGAAAAAGAAAAAACGTAAAACTTAAAGCGATTGGTACTTTTAAAAAAAGAATATCGTTCAGGTCTTTTAATGATTGTTGTATTCGGGTTGTTTCTCTTTTTTATTGATAAAACTTCTGCACAAATTATATCTTATATCACGGATATTTCATTTAGATATGAACAAAGAGCTTTTCTAAAAATAGTTTATTTGGCTGTACTTGCGCTCTCTTTAATTTTACTTTTGGTATTGGATAGAAGCACTCATGTTTCCATTAAAGAAAAAGGTGTGGCTTTTACTTCATTTGTTTCCATTGTTGTTCTCTCTTTCTTTCCAGGATGGATTGTTCATTTGTATTTTGTAATTCACACCATTGAAAGCCATTTGAGT
Source organism: uncultured Fluviicola sp. (assembly GCA_964585545.1). Classification (GTDB taxonomy): domain Bacteria; phylum Bacteroidota; class Bacteroidia; order Flavobacteriales_D; family Crocinitomicaceae; genus Brumimicrobium. The sequence continues at coordinate 109,567 of CAZPDT010000005.1, forward strand.
TTTATCGATATGGAACAACAATTCTGGTTTTATAACTGTGCTGATTTTACTCTTGTTATAGGTTTTATTGTGGGTGGACTTTTCAAATTAAGACCTGCAATTCACGATTTAGAAAATATGTAACCCGAACTACGAACTGTGTTGAGCAGACAAGGTATATTTATAGGTTTTCGTGGTGAAAAGCTAAAATAACAATTGGTTTGGGAAGTACAGGGGTTTTAATAATTTGAAATTGTAACCCAATCTTGGGGTATAAAAAATTTAGCTAGATTGGACTTTTCTTAGAAGGTGTAACAACAAAGTCCTTTAAATATTTGGGTTCAAAATAAGCAACATCCTCAAAATCTTTTTTCTTCCATTTTTCAAAAGCAATCTGTACTTGACCTGCGGCACTTGATAAAACAGCATTGTCAAAAGTAATTTCTCGATTGTGCCACAATTGTTGCATTTTATGTGCACCATCTCCACAGGCCAGAAAAGGAGTGAATTTTTTATAGGAATTTTTGTCTAAAACATCTGCTGAAAGGGGTTTAATGACTTCAAGGCTGGCATTATATATTGTTGAAAAAACCTCTGTTCTTCTTGCATCAATCATTGCGCAAATATTGATGTTAGGCGCTTTTTTATGAGCCAATGTAGCAATACTGCTTAATGCGTCAACTGAAATTAAGGGCAGATTTAAAGTATAACACAACCCTTTTGCTGTGGAAACTCCGATTCGAAGTCCCGTGTACGAACCAGGACCACCGGTCACAACAATTCCATCAAGTTGAGAAAGTTGCCAATGGTTCTTTTTACAAATTGATGTGATAAAAAGAGTAAGGGATTCTCCATGAATAAATTGATCAGAATGCTCTTCAATACAATCAATAAGCTGTCCATTTTCCGAAATCGCAACGGAACAAACCTTAGTTGAAGTTTCTATGTGAAGAAGCCGTACCATTTATTTTTTTTGCAAGAATACAATTTTTTAACGGTTCAACTATAATTTTAATAAAAAACGACTTGTTTTTATCGACTATTGCTATCTTTGAACATTCTAAATAAGAAACACTAAGTATATGTCATATTTATTTACTTCTGAATCAGTTTCAGAGGGACACCCCGATAAAATTGCAGATCAAATTTCTGATGCATTAATTGATCATTTTCTTGCCTTTGATAAAAATGCAAAAGTGGCTTGTGAAACCCTTGTTACTACTGGCTTAGTTACTTTAGCGGGAGAAGTTAATTCGAAAGCTTATCTCGATGTACAAGAAATCGCTAGAGCTGTTATTGAAAGAATTGGTTATACAAAAAGTGAATATCAATTTGATGCAAAATCATGTGCTGTTATTTCTGCAATCCATGAGCAATCCCCAGATATTTTACAGGGAGTTGTTAGAGAAAGTCTTGAAGAACAAGGAGCTGGGGATCAAGGTATGATGTTCGGTTATGCTACAAATGAAACTGAAGATTATATGCCTTTAGCGCTTGACTTATCGCATCGGTTGTTAATGGAACTGGCAAAAATTAGAAGAGAAAATGATGACATTACTTATTTGCGTCCCGATGCAAAAGCGCAAGTAACGATTGAATATGACGACAATAACAAACCAAATAAAATTGTAGCAATTGTACTTTCAACTCAACATGATGAATTCGACGAAAGCGAAGAGGTGATGTTGGATAGAATAAAGAAAGACATTAAGGAAATCTTAATTCCACGTCTGATTAAGAGTTTAAATAACCCTGAAATTGAGAAGTTGTTTAATGATGATATCATTTATCACATTAATCCTACTGGAAAATTTGTTATTGGAGGACCTCATGGCGACACAGGTTTAACAGGGCGTAAAATTATAGTGGATACTTATGGAGGAAAAGGAGCACATGGAGGTGGGGCATTTTCCGGAAAAGATCCTTCTAAGGTTGATCGTTCTGCGGCTTATGCAACACGGCATATTGCAAAAAATATGGTTGCTGCGGGTTTATGTGATGAGGTTCTTGTACAAATAGCCTACGCAATTGGAGTTGCAGAACCTGTTGGAATGAAGGTTGAAACCTACGGTACTTGTAAAGTTGACATGAAAGATGGAGAAATTGCAAAGAAAATTAGTGAAATCTTTGATATGCGGCCTGGAGCAATTGAGAGAAGATTAAAATTGAGATCTCCTATCTATGGTCCAACCGCCGCCTACGGTCACATGGGAAGAAAACCAGAGAAGAAAATGGTAACCTTTAAAAATGGTGGTCGCAAAGAATCTTTAGAAGTAGAGCTGTTTACTTGGGAGAAATTGGATCATGTAGAGCAAATTAAAGCTGCTTTTGGTCTTTAACCTGAACATATTGGCATTTCTCTTTTGACACATTGGAAGTCTAACCTACGATAGAATTATTGGATGGATTAGTTCTTCCATTTATCCGCATTTTTCAGTAGGTATCATAAATATTGAATGAACTTGTTTTGTGATATCTATGAAATTGAAGTAGAATTTTTACCTTTCATCTATTGGCATAAGAATTGTTTAAATAGTGTTGTAAATCAAAATGATAATATTATGAAAAATTTAAAAATGTATTTTGTCGCCACTTGTATTCTTTTAGGAGGAACGTCTTTTCTATCTGCGCAAGACCAATCTCCAAAACCACAACAGCCAATTCAAAAGAAACAAATGGCAAAAAAAAGGAAGGCTGTGATTAAAGACCTTGATTTAACTGATGAGCAAAGGCTTAAAATGAAAGAAATTAAAAGGGTTTATCATTCAAAAATTATGGAGGTTAAAGACGTCGAAGGGGTCTCTGAGGAAAGTAAAAAACAGAAAATTTGGGAATTGAAAAAAGAAGAGCACATTGAGATGAATAATGTACTTTCAGATGTTCAAAAGCAGAAAATAAAGGAACGTCGTGCCAAATCAAAGTTGACTCCAGCTCAAAGATCAGAAGCCTATATCAATCGATTAGATGCTATTGTATCTTTATCAACCGAACAAAAAGAGAAGTTGAAAAAAACACTTGAAGATTTTAATAAGGAAAGAAGTGTGCTTGAGGCAAATAAGGAACTTTCTAAAACTGAAAAAGACAATCAGAGAAAAGAATTGTGGAAAAAACAAAGAAGTGCAATCAAAGAATTACTTAGTGATGAACAAAGGGAACTTATGAAACAACATAGAGCCGATAGAAATTCACACAAAAAGGAAAGTAGCACAAAAAAGGAGTTAAAAAGTAAATAACTTTTTAGGTACGAGATCAGGGCAAACGTATTTGAACTTATAGTTGTCACGTTTTAATTTAATTTGAAGTCGGGATATCGATGATAAGCAACAGTTTTAATTAAAATATTGTGAAAGATATTATATCCTAACAATTCCAACAGGAATAAAAATTTTTAAATGCATTTGCTCTAGATGTAGCTGTCTCAAAACAGCAAAATCTTTATTATAATAGTTGATGTTTTAAAAGTGAGAAGAATGCAAGGCAATGAAAATGAGAACAAAACAAGCATATTAAAGTATGTGATTGAGCTCGGAATTTGTCAATAACGCAGCAGTTCTGCAGTTTTGAGACATCAACTATTAATTGTTAATAAAATGCAGAATGTCTCCATAAATATTAAAAGATAGATTAATTATTTTTGCCTTATTATAAAGTTTCACTTATGGATACACAAACAAAGGAATCACAAGAAAGATTGACGCCTGATGAAATAAAGCAAATTCTTATTGAAGGCAATCAAAGATTCATTGAGCAGAACCTAGAAGAACATTATTTTTTGGAACAGGTAAAAACAACCTCTACAAATGGACAGTATCCACATACCGTGATTTTGGGTTGTGTTGATTCTAGAGCTCCGGCTGAACAAATTTTTGATCAAGGTATAGGTGATCTTTTTAACACAAGAATCGCTGGAAATATAGTTGATGAAGACGTTTTGGGTTCACTAGAGTTCTCATGTAAATTGGCAGGAGCAAAATTAATTGTCGTTTTTGGACATACCAGTTGTGGTGCGGTTACAGCAGCTTGTAAGGGCCAAAAAATCGGACATGTTACCGCACTATTGGAAAAAATCCAACCCTCCGTTGAACGAGTAAAATTATCTGTTTCTGACATTACTTCATCCGAAGCAATCAATTTGGCCTCCAAAGAAAATGTGTTTAATTCAATCCGAGAAATCCGAGAAAGAAGCGCCATTCTTCGAGAAATGGAGAACAATGGTAAGATTAAAATTATTGGAGCAATGTACCACATCGACAGTGGGAAGGTGGAGTTCTACGATGAGCAATAGATAAGCGGAGTAGGATCAGGGCGCCTTATTTTTATGAAAAAAGCCACAAATTAAAAAAATGATAACACTTTTTAATTTGTGGCTTAGTATTTAATTTGAACTGTTTTCTACTTACTTTATTTCAACAACTTCTACATCAAAAACTAAGTCTTTACCAGCTAAGGGATGGTTTGCGTCAACTACAATAGTACTGTCTTTTACCTCAGCAATAATTAATTGCTGTTGTCTACCATCTGGCAATTGAGCGGCTAATGCCATTCCTACTTCCGGAGTAATTTCTTGTGGAAGTTGATCTTTAGGTACTTCCTGAAAAAGCTCATCTTTTGGCTCACCATAAGCGTCGCTTGACGAAACTTCAATTGTCTTCTTGTCATTTACTTGCATATCAAGAATGCCATTTTCAAATCCAGGAATCATTTGTCCTGCTCCTACTTGAAACTCTAAAGGCTCGCGTCCTTCAGAACTATCAAAGACTTCTCCATTTGTTAATTTTCCTGTGTAATGAACTTTTACTGTGTCATCTTTCTTTACTTGACTCATATCTTGTATTTTATATTTGAATCAGAATGGCTATTCCATTCTTCTAATTCTGCAAAAATAGAAGTTTCATCTTACATAACCATAGAAAGTTATGGCTTTTTAACATTGATTATGATGATGGAACGAGTCGATGAATTCACACTACCATCATTTATAAAAAGCGCCTGTTTCTTGCTGTGTACTATTTTAACAATCGGTATGTTATCTTTGTATCAACGGTTCCTTCCGTTACTTTTAATATGCCTTGATTGTCTTTTCCTGAAGCAAATGTTTCTTTTAAAAGCCCAGAAAAAGTGGCTTTAAATTCTTGATGTGTTAATGTGGACACATTTACAGTAGCATTTCCCATCGATCCCGAAAGGTCTTTATTATCGCTCCAAGCTGTCGATCCATATTGCTTTGTGTCCCCATCATCTAAGGTAAAGGAAAGTGTAGAAAAACCTGTGTCTGTGTCTTCATTAGACTCGTTTTGACCATAATATGTTCCAATAGGATTGTCCCCTGTCAAATTAAGAATCATATTAAGATTGTATTCTATGTCTTCTTTTTTCATATATGATTTCACCAAGACCACACTTGACTCTCCCTTAATTTCTTCCCAATTGGCGGCTGTATTGTAAACGATATTGTCTACAATAATTCCTTCATAATCAATAATATCGCCAGTTTTTGTTTCAATCTTCGCAGTTACTGTTCCCAAAACATTACCTTGCTCTTGTTCCTGCTCCTGCTCCTGTTTCTGTTTCTGTTCTTGCTGATGAGCTTCATTGCAGCCAGTAATAAGCAGTAAAGCACCAGCAAATAGAAGAGAGGATAGCGTTGGAATTAAGTTGATATTTTTCATTGACTTTTTCATTTTATTTTCAATATTAGGGAATAGATAGGAGAATTTAACCCTTAAGTTCAAAAAATAGAGCAAAATTAGGGGAAAACCCTCTATTGATTGTAGTCATTTTGATTTCAATTGAATTATTTTTCAGTTGTTTTTAATCCCAGTACTTTTAATTGTTCTTCATCAATACTTGCGGGAGCATCAATCATAATATCTCTTCCCGCATTGTTTTTGGGAAAGGCAATATAATCTCTGATGGAATCGGACCCTCCCATTGTGGCCACCAAACGATCTAAACCAAAGGCAATACCGCCGTGTGGTGGAGCCCCATATTTAAAAGCATTCATTAGAAATCCAAATTGTTTTAGAGCTTCTTCATCAGTAAAGCCAAGTGTTTTAAACATTTTAGCTTGAAGTTCTTTATCGTGAATTCTAATCGATCCTCCCCCTAACTCTACACCGTTCATTGCTAGGTCATAAGCGTTTGCGCGAACCTTTTCTGGGTTATTGTCTAGCCAGTGTATATCCTCTGCTTTGGGCGACGTAAATGGATGATGCATGGCATGGAATCGACTTTCCTCCTCATCCCATTCTAACAATGGAAAATCCAATACCCATAAGGGTTTAAACTCATTGGGGTTTCTCAGTCCCAATTCATCTCCCATATACAAGCGCAATTCGTTCATCTGTTTGCGGGTAGTGTCTTTATCGCCACTTAATACAAGGATTAAATCTCCAGGTTTTGCTTCCAATAGATCAGCCCATGCCTTTAAGTCTTCCTGATTGTAAAACTTATCTACTGAGCTTTTGAATGTTCCATCTTCATTGTATTTACAATATACCAGTCCTTTTGCTCCCACTTGGGGTCGTTGCACCCACTTGGTTAACTTGTCGAGTTGTTTCCGACTATAACTTGCACAATCTTCGGCTACAATTCCCAAAACCAATTCTGCATTGTCAAAAATTTTAAAACCTTTGTTTTGCGTTACAGAATTTAGATTGTTGAGTTCCATTCCAAACCGAATATCGGGTTTGTCAGAACCAAATCGCTCCATGGCTTCATCATAAGTAATGCGGGGAAATGCTTCCGTAAATTCAATGTTTCTGCACGTTTTAAAAAGGTGCTTTACTAAACCTTCGAAGGTATTGAGCACATCCTCTTGCTCTACAAATGACATCTCACAGTCAATTTGTGTAAATTCAGGCTGACGATCGGCACGTAAATCCTCATCTCTAAAACACCGAACAATTTGATAATAACGGTCAATTCCCGACACCATCAACAATTGCTTAAAAGTTTGAGGAGATTGCGGTAAAGCATAAAATTCACCTTGATTCATTCTGCTTGGCACCACAAAGTCTCGTGCTCCTTCTGGGGTAGATTTTATTAAATATGGGGTTTCAACATCCATAAAATTAATTCCATCTAAATATTTTCTTGTTTCGAGTGCTACTTTATTTCTCAAACGCAATTTATCGAGAATTGTTTTCCGCCGAAGATCAAGATAGCGGTATTGCATTCTTTGTTCTTCCCCTCCATCTGTGTTTTCTTCAATTGTAAAAGGAGGAACATCAGATTGATTGAGTACTGTAATTTGGTCGACTTTTATTTCTATTTCTCCAGTCGGTATATTTTTGTTCTTACTTGAACGTTCAATCACATTGCCACGAATCTGAATGACAAATTCACGGCCCAATTTACGTGCTTTTTGATTGAGTTCATCATTCTCATCTGAACTCAAAGCCAATTGCGTAATCCCATACCGATCACGCAAATCGACAAAGGTCATGCCTCCCATTTCACGTGTGCGCTGTACCCAACCACTTAAGGTTACTTGACTTCCAACATCAGAATAGCGCAATTCACCACAAGTATGCGTTCTATACATAATTAATTATTTATTGCAAAAATAGAAAGAAGATTGGAAATATCCTTTTAATGAAATTGTTTATCACTTTCTTATCCTACTTTATTTATCACAGAGCAGTTTAGGTTGCATTATTCATGAATTTATGGGTTTACGATAGGAGTTTCTTATCTAAACTAATTCTAAATAATCAAAAAACGTGCATTTGATATTTCTAACCTTTACATTTGCTGTTATACAATTGAAATTTTATTTAATGTTATGAGCAAATCAGGTTTTCTTAAAACAACCTTAGGAAGAAAGTTCGCAATGGGTTTATCCGCACTTTTCCTAATGTTTTATTTATTGATACATTTAGGCATTAACTTAACGGCTGTCTTTAGTGCTGAAGTATTTAATATGGCTTCAGATTTTATGGGTACAAATCCAGTAGTGCAATGGGTGCTTCAGCCCATCCTATTTTTTGCTATTATCTTCCACTTTGTAATGGGGATGTACATGGAAAGAAAAAACAATGCAGCACGCCCAATAAAATATGTCAAAAACAAAGGTTCGGCTAACTCAACATGGATGTCTAGGAATATGGCCATAACAGGATTGGTTATTCTCGCCTTCTTGATTGTGCATTTTATTGATTTTTGGATACCAGAAATGAACCATAAATATTATCATATTGGTGCAATGACCGAGTTTGATGGCACAAATTATTATGACCGATTGATGAACCACTTCAGTGAATTATGGCGTGTTGTTCTGTATTCGGTTTCATTTGTATTGCTTTCATTACACTTATTGCATGGTGCAGGATCATCATGGCAATCCATTGGAGTAAGCAATAAATTTTTAAACAGAAAACAAAAAGTTTGGATTTGGTATGCAACATTAGTTCCATTGGGATTTGTATTCATTGCAGTTGCCCTTTATATCCAAACATTAAGCATGTAAGACATTAAAATTTAGAGATTATATTATGACTAAAATAGATGCAAAAATTCCGAGTGGTCCATTAAAAGATAAGTGGACGAAACACAAGAATAATATTAACCTTGTCAACCCTGCAAATAAAAGAAATATTGATGTTATTGTTGTAGGGACAGGCCTTGCTGGAGGTTCTGCAGCGGCAACGCTTGCAGAGTTAGGCTATAATGTAAAAGCATTCTGCTTTCAAGATTCTCCAAGACGTGCGCACTCCATCGCTGCGCAGGGTGGAATCAACGCAGCAAAAAATTACCAAGGAGATGGCGACTCAATTTACCGCTTGTTTTACGACACTGTAAAAGGAGGGGATTATCGTTCTAGAGAAGCCAACAGTTGGCGTTTAGCAGAACTTTCTGCTAATATTATCGATCAATGCGTAGCCCAAGGGGTGCCTTTTGCGCGTGAATATGGAGGCCTTCTTTCTAATCGATCATTTGGAGGAGTCTTGGTATCTCGAACATTTTATGCAAAAGGACAAACAGGGCAGCAGTTGCTTCTAGGTGCTTATTCGGCAATGAACCGGCAAATTAGTCGTGGAAAAATTGAAATGTACAATCGCCATGAAATGTTAGATGTAGTAATTGTAGATGGTAAAGCAAGAGGCATCATAACAAGGAATTTGGTTGACGGTAAAATTGAACGGCATGGTGCTCATGCTGTAGTTGTAGGTTCAGGTGGATATGGAAATATTTTCTTCCTTTCGACAAATGCCATGGGAAGCAATGCTTCAGCAGCATGGAAGATACATAAAAAAGGAGCATTTTTTGCCAATCCTTGTTTTACACAAATTCATCCTACTTGTATTCCGGTTTCAGGAGATTATCAATCAAAACTGACCTTGATGTCGGAGTCTTTAAGAAACGATGGACGGATTTGGGTGCCAAAGAAAATGGAAGATGTAAAAGCAATTAGAGCAGGAAAATTAAAACCGACTGAAATTGCTGAAGAAGATAGAGATTATTATTTGGAACGCCGTTATCCTGCCTTCGGTAACCTTGTGCCTCGTGATGTTGCATCTCGTGGTGCCAAAGAACGATGCGACGCTGGATATGGAGTGAATGCAACAGGACAAGCTGTTTATCTTGATTTTAAATCAGCCATTGAACGGTATGGAAAAGAGCAAGCTCACATTCATGGTTTAGATGGAAATGATAACGACTTGGTGACAAAATTAGGAAAGGAAGTTATTGAAAATAAATATGGAAACCTTTTCCAAATGTATGAAAAGATTGTTGATGACAATCCTTATGAAACGCCCATGAAAATATTTCCAGCGGTTCATTATACAATGGGTGGAATTTGGGTCGATTATAATTTGATGACGACTGTTCCTGGGTTGTACGCTATCGGAGAAGCCAACTTCTCTGATCATGGTGCTAATAGGTTGGGCGCTTCTGCCCTAATGCAGGGACTAGCGGATGGATATTTCATTCTTCCTTATACTATTGGAGATCAACTGGCTCATGAAATACGCACAGGACCGATTTCAACCGATACGGCTGAGTTTGAAGAAGCAGAAAAGGCAGTTACAGAACATTTGGATCATTTTATCAATAACAAGGGTTCTAAATCCGTCGATCATTTCCATAAAAAGCTGGGTAAAATTATGTGGGATAAATGTGGAATGGCGAGAAACAAAAAGGATTTAATTTCAGCAAAGGATGAAATTAAGGCCTTGAGAGAAGAATTTTGGAAAGATGTTCGCGTTCCAGGTGGAAGAATGGAATTTAACGAAGAGCTGGCAAAAGCAGGTCGTGTTGCAGACTTTTTAGAACTTGCTGAAACAATGGCCAATGATGCCCTACAGCGAGAGGAGTCTTGTGGTGCCCACTTCCGCGAAGAGTACCAGTCCGATGAGGGCGAAGCAGTGCGTAATGATAAAGATTTTAAATACGTAGCAATATGGGAATATACTGGAGATCCTGGTCAACCTACATTGCACAAAGAAGACCTCGAATATGAGGAAATAGAACTTAAAACGAGAAGTTATAAGTAACGAACTTATTGTAATAAAAGCAATGCGTTCAATTTAAAGGATACAAATTTTGGAGATATGAATTTAACATTAAAAATATGGCGACAGAAAAATGCTGATGCCAAAGGAAAGATGGTAGATTACCATGTAACAGATATTTCACCAGACATGTCTTTCCTTGAAATGATAGACGTTTTAAACGAAGATTTGGTTTCGAAAAATGAAGAGCCAGTGGCTTTTGACCATGATTGTCGAGAAGGGATTTGTGGAACATGTTCGATGTATATTAATGGAGAACCTCACGGTCCAGGAAAAGGCATTACAACTTGTCAATTGCACATGCGTCATTTTAAAGATGGTGATACGGTATATATCGAGCCTTTTAGAGCGAAAGCATTTCCTGTAATTAAAGACTTAATTGTTGACAGAAGTTCTTTTGATCGCATTCAACATGCTGGAGGATATGTTTCTGTAAATACTTCTGGAAATACCCAAGACGCCAATAATATTCCTGTTCCCAAAAAGGATGCTGATTTGGCTTTTGACAATGCCACTTGTATTGGCTGTGGTGCTTGTGTAGCAGCGTGTAAAAACAGTTCTGCACGATTGTTTGTTTCTGCAAAAATATCACAATTTGCATCTTTACCTCAAGGAAAGATTGAGGCAGCAGACCGTGTGCAAAACATGGTTCACCAAATGGATGTGGAAGGATTTGGAAACTGTACAAATACTGGGGCGTGTGAAGCTGAATGTCCAAAAGGAATCAAATTAGAAAGTATCGCTCGAATGACACGTGAACATGTGAAAGCAAAAGTTACAACAGATTAGTGTTTCTAATTTTAAAATAACAGCTACTTAACCTGTGGCAACATCACAAAAAATGTAGTGCCTACATTTTCTTCTGATTCAAACCAAATTGTTCCATTGTGATTGAGGACAATTTGTTTCACCATGGCTAATCCAAGTCCAGAACCTGTAGATTTAGTTGTGAAATTTGGCACGAACATTTTTTCTTTCAGATGTTCAGGTATACCTACACCATTGTCCTTTACAGCAATAATATAATGCCCTTCGTTTTCAGAAACACGGATCGTAATTAAGGACTTTTCCCCTTCCTTTGTCGCTTGGATAGCATTTTTTATTAAATTGTTGAACACTCTAAGAATTAGGTTTTTATCGGCATATACATCAACTGTTCCTCCTTCTTCAATTTTCAATTCAATTTCTACATCTTTAGAAGAATACAGTTCTTTTACGTTGCGCAGAAGAACAACCAAATCGATGTTTTCTTCATTGGATTTTGGCATCTTTGCAAAATTAGAGAACTCATTTGCAATTTTTGTTAGTGCATCAATTTGCTCTATTAATGAATCGACAATGCGCTGCATTTTTTTCTTTGCATTTGGATCATTTGGGTCAAAAGAGCGCTGAAAATGCTGTACACTTAAACGCATTGGGGTAAGTGGGTTTTTAATTTCATGTGCCACTTGCTTGGCCATTTCTCGCCAAGCAGTTTCTCTTTCACTTCGTGCGAGCTGCATTGCTTTGAGCTCTAATTCTGCCAGTTTATCGTTGTAGTCCTTAACCAAAGCACCAATTTCATCGTCTCCTGCATAAGCAATGGGTTGGTTCTCCTTACCCAACTCCATCTTACGAAAACTTTGTTGAATCAATCGCAATGGAGCAGTAATCCATCCCGAAACAATAATGGCCAACAATACACTTACTACCAAAAGTAAAACAGCAACATTAATTGCGGCAACAATAAATTCATTCATTTGTTGCTCATAGACATTTTGTTGAGAAAAATGTTGAAGATTGATGTAGCCCAGCAATTTCCCTTCATGATTGGCATAGGGAATATAACCAGATAAAAAAGTTAAAAGACCAAATTTTTCATGATGAATAAATTCGCTTCGTCTGTGATAATGAACTGAATAATAGGCCTGACTATTGATTTGTCTTGTGGTAATTCCTTTGTCGTATAGCTTAGATTGAGAAGTTGCCAATAGATGTCCACTCGGAGAAAAGAAATTAATATCGGTTGAAAAAGTCTCAGAAAGACTTTTAAGATAATTGCTTAATGCATCTTGTTGAAGTGAAGAAAAACCTTCGTAGTTACCATATTTTTGGTCAATTTCTCTTTCAACTGAAGATATCTTTCCTTTTAAATTGTCTTTTGTGTATACATTGTATTGATGGGTAACATTTTGAATAGCAAGCACAACAAAGATGAAAAACGTTGCCACCATCATCCCAATTAAAATCAACTGCACTTTAAAAGAAAGTTGTAAGGTTGTGAAGGGAAATATCTTGTTCCAATTAAAGAGAATTAACACAAGTAAGGCAAAAACACTAAAGAAGATGACCAGATAAGAAAATGTGCTCAACTGTTCAATAAAACGTTTTTGAGGCTTGGATATAATAACTGTTTGCCCATCATTTTGGTGATATACATAATGGTTCACATCATTAATTGTTATAAATCCAGATTTGTTGTTAAAAAGATTAAAGAAATCCAGTTTTGTTGGATAGTTGTATTTTCCAAACTTCATTACCAAATTGTTCATTGAATATCGGGCAATTGAATAATCTTCTAAATTCTGAAGAGCATACGACTTTTCATTCATAAGTAAACGCGGAAATCCTATCTTTTCTGGAATTTTTTTTGACCGAAACTGAATGTATAAATCAAGGTGAGTGGAGTCTGGTTTAATAAGATTCAAATGGCTGATATAACTGAGTTGATTGTAATAATCTTTAACAAAAAACAACCCCTTGGATATGGAAGATGGTGTGGCGTGCTTTTCAATAATATGATCTAAGTCAGACTTGGATTGCGATAAACTATTAATGTTTTGTATTAAAGGTGAACCATCAGGTTTAAAAAAGAAGAAATTGATCTCATAACGTTCCCAGAACTCTCCAAAACAGCAGTTTTCAATTTGTAAATAGAAATTTGCTGCAGAAAAATGCTGAACACCATCTAAAAGTTGATAAAGTTCGGGATTCTCTTTTAGTTGATTAATGGTCTCTCCATATTCAATTTCCATTGCAGGGTCTTGATCAGTAATGAGCTGATTGGCGTATAATTCCCTTTTTTGATGTTCATTGGATTGGTTGTTCTCAAAGAGTATTATTGCTCCGTAAAATCCAATAACGATAACAATAGCAATATGATATTTCAAAGAATTGAGCCTGTTTTTCTTGGTGGCTAAATAAAAGAACAGTGCATTCAATAAAAGTGGCCATGAGGCATAAATTAGATTGTGTCTAAAATAAACGAGTTCCATTAGGGCAAAAAGAACACCGGTTCCAAACCAAATTAAGGCAATAATATTTAATGGAATTTTTGAATTGACCATTTTGATACTCACCTGTCGAATGAATAAATAATATGATAAGAACAATGATGCTATAATAAGCAACGCAATAAAAGAATATAGAGTCAATGAAAAAACCTCATCAATAACCAAAGAAATCGAACTGTTTACAACCAGTGATTCTAGGATGTGGTTTATAAAAATGGAGTAAATCAGAATTCCTATATAAGAAAGAATTAGAAGGAAGACACCTCTATTTTTAAAAGCGTTAATTCGGGATAAAAAGTAAATAAACCACCAAACAACGATTGCGATACAACCCAAGCTTAGGATGAGACTCCCTAAATTGGGAATCAATCGGCTATTGGCATACAATCCAGGGTCGTAAATTTCAAATCCGTTAAATAATGAAACCCATCCAAAACGAATCGAACAATAACGAAGTCCTAGCAGCAATAAAGGATAAACAAATATTAATCCCCATTTTTTTTCAGCAAGGGGACGGATAAAATAAGTTAAAGAAATTAATAAGCTCAACAATCCGAGGACATATAAGCAATAGATAATCCATTGACTGTATTTTCCTAATGACTTGTCTTTTAAAATCGTAATAAAAAATAGTTTGGTTCCATGAAGCGAAACTATTGGAGTGTTATTTTCATTTTTTTCCCATTCTATTTTCAATTCGTTGGTTGTACTAAAATGGTCTGAAATTGTATTTTTAAGGGCTTTATTCTGATAATAAAAATCATTTTTAATTTTACTGCAAACATAAACTTGAAGGTTTTGCACTTTAAATTTATCGACCAAATAGTGCCCGTTTGGAAACTTTCCAACAAAATGACTATGGCTTCCTGAAAAATTTTGGTTAAAATGAATGGTATTGGAATTCCAATATACTAGTGTTCCATCATCATAAATTTGAACAATAAATTCATTGTTTCTTAAATTGCTTGTGTTCCAAAGATCTTGTATTGTGTTGTGTTCGATGTCTTTTGTGAGTGCAGTTACAAAATTCTTTTGCTTCTTCTCTAACTTTGTGAATTCTTTTTGGAAACGTTCTTCTTCATTGGCTACATGGGTGTTATACAAAATAGTATAGGCTACCCACGAAAGTATTACACTGAGTATTGCAACAATTAACCAACGCCTTGTTTTTGAAAAAGTTTTCATTGTAAACAAAGCTAATTAATTTATTAGAAAATAAGTATTTTATTTTTGAGACGATTACTCCTCCTTGATGCTCCTACTCAGTCCTTAAAGCACAATATGGATGAATAAAACAAGACTGTCTTTCTTTTTATTGGCCTACAGACGCTAGGATTTCATCTAACTTTCTTGTTAAGAGTTCAAAATCTTCTTGATAACGGCTGTCGTTGTGGTAGATGAAATCTGCTTGCCTAATGTATGGAGCCAAATAGGAATTATAACAGGGCGAAACATGATTTTTCCATTGGTAAAGGATGTCAGTTCGAGAGTAACCCCTTGTTTCTTGGTCACGATAAATCCTTCGGTCCAGTTGTATTGCTGGATCAACATCAACAAAAATAGTGAAGTCCAACAGATCAAAAACTTCCTTATATTCATAAATAAATAAGCCTTCTACGATAACTAAATGAGAGGGTAGGATGGTAATTAATCGTTTTGTATCATCTCCCGCATTAAATTGATATTCCAAAACTTCTATGCTTTCACCATTGATGAGTTTTGTTAGGTCTTCAATTAGTTTTTCTCTATTTATTGCTGTGGGTAAGTCAAAATTAACAACATTATTTTCATCCCTCTGTTGTTCTTTATAAGGTCTATAATAATTATCCATTGAAAAAATTGAAGGCTTATGTTCGTTATAATGCTCTGCCAAACGATTAAGTAATGTCGTTTTTCCTGACCCACTCCCTCCACAAATACCTATTACTGCCATTCTACTCTACTTCTTAAATATGATTTTATCCGATTCTTTTATCGTCGCTGGATTAATAAAATAAGGAATGTTTCCAATAAAATGAACAAACGCATTGGGTTTGTTTTTTACCCTAAGCGCACTGGGATTTGTGCGTATTCTTTCATAATCTATTGCTGCCTTATCTATTGAGTGCACCTGATTGTTTTCAATTTCATAGGCAAAAGTTTGATCAGCAATGTTACTTACAACAATTACTTTTTCGCCAAGGGGTATAAATGTAAGTGTTGCATTTTTGTATTTCTTTTTTTCTTCTGCTGAATGATTACAGTTGTTAAGAACAACAAATTCGTCTTTATCGTTTGTGCCGTATATCTTTAAACACCTGTCTTTGGCATCATTGGCAACGAAATAATACCGACCTTTAATAAACAGTCCTCTACCCAAGGAGTTGATAGGGTTGAGCCTTTTTTCTTTTTCCAAATAATACCGTCCATTTAATCCAACAAATTGAAGTTCTGAAGGGATTGAAACAATCTTTTTTGGTTCTTGGGTTACTCCAATTCGTGGTTTGCCTTTAGGTGAAAATGAAAAGTAACTAGCATATTGTGTTCCTTTCTTGAATTCATACCTTGAAAAACAGATGGCATCATCAGTAGAACCAGCAAAAATATAATCGCCTTCTTCACCAGACTTGTTTAAGTCCATATCTGTGGTGGGACCCTGACAATGGTATACGTTGTTGTTGTGGTGGGTAATGCTCACAAAAAAGTTTTCAATAATTCCTTTGTCCTTTATTGGTAATTGAAAATAAAAAACAATAGACTTTTGTGTATTGATGATCTCTTTTAACTCTAGGTCATCGGGAGTTCTGTATCCATATTCTCGAATTACCTTTAAAAGATCAAATTTTGCGGGAACAATACTTCCACTTTCATTCACTTGGTTGTATCGGATGTATTTGTTTACAGGGGCTAGGTCATCAACAAAGTAGACATAATCGGAGATCCCAGATATAATAATATGTGTAGGTTCATTTTTTGGATAAACCGATCTGTTCCACTGCACTTCTCCACTGTGATTAAGCAAACTAAAATTAATTTCCTGCGTTCTTCCAGACGGGTCATTGCCCAATAATAACGTCCCTTTCCTTGGCCATTCAATTACTTGATTAAAGGGAAATGAACCCTTCTCTACTTCTACCTGTGCATGTAATTGGATAGAAAATACTACAATAATAATCCAAAGAAATCGATTCATGACGACTTATAAATTTAAATTTGATAGAGGTTAAAATTAATGAATAAAATTCTATTGCAGGAATAAATCCAGGAATTATCAAAAAATAGTTGCCTTTGTAAGTGTTAATTTGTAAAAATGCACTGTTTTGATTAAAAAAAACCAACTTTTGAACAATTTGTTGCGTTAATAATACAAAACCTATGAAGACAACTTGCGAGTTCAATGCGCTGTAATGAGTTTATCGAATTGTAGTTAATGGCTTGGTTTAAAGCAAGTTCTTTGCAGAACAATCAATAGGTTAGAGATTATACATTAAATAGTTACCGTTTTTTTACGATTTTTAGTAGCTTGCAAACTAAACGGTAGAGACAAACAGTATTTTAATACTATAGGATGAGAATATACAATACACTTTTTTTTCTTTTTCTTATATTTTCCCTCTCTTTTGGTCAACAAGGAGATGGTGGAAATCCAAACGGTATTACTGTTTTTGAAAAGTCGGGAATAGACATTCCTATATATAAGTTTAAGCGACCCAATGTAAATCTATTAAGGGCAGAGGATGCTATTAATGACTCTCTTGTAAATCGTCCTTGGCGATTTGGTTATAATTATTCGACGGCATTAGACCTCAACAACTCTGGGGTATGGAAAACCACAAAAAACGGCGATCAAATTTGGATGTTAAAAATAACGTGCAAACAAGCAGAGACTATAAATCTTACGTTCACCAATACTTCTATTCCCGACGGCAACAAACTCTATGTATACAATCCCCAACAAACTTTTGTTTTGGGTGCATTTACCGAGCATCATCTTTACCAAGGTGAATTGGGTTCAGAATTAGTGCCGGGAAATGTGGTTTATGTAGAATATTATGTGCCCTCCTATAACAGTCAAAATATTGGAAATGTAAACATCTCAACTGTTACTTATGGTTACCGTACGGCAGAAGAATACCAAGCAAAGATTTTTGGTTCTTCGGGCAGTTGTCAAATGAATGTAAATTGTCCAGACGGGTCTCCATTTAAAGACCAACGAAACAGTGTGGTTATGCTTGTCGTGGGGAGCAATGGATTTTGTTCAGGGGCTTTAATTAACAACACGCAATTTGATGGGAGACCTTATGTTTTGACAGCCAACCACTGTTACGTTTACAACTCTAACGCTGCAAGCTGGGTTTTCCGTTTCAATTGGCAAGCTCCGGGTTGTGCAAATCCTGGAAGTTCACCAAGTTTCTTGTCTTTGTCTGGCGCTCAATTTCGTGCCAGAAGACCCGAATCAGATTTTTGTTTGGTAGAGATTACAGGTGGACTATCAAGTGGTACTGTACCCAATAATTATAATCCTTATTTTGCAGGTTGGAACAGATCCAATACGCCCCCCAGTTCAAGCTTTTGTATCCACCATCCTATAGGAGACATTAAGAAGATATCTTTTGATGACGATGCACCATCTGTTGATCAAGTCACAATAAATGGTGTAACAAGCGACCCTGATGGTGTTTGGAGAGTTGAGTGGGACAGAAACACGGCAGTTGAAAGCGGATCTTCAGGGGGGCCACTTTTTAACAATAATGGTCAAATTATTGGTCAATTGTGGGGAGGAAATTCAAATTGTTCAAACAGTGGATCTGGAGGACATGATTTTTATGGACGTATCCATAATTCATGGCACCCAACAGGCAGTGCAAATGATGGCCAATTGGAGCATTGGCTGGACAGCGCAGGTACATCCGAGACCGAGATTCAGGGTTATGATCCTTACCTAAATCCTTTAACAACAAATGTTACTGCACTTAGTTTGGAAGGATTTAAAAGCAATCAATGTGGAATTGGTTTTATGCCAAGTGTTAAAATTCAAAATAAAGGTACTAACACGTTAACTGTTCTGACTATTTATTACACCTATAACAATGAGGATACAGACAGTATAACTTGGACAGGAAATTTAGGTCAATATAAAACGGAAACAATACCGCTTCCTGTTTTTCAAAATAAAAATGGAACAAATTACCTATCCGTTGTATTAACTTCACCCAATGGGTTGCTCGATGAAGACCCATCCGATAATTCGATAAATGCCTCTTTTCATGCAAATTCCGACAAGGTAGGTCTCAATTTTGAGTTTTATATGGGTTGCTTTTCTGATGAGGTTTCGTGGGAATTAAAAGACGAGGACAATGCAATTAAATACAGTGGTTCCGATTATCCGGTGCCTTCAAATTTTAATTATTTGGTTACAGATCAGTTTTGTCTTTCTAATGGATGTTATACACTTACTTTAAAAGACAGTTATGGTGATGGTGTTTCAGGTTCAAGTTACAGTAGTTGTGACTATGATGGGAGCATGCACTTGGTTCAGACGAATGATAACGATACTTTGGCTTTTCTGCCAGAGTCGGCGGCCAACTTCGGTACGGATACTACATTTAGGTTTTGTATTACACAAGGGGTAGACATTCCTAAAACCGATGGAGAAATCACGATTTACCCTAATCCTTCAAAGGGTAAATTTAAGGTCCAAATGCATCTTAAGGGAGAAAAAAGAGTGGTTGTGTATAACTCATTGGGCAAATCTGTGGCAGAATACAAAACCCAAAAATACATTTTAGAAATTGACAAAGAACAGCTTGCAGCGGGAGTATATATCTTGACAATTTATCATGAAACTAAAAATGAAGTTCGAAAAATTATTATTGAATAATGTAGTTTTATGAGGGTTTTATTTTGAGCCCTGCTTTGTGTCAATCAAGCAAATAACCGTACCTTTGAATTATGGCTGGTATTTATATCCACATTCCTT
The DNA here is from genome assembly GCA_964585545.1 of uncultured Fluviicola sp. Taxonomy (GTDB): domain Bacteria; phylum Bacteroidota; class Bacteroidia; order Flavobacteriales_D; family Crocinitomicaceae; genus Brumimicrobium. The sequence goes on from CAZPDT010000005.1 coordinate 129,294, forward strand.
TTTGTAAACAAAAGTGTACCTATTGTGATTTTCATTTTAGCACCACTTTTTCGGCCTATCGCAGCCAAATGATTAATGCCATAATTAAAGAAATTGAAGAACGTAAAGATTACTTAGGAAATGCATTGATCAATACCATTTACTTTGGAGGAGGAACACCTTCGTTATTAGAAAGTGAAGAGTTAGAAGCTATTTTTTCAGCCATCTATAAAAACTATAACTTATCATCTGAAATAGAATTTACGTTAGAGGCCAATCCCGATGATATTCATAAGGAATTACTGATTGCATGGAAAAATTTAGGCATTAATCGATTAAGTATTGGTGTTCAATCATTTTTCCAAGAAGATTTAAACTGGATGAATCGGGCCCACAGTGTTGAAGAAGGCGTAAATGCGGTTCAAATGGCCAAGAAAATGGGTTTCTTTCTTACCGTAGATCTAATTTATGGGCTGCCCCATCACAACATTGATCATCTCAAACACAACATCAATCAATTGGTCAGTTTAGAAACAGAACATATTTCAGCGTATTGTTTAACTGTGGAGAAAGTTACTGCGCTGCACTATATGATGAAAAAAGGAGACCTCCCAACAGTTGGAGAAGAAGAGCAAGCTGAACAGTTTGAGTTTTTAGTAAGTGAATTAAAAAAAGCTCAATATCAGCAATATGAAATTTCAAATTTTGCCAAATCAGGAGCTTATTCTAAACACAATTCAAATTATTGGAGAGGTGTCCCGTATATTGGAATTGGGCCTTCTGCACATTCATTCAATCTTACTAGTCGGCAGTGGAATGTTGCCAACAACAAAAAATACATTAAAGGATTAATGGAAGGCAATCCTGTTTTTGACCAAGAAGCTTTAACCCCAACCGAACAATTTAATGAAATTTTATTGACTGGATTAAGAACAAAATGGGGGGTCAATATTCAAGAGTTATATGCCAGACAAAATCCAACATTGGAGTTTTATGCTACACTTAAAAGGTTTGAAAATAATGAACTTATAATCCAACAACACGATACAATCTTTTTGACAGAAAAAGGAAAACTCCAGGCCGACTATATTGCATCAATGTTGTTTTTGGAACCTGTTTCTTCTTGATAATTCTATTATCGCGACAAATTATATTTGTTTACATTATATTTTTTGTATTTTAGCTATATTATTTACGATTAAAAAACGATACAAATTATGAAAAGAACAAACTTTACTTTAATTACCTCATTAATTCTGGGCGTAATGCTGACCTCAATTGCATCGGGTTTTGCAATTGAAAAAAACACAGAAGTATTAGAACAAAATGATGCAACATCTGTTGCCATATCTATAAATGTTGATTATCTCGGCAATCCAGCCGAAGGAGTTTCTGCTACTCTCATTAGTCAAGGGAGCACTTTGGTTGAAGGAGCAACAGATGCCAAAGGAAGAGTTACTTTAAAAGTTGATGGTTACGATGGAAAGGCCGTTGATTTACAATTGAAAAAAGAAGGCTTTCAAACTCAAATATTATCAGGATTGATTTTAAGAGATGGAAGTAAGTATGTGTTTTCTTTGGTGAAAGGGACAGGAACAATAACTACAGAAGTTACAAACAGTATTGGAGATATTCAAGATAAAAGTGATGCCAATATAGAAAAATCGCAGGAAAATGTAGAAAAGTATCAAGATAAAAAAGAATCGTATTCACAAACTGCGGATGAAGAGGCACAGAAACAAAAGGAAGCAGAAGCAAAAGCTGCGAAGAAGAAGCAAGAAGCTGCAGAAGCTGCTGCTGCTGCGGATAAGCTAGAAGATCAAATTTCTGATTCACAGAATCAATCTGAGCAACGTGAAGCACAGGAAAAGCAAAGGCAACAGCAACTTGAAACGTTAGAAAAACAACAGGCCGAAGAGGCTGCAGCAGCGAAGGCTGAAAAAGCAAAGAAGAAAGCTGAAAAGGATGCAAAAAAAGCTGAAAAAGAAGCAAAAAAAGCAGCCAAGGAAAAAGAAAAAGCAGCTAAAGAGAAAGAAAAGGCTGCTAAAGAAAAAGCGAAGGCTGAAAAGAAGGCCGCTAAAGAGGCAAAAAAGCAAAGGAAAGAAGCTGAGAAAGCAAAAAAAGAAGCTGAAAAGGCCGCTAAAGATGCTGAGAAATACAAGAAAAAGCTAAGTAAGCTTGTTAAAGATCAGGAGAAAATTGATAAAAAGCGTGCTAAACTCAAAAAGAGCCAAGAGAAGTTAGACAAGAAAATCAGCAAAGGAAAGATTGATGCTCAAAAGGCAAAAGATGAACAAGCCAAAATTAATGAAGGCCATGCCGATCTTGACGAGGACGCTAAAAAAATAAAAGAAAAAATGGATAAACTGAAAAAGAAGTATAAGAAATAATTGAATATACTAGTATCTTCCAAAAGGGTTGCGTAAAAGCAACCCTTTTTTTGTGGCCTCCAATTCATTAACCCAAATTTGGGGTTCTTAAAAGTTGAATGAAACACAATGAAATATTTGTATATCAGACATTTATAAATTTAAAGATCAAGATTGGTGAACCGAGCTTGCGAGCTCAACGCAGTTAATAAAGTGGATTAGAAAGCTCTTTATTTCCCCACTTATGTGATGGTAAAAGATGAAGTATTGGGACAATTATACAATAAGAACGAAGGAATAATGGATTCACTTTTACCTTTAAAGAAGAACTCTCCCATTTGTTTTTAATTCAAAAACTAAAATGAAAATGTTCCGTAACGCTTATTTTTTGGTGGATTTTGGAAAGATAATTTTAAAATGAACACCTGCTCAACGATCTACTTCTATACTTCCATCAATTTGCTCCACTAGAGATTCAATAAGTTGTAAGCCAAGCGAATCTGCGTTTTCTATTATGAAGCCATCAGCCAATCCAATACCATTGTCACCCAAAGTCAGATAAACTTGATGATCAACTTCCTTTAAGGTAAGAAATACTTTGCCTTTTTGCTGATTTGGAAATGCATACTTCACTGTGTTTGTAACAATTTCATTAACAATTAAACCACATGGGATTGCTTGCTGAATATTAAGGTTGAGCTTTGTAGTGTAGGCAATAACCTCAATTTCCAATTTAGGATTTTTATTGTACTTTTCATTTTGAATTTATAGTACTTTTGGTTTTTTCGAATATATTTCCATAACTATATTTATTTGTCCCATGAAGCGAAAATTTTTCTTATTTCTGGCTAAAGTGAACAAGGCCTTGTTGCCCAGTTTATCAAAAAATAAAGCCGATATAATGAATTTGTCTATGGTCCAAAAAATTCTATTGGGCTGGCGACTTTGGGTTACTAAAAACAGTTTGCCCTCTGAATAGGAATTTGTTTTTGGATTAACCCATATTCCAAGACAGAGGCACTTTGTAACATAAAATTACTAACAATCCGTAAAAAATGGTTAAAATCTATTCAAAAGATGATGAAAAATTCAAACATCCTAATTGTTTAACTATCAGCCGCTTAAATGATTAGTTGGATAGAATGAATAATAAAGCGGGTTAAAACTAAAAAAAAATTCGACTTGACTCGAGTAAATACCTGTTTTAGTGGTACTTATTTTTTCTGAGATACGGTTTTATTTGGAGAAATCACGTAGTAATTCGTTGTTATAAAGAAGTTTCTAAGGAATGGTATTGCAGCTATTAAAGCCCAAGCTTTTCTTGGCTTCAATCCAAATTTCACCTCATAGTTTGGATTTATAAAGTAAAACACCCGTTTATCTACAGTATAGTTTTCCCTTTTAATAATTCGCTGAAATCTTTCGATGGAAATCCGTGTCTCTTTTACCTCTAATAATCCTATGATTTTTGCCTCTGTTTCACCGAACAATTTTAAAATAAACTTATAGATGAAATTCGGAAGAATATGGAAGTAAGGGGTTTTTGACAAAAATTTACTCTTGCACATTTGTTGATGACCACCAAAAGGGTTATACCATGGAGGAAAACCAAGAAAGAATTTTGCATCTGGTTTCATGAATCTTTTTACATATTTCATAAATCTCTCTTGTCCATGAATATGTTCCAATACATCTCTAGTAATAATAATGTCGAATTGTCCAATATCCTCTGCATTTATATCATATATATCACTAACAATGAACTCAATATTATCACTGTTTTCCATCTTATCGAAATACGTTCTCGCATTTTCAATTTTTCCTTTTGACATATCAACTCCTACTATTCGTTTACAGCCTAATTTAACGAAAGGAGATAAATTACCGCCTTCTCCACATCCTATTTCAAGCACAGATGTATGCTTATCAATTTTTTTCACCTCATCTATAAAGGGTAATACATATTTTGTAACAGTAATTCCTTGTTCATTGAAATACTTTTCTCTATTTGTATGTCTTTCTTGCATGCGTTACTCGGTTAACTTTGTCTAACAGCAGTCTGTTCTAAAATAGCCAAATTATCCCCTAAAAGTAATAAAACTTTATCTTTTTACAACTTTTCGACCTTCAACTCCTCGAATCGAAAAACTTCACTTTTGTTGTTATAATCTCGGTTATAGAAAATTAAATTTTCAGAAGCGCGCTTTTTTAGTATACTTTCCACATCATTATATTAATTCATTCAGTAAATAGTGTAAAACACTGATTTACACGCCTAAATCTCAATAAACATGGAGAACAGAACGTTTGATATTTTCGACTAAAGTAAGGAAATAATTTGCATTTTGATACAAAAAAATTGAAAAACAAAATTACATTTTTGAACGGTTATATAATTAACTGTTTATACGTGAAATAGAAAATATTTGAATTGCAACAGAAGAAAAGGAGTTATTCTTTTATCATCTTTACAGTATTGGAAGAGCCATTATTTAGAGTAACTTTAATAAAATAAAGTCCACTAGGCAATGTGTTCGCCGAAAAGCTTAATTCTTTTTTCTGGGTGTATTTAGATTGAATCATTTGACCATAGATGTCAATTAAATCAATTTGTAGCATCTTTTTATTTGCCTTTATATTTATCTTGTTCTTGCTGGGGTTGGGATATATTTTTATCCCATTGTTATTGATTATTGATGTTTCTAAACCAGATGTATTACCACATGCTGCCAATTTCATATCAATTTGTTCTAAGAGCGCCCAAGTATAAATATTGTAATCTTTAAAATGATAACCATAATACGCAAAAAACGACCATATTTAGCCAATAATCCTGCTTGTCCTAGGATACTGGCAGCAACAAAACCATCCGATTGATCACTTAATGGGATGTTTACTCTTGTGGAATAAGCGCCTATGTCTAACAACAAGGTCGGATGAACAAAAAATACATCGACTCCTGTATTTGTCATCGAATTGTTAACTGTCGGAATTGTAGATGTTGTGTTAAGGTCTTTGTCTACTACTGCAATGTCTAAATTATAACCGTCAATTAAAGTGCCACTTTTTGCAGGATGAAAAGCCCAATTATCCATATTGTTATAGTCGAGTTGAGCAAAGACATTTACTTCTGTAACTGTAAATAGAATTAGGGCAATAAATATAATTTTTGTGTTCATTTTAAGCGTATTGTTTTCTATCTGCAATTCTAAGCACACTCATAACAAAAACGTTAGTGTCGGCTCGAAAAAGTCGAGTGTCTGATAAGTGTAATGTAGAAAATAGATCTTTCTTGCAGACACTAGCTATATACAAATATAAGGTATTGTTGCATTTTTTCCTCTATCTCATGATTTAAATTGTGGGATAGAGGAAAAAAGCACCCGACCCTGCTGTTCATTTTCAATTTTTTTTTTGAATAAAATATTCTTTATATTCACCAATACAATGAAACGAAAATTTTTCTTTTTTCTCGCTATAGTGAATAAGGCTTTGTTGCCTAGCTTATCTAAAAATAAAGCAGATATAATGAATTTATCCATGGTTCAAAAACTTTTGTTAGGTTGGCGACTTTGGGTAACCAAGAACAGCTTGCCATAACCTGATTATTAACTTTAGTTCGACGGACTCACTGCATAGTGTTGAGCGTGCAAGCTGTATTCATGAGACTGTCTTGGAATGCGGGTTAATATTGCTCCTCAGCACAATACGCTTGTTCTTCACCTTTCTGAACCATATTCATTTGGTAACTCAGTCTTTTCAATTAACTTTGATTTTGAAAAATGATTGTATAGCTATGGGAAAAATTTTAATTAAAAACATCAAAGGGCTCTTTCAAGCAGGAGAGAATATCGCATCATTTAAAAAGGGACAGGAGATGGACGATGGCAACCTCATCGAAAATGCTTTTTTGGCCATTGAGGGAGATGAGATAATGACCTACGGAAGTATGGAAGAATGGGGAGGAATTGACGATTGGAGAGATTTAGAAGTCATTGATGCCGAGGGAAAGTTTGTCTTGCCAACATTTTGTGATTCACATTCCCATGCGGTTTTTGCTGCAACCAGAGAGGGAGAGTTTGAAGATCGAATCAAAGGCTTAACTTATGAAGAAATCGCACAAAAAGGAGGGGGGATTCTAAATTCTGCAGCACGGCTAAGAACAATGGATGAAGATACTCTTTTTGAAGAAGCTTTAGAAAGAATTCACGGACTTGTAAAATACGGAACAGGAGCAATTGAAATTAAATCCGGATATGGATTAACCGTCGATGCAGAATTAAAAATGCTACGGGTGATCAAAAGGTTGAAAGCTGCTTCTCCAATGGCTATTAAGTCTACATTTTTAGGTGCACATGGTTTTCCAAAAGAATACAAAGACAATCACCAAGGTTATGTTGACCTGATTATAAATGAAATGTTGCCCAGAATTGTTGAAGAAAACCTTGCCGATTACATCGACTGTTTTTGTGAAAGAAACTACTTCACTTTAGAGCAAATGAATACTATTATCGAGGCGGGGGCAAAATACAACCTTCCTGCAAAAGTACATGTGAATCAATTCTCCATTATGGGAGGCGTTAAAGCAGCCGTTGAACGTGGTGCATTGTCCGTTGACCACCTTGAAGAATTGGATAAAAACGATATTGAAGCGTTAAAAGGAAGCAAAGTTATGCCTACTTTCCTACCTGGTTGTTCCTTCTTTTTATCTCTGCCTTATGGGAAAGCACGGGAAGTAATGGCTGCAGATTTACCCGTAGCTTTAGCCACAGACTTTAATCCCGGGTCTGCTCCTAACGGAAATATGCAATTGATAGCCTCCTTAGGATGTGTAAAAATGAATATGACACCAATAGAAGTTTTAAATGCTACCACAATCAATACAGCTTATGCCATGGGGCTGTCAGAAACACACGGATCCATCACAGAAGGCAAAAAAGCAAATATTATGATAACGCAACCAATGAATTCATTGTCAAGAATTCCGTATTCTTTTGGCGAAAATAATATTGAAACTGTAATCTTAAACGGAGAAGTCTTTAAGAAATAAAGAGCTGGGATGGACGATGATTTTTTACCTCAGTTGCACCGTACCTTTACAATTTCTACTCTTCCAGTGCAAACGCTTTGAAAAACGTCTTTCACCACGCATTCAAATCACACCACCCTACTTCCAAGCTGCTTCTTCATTATAAAGTCGTGGCGGATGGATTTCCTTCTCCTTAAAAACAACACCATAATTTTCCATTTCATCCAAGATGGGATCATAAACTTCTTTATGTATAGGAATACGCACTCCTTTTAGTTGAATGGATCCATTTAGAATATGCTTTACTCCAATTCCTAAAGGCCAACCGACTAAATTGCTCATTGAAGTGTATGTTTGGTTTTCACCTATATTGGCCATTTCAGAAGTGATTTCTCTCATCTCTCCGTTGACAACATATAGAAAACGATGGTACATTACAATCATGTCTTTATCATCAGGATCTAAACTCCACTTTTCCTCTAAGATTTTCTGTAAGATTTGAGCAGGTGTGGCATCTTTGAGTCCAATTTTTTGAGTATCATCAAAAACACCTAACCAGATCAATTTATCCCATAAAGAGTCATCAAGTTCTATTTTTAGATAATAACGCAACTTTAACTCAACAGAATCGTTGGGGTGGTAGGGAAGAAATGAGTTAATAAAGTCCCGATTGGTCATGTCTTCACTTCCTTCTAAAACATAAGAATCATCCGTGGCACCAAGTTGAACAAATACATCCCAAGCTCTAGAGAAGCCCACTCTCCTTAGAGTGCCACGATAAATTGTAGGAATCCCTTCTAAGTTGTATAACGATCTATACTTTAAAGAATTACGATTGGCGTAACCTTCAAATCGACCATAATCCTCTAGTGTTATAATTTCGGTTCGTCGAAATAATTTGGTATAAGGAATGTATTTGTATCGGCCCTCTTGAATAAATTGGGCAGCACCTCCTTGTCCTGCTAACACAACATTTCTAGGGTTCCATGTGAATTTATAATTCCAAGGGTTGTTGTCGCTTTCTGGAGCAACTAATCCCCCGGTAAAAGATTCAAAATTTTTCATCACCCCTCCATTTTCTCTTATTCTGTCTATGACACGCATTGCACTCATATGATCTATTCCTGGGTCTACTCCAATCTCATTCATGATAATAATTCCTGCCTTTTTTGCTTCTTCATCTAAAGCCTCCATTTCATCTGAAACATAGGATGGAGTGACCAAATTCTTTTTGTAGTGAATACAATCTTTTGCAATATCTATATGAAACCGAGCGGGTAACATACTGATAACAAGATCCGCCTTCTCAATTTCTGGTCTTCTTTCTAATGGGTCTAATGCGTTTATTACAAGAGCTTCACCGTGTTCTGACCCATTAATTTTTTTTTCGATTGCCGCTTTGTTTTGATCTACAATAGTTAAATACCAATTTTCTGTTTCGGCATTTTCCAAAAGATAGCGTATAAGTGATGAAGAGGATAAACCTGCTCCTAACAATAGAATATTTTTCATTTTGTTTTTTTTAAATCTATAGTTTTTATTGAGTAAGATAGATTTATCAGTGCTTCTTTCTCTATTTTTAAGCCCAATTCAACTTCATCTATAGAGGGAACATATTGTCCTTAGACAAATCAAATGAAAATTATGAAACTTATCAAGGAATAATTCAATGAATTTTGGAATTGTGTAAAATAATTTTGCGTAGGTTGCATTCAACAATAGGCTTCTAAAAATAAGTTAAAGGTAAATCTTTCGATTCGGGGGTTTTATGAATATTTTCACACATTAGAAAACATGCTGCAGGGCTATAAATTATAATCTTATGCTTAATAACATGACATGCAAATAGTTATAAATCTAAAATTTTGTTAATATTTTTTTAACCTGTTTTTGTTTATGTTATAAATTATATTACTTTTGACATATAACATATAAAAAAACATAATACTATGACAGAAGAAACATTAGAGACACCGTCTCAAGAACAAGGAAGACCTACTTTCTTAACCGTTTTATGCATCCTTACATTTATAGGATCCGGTTTAGGGCTTATTGGAGGTCTTTTAGGATTAGTGGGAAGCTCTTTCTTAAGTTGGATGCCTGGAGTTGGAGGAGGCACAACGCTTGCAGTAATTCTAGGATTGGTTGCAGCTGTGCTTTGTTTACTCGGAGCTGTAAGAATGTGGGGGCTTTATAAGCAAGGCTTTACATTATACCTATTGGGTGCATTAATTGCTATTGCTGGTTCAGTTGTAAGTGCTGTAACAATGGGATCTGTAATGTCAGATGCTGTAGCAGGAGTTGGTGAGTTAAGCAACGAAACAATCGATGCTCAAGCAACACAAGCAGTAGGAGCTGTTGCTTCCGGACTTGCATGGATGGGCGTAGTTTGGGCTGTAATCATCAATGGTTTATTCATTGGTCTTTACGCTGCTAACCGTAAGCACCTTACCAAGTAGTCTATTAATTTAAACAAGAAAATTGAATTAAAAACCTTCACTTTGTGGAGGTTTTTTTATTTTTAAGAATAACTATTTGGTTACCTTTGCATCTAATAGATTATGCAGAAACTTAAACTTACAACGGATCAATATGTACCTATAGAAGTAGAACTGGCTGGAATTGGATCTCGTCTTCTCGCTGTTCTCATCGATCTCATTGTTATAGTTACATATCTATTTATTATGGTTTTTCTGTTTTTTGTTGTATTGACGACAGGTGTACAGCTCTTTAATTTTGATTCGTATGATTTTTGGTCGTTTTTATTTGTTTTTATAATTGTGCTTCCGTTTGTTTTGTATACACCATTAATGGAATACTTTACTAAAGGACAAACAGTTGGCAAAATGGCTTTGGGAATACGTGTGACAAAGATCAATGGTGAAAATGCAAAGTTTAAAGATTACTTTACACGTTGGCTTTTTCGACCTTATGAAGCTTATATTCTAATATTTTTTTATCATGGATTGGGTGTTTTACTGTTGATTGCTTCCTTTTTTTTTGACACCTTAGTGGCATCTATTTCTAATAAAAATCAACGTATAGGGGATTTTATGGGAAACACTGTGGTTGTAAGACAAAGACCTAAGCAAACGTATACAGTCAGAGATGTTTTAAGTGTTAGGAAAAACAAAGAATATGAACCAACTTATACCGGAATATCAATGTATACTGATGAAGACATGATGTTGGTGAAAAGAGTTATTTCGAGGGTAGAAAGTTATAAAAATAAGGCTTCTAAAGCTCTTGCTATTGAGTTGGCAGAAAAAATTGCTTCTGATTTAAATCTGGAAGAGGTGCCAAAAAAGAAATTAAAATTCCTGAAAACTGTCCTCAATGATTATATTGTATTAACCCGTTGAAATATGTGTAAATTGTATATTGTTCCAACTCCTATAGGTAATCTTGAAGATATTACCTTGCGTGCTTTGAGAATATTAAAAGAAGCAGATTTTATTTTGTCTGAAGATACACGAACAACGGGAAAGTTGCTTCAGCATTACGATATATCAAATCAGCTTATTGCTTACCATATTCACAATGAATACAAAATTTTAGCGCGAACATTAGAACGCATCAAAATGTCAAAAACAGTTGCTCTTGTTTCAGATGCAGGAACACCCGCTGTTTCTGATCCTGGATTTTTATTGATTCGTGAATGCATCAAGAACCGTATAGAAGTTTCCTGCCTACCAGGTCCTTCGGCCATAATTCCTGCTATTGTAGGTGCTGGATTCCCTAATGATCGGTTTACTTTTGAAGGTTTTTTGCCCCATAAAAAAGGCCGTCAAACTAGGTGGAAGTCTATAGCAGAAGAAAATAAATCTATTGTCTTGTATGAATCTCCTTATCGTTTGGTTAAAGCGCTCAAAGAAATTACAGAATATTTAGAGCCTGAAAGACAAGTATGTGTGGCACGAGAAATTTCAAAGATGTATGAGACGTTTCATAGGGGAACTGCACAAGAAATGCTTACTTATTTTGAAGAAAATCCACCCAAAGGAGAACTTGTGATTATTATTAGTACAAAAGACAAAAAGAACAAAAATGAATAGTCAATCTATACAATTGGTAAAATATGGCAATCCAAAAGAAGCCTTTTCATTTGTATCATCCGCAGTTCCTGAACCAAAAGCTGACGAGGTGCAAATTTCCGTTGCACGGTTTGGAATCAACTTTGCTGATGTTATGTCACGAAATGGATTGTACAAAGAAGCACCACCTCTGCCTTGTGTTTTAGGGTATGAAGTTGTGGGAGAAATCACCAAAGTAGGATCAAATAGCCCACGCCAATTGTTGGGAAAAAGAGTCGTTGCATTTACCCGATTTGGAGGGTATAGTCAACACATAAACACCAAGTATTTTGCAGTTGTGGAGATTGGCGATTACGATGGGAATAAGGCATTGTGTTTGGCTACTCAATATGTTACGGCTTATTATATGAGTCATATTGCGAGGATAATACACGAAGGAGACAATGTGCTCATTCATTCAGCTGCAGGAGGTGTTGGCACTGCATTAATTCAATTATTGCGCAATAAGGATGTATGTATCATCGCAAAGACAGGCAGTGATGCTAAAACTGAATATTTAAATAATCAAGGAGTTCATCATATTATCAATTACAATAAAGGAGACTATTCTCATCAAATAAAAGAGCTTCTGGGGGATAAAAATCTAGATGTTTCATTTAATCCTGTTGGAGGCTCAACTTTTAGGAAAGATAAAAAATTATTGGCGTCTACAGGGACACTTATTCTATTTGGAGGAAGCGCACGTTCTGATAAAAACTGGGGCATTTTATCTGATTTAAACTTTGTTCGGAAAATGGGGGTTGTTATCCCTTTTAAACTTATGAGCAACGCCAATAGCATTATTGGGATAAACATGCTTAAAATAGCTGATCGGAAGCCTAAAGTTTTACACCACTGTTTAAATGAAGTGTTGAGATTGGCGAAAGAGGGATGCCTAGACCCACAGATCGGAGGTGTTTTTCCTGCCCATAAAATCAATGAAGCACATGAACTATTGGCTTCTGGGAAATCGATGGGGAAAATTGTTGTGGAATGGAGTTAATAGTTGCGGTTAATCATGTCGCTTGAGGACAATAGTTCTTATATTTGTTTCAAAAATTAATTTGTTTATTCATTTCAAGCAAATGAGAAAGAATGCGATGAATAGAACTTCCGAGTTTAGCGCGATGTAGTGAGTTCGTTCTTCTGAAGTTAAATATTCAGGTTGTCTTGTTTTTATTGATTGAAAATGACAAGTTTTCATGAAGAAATTATTGATCAAAATTATGCGTTTAAAAGAATTTATTAGTGTTATAAAAAAGAGACGATTGTCTTTTTTTATTTAAAAAGATTCTAAATAAGATTTTCTGACAATGATATGACAATTTTAAAAGGTATATTCAAGATATTTGCAAAGAAAACGTAAGGAAGGAGGTGGAAGATCTATACATATTTGCTTTTACTCATCATCATGTTGAGGTGAACCAGATTGGTTTACTGCATATTGAATTGGATGAACAAGCAGAGCGATTGACTGTTTTTAAGGAGCATTTTCACTTTGATGAGGTAATGTATCTCTCTACTTGCAATAGAGTAGAAATAACGTTGCGCAAAAAAGGAGGAATAGAACAAAAAAACCTACTTTCCTACCTCTCGTTTCTTTTTCCCAATATAAGTCAGAGTCAAATTCAATCCCTAGCCTTAAAATCAGAGTATTATGAAGGGGAAGAGTGCATTGAGCATTTACTTAAAGTGACTTCTTCGATAGACTCTATGGTGGTTGGAGAACGGGAAATTATTACACAAGTAAGGAAAGCATTTGATTATTGTAGATCTTATGGTATAACGGGGGATGGTATACGACTAATGATCCGCCACACCATTGAAACAGCAAAAAGGGTATATACTGAAACTGGAATTGCAAAAAGTCCAGTATCGGTTGTTTCTCTGGCATACCATACATTAAAATCTAAAGATGTTGCCTTGGATGCCCGTATATTAATTATTGGTTCGGGTGTTACCAATACAAATATGGGGCGTTTTTTAGACAAACATGGGTTTACCAATTTCACCATATTTAACCGAACCAAAAAGAATGCTGAATTCCTTGCCAATCATCTGAACGCAAAAGCATATGCATTAAATGAACTGCCCGACTATACAGCAGGATTTGATATTATCATTACCTGTACTGGAGCAGACAGTCACATTATAAATACGGATGTTTATGAACGCATCCTTCAAAATGATACCCAAGAGAAAATTGTAATTGATTTGGCAATTCCAAATGATCTAGATCCAAAAATTATAAGAAATTTTCCTGTCGATTATATATCTGTTGAAAATTTACAAAAGGTATCCAATAAAAATCTAGAAAAACGAGCAAAAGAAATTATTCATGTTGAGCAAATTGTTGAGGAGTCGGTAGAACGGTATAAAAGATTAGTAAGAGAAAGGGAAGTGGAGTTGGCAATGCGATGCGTTCCTCAAAAAGTGAAAGCAATTAAAGAAAGAGCTATCCAGGAAGTGTTTGCAAAAGAACTTGATGGTCTCGATGATGCTTCCAAAGCAACCGTTGATAAAATTGTGGCTTATCTCGAAAAGAAATATATGAGTATGCCCATGAAAATGGCCAAAGAAATATTGTTGAAAAAATGAAGAGAATAATTATTGGATCCCGGGGAAGCGATCTTGCATTATGGCAAGCCAATTTTATAAAAGATGAATTAGAAAAACAAGGACAATCCGTTGAAATAAAAGTGATTAAAACGCAGGGAGATAAAATCCAACACCTTAGTTTTGATAAAATGGAAGGGAAAGGCTTTTTTACAAAAGAAATAGAAAATGAACTGCTGAATAAAACGATTGATTTAGCAGTTCATTCGCATAAAGATTTAGAAACTACAAATCCTGGTGGTCTCAAGATTGCAGCAGTTTCTTCTCGCGAGGATCCTTCGGAACTTTTGTTAATTCGACAAGAATCAGTGGACAAGAATCAAAAACTTGGACTTAAAAAAAATTCTGTAGTAGGGACTTCATCGGCCAGAAGAAAATCACAATTGATTACTTTTCGAGATGATATTGAGATCAAAGACCTAAGGGGTAACGTTCCTACCCGTATTCAAAAATTGAAAGATGGACAATATGATGCCATACTATTGGCGTTGGCTGGAGTCAAAAGATTAAAGTTGGATTTGTCTGATCTGAGTGTCAACACCTTGGATCCAACAGTTTTTATCCCAGCACCAGCACAAGGTGTTTTAGGCTTGCAAATTAGAGAAGACGACCATCATTTAGAGAACATTCTTGAGCGAATTAATAATACTAAAGTGCAAGAACAGATTGCAACTGAAAGAGAGGTATTAAAAGGAATGGATGGGGGTTGTCAATTGCCCTTAGGTATTTACCGCAACGAAGAAGATGTTGTTTATGTTTCTTTTGCCAAAAAATGGGAGGATGGAGCACAGTTCAAAACTTTTAATGCCAACAACAACTCCAATATCGTAGGTGAAATTATTGACCATTTAAATGGACTTTAATTTTGAGGCTCTTTGTATCAAAAAAAACAACGCATCCGACTTTTTTAAAGTTTATAGCTCAACAGGATATTGAGCTTATCGATCAACCTATGATTAATTTTAAAACAGTTGATTTTGAAACTCCAAAACAAGATTATGATGTTGTATTCTTTACAAGTCCACGCTCGGCCCAATTTTTCTTAGAGCACCACGATGTTCCACAAAAAGTTAACATTGCAACAATTGGAGCAGCGACGACAAAATTTTTAGAATCAAAAGGATATGAAGTAAGTTTTACAGGCGTAAATAGCGGAGAACCAAATGATGTTGCTAAAGAATTTAAAAGTTTTGTTCAAGATAAAAAGGTATTGTTTCCCCAATCGAATCATTCCCATCAATCGATGCAAAAGGCACTCAATAAAGAGCAAATTGTTAACTTAATCGTTTACAAAACAGTCTTGCAACCTGTTCAATTATTAGAGCAGCCAACGGTGCTTGTTTTTACCAGTCCAACAAATGTTCGTTCTTTTATAAAAAAGAATACCATTGTCAGTACACAAAAAATAATTGCTTGGGGCAAAACAACAGAAGGGTACTTAAATCAATTGGGAATCAAAGTACATTTTACTTTAAAACACGCCTCTTTTGAAGAATTAACAGAAGTGCTTCAAGAAAATTTCTGTTAATGATCTTCATTTAGGATGAACTTTAATACACTAGTGTTGCATTATCACGAGTTACTTTTAAGATGGCTTCTTCACCCAATATCAAAGCTCTGTTGTCATCACAATGTCCCGCAGGGAAGTCAAAAGCAATCGGAATCGTGTTGTACTTAAAATGAGATTTTATGATGTTCTCCAAACTGCTTCCATAAGGTGGATTAGAATCTTTTAGTTGACTAAAATTACCGATGACCAGTCCATTGATTTGATCCAACACTCCTGCATTACTCAATTGATAGAAAAACCTGTCGATAACATAAAGGGGTTCTCCGATTTCTTCGATAAAAAGTATTTTATCTTGATAATCAGTAGTTTGCTTAGTTCCAATTAAACTACAAAGTACAGCCAAATTACCACCAATAACCTTACCTTTGGCTTCTCCAAGTTGGTTGCTTCTGTTTGCTTTCCAACCGTAACGAGGAGTCTTACCTTGTAAAACATTAAAAAGAGAAGACAAGGCTTCTGAACTATTTTCTTTAAAGTTTAAAGGCATTGTCGCGTGAAGTGAGGCTACATGTGATTTATTGATATATTGATGCAAGACAGTAACATCAGAAAAGCCAATCATCCACTTAGGCTTCATGAAAAAATTTGCCCAATTGACCCGATCAATAATTTGAATAGAACCATATCCTCCGCGAGCACATAAAATAGCTTTTACTTCATCAGTATTTAGAGCCCATTGAAGGTCTGTAGTTCGCTCGTGTATTGTACCAGAAAAATAATGGTGTGCACCTAGGCAATGTTGGGCTACCAGCGCTCTAAATCCCTGTTCATTGATGCAGTGAATCGCATAATTCACTATTTCCTTCTCAATGCGTTTGCCAGGGGCAATAATAGCAATAGCATCATTTTTTTCTAATTTTTTTGGTGTCATCTAATATGTTTTGGTCATCTGTTTGTCAATAACAATAATAAAATCTGCTCTGCCTTTGTTTTCTTCCTTAAATTGGGTTACATCCTCTTGTTCAACAGAAGAAATGGTAATAATTTTTAAGTTTTCATCTTTTTGTTTTAAATACCAATAGATTCCTTCAAAATTCTTACTGTGATAATCTCCATTGAAATGGATAAACTGGTTATGATTGGCACTGTATTGTTGGTAAATAAAATATGCCATAGTGGCATCTTTTAATGCTTGTGCTTGAGGAAGATTGGCGCTTATATGATGTCCCTTCATTTGCAACATACGTTTATAGCCTGGAAGTTCAGGGTCATAAGTAATGGGAAGAGGAGCACTGAATTTTTTTTCATTTTCATTCAGATGTTCCTCCAAGCTGTCTAATCCATTTTTAAAAACAAAGCTGGCAAATCTTCTCGGAATGTTGGTGGCGTAAAATGGGAGTCCATTTTTCTTTGCAAAATTCAATAAGGGTTTGTAATCTGTTTTGTAATTTGACCAAAATTGAGTTGTTGTATCCAATTCCTTCTGAGTTATTTTTCCTATTAAATAGGCATTGAGTAATTCTTGCTGGTCAGCTTCAAACATTTCAGCGCCTATGGAAATTGTTGACTTTTGTTTTAGATATTCGAGTATTTTGAGTTCTAACCAATGATCGATTGGGTTGTCATGGAGCTCTCCAAACAGAATGATTTCTCCTGACTGTAATTGTTTTAAGAACTTTTTAGTACTTACTTTTCGTCCTTTTTTATTGTAAATTTTAAAAGGTTCAATGTTTTGACCAAAGCTCAATTGAGCAATAAAAATTAAAAACAAAAATAAAAATCGCATAAGGTTGGTTTTATAAAAACAAATCTAATAATTATCAATTATAAGTTTACGAATAATATCTTTATTTATTGTTTTATCTGTATTCCAAGAGAGCCATCTTTTGTAACATAAAATAGCTAACTCAAAATACTTTCAACTTAATAGGTTGTTAGAATCAGGAATCAAAAGTGCAATTTTCCACAGCGTTTTTTTATAGGAAATTTATAATTATCGAAAGAATGTGTTGAGGATGGCACTAAAATTAGATCAAAATTTTACATATTAGAAACCCCAAAAAATGTGGATGTAAAGCACTTCTAATTATCTTTATAATAGATTGATTACGGGCTAAATAATTGCGATTTAGTGTGAGGATGGTGAAGAGTTCGGG
Source organism: uncultured Fluviicola sp. (assembly GCA_964585545.1). Taxonomy (GTDB): domain Bacteria; phylum Bacteroidota; class Bacteroidia; order Flavobacteriales_D; family Crocinitomicaceae; genus Brumimicrobium. Next base: position 147,026 of record CAZPDT010000005.1, read on the forward strand.
TTAAGTTAGGCGTTTTAGGTTACAACACAGGTTAGGCTTTGGAGTTCGAGTGAAGAAATAAATCTTTAAATCAATCACTTTCTATTTTTTGGTAGCAATTGGGGCAAGCCTTTCTTCTATTTGTCTTATTGCCGTTTGGGTTTCTCTTAATTCTTTCTTAATTTTTGATGTTTCCTTCTCAATTGCTCTTCTTTTTTGGTTTTCTTCATCAATATCTTGGGCATAAGATTTTGCTTTTTCTTGATATTTTTTCATTTTTTCTAGATGTTTCTGGATTTTTTCAGCACTTTTTGCTTCAATATTTGGAATGTCTGTTTCTACAACAGATTTTGTTACACCATCACCTTTTTCTAACGAAAACTCATATTTACTTTTATCAATTAAAATAATACCTGAGAGCAGTTGGGTTTTAAACCCTTGTTTTGATAATTTTAAATCAACAGTCTTTACACTCAAATCTTTAATGGAAATCTTCACTTTGCCTTTTTTATCTGTTGTTGATTTTGCCAATACACGACCATTATCAATAATTGAAACGGATACTCCTTCAAGAGGATTGCCGAGATATTCCACTCTAATTTTAACTTTTATAGATTTTACTTCCTGTTGTAACATTTCAAAACAAGATGTGAAAGAAGAGGAATGAGCAGCCGAAAAGTTTACAGATCCGAGAAATAAAAAAAGGAGCGCAATGTAGTTTGTTTTCATCATATTTTATTCTGTTTTATGCCTAACTGGTAAAATACAAAAGTTTATTCGGATGACAATAGTGAATGCCAGTCAATATAAAATTACAGTTTGATACCGACTTCAAAAGTTAGATGGCTGATAAAAAACATTATTTCCAAAAAACAGGGAGTTTAGCTTTGGAATAGAAAATGTATGAATAATTTGGGTTAACTCGCTTTATTTATGAATTTTGTGTAACTTTGCACCCTTAATAAAACACAAAGCATGTCAGAAGGAGTAAAAATTTTTGCAGGTAGAGCTTCACATCAATTGGGAGAAGCAATTGCAAAATCTTTTGGTGTATCCTTGGGAAACGTAATTGTTTCGGAGTTTAGTGATGGTGAATTTCAACCTTCATTTGAAGAGACTGTTCGCGGACAGGATGTTTTTATTGTACAATCCACATTGCCTCCAACCGATAATTTAATGGAATTGCTATTGATGGTAGATGCAGCAAAAAGAGCGTCTGCACGATCAATAATAGCGGTGATTCCTTATTTTGGTTATGCCCGACAAGACCGTAAAGACAAGCCTCGGGTTGCGATCGGTTCAAAATTAGTTGCAAATATGCTTATGGCAGCAGGGATTAACCGATTAATGACTATGGATTTACATGCTGATCAAATACAAGGGTTCTTTGAAGTGCCCGTAGATCATCTTTATGCATCGACAGTATTTTTTCCAGAAATCAAAGAAAGTGCAAAAGGAGGAAATGTTGTTATGGCAGCTCCTGATGTAGGTGGAGCAAAAAGAGCCAATTCCTATGCTAAGAAATTGAATTTAGGACTCACAATTTGCCATAAACAGAGAAAAATAGCCAATGAAGTCTCTGAAATGACAGTCATCGGAGATGTTAAAGGGAAGGATGTAGTCATTGTCGATGATATGATTGATACGGCTGGAACTCTTACTAAGGCTGCTGATTTATTAAGCGAAAGTGGAGCGAAAAGTATTCGTGCCTATTGTACGCATGCCGTATTGTCTGGCCCAGCGTATGAACGAATAGAGCAATCTAAAATAACTGAACTTATCGTAACTGATACAATTCCGTTAAAAAAAGAAAGCAGTAAAATTCGTGTGATTTCAGTTGCGAATCTATTTGGAGACATTATTCACAAACTCATTCACAACGAATCAATAAGTAAACATTTTATAATCTCATAAATAAATAAACAATGAAAACAGTACAATTGAGCGGTTCGTTAAGAGCGAACGTAGGGAAGAAGGCGGCAAAAGCTGTTCGTAAAAATGGCGATGTCCCTTGTGTACTTTATGGATCTGGAGAACAAACTACTTTCTCCATCCGTTCTGTAGACATAGAAAAGTTAATTTTTAACCCCAATGTATTCCAAATTGAATTAGACATTGATGGTACAAAAAAGAAAGCAATTATTCAAGATAAACAAATGCATCCTTTGACGGATAAACCCGTGCACGTTGATTTCCTTGAACTATCTGATGATAAACCAGTAAAGGTATTGATTCCTTTACGATTTATCGGTCGGTCAAAAGGGGTGTTAAATGGTGGAATTTTAATGACGGTGTTCCGTACTTTAGAAGTTAGAGGTCTTCCCAAAGACTTGCCAGACGAAGTAGAAGTTGATATTTCCCCACTTCGTATTGGAGATTCAATCCGTGTAGGTGATTTGGATATACCTGGTGTTGAAACATTAGAAAATCCAAGAGCAGTTGTTGTAGCTGTTAAAAACGCTCGTAATGCAATTGAAGATGACCTTGAAGATGAGGAAGGTGAAGAAGGCGAAGAAGGCGAAGAAGGAGCTGAAGGCGCAGCAGATACTGCAGATAAAAAAGAAGAAGAAGGAAAAGAATAAGTCGATTATTGAAAACCTTATAAGGCAATGCAATTTTTTGTGTTGCCTTTTTTTATTTGAATATTTTCAGAAAAATTGGCTTAGCTTTTTTCAAGATAGGATAAAAAGTTAGGGAGTGGTTTAACTCATATTGTTTATGAGATTATTTTAGATGGTGATGGTGGATGGGATGCGCAATTGACCAATTACTCATTTTCCAATGAAAAGAGGGTGTCTCAAAAGAGCAAACTCTGTAATAAAAAAGTGGATGTTTCAAAAGTGAGAAGGATGCACGGTATTGAAAATGAGAACGCAATGATTATACTAAAGCATGTGATTGCGTTCTAAATTTGTCAATAACGTTGCAGTTCTACAGTTTTGAGACATCCACTTTTTCTAATGATTACAAAAATCAAATTAATATCTGTAATGTTCAGGTTTATAAGGTCCTTCTACTTTAACACCAATATAATCGGCTTGTTCTTGAGAAAGAGCTTCTAATTCTACCCCAATTTTTTCGAGATGCAATTGTGCTACCTTTTCATCTAGATGCTTTGGTAACATATATACTTTGTTTTCATATTTTTCAGGATGCATCCAAAGCTCCATTTGTGCTAATGTCTGGTTAGTAAATGAGTTTGACATTACAAATGAAGGATGACCTGTTGCACAACCTAAATTAACCAATCGACCCTCTGCCAATAGAATAATCTCTTTGCCGCCCAATTCATACAAATCAACTTGTGGTTTGATTTCTGTTTTCTCTTGAGAATTGGTGTTTAACCATTCAACATCAATCTCATTGTCAAAATGACCAATATTACAAACGATAGTTTTATCTTTCATTTTCTTGAAATGACGATCAACAACAATATCTTTGTTTCCCGTTGTTGTAACGACAATGTCAACACGGTCTATAACTGTGTCAAGTTTCTTCACTTCAAAACCGTCCATAGCAGCTTGTAGTGCACATATTGGATCAATCTCTGTTATAATTACACGTGCTCCAGCTCCTCTTAAAGACGCAGCAGAGCCTTTTCCGACATCTCCATATCCACAAACAACAGCCACTTTTCCAGCCATCATTGTGTCTGTAGCGCGGCGAATGGCATCCACTAATGATTCTTTACAACCATACTTATTGTCAAATTTAGACTTGGTTACAGAATCATTGACATTTATTGCGGGTAAAGCTAAAGTTCCATTTTTCATTCTTTCATAAAGACGATGAACTCCAGTTGTTGTCTCCTCAGATAATCCATTTATTCCTTCAACCAATTCGGGGAAATCATCTAAAACCATATTGGTTAAATCACCTCCATCATCAAGAATCATGTTGAGAGGCTTACCGCCTTCAAAGGCTGTTAGTGTTTGTTCAATACACCAATTAAACTCTTCCTCGGTCATGCCTTTCCAAGCAAAAACAGGAACCCCTGTCGCTGCTATCGCAGCAGCAGCCTGATCTTGAGTTGAAAAAATATTACAAGAAGACCAAGTAACCTCCGCACCTAATGCTGTTAATGTTTCAATTAATACAGCCGTTTGAATGGTCATGTGTAAACAACCTGCTATTCGCGCTCCTTTTAATGGTTTTTGTGCACCAAATTCTTCACGCAAGGACATTAATCCTGGCATTTCCGCTTCTGCAAGTTGAATTTCTTTTCTCCCCCAATCTGCAAGGCTGATATCTTTCACCTTGTATTTCAATTGTTCTTTCGCTTCGTTCATCTATTCTATGATTTTTTTGATTCAAAACACAAAAGTAAGGAATTCCCTCGTCATTCTCAAAAAGATAGAACGTTTTAAATGGTAAAATTCCTAAAATTTTTTAAGTATGCGAGAGCACAAACAATATTCTTACTCAAAAGAATCAATTTAAACAGCCTTGTGTTTCCGACCAGCAAATACATAGACTAATATTATCTGTAAATTGCGAATCTCATCCACCATCACCATCTAAAATAATCTCATGAAAAATGCTGGATGAATAGAGTTTTGGGTTTTTATAAAAGCATTATAGTATGTGTATAAGCTTAGACCTATTGTAAAAAAATCAATTTTTTTATATGCGTTTACGAATTATTTATATATTTACAAAATAATTAATTATTGTTAACTAAAATTTATTTTTTATGAAAAAGGTATTTATGTACGCTACTGCTTTTGCAATGACTTTTGCATTTGCATCATGTGGTGGAGGAGGAGATGCTGCATCTGATGATTCTGCAGACTCAACAGAAGTTGTAACTGATGACGCGCAAGCTGAAATCGATGACGCTGCTACTCAAGATGAGACTATGGATCAGGAAGAGGATATGTCTGATGAATCTATGGAAGCAGCTCCTGAAGATTCAACTGCTGCAGCTGATGAGGCTGAAGCAACAGTAGCTGAGTAATTATTTTGTTGCTAAAAATGTAGAATATTTCCTCCAAAGTATTTTTAGGAAGAAATGAGAATTACATTTTAGAAACTTAGAGAGTTTGTTTACGCAAACTCTTTTTTTTATGCCTTTGTTTTTCTTATTTTTGGAGATGCCTTAGCATTAGCGAAACAGAAAAGGTATTTATAAAAACTTTTGATATTGTTATGACAGGTTACAAAAAGAACAACACTTTGAATAAGCTCAATTTAAAAGGGAAGATAAAAAAAATTAAAGAATCTTATTTTGAGGCAATTGAACAAATAGGAGGTATTGAAAAAGGACATCCTAAGAGAAAAGGAACGGGAGGTTTACAATATGACACATTTGAGATGACTTTCAATGAAGAAGGAAATAAAGTGGAAGATGTTTGGGCAAATGCGGATGGGTTAAATATCAAGCTGATTTATAAATATAATGAGAATGGAAATCGAATAGAAGGCCATAAATTCACAATGGGTTATATTGATACCAAAATCACTTATGAACATGATAATCACGGAAATGAAATTGAAGTAAATAACTTCACACCACAAGGCGACCGTTCAATGAAACTTGTCTACAGATATGATGATAGGGGCAATGCTATTGAAGAAGATTGTTTTTTTACCGACGGAAAGCTACAATACAGGTGGATTTCAAAATACAATGAGAACGGGGATAAATTAGAGCAAATAGGATACAATTCCGAAGGAGAAATCATCTCAAAAAGAGAGAATAGATACGATTTAGATGGCAGACATTTTAGAACAAAATATTACCGTCCTGACGGCAGCCTCAAACTCAAGGAAAGGTATGAATACGAATTTGACAAAAAAGGAAATTGGATTAAACAAGTCATATTTTTTAATGATCAACCCAGTCTTATTGTAGAAAGAACAATCGAATATATTGGTTAAAATTATTTTCTATCGTTTAACCTATAGTAAAATCCTTTATAAATAACCAAAAAGCAATTTTGTTTTTCACCCCTCTAGAAGAACGATCGTCCACCAGATGTATATGGTCTTCTCGCATAATCAGGAATAATGTACCTTAGCGCAAATTCAAATGCCCCTTTTCCTTTTGATGCGGTCATCAATGAATTGAAAGTATTTACATCGTAAGCAAATCCTAAGCCAATGCCATTCCATTCCAGTAAAGCTTTAACCACCAATGCATCTTGATTTCTGTAAAACAAACCTAAAGACGCAGTAAAAGGTTGAATAAAGACGGTATAGTGCGATTCTTCTTTAATCATGTATTTTACGTATGTTCCCAAATAGATTTCACGAGCTGGTCCTTGTTGATAAAAGTAAATCCCTGGGTCTACAGAAACTCGCGTATTCTTAATGCCAAAGGAACCGTTCACAAATCCTGAAAAACGCATGTATTGTTTTTCTCCAACTGGATCTAAAAATGAATAATTGGGTCGGTTTAAATGATAGGTTGAAAAACCAACATTGATTTTCTTCTTATCATTCTCTCCTATTCTCGAATTCCCAGCATTGTAGGTGTACACCATTCCTGCTCCCACGTCAAAAGCATTGAAAGAACTTGATCTAAAGACTTCTCCACTGGATATGCTGGGATTGTATTTCATGCCGTCATACTGACTGGCCCATGTACTCGCAGAGGGGTCAATAAACCGTTGTCCCCAACCACCATAAACACCTAATCCTAAAGAAGAGCTTTCTCCCATAATAATATGTGTTGCCACAGAAAGGTTCACATGATTTGTTGTTATTTTACTCGATCCAGATCGGTCGTTAAAAAAGTCCAATCCTGCGGCAATATATGCCTTCTTGGTTGCTTTATTCTTGGGATTTAGCCGAGAACTTACAGATGCCCCAAAAGTTTGATAGGGTGTAGCCACACTGTTCCACTGACTCCGGTAATTTACATTTGCTTCCAAGTCATAATTGGCTCCTGCTAAAGCTGGATTTAATGTTAAAGGAGAAAATTCCATTTGTGAAAAATGAATATCCTGCCCCATTACCGTATAAGGTATTAACAGTATAAATAATATACAATGTTTAATCGTTTTCATTTCTATTAGAATTATTTTCAATTATCTTACCACAGTTATATTTCCTGTTCGTTCCACTTGTTTCCCGTCTTTTAATGTTGCTTTGAGCTTGTATGCATAGGTGCCGCTTTGTACAAGTTTCCCTTTAAACATTCCGTTCCAGCACTCTTCTTGGTCTTTTGTTTGAAAAACAGACTCTCCCCACCGGTTAAATATAGTAAAATCCATTGAAACAATACACTCACCAAGTACACATTGCAAATCATTCAATCCATCATTGTTTGGGGAAAAAGTATTGGGAACAAATATTTCAGCACAGGGTAAAATTACATTGACTTGTACTGTGTCAGTTGAAACACAACCATTATCATCAGTTACAGCAACGATATAAGTCGTAGAATTATCCGGTGTTGCAACAGGGTTTTTACAATCTATACAACTTAATCCTGATGTTGGAAACCATGAAATATTATCTACTGTTACATTTGGGTCAACAAATAAATTAATGTTCACACTTTCGCCTTGCTGGATAGTTACGGCACTATCGGGAATAACCTCTATATAAAATGAATTGGCTTGTTCAATATTATAAGAAATGGTTTTGCTACAATTATTATCGTCAGTTACTGTTACTTCATAAGTTCCAACAGCTAAATCTGTTGCTTGGTTTGTTGTACTCACATTGGGATTCCACGTATAGGTATAATTTCCAGTTCCACCTGTTACGTTAAGATCAATTTCTCCATTGTCCAATCCGCAATCTGAGGGTGTAATGGTTTCATTTACCGTTATTGCATTGGGTTCAGTAATAGTAATTTGAACATCATCTGTACACCCCCCATCATCGGTTACGGTTACTGTATACGTTCCGGGTGGCAAATCGGTTGCTGTTTCTGCGTTGCTACCTGTGGGAGACCAGTTATAGGTATAAGGAGAGGTTCCTCCACTTGCACTTACTTCTCCACTTCCATCATCTGCTCCATAGCAAGAAATATCAGTACTGCTTACAACGTTTAATGTTACTCCTCCAGGGTTATTTAAACTTTCTATTCCAGTTCCTTGGCAACCGTTATTGTCTGTAATAACAATGTTGTATGTTCCCACTCCAAGATTAGAGAAAGTTCCATTAGATTGTGTTGTTGTTCCCCCATCGATTGAATAATCGGTAATGGTAAAACCAGAGGCTGGGGTAATTACAATTTCACCGTCATTGCTGTTACAAGAAGGATCAGTAGTTACTGTTGTAAATGTTGGACCCGCATTAACAGTAACATCATGTGTTTCCGAATCAGGACAAGCTCCATTGGTTGTATACTCTACTGTATACGTTGTTCCACCCACACCGTTTGAAATTTCTCCAGTCGAGCCATTAATAGAAGCTCCGTCTCCAGTTGGAGCAACAATGGTAAATGTACCTCCAGGTGTTCCAGTAATATTGGCACTGTTGGCATCTCCTTCACAAAAATCAGTGAGTGTAAATGAAGGATCGTCGGTAGAACCTGAATTATTTAAAGTTAAACTTCCAGTTCCTTCACAGCCGTTATTGTCTGTAATAGCAATAGAGTATGTTCCCACTCCAAGATTAGAGAAAGTTCCATTAGATTGTGTTGTTGTTCCCCCATCGATTGAATAATCGGTAATGGTAAAACCAGAGGCTGGGGTAATTACAATTTCACCGTCATTATTTCCACATGTTGGATCTGTTGTTGATGTTGTATATGTTGGGGCAGAGGTTACATTAATTGTTTCTGAAGCAGTACCTGTACAACCATTAAAGTCTGTTACAGTACACGTATATGTTGTTGTTGTTGTTGGAGAAACAGTATTTGTATTGCTAGCAGGTAAACCATTATCCCATGAATAATTGTAAGGAGAAGCCCCTCCAGAAGCAGTTACACTTAAATCAGAAGATTCTCCTTCACAAATTGAGGTTTCTGAGGCATTTATATTTATAGTGATACCGCTACTTTGATTTACTATAACTTGTTGTGTAGCTGTCCCACTACATCCACCACCACTAGAAGTTATAGTAACGGTATATGTTCCCGGTTGGTTAACAATAGGGTTTGCCGTATTTCCTCCTGAAACAATCCCTGGCCCTGACCAGCTATAAATGGGATTTGTAATGCTTGTAGAACTGTTTATTTGAACTGTTGAATTAGCACAGGTTAAATCACTGGGCGTTGTCATTGTAACATTTATAGGAGGGAAATAACAATTGGCAAAATCTGTAAAACTACCTGTTACAGACTGAGAAGTAAAAGTAATTGTATTTCCATTAATTGTGCCTTCAAAAAAACCTGCACCTGATTGTACGTATAATGTACCGTTGACAATTCCATAACCTCCGCCATATGTGCTTTGTGGCATATTGACTAAATTATAACTACAAACAAGATTTGCATTTACATCATACATATTTAATGCTTGAGGAGTACCCAATTGTAAAACATAAACATTCCCATCAGCATCTCCCATTACATCATAGGGACCAGAAAAAGATCCTAAATTTAAAAAAAGCGTTGAAGGACCTGTTCCGTCATATCGATAGATCCTTGAGTTTATCCCATCCAAATTGTATATATATGGCCCTGCTCCTCCAGGATTTACAGAACCAGAAGAATGTCCCGTATTCACCCATGTACTTCCATCGTAGTAATAGTAATTACCTCCTACAGTAGTGTAAAATGTTGGGGAAGGCGTTCCACTAAAAAAGTTATCTGCTACAGCGAGACCCGATGCACCACTTGGTAGAGCAATATTGTTTATTGTAGTACCACCAAGAGGATCCACAATTTGGAATGTCCCGTTGCCTAACATTCGATAATATACATCACAATCTGGCAACTGGGCCTTTATTGATAAAGAACATCCTAAAATTGAAAATAAAAGAAAGGTTTTTTTATAAAATAAGTTTCTCATATTTATTTATTTATTAAGTAATATATGCCTATAGATGATTTTGATTGTCGTTCATCAGACAAACGTATCCAATTTTTATTTTTATTGTAGGTTATGATTTTTCCTGTACCGGTTTCACTTACTACTTTAAATAAGAGCTCACCATTTTTGTCCACAGTGCTTATTATCTTAAAGTTTTTATTCGTAGTAGTATTGTTAATTTGAATTGCTCCTTTTGATTGATTGATTAAAATATCTGTGTTGATATGGACTTCTTCACATTGTTCATAATTATGAGTTTGAATGTTCCATTGGCATTGCTTCTGTGATATTGATTTTAAGTTTTGTTGAGAATAGATACAATTAAATCCGAATAGAAACCACAGCATGGCAAATAGAGTATAGATAGCTTTTTTCATAATAAATGTTGTTTCAGTGTTTTTCACAAACGGGTTTGTATATAGAATTAGTTTCCAACTATGAATATACGAATATACGAATATTTTGTGTGTTTACCTAACGTTATATAATTTAACACCAGAACGCGGAGTATTTCCAAAGGTTGCTTTTAGAACCTTTGATTTTATATTTTGCTTGTAATTTCCTGATATAGATTTTTTATAAATTACGAATCTCATCCGTCATCTAAAATTCTCCTATCTTCTATCCTCTATCTACAATCTACCATCTAAAATACCTTTTTGCCTATGCTAAGCGTAAAAGTGGGGCTGCTTTATGTTACAAAAGACCTCTGTCTTGGAATATGGGATAAATATGTTTTACTTTTTTGTGTTCAATCAATCAGATATTTCATTTCAGAATAAAACTACCAAACAACAGTCACATTCCCTGTTCTTTCCACCTCTGTTCCGTCCTCTAACGTTGCTTTGAGCTTGTAAACATAGGTGCCGCTTTGCACGCGTTTTCCTCTAAACATTCCATTCCAACATTCTTCTTGGTCCTTTGTTTTAAATACAGTTTCCCCCCAACGGTTAAAGATGGTAAAATCTAAGGACACAATACATTCTCCAAGTACACACTGTAAATCATTTAATCCATCGCCATTGGGAGAGAAGGTATTGGGAACAAAGATTTCAGCACACGGTAAAATCACCTTGATTTGTACAGTATCGGTTGAAACACAACCATTCTCATCTGTTACAGCAACAATATAAGTTGTAGAATTATCAGGTGTTGCAACAGGGTCTTTACAATCCGTACAACTTAACCCATCGGGTGGAAACCAAGAAATATTGTCTACAGTAACATTTGGATCAACAAACAGGTTGATGTTTACGCTTTCTCCCTGTTGAATGGTTACAGTGTCTTCTGGAATTACTTCTACGTAAAAGGAATTGCCTTGTGATACATTATAAGTCATTGTTTCGCTACAACCATTGTCATCAGTTATGATTACTTCATACGCTCCAACAGCCAAATCCGTTGCTTGATTTGTAGCGCTCACGCCAGGATCCCATGCATAGGTGTAGTTGCCTGAACCACCCGTAACGGTAAGATCAATTTCTCCATTATCCAATCCACAATCTGAGGGTGTAATGGTTTCATTTACCGTTATTGCATTGGGTTCAGTAATTGTAATTTGAACATCGTCAGAACATCCACCACCGTCGGTTACGGTTACTGTATACGTTCCGGGTGGCAAATCAGTTGCTGTCGCAGCAGTCCCTCCTGATGGTGACCAACTATAAGTATAAGTCCCTGTTCCTCCATTTGCACTCACTTCGGCACTTCCATCATCTGCTCCAAAGCAAGAAATATTGGTGCTACTGGCAATTGTTAATGTGGGGCCGCTAGCTTTTCCTACTGTTACGGTTTGTGTGGTTACGCATCCATTAAAATCTGTTACAGTTACGGTATAATTGCCATCAGCTACTCCTGTAAATACTCCGCTTGTTGAAGTTTGTCCATTATCGAGCTCATAATTTAAAGGTGTTGCTCCGCCAGAAGCAGTAACTGTGATAGTTCCATCATCAGCGCTACAAGAAGCATCTGTTGAGGTAACATTATCAATGGTTGGACCGGCAGCGTTACTTAAGCTCACAGTTCCTGTTCCTTCACAACCGTTGTTGTCAATAATTAAAATGTTATAGGTGTTTGCTCCAAGATTAGTGAACGTGGCACCTGATTGCGTTGTCGCTCCCCCATCGATTGAATAATCAGTGATGGTAAATCCAGCATCTGGAACAATCTCTATTGAACCGTCATTGTTGCCACACGTTGGATCGCTATTTGAAGGTGTTGTAAATGTAGGGCTTGCATTTACCGTTACATCTTGTGTTTGTGTATCGGGGCAAGTTCCGTTGGTTGTATATTCTACTGTATACGTTGTTCCACCCACGCCGTTTGATATTTCTCCTGTTGAAGCGTCAATGGAAGCTCCGTCTCCAGTTGGAGTAATAATAGTAAATGTTCCACCTGGTGTTCCTGTTATAGTGGCACTGTTTGTTGTACCTTCACAGAAGTCAGTTAAAGCAAACGAAGCATCATCTCCTGCTGTGGAAGCGTTGAGTGTAGCATTTCCTGAAGCCATACAACCATTATCATCAGTTATTTCAACACTGTAGTCTCCTGAACTTAAGTTGTTTATTGTATTTGAATTGGTTCCGATAGGGTTGTTGTTTTCATCATACCATTGGTAGGTAAGTGGTATTGCTCCACCAGAAACAGCTACCTCTATCTCTCCATCATCATCAGTACAAGAAGGGTCTGTTGTATTTATATTATCAACAGTTGGTCCACCTGCATTACTCAAACTTTCTGTACCTGTCGCTTCACATCCATTATTGTCTGTAATTATAATATTATAGGTTCCAGCACCAATATTTGAAAATGTCCCATTAGATTGTGTGGTTGTTCCATTATCGATAGAATACGTATTCACAAGTGCTCCAGAACTTGTTACTGTTATTATAATTTCTCCATCGTTATTTCCACAAGAAGGGTCTGTTGTTGTGGTGGTAAATGTAGGAACTGAAAATACTGTTACATCGTGTGTTTCTGAAGCGGGGCAAGCACCACTTGTGGCATATTCTATTGTATACGTTGTTCCGCTCACACCGTTTGTTATTTCTCCTGTAGTACCATCAATAGAAGCTCCGTCTCCAGTTGGAGCAACGATAGTAAATGTTCCGCCAGGTGTTCCAGTAACATTGGCACTATTGGGTGTTCCCGCACAGAAATCAGTTACTGTAAATGAAGGATCATCTGTAGAACCTGTATTGGTCAGTGTTTCCATGCCTGTAGCCTCACAACCATTGTTGTCGGTAATCACAATGTTGTATGTTCCAGCAGTAAGGGTAGAAAATGTTCCTCCCGATTGTGTGGTTGCTCCATTATCAATAGAATAATCGGTTATTGTAAATCCACCATCTGGGGTGATTACGATTTCTCCATCAGAATTTCCGCAGGAAGGATCTGTTGTTGATGTGGTAAATGTAGGACTGGCATTAACGGTTACGTCGTGTGTTTCCGAATCAGGGCAAGTACCACTTGTGGTATATTCAATTGTATATGTTGTTCCACCCACACCGTTTGTTATTTCTCCTGTTGAGCCATCAATAGAAGCCCCATCTCCAGTGGGAGCAACGATCGTAAATGTTCCACCAGGAGTTCCTGTAACGTTTGCGCTGTTTGCAGTTCCTTCACAAAAATCAGTAAGTGTAAATGAAGGGTCATCGCTAGAACCTGAATTGTTCAAGGTTTCTGTTCCAGATGCTTCACAACCGTTGTTATCGGTAATCAAAATGTTGTATGTTCCAGCGCCAAGTCCTGAGAATGTTCCATTAGATTGTGTGGTCGCTCCATTATCAATAGAATAATCGGTTATTGTAAATCCACCATCTGGGGTGATTACGATTTCTCCATCAGAATTTCCGCAGGAAGGATCTGTTGTTGATGTGGTAAATGTAGGACTGGCATTAACGGTTACGTCTTGCGTTTGTGAATCAGGACAAGTACCATTTGTGGTGTACTCTACCGTATAGGTTGTTCCCCCAACACCATTTGTTATTTCTCCTGTAGAACCATCAATAGAAGCTCCGTCTCCAGTTGGAGCAACGATCGTAAATGTTCCACCAGGAGTTCCTGTAACGTTTGCGCTGTTTGCAGTTCCTTCACAAAAATCAGTAAGTGTAAATGAAGGGTCATCGCTAGAACCTGAATTGTTCAAGGTTTCTGTTCCAGATGCTTCACAACCGTTGTTATCGGTAATCAAAATGTTGTATGTTCCAGCGCCAAGTCCTGAGAATGTTCCATTAGATTGTGTGGTCGCCCCCCCATCGATTGAATATGTATAAGATGCATTGCCGCCACTTGCTGTTAAGTCAATTTCCCCATCATTATTTCCACATGTTGGATCGGTATTACTTGAACTGTATGTAACGGTAACTATATTTACTTGAATTTCATATACGTTAAAACAAGTTGGGTCATTAAGATCTTCTGCTCTCACCCAATAAGAACCCCCTGTAGTTACCGAATTACTGATTGGATTTGTTGCGTTGTCAGCATCATTTTGTGTATTATAAAATGTATTATTTGCTGGATCTGAAGAGGGATCAATTGCCCCGTTTAAATCTACTGTGTTTGGAGAACAGGCTTCAAGAGCATTAATATTTAAAGTGGGTGGAGTACAACCAGTACAAGGATCAACAATAATTTCTACGGGTTCAATATGAGTTGCACAACCAGGAACACCATTTGAAACCGTTAAATTATATGTTGTTGTGCTTGGTGGGCAAGCTTGATTGTTAATGGTTTGTGTTGCACTTCCACTGGTTGGTCCTGTTAAGTTTGTTGTTGGTGACCAAGTATAGTCGACATCATTAAGAATGGGCGGATCATCAAATGTGATATTCCAACCAGAAATACTTCCTAATGGCACACAGGTTTCGTTATTATCTCCTCTGATTCTCATTGCCCATTGCCCATTAGAAGAGCAACCGTTAAGACCCGAAAATGGCTCTTTTGGAGCAAATGTCCCTGTATAAGGAGAAGAACCTGACGCTATATTAGCACCACCAGGTTCAAAACACATATCAGAAATGGTATTTCCAGTCAAATCACCAACATCTGCTAATATTATTTGAGTTCCATCGGGACACTCCAGTATAATTTTAATATCTGCCAGACTGGTTGAACTGCAACCTATACCTGGAGTAATATTGAATCCAGTAAGACAAACACTGAGTATTTGTCCAGACTGAACAGTGGGATTATTAAGGGTTTGAATATTGATATTCATATCAGCTTTAATGGTGCCAGGTCCACCAATAATTGGAATTGGGTTGGCTGGTGTTCCTGTAACAACACTTGTCTCAGAATTTTCATAGGTTTCAATACCACCTGGATCAATAACTTGAGCAACATTACCTGTTATATCGGCACAATTTCCAACACAAATAGGAGTCGGGTTAACTGTTAAATCAACATCATATACAGGGTCAATTACTGTTACAGTCACTTGATCTGTACAAACATCTCCCGAACCAGTCGTAATACTAACTGTATATGTAGTGGTTGTTGTAGGAGAAACATGGTTTGGATTTTCTCCTCCTGGACTTCCTACTCCATAATTATGATAGTAAGAATCGCCAGGATTCCCCCATTCAACCGTTGCATTCACATCATTTTGAATAATTTCGACATTATCGATGCCCCAGTGGTCATAATCTTGTCCTGAATCATTGTCTTGATGCCATCGAAACTGTGTATTTGGGGTAATTGCGGCACCCGGAATAGGAAAACACCAGTTGTTCCAATTGGTCAGTTGGGGGTCATTTCCTCCATTGGGATCAAAATAATGTATTGTAATCCATGTTGCACCTCCATCGGTAGAATATTGTAAATAAACGCCTTCATCTGGTTCGTCAGGTCCTTCACATGGGGCGGCATCTCCTTGCGAAGCAAAAAGTAAATCAAAACAAATGGTAACTCCTGCGGTTGCACCACTTAAATCATAGTTTGTTGTAACAATGTCTCTCGGAACTGTAGTATTATTTCCCATCCAAGCATGTGTTGTTCCATCTACTCCACCAGGAGAACAAGGGTTGTTCCACATTACTGCTCCTGGAGTACTGCTCCACCCTGGGCCAAAAGCACCACCATCAAAATCTTCATCTAACATTACTGTTCCGTCTCCCGAACCAAAAGCTGTTAATATTGCCTCTTGACCACAATAAATGGTCTCAGGGTAAGCGCTTGCCTCAATATCACATTGGCTGTATGTACCGTGTTGAATTCCAAATAGTAGAACACATGAAATAATTAGGTTATAAAATAAGTGTTTTTTTGAATTCATAACTGCTTTATTTTAAGATGAATAATTTTATACGTATCTAAAGTTCTCTTGATCCAATTTCCATTGTCTTTTTTAAAAATAATTCGCTGACAATCAATGTCATTGGGTTCATCTTGATAATGAATTTCTCTTGCAAATAATAGTAATGACTGAGTTGTTTTTATTTTTTCCCAGTTTTGAGCGTTTCCCGATGAACTCCATAAAGAAAAAGCAATGAGGAAGAGAATAAGTTTCATAAAATAGTTCATACGAAATATTGTGCGATAAAATTACAAAACTTATATGAAACGAACAACTTTATTATCAGGATATAAGTTTCATTTTTATGTGTAAATAATTAAAATGGCACAATTCGTGGTAACAAATTTTTTTTATAAAGACTTTACCATCCAAACATTACACGCAAAATGACCCGAATTACCCAGCCGATTTGTAATCTTAACAAAACCGAACTTCTCATAAAGCTGAATAGCTTCCTTTAAACTAGGAAATGATTCAAGATATAGGTGGGCATACCCTTGTTTGAGAGCGTAATCAATACATTTTTGCATTAAAACTTGTCCCCACCCTTTTCCACGGTATGTTTTTTTAAGATAAATTTTTACGAATTCGGCATAACCATGGGGTAAGTTTTTGGTGGGATAAACTCCACTTCCTCCAATAATTTCATTGTTATATTCTGCTATATAGTAAATACTGTTGGGAACTTTTGCAAACACTTCATAAAGACAATCAGTTTCAGGATCTGTATATACAGTTCCTTCTTGTGCTTCACCGTATTCTTCTAGCGAATTGCGAATAATTTCAGCAATGAATGGATTGTCCTTTGGTTGAATTTCTCGAACGGTAATGCTTTTTTCCATTTTTAGATAAACTTTCCATTTTCAATTACAATAATACATATTTCGTAAACAATAATGAATCCTTATCTTTGTAGAAAAAAAAGAAAATGGCATACGAAAACATTATAACAGAACAGAAGGAAAGGATTCAAATCATTACAGTAAATCGCCCAAAACAATTGAATGCACTGAATAGAGCAACAATTCAAGAATTGCATGAAGCTTTAAAAGCAGCGGAGGATGACACATCAACTCGAACAATTGTTTTAACGGGAAGCGGTGATAAAGCATTTGTAGCTGGAGCAGACATAAAGGAATTTGCCGATTTTGATACCGAGAGCGGGAAAGAATTATCAGCAGAAGGGCATAAAAAGCTTTTTAATTTTGTTGCCAACTTATCTAAACCAGTAATTGCTGCCGTAAATGGATTTGCATTAGGGGGTGGTTTAGAATTGGCAATGGCAGCTCATATTCGTGTGGCTTCTGAAAATGCAAAATTGGGATTGCCCGAAACATCGCTCGGTGTTATTCCTGGGTATGGAGGGACACAACGATTGACGCAATTGGTGGGTAAAGGCAAAGCCATGGAAATGATCGCAACAGCAGGAATGATTTCGGCAGTAGAAGCGAAGGAATGGGGTTTGGTTAATCATGTTTCAACCCAAGATGAACTGATGAGCTTAGCTGAAAAAATTGCAGCTAAAATTGGTGAAAACTCTGGCAATGCAATCACTTCTGCAATTCGAGCAATTAATGCAAACTATAATAAAGAGGTCAATGGCTTTGAGGTTGAAATTGCTGAATTTGGAAACTGCTTTGGAACTGAAGAGTTTGTAGAAGGAACAACAGCTTTCTTGGAAAAACGGAAGCCCAATTTTAAATAAACCATTGAGAAAAAGAGTTCTTTGTTTAGGAAACCCTTCCAGACAAGAAAATCAAAAAAGAAAAATCTTTAAAATAACATTCTCAAGATTACCTTTATATTAGTGGTCACATTTAGAGTGAATGAGTAACCCTATAAAAAAATTAGCAGGACAAACTGCAGTATATGGTCTTTCCAGCATTGTTGGCCGTTTATTAAACTATCTGTTGGTTCCTTTGTATGTTAGTGTTTTTGCACATACTTCTGATTATGGTGTAATTTCAGAATTATATGCCTGGATTGCTTTTTTAATGGTCTTATTGACCTTTGGTATGGAAACTGCTTTTTTTAAATTTCTATCTGACCATCCTGAGAAAAAAGAAAAAATATTTCGCAACGCCATGCTGACTGTTTTATCGGTCAATGCAATATTTTTATTACTTATTGTTTTACTCAAAGGCTATATTGCTGATGCAATGCTATATTCCCAACATCCAGAGTACATTATTTTGTTGGCACTTATTGTTGTGATAGATGTGACTTCGGCACTGCCTTTAGCAAAACTTCGCGCTGAAGAACGGGCGAAAAAATTCGCAGTAATTCAGCTCTCAGGAATTGCAATTAATATTGGATTAAACCTGATTTTAATGCTCTATTTTTTCAAACCTGAAACACAAGATCCAGCAGTAGGCATACGGTTTATTCTTATTGCTAATTTGGTAGCATCACTGGTTAAACCAGCCTTTTTATATAAAGATTTTCTCAAATTAAAATGGAATTGGGATACCCAACTGGTGCGTCTAATGGTAAAATACAGCATCCCCCTCGCTTTGGCGGGCTTTGCTTATATTATTAATGAAACAGTGGATAGAATTTTACTTAAATATTTATCTTATGATGCTGTGGCTGGTAAAATGTCGGAACAAGCTGCACTCACATTTGCCGAATCTCAAGTGGGTATTTACAGTGCCAGCTATAAACTGGCGATGCTGATTACTGTTTTCCTGCAAGCTTACCGTTATGCAGCAGAGCCCTTTTTTTTCAGTGAAGCCAAAAACAAAGACCGCAATAAAATATATGTAAAGGTTATGAAC
Source organism: uncultured Fluviicola sp. (assembly GCA_964585545.1). Taxonomy (GTDB): domain Bacteria; phylum Bacteroidota; class Bacteroidia; order Flavobacteriales_D; family Crocinitomicaceae; genus Brumimicrobium. The sequence continues at coordinate 166,012 of CAZPDT010000005.1, forward strand.
TACTTTGTTGTGGTCGTGTTCTTATTCTTTCTTGTTGTATCATTAAATCTTGACATTTTTAAATATTTCATCCCAAACTCTGCTTACTGGGAAGGATTAAAAGTTGTCCCTGTTCTTCTTTTAGCAAATGTTTGCTCGGGCATTTATATCAATCAGAGTATATGGTATAAATTGAGTGGACAAACCAAATTTGGTGCTTATATTGCCATTACTGGTGCTTTATTTACACTGACCATTCTTTTTATTTTTATTCCAATTTATGGTTACATGGCTTGTGCCTGGGCTACATTTTTTGTTTATTTTGGACAAATGGTAGCGTCTTATATCTTAGGACAAAAACATTATCCCATTCCCTATAATCTTAAGAAATTTGCAATTTACAGCATTGTAGCGATCATGATTTTTGCAGGATTTAATTCAATTGAAATTGATTCATGGCTAATGGACTTTATGTTGCGCAATTTATTTATTCTTCTTTACGTTGGTTTATTTATCTGGATGGAAAAGCCAAAATTGAGAAAGAGTACGACGTAATTCAAGGAAATTGTTGAATAGCTGGGGTTAAAGCTTCGAGTTTGTGCTAAATCATATCCACCGTTTTTGAATTCTTTAAAACACACACCATAATAGATGTATAAAGAAGAATGAATAAGTCTATTATAAACATATACAGGTGGAATAATTGCAATAACTATCCTTAATACCTCAATAAAAAAAACTATTTTTGAAGTTTGAAGGAGGGAAAACTTACCATTAGGACGGATTTTGCTCAAATATGTATTAGATAAATCAATAAGATGAAAGTTAGAATTGTTAATCGGTCAAAACACAATTTGCCACAATATGAAACAAAGGCATCTGCAGGAGTTGACTTACGTGCAAATATAGAGACGCCAGTTACCATTAAATCTTTGGAGCGAACGTTGATTAAAACAGGATTGTTTTTGGAAATTCCAGAAGGTTATGAAGCACAAGTGCGCCCCCGTAGTGGTTTGGCATTAAAAAAGGGCATATCAATTCCCAACAGCCCAGGAACAATTGATGCAGATTACAGAGGAGAGGTGGGTGTTATTTTGGTCAACTTATCAGAAGAGCCTTTTACAATTGAGGATGGAGATCGAATAGCGCAAATGGTGTTTGCTGAGGTAAAACAAGCCGATTGGGAAGTGGTTGAAGAATTAACAGAAACTGAACGCGGAGCAGGAGGCTTTGGAAGTACAGGAAAAAATTAAATTATGAAAATTATTATTCCTATGGCAGGGAGAGGTTCTCGGCTTCGCCCACACACTTTAACAGTACCAAAACCCTTGGTACCAGTCGGAGGAAAACCTATTGTTCACCGTCTCGTTGAAGACATTGCAGAGGTGTGTAGTGTTCCGATCGATGAAATTGCGTTTGTAATTGGTGATTTTGGAAATGAAGTGGAACACGAATTGATTCAAGTGGCTGAAAAACTAGGGGCGAAAGGTAAAATTTACCATCAAACAGAGCCCTTGGGTACAGCCCACGCTGTTTTGTGTGCTGAAGAACAATTGGACGGGCCCGTAGTTGTGGCTTTTGCAGACACTTTATTTAAAGCAGACTTTACCATTAATCCTGAAGATGATGGAATTTTATGGGTTAAGAAAATCGATGATCCCAGCGCCTTTGGTGTCATAAAAATGAATGATAAAGATGAAATTATTGATTTTGTTGAGAAACCACAAACCTTTGTTTCGGATCTGGCAATGATTGGCATTTATTATTTTAAAGAAGGACAAGATCTTAGAAAAGAATTGAATTACTTGGTAGATCATAATATTATTAAGGGAGGAGAATACCAATTGCCAGATGCCCTAAGAAGAATGACCGAAAACGGAAAGATTTTTAAACCTGGAGAAGTAAAAGAATGGCTCGATTGTGGAAATAAAGTGGTTACTGTAAATGCCAATCAAAGGGTTTTGGAGTTTGACCATGATAAAGCAGTGAAATTAATTGATGATTCGGCAAAAATCATCAACAGTGTGATTATTCCGCCGTGTTATATTGGCAAGGATGTTGTTTTAAGAGAAAGCATTATTGGTCCACATGTTTCCGTTGGAAAAAAGACAGAAATTAATGGAAGTGTGATTAAGAATTCAATTATTCAAAATCATGCTTCTATTCATCATGTTAACATCAAAGATTCAATGATTGGCAACCATACGATTATCAAAAAGCCACAACAAGATTATAGCGTTGGAGATTATACATCAGTAGATATTTAATGAAAAAAATAATATTCATATCGTTTATATTGTTTTCCTTTTGGGGACATGCCCAGTTTGAGAATGGAGAAGACGGGTCTGTTGCTGCTATAGATGAATCCCATCTTTCTTCAACAGATTATCCCTATATCGATAAATTTCATGAAGCCATTCGAGAAAAAATCAATGGAAATTATGAAGAAGCCAAGAATTTATTTGAGGCTTGTTTGGAGATAAGACAAGACGATGATGCTGTTTATTTTGCATTAGCAGAGATAGAAAAGCAACAAAAGATGTATTCTAAAGCGTTAGAGTATTACACAAAGGCCTTTAACTTGGATCCAGATAATTTTATTTATTTGCAGGAATTGGCGTACATGACGTATAAAAAAGGTGATTTTGAGGAGGCAGGCCCTCTGTTTGAAAAAATGTGCCAACGCAAACCCAGAAATCCTGATTACCGTTATGGTTTTATTAAAATTCTCATTTATAATAAGGAATATAAAAGTGCAATTGAACAAATCAATCACCTTCAAGACCAAGTTGGGATAATTCCTGAATTAATGGGAATGAAAGCTGACCTATATTTGGAGTTAAAATCACCCGAGGAGGCTGAAGAAACAATTTTGGCTTTAAAAAATGAATATCCCGATAACTTGGAAGTGCTCAGAAAAGTAATTGGATTTTATGAAGAACAAGGTGAAAACAGTAAAGCCTTGCGTCTGCTTGAAGAGTTAGTAAAGAAAGACCCAGAAAATGGGCATGCCTACTTTATTTTAGCCAATAATTATTTGGAACAGGAAGAAGTTGATAATTTTTTAAAAATTGCTCCTAAAATTTTCAATTTTAAAAAAGTAAGTGTTGAGAACAAGCTATTGGTATACAGTCAGCTAAAGAAGTATTTAGACCCCAGAGATTCTTTAATTATTGCGGGTGCGAAGAAAATAGCAGAGGATTATCCTGAGAATGCCAAAGCTTTGGTTAATTATGCAAATGAATTAATTACACAAAAGAAAACCAAACAAGCATTGTCTATTTTTAGAGAGATTGTGCAATCAAATCCTGATGACTTTAATACGTGGGCTGAAGTTCTAGCTTTTGAAAACAGACATTGGGATTACGAAGCTTTGTACGAAGATGGGAAAAAAGCCATCAATTATTTTCCGTCAATGCCTTACGCTTATTTTTCTGCAGCCAAAGGCGCATTATATACACAACGACCAGAGGAAGCAACTCAGTTTTTAGATGCTGGAAAAATGTACCTTTTGGACAGTAAAATACAAGAAGCAAAGTTTCATTCATTACGTGGTCAAATTTATTTTCAACAAAAGCAATATAAAAAAGGAATTATACAATTTGAAAAAGCACTAAGTATCGATGATGTCGCTCCTGTTCGGATCCATTATGCTTGGGCACTTGCAAAAGCAGATATTGCACAAGACGTTGCAAAAGAATTGCTTTCAGATATTGGAGAGGAGAACAGAAGTGCCATATACTATATCGTAAAGGCCTTGATTTTTAAAAATGAAGACGACCTAAAAAAAGGGATTAAAACTTTAGAAGAAGGAAGCAAAAAGATCTATCACAATGCAGAAATATTTGATTTATTGGGAGATTTTTATTTTCAAAAGGAAAACATTCCAGATGCCATAGACGCATGGAAGAAAGCATTGGCTGGGGAATCGAGAAACAAAGTTGTATTAAAAAAAATTAAAGAAGAACAATATTATGCCCCAAAATATTATTAAGTCTTTTTTTTTATTTTTGGCTTTGCTTACTGTAAATGCTTGTGGTACGAATAAGAAGGGCATTACCGAAAAAAATACCGTTTTGCCAAAGGTAAAAGATGCTGTTTTTATTCAACGATTGGACAGTATGTCCAGGCAGCGACCAGATTTTTTCTATGCGAAATTCAATTCTAAATACAAAGACAACAACAATAATGTCTCATTTAAGACTTCTATCCGCAGTCGTATAGACAGCGCAACACAAGTGATGATAACCTATGCAAGACTTCCTATCTACAATGCTTTAATTACTCCCGATACAGTAACACTCCTGGACAAGCGCAACCATTGTTATATTAAGGAAGGGGTGAATTACTTTAAAAATGCGTTTGGCGTCGACTTTAATTATAAAAATATTGAAGAATTGATTTTAGGACTGCCAATTGCTTGGGATAAGAATACAAAATACCATCAAGTGAGCGACCCTTTTAATTATATCATAACACCTTCCAAAAAAGAACATGTGCGAACGCTTGGATCAAAACAAAAAAATTTATCCATACGGTATTACTTTAAGAAGGATAAAAAAACACTTGAAAAGACAATTATTGAAAGTCCGAAAGATTCTTCCTCTATTACCATTCATTATATCGATTATCAGATGATTGATAATTTTAACATCCCAAGTGAGGAAAAAATTCATATAGCAACACCAAATAATGATATTTATGTTGATTTAAAGTATATAAAAACAAACATAAACGATCCAAGAATATTATATTTATCAATTCCCAATAAATATGAGAAGTGTGAAAAATAGATTTGTTTTGTTTTTATTTATGGTGTCTATCACTATGTGCAATGCGATTTATGCGCAGACAGGATCGCAACGCTTAAAGAATGAACAAAAGAAACTTGAGCAACAAATCGCAACAACAAAAGGATTGCTCGAGAAATCTAAGAAAAACACCAGTTTGTCACTTGAAGAGTTAAATTTAATTGACCAACAGGTTGAAAATCGGGAACAACTTTTACAAAATATTGACAATCAAATTCGCTCTTCTGAGTTGGAGATTGAACAAAAAGAGAGCCGTATTCAAGAATTAAATGCTGAGATAGAGAAATTGAAAAAACAGTATTCAAAGCTTTTAATCTATGCTTATAAAAAGAGGAGTAAATATGGCAAATTGATGTTTATTTTTAGTGCCAAGACTGTAGAGGAAGCCTTAAAAAGGAAGATATATCTAGAGAAATTGGCGGATATTCAAAAAAAACAAATGCGGGTGATTCATCAAAACCAAGAGCTATTGAAACAAGAAATTCAAGCCTTAGATGTTGAAAAGAAAAGGCAATTACAACTCGCTTCTCAAAAGAAAGCTGAGCGGGCTGAATTGATGAAAACCAAGAAAACTAAGGAAGAGATATATATTCGCTTTAAAGAACAACAAGATCAATTGCTAGAGGAATTAAAAGAGCAACAAAAGAAAAAACAACGCATTGAAGACGCCATTGCTGAGGCTATTCAAAAGGAAATTGCAGCAGAGCGGGAACGCAAGAGGAAGGCAGCAGAAAAACGAAGAAAAGAAGAAGCCGCACGACGTGCCGCAGCAGCCAAGACAGGACCCCCAGAGCCAGAAAAAGAGAAAACGTTCGATTTAACACCAGAGAACACTTTAAACAGTCAGTATTTTACAGCCAATAAAGGCAAACTTCCTTGGCCTGTTAAAAGTGGAACAATCACACTTGATTACGGAAAACATCGACATAAAAACCTGCCCAATGTTTATACTCAAAACAATGGAATTGATATCAGCACAACATTGAATGCGAATGTATTGGCTGTATTTAAAGGAGAAGTAACGAGTGTAATCAATATACCTGGAGCTGGCAGAGCAGTTATCATTAAGCATGGTGATTTTAGAACGGTATATGCCAATCTTCAGGATGTTTATGTGACCAAAGGAAGCAATGTTGATATAAGAACACCGATTGGTTCGCTTCTTCCCAACAAATCAGGTGATATTTCTGTGGTACATTTTGAAGTACACAAAATTACAGACAACTCAACAAAAACGTTAAACCCTAATCTTTGGATTGCAAAATAGAGCGGTAACGCAGATTGTTAATTAGAAGTACTTTAGAAAAGAAAACCTTGTTTTCAGTTGCGATGTAGAATTAATCTAAACTGCACATACTCAATGTGTGTATACTGTGTATGTGTAATAAAAGATTTATTTTTAGGAATGCGGGTTATAGCTCGTCGTCAAAGACCTTTTTGGGACGCATTTTTTCAATTATTCCTTGCATTACCCAGTAAGGAAGAACAAATCCTAACAGAAAAGTCAATATCCAAAAAGCCATGCCAAGTATTAAAATAAAAAGAACTGTACCGAAAATGCTTATCATAATATATTATTTTTGTAATCTTTGTAATCTCATTCTACGGCGTAAAAATAAAGAAATTATTAATTAAAAACAATATATTATGGAATATAGAATAGAAAAAGATACTTTGGGAGATGTAAAAGTTCCTGCAGACAAGTATTGGGGGGCGCAAACCGAACGTTCTCGAAACAATTTTAAAATTGGACCAACGGCATCAATGCCAAAAGAAATTATATATGGCTTTGCCTATTTGAAAAAGGCGGCAGCCTATACCAACTGTGAATTGGGCGTTTTAGAGGAAAAGAAAAGAGATTTAATTGCTCAAGTTTGCGATGAAATGTTGGCAGGCAAACTGGATGATCAATTTCCATTGGTGATATGGCAAACCGGTTCCGGAACACAATCCAATATGAACACCAATGAGGTAATTGCCAATAGAGCACATGTAATTGAAGGCAATAAATTGGGAGAGGGAGAGAAAACATTAGCACCAAACGACGATGTCAATAAATCACAGTCCTCCAACGATACCTTTCCAACAGGAATGCACATTGCAATATACAAACGTATTATTGAAACAACACTGCCAGGAGTGCAGCAACTGCGTGATGCACTACAGGAAAAATCCGAAGCATTTATGGAGGTAGTTAAAAATGGACGAACCCACTTAATGGATGCAACACCTTTAACTTTAGGTCAGGAATTTTCGGGATATGTAGCACAACTCAATCACGGCATAAAAGCTTTAGAGAACACATTGCCTCATCTTTCAGAATTGGCTTTGGGGGGAACAGCTGTAGGAACAGGACTTAACACACCTGAGGGATATGCGGAACTTGTTGCTCAAAAAATTGCTGAATTTACGGGATTGCCCTTTGTAACAGCAAAAAATAAATTTGAGGCATTGGCCGCTCACGATGCCCTAGTAGAAACACATGGGGCTTTAAAACAATTGGCGGTAGCTCTAAATAAAATCGCAAACGACATCCGTATGATGGCATCAGGACCACGTTCGGGAATAGGAGAAATTATTATCCCTGCCAATGAACCGGGTTCTTCTATTATGCCAGGAAAAGTAAATCCTACACAAGCCGAGGCGATAACAATGGTTGCAGCACAGGTTATGGGAAACGATGTAGCTGTAACGATTGGTGGAACGCAAGGACAATACGAACTGAACGTTTTTAAACCAATGATGGCTGCCAATGTATTAGAATCAGCACACCTAATTGGTGAAGCTTGTGTTTCTTTCTCCGAAAAATGTGTTGAAGGAATCACACCGAATTATGAACGCATTGAAGAATTGGTCAATAACTCTTTAATGTTGGTCACTGCATTAAACACTAAAATTGGATACTATAAAGCAGCAGATATTGCTGGGAATGCGCACAAAAAAGGAATTACATTAAAAGAGTCGGCGCTTGAGTTGGGTTATTTGACAGAAGAACAATACGACCAATGGGTTGTTCCTAAAGATATGACAGGGCTAGATAAATAATGTTGTTCTATTTGAGTTCAGAAGTGAATTTTACTTGTATCAACACAGGTCGAATAGAACTGACATTATAAAAGATATTTATTACATTTGTTATTCAAAAATAAAGAGGAAGTATATGTCACATTCGATTAAACCCGGAGTTGCTACGGGAGATGAAGTTCAAGAGATTTTAAAATATGCAAAAAAAAACAATTTTGCATTGCCTGCAGTAAACGTTGTTGGCTCTAATTCAATTAATGCTTGTCTTGAAACTGCGGCCAAGTTAAACAGTCCAATCATCATCCAGTTTTCAAATGGAGGAGGCGTTTTTAATGCAGGGAAGTCACTTTCTAATGAAGGTCAAAAAGCTGCAATTGCAGGATGTGTAGCTGGGGCAAGACATGTTCATCTAATGGCAGAACTGTATGGTGCAACTGTGATTTTACATACCGACCATTGTGCCAAAAATTTATTGCCATGGATGGATGGATTGTTGGATGCCAATGAAGAAGAATTTAACCGCACAGGAAAACCACTTTACAGTTCTCACATGATTGATTTGTCGGCTGAGCCCTTAGAAGAAAATGTGGCAACCTGTAAAAAGTATCTAAAACGAATGAGTAAGATAGGGATGACCCTTGAAATCGAACTGGGTATTACCGGTGGAGAGGAAGATGGTGTTGACAATACAGATGTTGATGCGTCCCGATTGTATACTCAGCCCGATGAAGTTGCCTATGCTTACAAAGAACTTATGGAAGTAAGCGATCAATTTACAATTGCCGCAGCTTTTGGAAATGTTCATGGGGTTTATCGTCCAGGAAATGTAGTTTTGTCACCCAAAATATTAAAAGATTCACAGGAATATATTCAAGAAAAGTTCAACACTGGGAAAAATCCTGTGGACTTTGTCTTCCACGGCGGTTCTGGCTCATCAAATGAAGAAATAAAGGAGGCAGTTGGGTATGGTGTAATCAAAATGAACCTGGATACTGATATGCAGTATGCTTTTAACGAAGGTGTTCGGGATTACATGGTTAAATACAAGGAATATTTAAATACACAAGTTGGCAATCCTGATGGAGAAGATTTACCCAACAAAAAATATTATGATCCACGTAAATGGCTGAGAGAAGGGGAGGTGTCCTTTGTAAAAAGATTGACAAAGTCTTTTGAAGCCTTAAATAATGTAGATACGTTATAAAACGTATAAATTAATTCGTAACATTGTAAAATAAAACTGATGGAGATGGCTTGGTTTAGGAGAAATAAAGAAGGAATTCAAACTTCTACAAAAGACAAAAAGGAAACCCCAGAGGGACTGTGGTATAAATGTCCAAAGTGTCAAACCGTTATTACGATGGATGATCATCGTGTTAATGCATTCGTTTGTGAGCGCTGTAGTTTCCACGAGCGTATTTCCTCTGAGGATTATTTTCATATCTTATTTGACGATGGTAAATTTAGAGAAATAGACAAGAAATTGATGTCTGCCGATCCACTTGAATTTGAGGACAAGAAAAAGTATGTTGATCGCGTAAAGGAAACCCAAAAGAAAACAGGACTTGTTGATGCCATCCGAACAGCGTATGGAAAAATTGACGAACAAGATTTTGTAATTTCGGCAATGGACTTTGGTTTTGTAGGAGGTTCTTTAGGTTCTGTAATGGGCGAAAAAATTGCGCGTGCCATTGACAAAGCCATAAAGTTAAAAGCACCTTTTATGATTATCTCTAAATCTGGTGGAGCAAGAATGATGGAAGCAGGTCTTTCGTTGATGCAAATGGCCAAAGTGAGTGCCAAGCTCAACCAACTTTCAAATGCTGGACTGCCCTACATTTCTCTTTTAACAGACCCAACAACCGGAGGTGTAACGGCTTCTTTTGCAATGTTAGGAGACATAAATATTGCAGAGCCAGAAGCACTTATTGCTTTTGCAGGACCACGTGTGGTAAAAGAAACGATTGGAAGGGAATTGCCTCAAGGATTTCAACGTTCCGAGTTCCTATTGGAGCACGGATTCCTCGATTATATTGTCGATCGACACAATTTAAAGAAAGAAGTTTCTCAATCGATTCGGTTATTTATGAATTGATTAATGAAAAAAGTATTTGCTGTAACAATAATGTTGCTTGCCTACGGTGTTTCACAGGCACAAAGGGTATTCTCTGTTGATTACGAAAATCAGGCAGATGTAAAAGTATATTTTGTGAAATATGAAAATCAAGCCGGGTGGGAAAACACTTCAAAGCAAGCTTTAATGGAATAGATTCACCCTGTTTTTTTTCTATCAACAGCCTACTTCGTATAATCCTTAAAAACCTCTTCGAGCGACTTTTCTTCTTTGCGAAGTGTAAGCGTTAACAGGTTCTCCTTTTTGGCATAATTGGCGATAATTTTACGCAAATCTCCTTCTGAATTTGAATTGACAAGGAAAGAGGTTTCTGTTATTTTTTCAACGCGAGATACACCTTGAATTTTCGCCAATCGGTTTCTGGACACAGGAATGTCAAATTCTATAAACACCACTTGACTCTCTTTGTCTACCTGGAGTTCATCCGCCTTCGCATTAGCAACGATTCGCCCATTCTTGATAATAACAACACGATCACAAACTGCTTCTACCTCCTGCATAATATGTGTGGAAAGCATTACTGTTTTTTCCTTTCCAATTTTCGTAATCAAAGCTCTAATTTCGGACAATTGATTGGGATCTAATCCAGAAGTTGGCTCGTCTAAGATAAGTACTTCAGGATCGTGAATAATAGCCTGAGCTAAGCCTACACGCTGTCTGTACCCTTTGGATAATGCACCTGTAATCTTGTGCTGTTCTTTCTCTAATCCAACCAATTCAATTACTTCTCCGATGCGTTCCGTTAGGTTTTGAACTTTATAAATTTTTCCAACAAACCGAAGGTACTCTTTGACATACATGTCTAAATATATGGGGTTGTTTTCAGGCAGATACCCAATTTTTTTTCTAACTTCTAATGAGTTTTTTTTAATGTTGATTCCACAGACTTCTACATCACCTTCGGTTGCGGGAATAAAACCCGTAATGATCTTCATAGTTGTAGATTTTCCAGCACCATTCGGCCCTAGAAAACCAAGAATTTCTCCTTCCTTCGCTTCAAAGGAAATGTTATCTACAGCGGCTTGGTCGCCATAATATTTTGTTAAATGCTTAACTGAAATTGACATAAAAAACAAATCTCCCACGAAAATAAAAGTTTGCTTGATATATAGAGGGTTAAATTTGTTAAAAGATATTAACCTGAACTATTAACTGCGTTGATCTCGCAAGCTCGGTTCATCGATTTTCGTTATGAAAAGCTAAAATGGCAATAGGTTTGGGGAGCACAGGCGTTTTTATGGTTCGGAATTTGTAATCCATAATTGACCAATTCCAAATTGATCTATTGTAACTTTCCTTTCAATTCTTTCATGAACTTTGAGGCATAAACGAAGTCGATAATTTCAGTATTTTCTGTTTTAATAATTTCCTCTTTTGAACCTTGCCACCAGTTGTGCCCATTGTGTACAAAATTGATGTGATCACCAATTTCAATTACGGAATTCATATCGTGGGTAATCACTACGGTTGTCATTTTATATTCGTAGGTAATTTCTTGAATAAGATTGTCAATTAAAATAGAAGTCCCTGGATCCAGTCCAGAGTTGGGCTCATCACAAAATAAATATTTGGGATTCATAGAGATGGCTCTGGCAATGGCAACTCGTTTTTTCATTCCTCCACTACATTCTGCAGGCATTAGTTTATTGTTTCCAGTAAGATTAACCCGATCCAAACAGAAGTTGACACGATCAAGCATTTCTTTTTTGGACATTTTGGTAAACATTTTTAAAGGAAACATTATGTTTTCCTCAACCGTCATAGAATCGAAAAGTGCAGAGCCTTGAAAAAGCATCCCCAGTTCTTTTCTGATTTCTTTCCTTTCTTTCCGATCCATTTTTGAAAAGTCTCGACCATCGTACAGTATACTTCCTGTATCAACCTCCAAAAGACCTACAATACATTTGGTAAGCACTGTTTTTCCTTGACCCGATTGACCGATAATAAGATTGACCTTTCCTTCGTGAAATTCTGTCGAGAAATCATGTATTACATGGTGGTCTCCAAATGATTTATTTACATTAATCACTTCAATCATTACATCAATATTAATTGGGTGAGTACAAGGTTGGTAAGAAGAATCACAATACTGCTCCAAACGACGGCATTGGTTGATGAGTTACCTACATCAAGCGCACCTCCTTTTGTGTAAAAACCAAAATAAGAAGAAACAGAGGTAATTATAAATGCAAAAGCACAGGTTTTTTCTAGAGCATAAAAAATATCTCCTATTTTAAAGAAGGCCCTGACACCAAAAATATATTCTTCATGAGAAACCAAACCGGGTAAAGTTACGGCGTAATAACCTCCAATAAGTGAAAGACCCATTGAGCAAATAATTAAGAAGGGAAAGAAAAATACAGCGGCGATAATTTTTGGAAGGATGAGGTAAGAAGCGGAGTTTACACCCATGATTTCAAGGGCATCAATTTGTTCTGTAACACGCATTGTACCAATCTCTGATGCAATATTGGATCCCACCTTTCCCGCCAAAATTAAAGAAATAATCGTTGGAGAGAATTCGAGGATTGTACTCGACCGGGTGATGTAACCCACTGTGTATTTTGGCAACAATGGACTGTCCATATTTGAAGCCGTTTGCAGTGCGATAACCATGCCCATAAAGACGGAAAGGATAAAAACAATCGTTGCTGAATTGATGCCCAAATTGACCATCTCATTAATGGTTCGGGTGTAATACACTTTTAGACGTTCAGGTCGAGAAAAAACCTGCCCCAGCATGCGACAATATTTTCCTATGATTGAAATATAACTCATACGCTTTGCTAAAATAATAGCTTATTCTTAAACTGTGGCATTATTCGGTAAAAAATAATGTTATTATCTTTGCATCATGGCAACAAAGAAAGAAAAAATAGCGGGAGTACTCAGTAAATATTTGCCTGAAGTTTATGTTCCTTACATTATTGAGTTGATGTTTTCCGCTCAAGTTGCATTTACAATTAGCAAACCAAGGAAAACCAAGGCAGGGGATTACCGACCTCCTTTTAAAGGGAAGCCTCACCGTATCTCTGTCAATGGAAATCTGAATCAATACGCATTTTTGATTACCACAATACATGAATTTGCCCACATGACAACCTATATAAAACACGGGAATAAAGTAAAAGCACACGGACTGGAATGGAAAAGTGAATTTAGAAGATTGTTGCTTCCCGTGCTTGAAAAGAAGGAACTCCCACATGAAATTGAAAAAGCATTAATGTTGAGCTTACACAATTTAAAAGCATCAAGTTGTACGGATATTCACTTGCAAAGGGCATTGAAGAAGTTTGATGAAAACAACAACTCACTTGTTTTGTTAGAAACTCTCGAGCACAACGTATGGTTTCGTCTGGGGAGAAAAACCTTTCAACGGGGAGAACTACAAAGAAAAAGGTATCTTTGTAAGGAAGTCATTACTGGAAGAGAGTATTTTATCAATCGTTTGGCTGAGGTTGAACCTATAAAAGAAACAAAATGAAGGAGAACAATTACTGTGTTATTATGGCCGGAGGTGTTGGAAGTCGATTCTGGCCGATGTCTGTCGAAGAAAGACCCAAACAATTTTTGGATGTCTTGGGCGTAGGAAAAACACTCATCCAGCTCAGTTATGAAAGGTTTAAAGCCACCATCCCCAACGATAACTTCTATATTGTAACCAACGAGCGGTATGTTGATTTGGTCAAAGAACAATTGCCGAGCATTCAAGCAGATCATATTTTAACCGAACCTGAAAGAAAAAATACGGCGCCGTGTATTGCTTTTGCAGCAGCCAAAATATATGCGTTCAATAAAGATGCTTTACTGGTTGTAGCGCCTTCTGACCATTTGATTCTAAAAGAACACAGGTTCAATCGGATGATGCATACCGCCATTCAACATGTTGAAAATGGAAATCGTTTGCTCACGATTGGAATTAAGCCAACACGACCCGATACGGGTTATGGATATATCCATTTCCAGCAAGAGGATGAAATGGTGCCTGGACAAATTTCAAAAGTGAAGCAATTTACGGAAAAACCCAATCGGGAATTGGCAGAAATTTTCCTAAAAAGTGGCGATTATTACTGGAATTCTGGAATATTTATCTGGAAAGCCCAAACCATTCTCAAAGCCATTCATAAATTTCAACCTGATTTGTATGCTTTGTTTTGTGAAAATTTGAATATTTATAATGGACCTGAAGAAAAAAAACATGTCAACAATGCATTTCGGGAATGTGAAGCCATTTCAATTGACTTTGCAGTGATGGAAAATGCAAAAAATGTTGATGTTATTTTAGCCGACTTTGATTGGAGTGATATTGGAACATGGGGAAGTTTGTCCAACCATCTCGATAAAGACGTTAATGGGAACAGTGTTGTTGGCGAGAACACCTATTTGTTCAACACCAACAATTGCTTGATCAATTTGCCAAACAATAAAACGGCCATTATCCAAGGATTAAATAACCATATTGTTGTGGAGTCCGAAGATAAATTATTAATTTTGGATAAAAGGGACGAACAAAACCTCAAGAAATACCTTCAATCTATTGAGGAAACTGATTAGACAATAACGATGAATTTAGACATTCCCAATGATTTCTACTCTGACGTTGACGACCAACCTTTCTTAGAATGTAAGGTTTGCCAGCGTAGTCTCACAAAAGGCGATGTGCCTTACTCTATTGAAAAAGCTTATAAAAGAGTGGACGAGGAGCGAGATATTACCCTTTTTGAAATTGCAATTTGTATGCCTTGTGCCGAGAAGCAGAGTCAAAACATGAGTCAAGAATCGCAGGAATACATGATGCAAATTATGGGCAATGCCTCCTTTTTAGAAAAGAGGCATCAACTTTGGCAAAAGGATTGGCGGGAGCACTGGAAGTCTTCCTGTATTTTTTCAGATCAAGGCATCCACCTCAACGATGAATACCACATTGTAGGTCATTTTCAGGGCAATAAAATCATCCAAAACATGGCACCTTTTGTTATAGGTCAGGATTTCATTGAACAGATACAAGAAAACCTCTCGGCTGAAACAAAAGATGAAATGAATGGTTTTGGAGAACAGTTTTTGGGACCCGATCCAACGCTCCGTGCATTGCTGGGTGACCATCAGATGGTGTTTGTTTAGTGGGACATTAACTGGCAGTCTATTTTTTCAATATTTTACACCCGCATTATCCCATGAATTATGCGGGTTGCCCCACATATAAAGACATGCAACGCATAAAAAGTCTGAGAGAAAAACTAAACTTTAAGTCTCCTAAAGAAGTTTTTTATAACTAGATAAACAGAAATTATGGGAGTGTTGCATTTGAGACTTGAACCTGCCTTCAGAAGAAATGGCAATTATATTCTTCGATTTAACATTTTTGATGTATATTTGAGTTAACGCTCCGAGTTATAGGGTATTGTAGGGAGTGCCACTTCTCTGAGCGGCCGGGACGTTGGCAACAAACTGAAAAATGAAGCAAATTTTAAGCATTTTGATTTTATTGACGTTTTCACAAGTAGTGAAAAGTCAAAACACTATTCTTTGGAAAATTACAGATACCATAAATAATAAAACATCTTTTATTGTCGGTACTTTTCATCAATTTG
>CAZPDT010000006.1:0-171435 GCA_964585545.1 uncultured Fluviicola sp.
TTCTGTTGGTGATGGTTCCGCTTCGATTGAATATGAATTGAATGGCTGTACAGCAAGTGTTTCTGTTACTGTAAATCCTCAGGTAACGCCAACTTTTACGCAAGTTCCTGCTTTCTGTGAGAACTCTCCTGCACCCTCTTTACCTACAGCTTCAACAAATACCCCTTCCATCTCTGGAACATGGAACGGTCCTGTTGCAAATTCTCCTGCGGGAACAACAACGTATACATTTACCCCCGATGCTGGAGAATGTGCTACAATACAGACCATGGACATTACTGTTGATCCGCTACCAACCCCAACAATTGATCCTGTCGCTGATTTGTGCGTGGATGCTGCTGCTGTTACTTTAACTGGAACTCCAACTGGTGGAACGTTCTCTGGAACAGGCGTTACTGGAACTTCATTTGATCCTACTGCAGCTGGAGTTGGAACGCATACCATAACTTATGATTACACCGATGGAAATGGATGTTCTGCTTCAACTACAATTGATATTACTGTTGATCCCGTTCCAACATTTACAGTATCGGGTAACGACCCAACTACTTGCGGTGGAACCGATGGAAGCATTACCATTTCTGGACTTGATCCCAATACAACTTACGATGTTTCTCATGACGGTGGTGCAACTTCAACAGCAACTTCTGATGCTTCAGGAGAAATTGTAATTGGAAATCTTGGCGCTGGTTCTTACACCAACTTTACTGTCGATTTAGGTGGATGCGTTGGAACAGATGCTACTTCAATTACGCTTTCTGATCCTTCTGCTCCTACAATATCTGCCCCAACTGCAATGTGTGAAGGGGGCGCTACGCAAACCCTTACTGGAACACCAACTGGTGGTAACTGGTCGTCTAACAATACCGCCGTTGCTACTGTTGATGCCTCTGGAGTAGTAACTTCTGTTGGTGATGGTTCCGCTTCGATTGAATATGAATTGAATGGCTGTACAGCATCCGAAAATATTACCGTAAACCCACTTCCTACAGCAACCATTTCTGGTACAGCTGCAGTTTGTGAGAATGGTACTGAACCACAAATCACATTTACAGGTGCTGATGCAACACCAGATTATACTTTTACATACACCATTAATGGCGGCGCTCCTCAAACTGTTTCAACAACAGGTGGAAACAATTCTGTAACTGTGGATGTACCGACAAATACGCCCGGTACTTTTACTTATGATTTGGTTTCCGTTCAAGATGCCAGTTCAACGGCCTGCTCAAATCCACAAACAGGAACCGTTACAATTACAGTAAACCCACTTCCAACATATACTGTTTCTAAAACAGATCCAACTTGTGGAAATGCTGATGGTGAAATTACAATTAGTGGATTAAATCCAGGTGATGACTACAACATAACTTACGATGATGGAACTACAGTTGGACCAACTCCTCATACTGCTGATCCTTCTGGTGAAATTGTATTAACTGGTCTTGCCCAAGGAAACTACACTGACTTTGTCGTAACTACACTTGCGGGTTGTTCGACTACAGACAATACTGTACTTAATTTGGTTGAGCCCAATGCTCCTACAGTTACCGCTCCTGCTGATGTGGACATTTGTGAAGGAGATAACGTAAATCTTACTGCCACAAACTACGGAACAGCAACTATTTCTTGGGACAATGGCGTGACAGATGGTGATAACGTTTCTCCTGCAACAACAACGACTTATACTGTTACGGCAACTATTGATGCGTGCTCAACTTCTGATCAAATTACAGTTACGGTAAATCCACTGCCAACTGCAACCATTTCAGGAACTGTTGCTGTTTGTGAAAACGATACTGAGCCGCAAGTTACATTTACAGGTGCTGGAGGAACAGCCGATTATACTTTTACATACACCATTAATGGTGGTGCAAATCAAACTGTTACTACAACTGGAGGTAACAATACCGTTACTATAAATGCACCCACAACTACACCGGGAACTTTCACTTACGATCTTGTTTCTGTACAAGACAACAGCTCTACAACTTGTTTAAATCCACAGACTGGAACCGTTACAATTACAGTAAACCCACTTCCAACATATACTGTTTCTAAAACAGATCCAACTTGTGGAAATGCTGATGGTGAAATTACAATTAGTGGATTAAATCCAGGTGATGACTACAACATAACTTACGATGATGGAACTACAGTTGGACCAACTCCTCATACTGCTGATCCTTCTGGTGAAATTGTATTAACTGGTCTTGCCCAAGGAAACTACACTGACTTTGTCGTAACTACACTTGCGGGTTGTTCGACTACAGACAATACTGTACTTAATTTGGTTGAGCCCAATGCTCCTACAGTTACCGCTCCTGCTGATGTGGACATTTGTGAAGGAGATAACGTAAATCTTACTGCCACAAACTACGGAACAGCAACTATTTCTTGGGACAATGGCGTAACTGACGGAGATAATGTTTCCCCAACAACCACAACAACATATACTGTTACGGCAACTATTGACAATTGTCAAGTTACAGATCAAACCATTGTTACTGTAAACCCAATGCCAACTGCGACCATTACGGGTACTGTTGATGTTTGCCTTGGAGACACAGAACCTGTAATAACTTTTACTGGAAATAATGGTACTGCACCGTATACATTTACTTATACCATTAATGGAGGTGCGCCACAAACGGTAACTTCTACAGGGAATACAGCAACTGTTAATGCTCCCACTGATGTTGATGGAACATTTACTTATGATTTGGTTTCTGTTCAAGATGCCAGTTCAACGGCATGTTCTAATGCGCAAACTGGAACTGTAACCATAATTGTCAATCCTTCTCCAACAGCAACAATTGATGGAACAGTGGATGTTTGTCAGGATGATACCGAGCCTGTAATTACATTTACAGGAAATAATGGTACTGCACCTTATACCTTTACTTACACAATTAATGGTGGAGCAAATCAAACAGTAACAACAACAGGTGGAAATACTGCAACTGTTAATGCGCCAACAAATGTTTCTGGAACGTTTACCTATGACTTGGTGTCTGTTCAAGATGCCAGTTCTACAACATGCTCAAACAATCAAAATGGTACAGTAACCATTATTGTTAATCCACTTCCAACTGCAACAATTGCTGGAACTGTTGATGTTTGTCAGGATGATACCGAGCCTGTTATTACTTTTACTGGAGCTAATGGAACTGCACCGTATACATTTACTTATACCATTAATGGAGGTGCGCCACAAACGGTAACTTCTACAGGGAATACAGCAACTGTTAATGCTCCCACTGATGTTGATGGAACATTTACTTATGATTTGGTTTCTGTTCAAGATGCCAGTTCAACGGCATGTTCTAATGCGCAAACTGGAACTGTAACCATAATTGTCAATCCTTCTCCAACAGCAACAATTGATGGAACAGTGGATGTTTGTCAGGATGATACCGAGCCTGTAATTACATTTACAGGAAATAATGGTACTGCACCTTATACCTTTACTTACACAATTAATGGTGGAGCAAATCAAACAGTAACAACAACAGGTGGAAATACTGCAACTGTTAATGCGCCAACAAATGTTTCTGGAACGTTTACCTATGACTTGGTGTCTGTTCAAGATGCCAGTTCTACAACATGCTCAAACAATCAAAATGGTACAGTAACCATTATTGTTAATCCACTTCCAACTGCAACAATTGCTGGAACTGTTGATGTTTGTCAGGATGATACCGAGCCTGTTATTACTTTTACTGGAGCTAATGGAACTGCACCGTATACATTTACTTATACCATTAATGGAGGTGCGCCACAAACGGTAACTTCTACAGGGAATACAGCAACTGTTAATGCTCCCACTGATGTTGATGGAACATTTACTTATGATTTGGTTTCTGTTCAAGATGCCAGTTCTACAACTTGTACAAATCCACAAACAGGAACAGTAACAATTACAGTAAATCCACTTCCTACAGCAACCATTTCGGGAACAGTGGATGTTTGTCAGGATGATACCGAGCCTGTAGTTACATTTACCGGAAATAATGGTACTGCGCCCTATATTTTCACTTATACCGATCCCAATGGCAATACACAAACTGTAACTTCGGATAATTTAGGTGTGGCTACAATAACTGCTCCAACCAACGTGGACGGAGCATTTACTTATGATTTAGTTTCTGTTCAAGATGCAAGTTCTACAACTTGTTCTAATAACCAAACAGGAACGGTAACAATTACAGTAAATCCACTTCCTACAGCAACGATTTCGGGAACTATTGATGTTTGTCAGGATGATACCGAGCCTGTAATTACTTTTACTGGAGCTGATGGTACTGCTCCTTACACCTTTACTTACACAATTAATGGTGGAGCGAATCAAACAGTAACAACAACAGGTGGAAATACTGCAACTGTTAATGCACCAACTGATGTCTCTGGAACATTTACTTATGATTTGGTTGCTGTACAAGATGCCAGTTCAACGGCATGTTCTAATGCGCAAACAGGAACTGTTACCATTACTGTTAATCCACTTCCTACTGCAACAATTGCTGGAACTGTTGATGTTTGCTTTGGAGATACTGAACCTGAGGTAACATTTACTGGTGCTGGTGGTACTGCCCCTTACACGTTTACTTATACAATTAACGGTGGAGCGACACAAACGGTAACCACAACAACTGGAAATTCTGTAACCATTAACGCACCAACAAATACAGTAGGTACATTCAATTACGATTTGGTTGCTGTGCAAGATGCAAGTTCAACGGCATGTTCCAACCCACAAACTGGAACAGTAACTGTTACTGTTAATCCACTCCCCACAGCAACGGTTGTACAAGATGCTGTAGTTTGTCAGGGCGATACCGAACCTGAAATCACCTTCACTGGAGCAAACGGAACTTCTGATTATGAATTTTCCTACACGCTCAACGGAGGGGGACTTCAAACAGTCACCTCTTCTGGAAGTAGCTCAGCAGTAATTAATGCTCCAACTGATGTCCCTGGAACATTTACTTACATTCTGCTCTCTGTTGAAGATGTAGCTACAGGATGTTCTTTAAAGCAAATTGATACTGTAACAGTGCTTGTCAATCCAACACCCGAGGCTTCAATCGTTGGCGATGCCAAGGTTTGTGAAGATGAACCCAGTCCTATTGTTTCATTTGAAGGAATCAACAGCACAGGAGGTTACACCTTTACATATAACATCAACAGCGGAACAAATCAAACCGTATCAACAAATGGTACGAGCAGTGGTGTTACAGTTTCTGTTCCAACAGATATTCCTGGAATATATGATTACGAACTTACCAATGTTGAAGATCCTGCTACAGGATGTAACAACGACATGAGTCAAACCGTTACTGTTGAAGTAGTGGCACGACCTATTGCAAGTTTTTATGCTGACCCCGATCAATTAACTTCTTACAATTGGGAGTCTCAAATGGTCAATGAATCTGTTAATGCTTCTAATTTCTATTGGGATTTTGGAGACGGATCTGACCCCTCATCGTCGTATTCTCCTGTACATGATTTTCCCAATGATAAAACCGCTGATTACACTGTAATGTTAGTGGCTTCAACAGCAGATGGATTATGCCTTGATACAGCTTATCAAATTGTTCAGTTTAAAAATGAATTGTTGTTCTATGTCCCCAACACATTTACTCCAAATGGAGACGAACACAACAATACATTCTTGCCCGTATTTACTGCTGGTTACGATCCAAATGATTATACGCTTATGATATATAATCGTTGGGGAGAAATGATTTTCGAATCCCACAATGCAAAAATTGGTTGGGATGGAACTTATCAAGGAAGAATCGTCCAAGATGGAACCTACGTGTGGAAAATTGTTGTGCAAAAAACACTCACCAATACAAGGGAAGAATTTGTAGGGAAAGTACACCTTTTAAGATAGAGGAACACAGATTGGGGCTATTTGAATTGAAGTGGGAATAGCAGATATTTCGTATATATAAATAAGTGTACTAACCCAAATTATTAACTGCAGTTCATCAGGCTTACTACATCGCGTTAAAGTCGGTTCATCAATCTCGACACACATAGCTGTTGCGCATTAATAATCAAGTATTTAAATGTGTCTTAGGCAATTTATAAAAACTCCAAAATTTGAGTGCTGATGATTTGGAAAGACTTTGATTTAATTTCTTGTTTTTAGATATTTTCTAAAATAATTTCATAGTTTTGAATAAAGTTGCTCGTTATAGTTAACTGTTTGATTATAAAATGAATGCACTAATTATCATTGATTTAATGAACAACTTTTTTGTTAATTTCTAAATACACAACGGTTTTTTTTATGTTCCAAATACATTTACACCTAATGGCGATGGAAGTAACGATGTTTTTAAACCTATTATGACAGCAGGATATGACCAACAAAATTATACCTTGTTGATTTTTAATCGTTGGGGTGATATTTTATTTGAATCTCACAATGCAGCTGTAGATTGGGATGGCAGTTATCATAACAAAGTTGTTCCAGACGGTACGTATGTTTGGAAAATCATTTTAAAAACCTCAATGAATGCGGAAAGTAAAATGTTTGTAGGTCATATTAACGTGTTGCGTTAACCAAATACTATTTAAAAACAAAAAGGTCTTTATTTCTATCTTTTAAAACATTATTTGTTTCTTTGCATTATGTTTACAATTGCAAATATACTCACAGGCTGCAACCTTCTTTTCGGTGTCATTAGTATATTTTTGACTTTTTCAGGAAGATTAGAATTGGCTGTTTTCGCTATTATTCTTGGAGCATTATGCGATTTTTTAGACGGATTTGTTGCTCGACTACTTAAGCAACCAAGTGAACTTGGTAAACAATTGGACTCTTTAGCAGATATTGTAACATTTGGCGTAGCACCAAGCGCAGTTATTTTTGTTCTTTTAATTTTATCCGGTTCATGGCATATTGTTCAAGAGAGCGGTGGGACATTAAATGATTTTTGGATTGATGGAACATTTGGAAACAATGTTCATATTTGGATATCCATTTATTTTAATGATTTAGTGAGCAACCATTCAGCCACCTTACCCTCCTATTTTCATGGGTGGCATAAGTTTATTCCATTTACTGCATTATTAATTCCTTTTTTCAGTTTGTTCCGATTGGCGAAATTTAATCTAGATAAACGTCAAGCAACTGGCTTTATCGGACTACCTGTTCCTGCAAACAGTCTTTTCTTTTCTTCTTTTGCGTTGCTTTTATGGTCAGGATTTGGTGAAGAAAATTGGGAAACAGCCTTATCGTTACAACTCATAGATGCCAAAATATTAATCCCTCTTATCGTGCTGTTTTCTTATCTATTAATAGCAGAAATGCCTCTATTCTCATTTAAGTTCAGTCACTTTAAATGGAAAGAAAATGAGGTCCGATTTATATTTATCATCCTCACTTTAATAATTATTTCGCTATTATGGGTGTGGGCTATCCCTATTATTATAATTTTGTATATTGTATTGTCACTTGTAAACAATAAAATTATTAAAAGTTAATATTTTAATTATGAAGTTCAAAGCAGAAATTGATGTAATGCCATTAAAAGCATTGTTAGATCCCCAAGGTAAGGCTGTTTCCCAAAGCATGAAAAATATTGGGTTACAAGAAATAACAGATGTTAGAATTGGTCGACACATCCAATTGTATATTCAAGCTGAAAATAAAAAAGTAGCTGAGACAAAAATAGAGGAGGCTTGTAAAAAATTACTTGTTAATCAGGTAATGGAAGAGTTCAGCTATACACTTGAAGAAGTTGTATCGGAGTCTATTTAACATCATGTTCTATCTCGGATGAATTTTTATAGTGTTGCTGACACAACTCGTCTTGGCAGATAGAGACAATAATCAATCCTTTATTTGAACTGCTTTTCAATAAGGATATGAAGCCCCATGCCTCTCAATTGGTTGCCTTGAGCTATAATTTTCCCTTCTCCATCGATAAGAAAAGGATATGGAATTGAGCGTACGCCATACTTCCTTGTTACTTTTGAGTCTTTGTCCCAAACATGACTTTTCCAAATTAGACCATCAGCTTCTATTGCGCTTTTCCATGCTTGCTCATTCCGGTCTAAAGATATACTCAATACAACAAATCCATTGGCATTTTTAAATTTACCTTTCTTATACTTTTCATAGGCTTCCACAACATTTGGGTTTTCTTTTCTACAAGGGCCACACCAAGAAGCCCAAAAGTCGAGAAGTACCAATTTTCCTCTAAAATCAGAAAGCGAAACTTTTTTTCCTTGAGGATTCAACAAGGTGAAATCAATCGACTGTCGACCATTTTGAGGTTGAGCGAACATCAAGAATGGAAAAAAACCCAATACAATTAGTAATAAATTTTTCATAATAAAATAATATTTTATTTGGTTCTGGCCTACAAACGGTTTATACCCTTCTAATATCAGCACCTAAATTGCTTAGACGAATATCAATATTCTCATAGCCTCTGTCAATTTGCTCGATATTGTGGATTACACTTTTTCCTTCAGCAGATAAAGCAGCGATAAGTAAAGAAACACCAGCTCTAATATCAGGAGAAGTCATTTTAATTCCGCGTAAATTATTCTGTCGATTCATTCCAATCACTGTTGCCCTATGGGGGTCACACAAAATAATTTGTGCTCCCATGTCAATCAATTTATCTACAAAAAACAAACGAGATTCGAACATTTTTTGATGAACAAGCACACTCCCTTTCGCTTGTGTTGCAACTACTAGAACAATACTCAATAAATCAGGTGTAAATCCTGGCCAGGGCGCATCATAAACCGTTAGAATAGAACCATCTATAAATGTATCAATTTCATAGGATTCTTGAGAAGGAATGTAAATATCATCACCTCTTTTTTCCAATTGGATCCCCAACCTTTGAAAGGTTTGCGGAATAAGCCCAAGGTGTTGATAACCTACATCTTTTATAGTAATCTCTGACTGGGTCATTGCGGCCAATCCAATAAAACTTCCTATTTCAATCATATCTGGTAAAATACGATGGAAACATCCGCCCAATTCTTTTACACCTTCGATATGGAGTAAATTACTTCCTATTCCAGTAATTTTCGCCCCCATATTATTGAGCATTCTACACAATTGTTGTAAATAAGGTTCACAAGCTGCATTGTATATTGTTGTTTTTCCTTTGGCCAAAGATGCAGCCATAATAATATTGGCTGTCCCCGTAACAGAAGGCTCATCCATGTGGTGATAAATACCTTTTAAATGTTTTGCTTCTACAGTATAAAAATGTTCTTTTGAATCAAAGTTAAAATTAGCCCCTAATTTAATGAGCCCTTCAAAATGTGTATCTAATCTTCTTCTTCCAATCTTATCACCTCCAGGTTTGGGCATGAAAGCTTTTCCAAATCTAGACAAAAGTGGACCAATAATCATCACAGATCCTCTTAATCCACTTGCTCGTTCTTTAAAGTCTTCTGTTTTTAAATAATCGAGATTGATTTCTTTTGCTTGAAAAATATATGTTCCTTTTTCAACTTTTTCTGTTTTTACGCCTATAGCTTGAAGCAGATTAATCAATTTATTGACATCGATAATATCTGGAAGGTTAGAGATAGTAATCTTCTCAGGAGAAAGCAATACGGCACAAAGAATCTGTAAAGCTTCATTTTTAGCACCTTGCGGAATAACTTCTCCCTTTAATCTGTTTCCTCCATATACTTCAAAAGATGCCATAATTTATTTTCTTCTTTTTTTCGATTTTCGTTTCTTCTTTGGGCCTTTACTGGAGGTTATACCCGCCTGTTTTAAAATGGCATTGGTTGTTTTTAAAACACTAGTATCTTGTAAATCTAACTTTCCTTCAGACAATTCTTTAAGATGAGAAACAATCGCACTATTTTCTACATTTTTAGTATGAAAAATAAGGTAATTTTGCTTTAATAGATTGGCCAATATCACTGTTAAATAGTCCCTTTCTTCTTTGTCTTCTATCGCTGCCGTTTTCTTAATCATTTCTTCGGCATAATGACCAAAGTGACCGTATTTACTTTTGTTTTTGGGATAATTTACAATTTCTGGACGCTCCTTTAATTTTTCAGGTTCTGGGATTTCATAAGGAGAGTCCACATCAATTTCAAAATCACTCATAATGAACAAATGCGTCCATAATTTATGGGTATAATCTTCAACGTCTCTCAAATGTGGATTGAGCTGTCCCATAACATCAATTATAGCACGAGCAGCAAGATTCCTTTCTTCGCGAGATTCAATTTGTTTTGCATAATTGATCATATTCTGAACATTTCTTCCATATTCAGGAATATACAATTGATCCCGCTCCGTATTATAGGATAAGGCATTCATTGTGTAATCTTCCAAATCTTTTCTTTTTATGAAGGCTGACCTTCGGTTACCAATAGGTTATCCCCAGATTAAAATTGCCGCTATAGTTGCCAAACAAATAAGTGTATATATCGTTCCTAATGCAACCGTTGTATCGTCAAAATAAGTTCTTTTTTTAGACATTGTATTTTTTATTATGGTATTTATTAAACGTATTTTCGTGGTAAAGATAACAATATTCATTTGATTTTTATCCGTATACCCTTTACTTATTCTTAATTTTTAATATTTTTTGAATCACATCAAATACATCATAAAAAGAAGTTCCAAAAATTCCTATAAATTATTCACCGATTCTCTCCTCCATTTCCCAATACAGATGAGTTGAATTGCCTCTTTACAATAGGCTTAATTCCACTTAAACATTAAATCTAAAATGCATAATATCTCCATCCTGAACGATGTATTCTTTCCCTTCAATATTGAACTTGCCAGCATCTTTTACTGCGGCCTCGGAACCCAATTCAACAAAATCTTGGTATTTCATAACTTCCGCACGAATAAAGCCTTTTTCAAAATCTGTATGAATTACTGCAGCTGCTTTTGGTGCGGTAGAACCACTCGGGACTGTCCAAGCTCTTACTTCTTTTTCTCCTGCAGTAAAATAAGTATCCAAATTTAATAATTTGTATGCCGAACGAATCAGACGGTTCACTCCAGGTTCCTTTAGTCCCAATTCATCCATAAAAAGTTGTCGTTCTTCATAAGTTTCCAACTCCATAATATCCGCTTCAATTTGAGCGCCGATAACCAGCACTTCTCCTTCATCTTTGACAGCTTCTTTTACACGCTCAACATATTCGTTTCCGTCCTTCACAGCCGCTTCATCAACATTGCATAAATACAGAACTGGCTTTGCAGTAATCAATTGTAGTTCATTGAGGTAAAGCTTTTCACTTTCACTAATGGAAAGTGAACGAACAGATTTCCCTTCTTCTAAATGTGCTTTCAACCGATGTGCTAAATCGAACATCTTCTTGGCTTCTTTGTCGCCTGATTTTGCTGCTCTAGCCAAGGTTCCATTCAATCGTTTCTCAATGGTTTCTAAATCCTTTAGTTGCAATTCAAGATCAATGACTTCCTTATCCCGTATCGGGTCAATAGATCCATCAACATGGACAATATTATCATTATCAAAGCATCGTAAAACATGAATAATAGCATCAGTTTCCCGAATATTTGCCAGAAATTGATTGCCCAAGCCTTCTCCTTTAGAGGCTCCTTTAACCAATCCTGCAATGTCTACAATTTCTATTGTTGTTGGCAGCACCCGTTGAGGCTTTACCAGAGCTTCTAATTTTTCTAATCTAGGATCGGGAACAGAAATTGTTCCTACATTGGGTTCAATCGTACAAAAAGGAAAATTTGCTGATTGCGCTTTTGCATTCGACAAACAATTAAATAGTGTTGATTTCCCTACGTTGGGCAAACCAACAATTCCGCATTTTAAAGCCATTTCTGAAAATTTTTGTAAAGTTAAAGGTTTGTATTGAACAAACGAAGATATTTTTAATTCAACTTGAAAATTCAATGCTAAAAAAATCCATTATAGATGCATCAAAAGAATCTTCTTAAACACATTAAAATACATAAAAATGTATTCTTTACAGCTTTATATTAAGCCGCTTTCATTTTAGAAATTTTAGATTTTGAAAATTGATTCTGTGCATACTCCAATGTAATCGTATATTCTTCAATTGTATCACTTTTTGTAGGAATATCAAACATCAATTCAGTAAGTATTGCCTCACAAATAGAACGCAATCCACGTGCTCCGAGTTTAAATTCAATAGCTTTTTCTACGATAAAATCAAGAACATCATCTTCAAATTTTAAGGCCACACCATCAATATCAAATAGTTTAACATATTGCTTGACCAAAGAGTTTTTGGGCACGGTTAAGATTTGGCGCAAAGCACTTTTATCCAAAGGCTCCAAATAAGAAAGCACAGGAAAGCGACCAATTAACTCAGGAATTAATCCAAATGACTTTAAATCTGTTGGATTAATGAACTCCAATAAATTATCTTTGCTTATGCGTTCCTCTTCTTCATTAGAAAAACCAATGGTTTGGCGATTCACCCGACGGGCTATAATCTTCTCGATTCCGTCAAAAGCCCCTCCACAAATAAAAAGAATATTTTTAGTATTAATTTTCACCATCTTTTGTTCAGGATGTTTTCGCCCACCTTGTGGAGGCACATTTATCTCAGCGCCCTCCAATAATTTAAGCAATGCCTGTTGAACACCTTCTCCAGAGACATCACGAGTTATAGATGGATTGTCACTTTTCCGGGTGATTTTATCAATTTCATCAATAAAAATAATGCCCCGCTCGGCTGATTTCACTTTGTAATCTGCTGCTTGCAATAAACGGGATAAAATACTTTCAACATCCTCTCCAACATATCCCGCCTCAGTAAGCACTGTAGCATCTGCAATACAAAATGGTACATTGAGCATTTTAGCAATTGTTTTGGCTAAAAGCGTTTTCCCTGTTCCTGTTCTCCCAACCAAAACAACATTGGACTTATCGATTTCTACTTCATTCTCACCCACTTTCTGATTGAGTCGTTTGTAGTGATTGTATACCGCAACAGATAAAGTCTTCTTGGCAGCCAACTGACCAATCACGTACTCATCCAATTTATTTTTTATTTCTAACGGCTTTAATACATTAAGAGGTTCGTCTTCTTTTCCGTGAATCCCAAACTCTCCGTTTGTGATTTCCTCTTCCACTATGGATTGTGCTTGTACAATACAATTATCGCAAATATGACCCGATATGCCAGCAATTAATAATCTCACTTGACTCTTGGGTCGACCACAAAATGAACAAACTGTTTCTTTCTTATTACTCATAAATTATGAAAAAAAGGTCCAATACTGATACAGACCTTTATATTATAATACAAAATTACGTCTTTCTATAAGATTAAACAAAATTCTAAGCAAAAAGACGAAGGATTGTAAGTTTATCTCAACCTAGCTTTTCTTGCGTGCCAATACTTCGTCTACCATTCCATATTCCTTCGCCTCTTTGGCCGTCATCCAATAATCACGATCGGAATCCTTTTCTACTTGTTCGTATTTTTTTCCTGAATGGAGCGCAATGATTTCATAAAGTTCCTTTTTCAACTTCATGATCTCACGTGCCGTGATCTCAATATCGGATGCTTGACCTTGTGCTCCTCCAAGTGGTTGATGAATCATAACACGTGAATGCGTTAGTGCTGTACGCTTGCCTTTTGCTCCTGCACACATCAACACTGCACCCATCGAAGCAGCCAATCCTGTACAAATCGTGGCCACATCTGGACTGATGTATTGCATCGTATCATAAATACCCAGACCTGCATAAACACTTCCTCCGGGTGAGTTTAAGTAAATTTGTATGTCTTTCTTGGGATCTACCGATTCTAAAAACAACAATTGGGCATTCATAATATTGGCTACCTGTTCATTAATTCCTGTTCCCAAAAAGATAATTCGATCCATCATTAAACGAGAAAACACATCCATTTGTGTCATATTCAATTGACGTTCTTCAATAATATAAGGTGTTATTGAAGAATCAATATAATGATTGAGGTGCATGCTGTTGATCCCCATGTGTTTGGTTGCATATTTCTTAAATTCATCTCTATCTTGCATAATCTTCTATTTATTTTTCCAAAAATATCTGCTAAAGATACAATTCTGAATGGAAATTGTTGAAAAATATAAATAAGAATTTATCTTTTTATGAACCTCTATTATTCAAGAATTCAATTTAACATTAATATATGGCGTCTTATTTCTTTAGAAACAATCCTCTATTTCAAGTTTTTGGCAAAGCAAATGATACGAGGAAGGCCATCAAAAACGACTTAAAAAACACCCTAAATAAAATTGATTCCTCAAAGTTCAGCGATATCTTACACTACATTTTCCTATCTTTGTCTCCATGGAATATACAGTAACAGATTTCACCGATATATTAGAAACGTTTGCTCCACTTGGCAGTCAAGAGCATTATGACAATTCGGGCTTAATCATCGGAAGCCCTAGCCAAAAGGTCAGTGGTGTTTTGCTATCACTCGACTGCACAGAGGAAGTTGTTGATGAAGCCCTTGAATTAGGTGCCAATTTAATTATTTCGCATCACCCTATTGTTTTTAAAGGACTCAAAAAAATCAATGGGAAGAATTACGTAGAAAGGACAATAATTAAAGCCATTAAAAATGATATTGCCATTTATGCAGCACATACCAATCTCGACAACTTTAAATATGGCGTAAATTATGAAATTGCCAAGCGGTTGGGCATTCAAAATCCAAAGATCTTATTGCCCACTTCAAATACTTTAAGAAAACTGGTGTTCTTTTGTCCAGAGGATGAAGCTGAGCATGTAAAACAAGCCATTTTTAAATCTGGTGGAGGAAACATTGGAGAATATAAAGACTGTAGTTTTGAGACCAGGGGAATTGGAAGTTTTACTCCAGGAGAGAAGTCAAACCCATCAGAAGGAAGTAGAGGTCGACACGAAAAAATAAAGGAAAAGCGAATTGAAATTTTAATTCCTGCACACAAGGAAAAGGCTATTCTTCAATCCATGAAATTGGCCCATCCATATGAGGAAGTTGCTCATGAAATTTACCCTATCACCAATTCGAATCAAGATGAAGGGGCAGGGATGATTGGAGAATTGAGAGCGCCTGAAGATATTAACGCTTTTCTGAAACGCATAAAAAAAGATTTTAATTGTGGAGTTATTCGCCATACAAAATTGGTCTCGAAAAAGATAAAAACAATTGCTTTTTGTGGTGGTGCTGGTAGCTTCTTACTCAGTGAAGCAAAGCGCCAAAAGGCTGATATTTATATAACTGGAGATTTCAAGTACCACGAGTTTTTTGATGCAGAAGAACAAATCATTATAGCAGACATTGGACATTTTGAAAGTGAACAATATACTCCTTCCTTAATTCTTGGTGAATTGAAGAAAATTTTTATTAAATTTGCAATCCATTTAAGTAAGGTGAATACAAATCCGATTAATTATTTTTAGCATATATGGCAACAAAAACAAAAACCAAGACAAAAGCAACTGTTGCTGAGCGCTTGGAAGCATTAGAGAAATTACAAAATATCCATTCAGAAATCGATCGTTTACTAACGATTCGTGGTGAGCTTCCTTTAGAGGTTGAAGACCTAGAAGCCGATGTTGAAGGATTAGAGAAAAAGGTTGAGAAATTAAAAGACGAGTTAGCAGACATAGAGTTAGAAATCAGCAATCGAAAAAATGAGCAGAAAGACGCTCAAGCAGCTATTCTACAGTATAAGGAAAAGCAAAATAACGTTCGAAACAACCGTGAATTTGAATCTATCAATAAAGAGATTGAATATCAGGAGCTAGAGATTCAGCTTCATGAAAAGAAAACAAAAGAAGCAAAAGCCCAGATAGAACACAAGAAAGAGGTTATTGAAGAGGTTGAAGAGAAGTTGAAAGGAAGAAAAAAAGACCTTAAAATAAAAAAAACTGAGCTGGATGACATTGTTGCTGAGACAGAAAAAGAAGAAGAAAAGCTCACTAAGAAAGCCGACAAAGCATATAAGAAATTAGACGATCACCTTAAGACAGCCTATGAGCGTTTGCGTTCAAGTATGAAGAACGGATTAGCTGTTGTGCCTATTGACAGAAACTCTTGTGGCGGTTGCTTCAATAGAATTCCACCACAACGACAAATTGATATTGTTCAAAAGAAAAAAATCATTGCTTGTGAACACTGTGGTAGAATACTTGTTCCAGGAGAAGAACCTGTTGTAGAGGAAAAACCAAAAAAGAAAACAGCAAAAAAAACACCGAAGAAAAAGAAATAATAATTTAAAATTTATTATATTTCGTTTTTATACTATTAAACCCTCCTAATTAACTAGGGGGGTTTTTTACTTACTTTTGTGGGTTAAGTTTAAATAGTTCAATAAATATTTATTAAATTTACTCGATAAATTATAACATGCATTAATTCTCTTATGAAACATTTATTTCTAATATTTACTTTTCTTGTTTCTACAACATTTATTTTTGCATCATCTATTATAGGTGGAGAACTTACCTATGAAAAAGTTGGAAGTTCATCCTATCAAGTTCAATTAAAACTCTATCGTGACTGTACTTCTGGAAGTATTCCATTTGAGAACAATGTAACAATAAAAGTTCGTAAAGGTTTAGGTGTAATTACAGGACTTGATTTTAACATGCCTCGTACAAGCATTAATCAGACCCATGCAGCTATAGATTCATGTTCATTTAGTGTTTGCGTAGAGGAAGCAATCTATACAAAAATAATTTCCTTGCCCTCAGAAACACAAGGTTATCATATATTTTATGTTGCTTGTTGTAGAGATGCTGGCACAAACAATATCATCAATCCGTCTAATACTGGTGAAGTCTTCAATACTTTCATACCAAACACTGTCAATTACATCAATAACTCATCGCCCTCATGGAGTAATCCTCCAGAAGTTGTACTTTGCCAAAACGAAAATTTCTCTTTAAATCATTCAGCAATAGATAGTGATGGTGATTCACTTGTGTATTCTTTATATACTCCATACAGCGATACAATTCCTACTTTTAACAATTCTCTCCCTGCGCCAAACAATATTCAATTTTCAACAGTGACTTGGGGTACAGGTTTTTCTACGAACAATCCTTTAAACAATTCAGGAACGCTTCTCTCTATAGATCCAAACACAGGTGTTTTATCTGGCATTGCCGAAAATGTGGGTCAGTTTGTAGTGGGGATAAAATGTGAAGAATTCCGTGGCGGCGTAAAGATTGGTGAAGTTTTACGAGATTTTAACTATCAAGTTTTCGACTGCTCCTCCTCAAAAGAAGCAAAAATTGGTCCCCTCGACGGTTGCAATGGTAATGTTATAGATATGGTCAATGACTCTCCTTCTGGTGCTTCAAATTTTCATTGGGATTTTGGAGATGGTAGTGCACCATCAACTGATTATGAGCCCACACACAGTTTCCCAGGAACAGGTAACTTTACTGTTACTTTAATTTCACAATACGGGACACCATGTGCGGACACTGCAACTCAACTCGTAAAAATAGGTGTCGTTTTTGCCCAATTTTCCGCATCAACAGATTCAATTTGTATAACAAACACCGTAAGTTTTACAGAAAATTCTCAAGCCTATGGAGATATGACTCTCGATACTTTATTGTGGAAATTTGGCGATGGTACGATCAGTACAGTTCCTAACCCTACCCATACATTTATTAATTCTGGGAATATGATTGTAAAACTAATTGCTGGAGCTGATTCAGGTTGTTTAGATTCTATCGTAAAACCCATTTATGTTCAAGGATTGCCCATAGCTGATACAGGTCCCGATACTTCTGCATGTTTTGGAAACCCAAGTGTTCCATTAAATGGATCAGTTACAAACGCTGATGATGGAATATGGACTGGAAATGGAGGTGCCTTTAGTCCCAGCTCAAATTACCTCAACTCAACTTATGTCCCTTCTTCTTCTGAAATTGCTTTAGGTTATACGCAAATTATTCTACATACAACTGGAAATGGCTTTTGTTCATCCAATAGCGACACTTTAAACATTACATTTATCGACCATCCGATCATTGATGTTGGTCCTAACTTATCCGTCTGTGCTGAC
Source organism: uncultured Fluviicola sp. (assembly GCA_964585545.1). Taxonomy (GTDB): domain Bacteria; phylum Bacteroidota; class Bacteroidia; order Flavobacteriales_D; family Crocinitomicaceae; genus Brumimicrobium. The sequence goes on from CAZPDT010000006.1 coordinate 18,038, forward strand.
ACCTCATTTATCCCCTTAAGTGCCACTACACAATTTACAAACGGTGTAGAATGGAATACAACAAATGGTTCGGGTTCATTCATCAATCCACAAGCTGCTAATACCATCTATATCCCAAGTCCAATTGATTTTTCTATGGATTCTATTCAGTTTATCGCAGAAACAATAAATAATGGTGGCTGTACCGAAAGTGCTGATACCTTATGGATAAAATTCACGGCTTTTCCATCAATCAACTATATTTATTCTGATACTATTTGTGAAAACGAAGTCCTTCATCTCAATGCTTATGCTGTGACTAATGTAACAGGAACCTGGTCAACTGGTGGAGATGGTACGTTTAACACACCTTTAAACCACATCACTGACTACTTCCATGGTCCAACAGATTTATCCTCTCAACAGGTTGAAATCTATTTCGAAACAACCAATAATGGAATATGCCCTATTCAGTATGACACCCTGAATATTGTGATTGTTCCCAACCCTATAGTTGATTTCTCTTACAGCCAAGAATGTAAGGGAACTTCAACGGTATTTACAAGTAATATTACTTCCGCAGTTCCTACATCAACTTATTCATGGCAAGAAAATTCTTATATATTCTCTACCCATAAAGACACCAGTTATGTGCTTTTTTACGATACAGCTACGGTTACATTTATAGCTTCTACTCCGCAAGGATGTGCTGACACCATCACAAAAACAATTATACCTTATGTTTCTCCTGTAGCACATTTTAATGTAGTGAATCCATGTTCTAATAGCAATACAGAATTTATCGACTCTAGTTATATTGATGGGGGAACCATTACTGGCTGGGAGTGGAATTTCGATGATGGTTCTACCAGTACACTTCAAAACCCCGATCATGTATACAGTAGTGGTGGAAATTATAATGTGCAATTAATTGTAACGTCTCCTGACAACTGTATTGATACACTCATAAAACCTGTTGTTATTTCTACAGGACCCACAGCCGAATTCTCTACATCTCCTTCTGCAGCGAATGTCGGAGATGCTATTACGTTTACAGATGAATCTGCTGGCGGAGCTACAATCGACTACTGGGAGTGGGATTTTGATGATGGAGACTTTGCTTATAATCAAAACACCTACCACAGTTATAATAACGGTGGAAAATACTATGTCTCTCTTTTTGTTCAAGATATAAATGATTGTGTAGATTCTGTAAATCATACTATTGTTATTCGAGTTGAGCCTTCTGTTCCAAGCGCTTTCTCTCCTAATGGTGATGGCAATAATGATTATTTAAAAGTTTATGGAGGCCCATACAAAACTCTTGATTTTAGAGTGTACAATAATTGGGGAGAAGAAATTTTCCAGATGAAAGACAATGCTTCAAATGGATGGGACGGTACTTATAAAGGAAATGTGCAGCCTGTTGGTGTGTATGTTTGGACATTAAAGGCAACAACAAATAGTGGCGTAGAATATGAAACGTCGGGAGATGTCTCGCTAATTAGATAAGAATGAAATTTTTAAACCAAAGTAAAAAAATAGGGTTGTTTTGTATTGGATTGTTCCTTACACAAGGTGTACTGGGTCAAGATTTTCATTTCTCACAATACGATGCTGCTGCTCTGAACACGAATCCAGCGTTAACAGGTATGTTTGGAGGAAAACATCGATTTCATGTCCATTACAGAACGCAGTGGGCTGCCGTAATTTCTCGACCATTTGTTACTGGACAATTGTCGTGGGACATGCGAATAGACAACCGATGGTCCGTCGGAGTACAAGCTATTAATTACAATGCTGGCAATGGCACCTTCAACACCTTCCAATTGTTGCCTTCTGTATCCTACAGTTTACCATTATCTGCCAATAAATTCCACAGAATCACCTTTGGTCTTTCCGCTGGTTTTTTCAATAAATCAATCAATATGAACTCACTTACTTGGGGGGCTCAATTTGAGCCGGGACTGGAAGGAGGAAGTTTTAATAAAAACACTGACCCAGGAGAACAGCTTTCTAGAAAAAATGTGTTTCTACCTGATTTTAATGCTGGAGCACTCTATTTCTTTGCAGATCCTAATGCTAAAGTGAATCCTTTTTTAGGTTTTAGTGCGTTCCATTTGAGTCAGCCGAATGAATCCTTTTTAGGAAACAACAGTAAACTACCTATACGCTTTTTGGTTCATGGAGGCGTAAAAATAGGCATCAACGACCATTTGTCTATTTTACCGAAAGTTTATTATCAATTTCAAAATAAAGCACAAGAGTTGACGCTTTCAGCAGCTGTCCAGTATTACATTGAAAAACACAATCTATTTTTAATCGCAGGAGCAACGTATAGAAATTCAGATGCTGCAATTATTGAAATAGGTGGAAGATGGAAAGCTTGGGAAGCACGTTTTTCATACGACATAAATTTCTCATCCTTAAAAGGGGTTTCAAAAGGGAGAGGTGCCACAGAAATAAGCCTGACTTATATTTTGTCGAACAACAAAGTAAAAAACAGAACAAAAGAAAAGCAAAAATCTAAAAATAAAATGGTTCCATTATGTCCAAGATTTTGACCAAGTTAAATACCGTCCTATTTGCCGTCATTATCTCAATTGGATTTGGATATGGGCAATCTGATACAGAATTCATTCATTCTGGCGACGTCGCCATGAAAAAAGGAAGATATACAGAAGCGGTATATTACTATCTTCAAGTATATGATGAAGCTTCTGAGATGGGAGCACAAACTCAAAATGGAATGGATGAGGCTGTCTATTATCCTTACAGTTTAAATTATACCAAAGCCTCTTATTCTGACAAGAAAAGCAGTCAAAAACAAAAAAGTAAAAAGTCTATAGGCAATGATCAAGTCATCATTATTCACAAATTAGCAAAGGCCTACCGTTTAGCAAAAGACTATACAAATACTGAAAAATGGTATGCCAAAGCAGTAAATCACCCCAACGGAAAATACCCTAATACTGCTTATTATTATGGATGTGCGCTTATCAATAATGGAAAATATAAAGAAGCAAAAGCTGTACTTGAAGAATTGGTTGAACAAAGAAACAGCAAAGAAGACCCTATTTCTAAGTTGGCAGTCAAGAAAATAAAAGACTGTGATTATGGACTTCGGGAAGGGCTTCAACAAATGACGCCCAACATCCGACTTTTAGAAAACGATATCAATACAGGTACTGCTTCCTTCGGAATGATGTACTATTCCGAAGGATTGATATTCGCTTCTTCGAAAGAAATACATCCATACAACAGTGATATTTATCTCATCAAAGTTGACGAAAATGGCGATCTATCAGCCCCAAAACGTTTCGAGGGTGAAGCCAACTCTACCGAAGTGGAAGGGGCTGCTGTAATCACCGAAGATGGTGAAAAGATGTTCTTTACGCGGGTTGATCGGTCAAATCCTGACAATATCAGTATCTATCTGTTGAGAAAATTTAACGGTGATTGGCTAAAACCATTTAAGTTAGGGAAGAATGTCAACTTAGATGGGTATAAATCCATGATGCCTTGTTTAGGTGGAGATGGGAAAACTATATACTTTGCTTCGAATCGACCTGGGGGATATGGGGGAATGGATATTTGGAAAACAAAAATCAATGATATGGGTCATGCAACAGAGCCTGTAAACCTCGGTAAAAACATCAATACAAGAGAGGACGAAATAACACCTTTCTATCATTCTGGATCTAAAACTTTATATTTTTCAACCAATGGCCGTATTGGGTTCGGTGGATTTGATGTTTATAAATCTACATTTAATATTCTTACAGATACATGGAACACTTCCGATAATTTAGGCCCATCCGTTAACTCTTCTATGGATGATACTTATTTTATCTGGGGAGAAGACATGAAAGACGGTTATTTAACTTCAGATAGAGAGGAGTGCATTTCCTGTGACTCATCACAAATCATCAATATTCACTGTAATAAGATATATAAAGTAAACAACCCTGAATTTAAAATAAAAATTGAAGGATATGTTTATGATAGAGCAACCAATTTACCCATTCCAAATTCGACAGTAATGTTTAAAGACATTAGAGGAGAGTTGGAAAATGTAACCATAACGACCAATGATAATGGGTATTATGAGGCTAATTTATTAGAAAACAATGAATACTTCATAAAATCAATAAAAGATGGATACTTCGCAGACGCAATGGTTAAAAGTACGATGGGAATGGTGCGACCAAGGTCACTACTTTCCAATTTTTATCTTGAGGAGATACCTACGAGCGAAATTGAAATTGAAGGAATCGAATATGATTTTGATTCAGATAAGTTAAGAAACAGTTCTAAAAAAATATTGAATGAGCTCGTTCAACTTCTCAAATTAAATAGTAGCTTAACCGTTGAAATTCGGTCACACACAGATTCTAGAGGAGATCCCTCCTATAATATAGACTTGTCTCAACGGCGTGCACAAAGTGTGGTGAATTATCTTGTTGAACGGGGCATTGATAGGAAACGTTTGACGGCAAAAGGAATGGGATCAACACAGCCTGCAATAACTATGATTAATGGAATAAATGTAACTCTTAATGACGAATTCATCAGCTCAATAAAAAATAAACAAACCAAAGAAAAATACTACCAAATGAACAGAAGAACAGCATTTAAAGTCGTTAATCATTAAAAAATAGCATTTGAAGAAGCACCTTTGGTTTTTATTTTTATCTTAGAGCTTTTATTCTAAATAAAATATCATTAATTAATAACCTAAAAACAGAAAAATGACAGAAGAAGAAAACAAAGTAGCTCCTGAGGCACCAGCAGAGACAAGCGTAGGCTCGGGAGAAGAACTAGAAACAACAACTGGATTAATTGCTTATCTTACCCTAATTGGTTTTGTTATAGCACTTGTGTTGAATAATGAGAAGAAAGGGGAAACAAGAGCCTTCGGTGCATTTCATTTGCGTCAATCTTTAGGACTTATGTTGACAGGGATTGTAGTTATGATTGCGCTGATGATTCTTTCAAGTATATTGTTGGTGATTTCTTACAAGATGTTAGTCATAATGTCTATAATCTGGCCGATTTTTTACCTTGGATTACTCGCATTGGTTGTAATAGGCATAATCAATGCTGCAAATGGACAGAAAAAAGAGCTTCCTGTAATAGGTGCTTTTATCAGTAAAACATTTAAGAAAGCTTTCGACTAGATTTCATAAAAAAGATATTGATGGTTTGGTTGGCAACACATCCATATCAATCCCTAACTCTATAGTTGATTCTTTTGAACGGGTTCACTCTCTCGTCTTCAGTTGATAATGAGGCGCTTTCAAAGATAGACAGGTGAGCTACTTCGAAATTAGAATCATTTGAACAGTTTGGGTTAAGAACTTTAAAAAATGAATGTAGAACCACTTCAACTTTGAAGTGGTTTTTTTTATACTTTTGCATAAAAGTTCAATAATGGCGCAAAAACCGAGTATTCCAAAAGGAACCCGTGATTTCCTTCCATTTCAAGTAAATCGAAGGAATTATATTTACGATTGTATACGCAGCGTATTCAAAAAATATGGATTTGCTCCTATTGAAACACCTTCATTTGAATTGTCTTCTACTTTAATGGGGAAGTATGGAGAAGAAGGAGACCGTTTAATTTTTAGAATTCTTAATTCTGGAGATAAAGTTAAAAAAGCAGATACCAAAGCACTACAAGAAGGGAATCTTCCAAAGTTTGCTAATTCCCTATCAAAAAAGGCTTTGCGGTACGACCTTACTGTTCCCTTTGCGAGGTTTGTTGTTCAGCACCAAAATGAGCTCACATTTCCATTTAAACGGTATCAGATTCAACCTGTTTGGAGAGCAGATCGTCCGCAGAAAGGAAGGTATCAAGAATTTTATCAATGTGATGCAGACGTGGTTGGAAGTGACTCTTTATTACTGGAAGTCGATTACATTCAAATTATTGATGAAGTTTTCTCCGCCTTGCTCCTCCCCGATTTCACTATCCATGTCAATAACCGAAAAATTCTTACAGGAATTGCTGAAACAATTGGTGAAAAGGATAAAATTATTGACATCACAGTAGCAATTGATAAATTAGATAAAATCGGTGAAGAGGGAGTAATAAAAGAACTCCAAGAAAAAGGAATCCGGGAAAATGCGATTTCAAAAATTCGCCCTCTTTTTAGTTTGAAAGGGGATACCAAAAAACTCCTCAAGTTTATGCGTGACTTCCTCTCTGATAATGAAATTGGGACGAAGGGAATCAATGAATTGGTGTATGTGTTTCAGAAGACCAAATTACTGGGGCTAAAAAATGCAAAGCTAGAATTTGATGTAACTTTAGCTAGAGGTTTAAACTACTATACTGGAGCCATCTTTGAAGTTAAAGCGAATGGCATAAAAATGGGGTCTATTTGTGGCGGTGGTCGCTATGATGATTTAACTGGACTTTTTGGATTAAAAGGGTTATCTGGTATAGGCATTTCTTTTGGAGCGGATCGAATTTACGACATCTTATCGGAGTTGGATTTGTTCCCCACAGACATCAATCAAACAACCACATTCTTATTCATCAATTTTGGGGAACAGGAAGCCGAATTTGCTATGCCCCTGCTTCAAAAATTAAGAGAGCACCAAATTGCAGCTGAACTTTATCCTGATGCTTCTAAATTAAAAAAGCAATTCAAGTATGCAGATGATAAAAATGTAAAATATGCAGTTATTATTGGAGAACAGGAGCTTAACAATAAACAAGTTACAGTAAAAAACATGAAGTCAGGCGTTCAAGAAACACTTTCTGTTTCAGATTTTATCAAAAAACATTGTTCCAAATGAAAAAATTAATTCTTGATCATCAGCAATTTAAAGTAGATGAATTGTTCCAATTTATCCAATCAAAAGGTTCTGTAGAATTGAGTGACAAAGCCCGTTCTTCTATTCAAAATTGTCGCAATTACTTAGATGATAAATTGACCCGGACAGAAGGCAATATCTATGGGATAAATACAGGCTTTGGGTCGCTTTATGATCGGTCTATATCCAAATCTGACTTGGTTCAACTCCAAGTAAATTTAGTGCGTTCACATGCTTGTGGAACTGGAGACGAAATAAAGTCAGTCATTGTGAAAACCATGTTACTGTTTAAAGCGATTGGATTGCATTATGGACATTCTGGAGTACAAATTGATACCGTAGAGCGCTTATTGTATTTTTACAATCACGATATTATTCCCATTGTATATGAACAGGGCAGTTTAGGCGCTTCTGGAGATTTAGCCCCACTTGCTCATATTGCCATGACAATAATTGGAGAAGGAGAAGTTTATTATAAAGGGAAAAAAACAGCGACAAAAGATGTTTTGTCGGAATTGAACCTTGCACCTATTCAGTTACAATCAAAAGAAGGCTTGGCACTATTAAATGGAACACAATTCATGAGTGCTCATCTTGCCCATTGTGTATATGACGGAAAGAGAATAATTGAACAATCAAATCACAATTTGGCTTTATCTATAGAAGCGTATGATGGACGGCTTGATCCTTTCACCTCATCAGTGAATAAAATCAGAAAACAAGAAGGACAAATCAAAGTAGCAAAGGAAATTAGACAATTGTTAGATGGGAGTCAACTTATTCATCAAGAGAAGGTACATGTTCAAGACCCTTATAGTTTTCGATGTGCTCCTCAAGTCCATGGAGCAAGTTTAGACGCTTTAGAATACGCTGAAAACATAGTGACCCGTGAAATCAATGCCGTTACGGATAACCCTACAATTTTTCCTGAAGAAGATGCCATCGTTTCCGCAGGAAATTTCCACGGTCAACCCCTTGCATTAGCATTGGATTATTTGGCCATTGCTTTAGCCGAAATTGGGAGTATTTCAGAACGCAGAACCTATAAATTGATGGGAGGAAAAAGAGATTTGCCCGCATTCTTAGTAGCCAATTTTGGCCTAAATAGCGGATTTATGATTGCACAATATACTGCTGCCTCCATCGTAAGCCAAAACAAACAATTGTGTACACCTGCATCTGTTGATACGATTGATTCATCAAATGGGCAAGAGGATCATGTTAGCATGGGTGCAAACGCTGCCACAAAACTTGTAAAGGTAGTGAGCAATACGTGGCAAATATTGGGCATAGAGTTGATGTCTGCTGCTCAGGCTGTAGAATTTAGAGACCTTAACAAAACCAGTCCAATGCTAAAACATCTTCATCAAGAATACAGAAAAGTTATTCCTTTTATTGAAAATGATGAATTTATGTCCGATTACCTGCGAACAAGTAAAAGTTATATTCAAAAAATTAATCACTCATTATTATAATGGAAAACAATACAAATACTGAACAAATCAATAGTATCCGTAAAAAGAAACGACCCAATTTACTTATTGTGCTGCTTATATTAAGTGGGTTTTACATTACCACAAACACCTATGGTATAATTCAAGATTTTATCAACGGGCCTTTACAACAAGAGGAGGTAGATGAACAATTGGCTACGGTATATACCTCTATTAATGATCTAGAGTCGGAAGGCGCAAGCGAAAAAGTAATCAGAAGTTTAAAAACAATGATTGCCAACACCAAATATATAAACAACCATGCTTTTTATTTGTACAATTCACTTACACTTATCTCCTTAATTCTTGGAGCAGTGAGTATTGTTTTTATGTTTAAGTTAAGAAAAATCGGATTCCATTTGTACATTATCTATAGTCTTTCACCAATAATCGCTATGTATATTGTATTTCCGATTGACTTGGTCTCTTCGCTGTCAGTAATATTTTCACTTCTTATTGCTACACTATTTGCGTTGTTGTATAGTAGGAATTTAAAATACATGCATTAACCCGAACTATTTTTTATCGTAATCCGCCCCATCCACTAAGATGCGTTTTCTTTTATTGTTGAAATGAGGGTTAAAAACGCTTCTTTTTGGATCAAAGATGGGAGTTTGTATTCCACTAAGGTCAATTACAGAATAAAATAAATCATCTGTTACATAAGGCTGAAGGTAATGCGATTTAATGGTTGCACTTTTGTCAGGATATACTTTTTGATATGCTGGAGAGAGCCAAACGATAAAAGGAATTTCTACTAAAGATTTTGGAGCTACTCCCGAGTAATCATGTCCTGCATAATCTCCATCGTCATAAACATTTTCCCCGTGATCAGATATATAGAGTACAGAACCTACTTCATTGTTTTTGTCACAGTAATCTGAAACAATATTCAGTAGACTATCAACAATATAATCATTGTACAATACAGCGTTGAGGTAAAAAGATCTATTCTTTGCAGGCCAATCCGTGCTTGTATGCACTGTTAACTTGTCAAATTCTATCGGGTAACGGGTATTGTATGTTGCATGACAACCGATCAAATGCAAAACAATAAACTTTTTATGGGCTTTCTCCTTTAGTGCCGTTTGAAGTGGAACAAAAAGTTTGCTATCCAAAGAATTTTTCTTTAGGGTTTCATGTGAAGAGTTTCCAGATGTATTTACAAAATCTGTTACTTCATATTGTTGTGCCAATAACGTAATCAAATTATCCCATACACCCATTGGCGATTGATTAGAGAGCCAATATGTTCTATAACCAGCCGCTTGAAATACATCAGCAAGGGTAATTGAATTGGGTGGACTCCATTTATTCTCTAAATTAGCCTGCGTTAATGAAGCAGGTACTGAAGTCATTGTATGGGTATAACCACTCACCACATCGCGATATACGATAATGTCATCTCGTTTGGTCAATAAAGGCGAAGTATTGTCTGAACTTCCATATAAAGACATGTGGTTGCGGTTCAAAGATTCTCCAATAATTAAGACCACTACCTCCGGTTGATTTTTATGAGTAGGATGCGCCTCCACCTTATGTTCATCCATATTTACATGACTTCTTAATTCCTTGTAGGCTTTCAATTCCTTTTTATATGCAATAACTGTTTTGAGAATTATTGGTGTACCTCTTTCAATAAGTCGTCCTTTAAATGAATAACTCAGTACAACTATTAGTGGGTAGGCAAAAAGTACTACAGCAGTAATATTGCGTGTTACTTTGTTGAGATTCCCTATCTTTGGCGGATAGCGCAATGCTAAGAACAAAACAACCAAATAAGGGAAAACAAGTAAATATTCATAGCTGCCTTTCAATTGTGCAAATCCAAGGGCTTCTTTAAAATTCGTATTGAACAGAACAAATAATCCAGATGCACTCACTGGCGCTTTAACAAGTATCCAATGTCCCAAATGAACAAAACCATTGACAAAACTCAAAATCACCAACAGATAATAGAAAATTTTCTTCTTCGTAAATAAATAAGGAAGCGAAAGAAAAGGAATCCATATCAGTAAAAGAAAGTCTTGTCTAACCTTAACCAATTCATGATTAATAAACAAACCCACCAGTAGAGGATAAAAACAAAGCAACAGCACAAATACAGGAAGAACGACAGAAATAACTCGACCAATAGTAGGCAATACACTATTTCGAGACAAAAATTGATATACAGCCTTTTTATTAATCATGCTCTAAAGTTACATTAAAACGCTCTGTAAGGATCAGTTTGCCATCAATTTTTTCTTCATTACCTGGTTTCTTAAATCCTTTAATTTTTGTTGTTTTCCCTTTGGAGATAAGATCACTCAATTGTTTATTGGTCAATTTCTTACCTAAAAACTCAAATGGTATTACAAATTTACAGCCTTCATTGTAATGCGCACAACCATAAGCCTTCTTCCCTTTTAATAGGCCTTCTTTCTTACAACTCGGACAAGTTAAAGCAGTAAGGTCTACTTTTTTTGTAGTTGCCCTTTTCTTCTTTGGTGGATTTCCATCGTTTTCTTCACTTTTATTGTATGTCCGTATTGCCTTTTTCTCTTTGTTAAAAAGCACTTCATTGGTAAGGTCAACAACCATTTCTATCAATTCTTTTTTAAACAAGTCTGGTTGGTATTCTCCCTTTTCTATAAGGCGCAACTTACGCTCCCAATCCCCTGTGAGTGCGGGCGATTTTAAAATCTCATTATCAATAACTTGAATTAAATCAATTCCTGTTGGTGTAGCCACAATAGATTTCCCAGATCGAGAAATATAATGCCTTCGGAACAAGGTTTCAATAATATTTGCTCTTGTAGAAGGACGACCTATTCCATTTTCTTTCATCAATTCGCGGGCTTCTTCATCTTTCACTTTTTTACCTGCTGTTTCCATAGCACGGAGTAAGGTTGCCTCTGTGTATGGCTTTGGTGGTGTTGTTTGTTTTTGATCAATTCGAGGCACATGGGGTCCCTTTTCTCCCTTCTCAAAAACAGGCATTAAATTTTCCTCTTTTTTATCGGGTTTATTTTTATTTTTTGGATAAACAACACGCCAGCCTGGTTTTAGAATCTGCTTTCCTGTAGCTTTAAATTCAAGTTTTAATACCTCTCCCAAAACGGTGGTCTTACTCACTGTACAATCCGGATAAAACACAGCAATAAATCGCCGAACTACCAAATCATAAACCCTTTGTTCTTCAGGTGTTGCTCCACTTAATTTAACACCTGTTGGAATGATTGCATGGTGGTCTGTAACCTTTTTATTGTTAAAAACCTGTTTGCTTTTTCTGATTTTCTTTTCCAGTAAAGGTGCTGTTAACTCTTGATAATAGGCAATCCCTTTAAGGATATTTGGAATCTTTGGATATACATCATCAGGCAAATAAGTGGTGTCAACACGCGGATAAGTAACCATTTTTTTCTCGTATAGCCCTTGAATAAGTTTCAGCGTTTTATCAGCAGAGTAACTGTATTTTTTATTGGCAGCAACCTGTAGTGCAGTTAAATCAAAAAGACGCGGTGGTTTTTCCTTTCCTTCTTTTTGTTCAAAAGAAGTAATTTCAAAGGGTTCGTCTTTGATCTTTTCTAAGGCATATTCTGCTTTATCTTGTTTTTTAATTTTACCCAAAACACTATTGAACTCAGTGTCGCGATATATTGTTCTCAACTCCCAATAATCTTGTGGTTTAAAATCATCAATTTCAAGTTGTCGATTTACAATCATTGCCAAAGTCGGGGTTTGCACCCGACCAATAGAAAGCACTTGTCTGTGCATGGCGAATTTCTTGGTAAACAATCGGGTAGCATTAATGCCCAGTAACCAGTCGCCAATCGAACGGGTAATCCCTGCGGCGTATAAATTATTAAATTCTGAATTCTCTTTCAGATTGTTAAATCCATCCTTTATTGCCTCTTCGGTCAAAGAACTGATCCACAAACGTTTTATAGGTGCTTTGGTCTTTGCTTTAAGGAATACCCAACGTTGAATTACCTCTCCTTCTTGTCCAGCATCACCGCAATTAATGATTTCACTTGCCTCTCCCAACAGTCGTTTTACAATTTGAAATTGACGTTGAATACCATCATCTTCGATAACCTTTATTCCAAAATGCGAAGGTACCATGGGCAAATGCCTTAAATTCCAGTACTTCCATTCTTCTAAATAGTCCTTGGGTTCTTTAAGCGTGCACAGGTGTCCATAGGTCCAAGTCACCTGATAACCATTGCCTTCATAATAACCATCTTTTCGCTGTTTAGCTCCAATGGTATTGGCAATATCCTTTGCCACGCTGGGTTTCTCAGCAATGCACACCTTCATGGCTTAACGATTGTATTTAAAAATGGTAAATGAAAATTGATTTTTATCATCCTTTTCATGTTTCAAAATCTCTTCCTCTTTCCAATTCTCCCAATTGACAAAAGGAAAGTAAGTATCTGCTTCAAAAGTTGCTTCTACTTGTGTAATATACATTTCATCTACAATTCCTTTTTCAAGTGCCAATAGATAAATCTGGGCGCCTCCAGTAATAAAACATTTTTCATCCTCGCTTACATATTGTGACAATGCGTTGAAATCAGTAATTACCGTTGCGCCATCGGCTTTGTATTCTGGATTTCTTGTAATGACAATATTTCTACGATGAGGCAATGGTCGAAATTTCTTTGGAATTGACTCCCAACTCTTTCTGCCCATCACCACAGTATTTCCTGTTGTTGTTTCTTTAAAAAATTTCATGTCACGTGGCAAATGCCAAAGCAGATTATTGTTTTTCCCAATTTCACGGTGTTTCCCCATTGCAACAATCAAAGAGCATTTCATATTCTTCAAATTTTAAACGGCTACTTTCGCTTTTATGTGTGGATGTGGATTGTAATCAACCAGTTCAAAATCTTCATATTTAAAATCGAAGATACTGTCTACCTCTGGATTGATTTTCATTGTAGGTAAAGAGCGGATTTCTCTTGACAATTGTAGTTTTGCTTGTTCGAAATGATTCGCATACAAATGAGCATCTCCGAAAGTATGAATAAATTCATCCACTTCCAAATTACAAACCTGTGCCAACATCATTGTAAACAAGGCATAACTTGCAATATTGAAAGGAACACCCAAAAAAGTATCAGCAGAACGTTGGTACAATTGGCAACTTAATTTACCATTGGCAACATAAAATTGAAACAAACAATGACAAGGAGGAAGTGCCATTTTATCAACATCAGCTACATTCCACGCACTCACAATATGCCGTCTCGAATTGGGGTTGTTTTTAATTTGTTCTACTAAATTTGATATTTGGTCAATCGTACCTCCATTTCCATCAGGCCACGATCTCCATTGGTGTCCATAAACAGGTCCTAAATCACCATTTTCATCTGCCCATTCATCCCAAATTGAAACTTTATTTTCTTTAAGGTATTTGATATTTGTGTCTCCACTAATAAACCACAGTAATTCGTGTATAATTGAGCGCAGATGCAATTTTTTTGTTGTAATTACAGGAAAACCTTTGCTCAAGTCGAAGCGCATTTGGTAACCAAAAATTGACCGTGTGCCTGTACCTGTACGATCGTCCCGATCTGTTCCTTTATCTAATATATCTTGTAAAAGTTGATGATATTGCTGCATGATTTAAAAAGAAATAATTCAGAGCATAAAGTTACATTTTTTTATTGGAAAGCAGTTGAATTGAGAATCCCAATCTTTCAACATTTATTTGATAACTTTTTCTCAATTCATTAATTTTATTTATTTTCCGTCTTTAAATTATAAAAATGCGTGTTTTTCTCCTGTTTATGGGTTTGATCTTTCTGTTCCTCTCTTGTGGCAGTAGTAGTCAATTGTTTCCCAAAAAATATTTGGGTGCATACCATGGCATCCAGGAAGCCTATACGTTTAAGATGAACGGTACAGCGGTAGAAGTACCAAAAACAAATTATGATGTCGTTTTAGACGAAGGGAAATTATGGCTTACAACTCCAAGGCAAACACGTGAAGCAGATTATACCGTAAAAGCCAAGACAAAAATGTACTATAATTTAAAGGTGGCATTTCAAAATGGTGTTGTGGAAGAATGGCAATTGTGGAAAAAAGGAAAACGACTTATACGCATTCCAACTGCTCCACAACCAAAGGTTACTTTTTTGGAGAAATAAAGAAGAAGTGCGCCTATTATCTGTAAATTATGAATCTCATCTAAGCTGTGCTTTTTGTCATGAAAAGATAATGAATACACCAGTTCCTCCTTTCTTTTCACTATCTTTGTTTATCACAATTAAAACAATTGAAATGCGGTTTCTTTTATTGATTTCTATTGGGATCTTTTTTACTTCTTGTCATGAAGAGGCTACAGTATCCGATGAAGAAAATGTTGTAACTCAACTTTTAAAAGGAGAATGGATATTGATGGCTACAGAAAAACCCATTAAACGTTTTCAAAGTGGTCTTAAGTTCTCAGAAGATAATCAGGTGTTTAACATTGATTCTCAAGGCCATGTTGTTCCTCCACACGCAGAACGAATTTATAAAATTTACGGAGACACATTGGCATTTATAGATTACAAATACCTTGAACATAAGCGGTATGAGAAAGGAACAGATATTCTTCTGATCAAGAAACTAAATGACGATGAGATGGTGCTTAAAGTGATCCATCCTGATGCATCCAATGAACTTACATTCAAAAATGTAAATAAATAACATGAAAATACTTACTGCTTCACAACTTAAAGAACTTGATGCTCAAACCATGGGCAAACAAAATATTTCATCAATTGATTTGATGGAAAAGGCTGCAAACACATGTTTCAAATGGATTGTTACACAGTTCAATCAATCTGAAAAATACGTGGTTTTATGTGGGCAGGGCAACAACGGAGGTGATGGACTGGTTTTGGCACGACTCCTTTCTATAAATAATTATGATGTAAAATGTATTGTTATTCAAAAGTCCGACCGTTCCTCACCAAATCATGTTGCCAATCTAAAACGATTAAAGAAAACAGATTGCCCAATTGAAACTATTGAAAATAAAAACCAGTGCGATAGTTTAGATTTTTCAAATACAATTGTAATTGATGCAGTATTTGGATTGGGACTTTCACGCCCTGCTGAGGGTTTGTTTGGAACAATCATCAAAAAACTCAATACAGCACAGCCCAAATCGGTCATTGCAATAGATCTTCCTTCTGGGATGTACTGCGACCAACTGAATGATAAAGATGACACAATTGTAGATGCAGATTACACCTTGACTTTTCATGTACCCAAACAAACATTTTTCTTTCCAGAGTTCGGGAATTTAGTGGGTAAAGTTAAAGTGTTAGATATTAATCTCGACAAAAATGTCGCGGATTCAATGGAAAGTGCCAATCACTATCTTGCTCCTTATTTGGTTGCTCAACTGTTACAAAAAAGAAAAACATTCACTCACAAAGGAACATATGGACACGCCAATTTGATTGCAGGAAGTATAGGGAAAATGGGTGCTGCAGTTTTAATGACCAAAGGTGCAAGTTACGCTGGTGCTGGATTGGTTACTGCTACAATTCCTGCTTATGGAGTCAACATCATGCAAACCAGTTTGCCTTCGGCAATGTGTAATCTTCAAGTTGGAGACAATGTTTTAAGTGGTTCAATAGAAATCGATAATAAACACACGTATGGCATTGGACCTGGAATAGGAAAAGCTACCCATACAGTCCAATTTTTTTCCAATTTTCTCAAAAAATTAAAAATGCCTGCTGTCTTCGATGCAGATGCCCTCAATATTCTTGCTGAACATCCAGAATGGCTTGTAAACCTTCCTGAAAATAGTATTTTAACACCTCATATTAAGGAGTTTCAACGTTTGGTAGGGAAATCAAAAGACAGTATCGAACGCATCAAAAAATTAATGGGTTTTACTCAAAAACACAAGGTATTTGTTGTTTTAAAAGATGCTCGTACGATAATCTGTTCGCCCAAGGGGGAATGTTTTTATAGTTTAAACGGTACTCCTGGAATGGCAACAGGAGGAAGTGGAGATGTTCTTGCGGGATTACTGACAGGGTTGCTTGCGCAGGGATATTCTTCCGATCAAACCTGTAAAATAGGAGTGCTTCTTCACGGTGTATCTGGTGAACTTGCTGCCGAGAAACATAGCGAATATGCAATGACTGCCGAATCAATTTTGGAGGAAATTGGAAATGGAATTAAGCAATTGAGAATTTATTAATATTTATCTCCCCACAATCGCTTTATGTTCTCTTCAACATCTTTTTCTCTTTTGGAACTGCCTGCTTTAAAAAATGAACTGCCCTTAACTTCATCGGGCATAAATTCTTGTTTTGCAAAATTCCCTGAAAAATCATGTGAATATTTATATCCTTTACCATAGTCCAATTCCTTCATCAATTTTGTTGGAGCATTCCGAAGTGATAAAGGAATCGAGAGGTTTCCTGTTTCTTTTACAATTTTTTGCGCTCTATTTAATGCCATATAAGAACCATTTCCTTTCGGAGAATTGGCCAAGTAGACGGTACATTGCGCCAAAATAATACGCGCCTCTGGAAAACCTACCGTATTCACTGCTTGGAATGTATTATTGGCCATAATTAATGCCGTTGGATTCGCCAAACCAATATCTTCACTTGCTGAAATAATCAATCGTCGGGCAATAAATTTCGCATCCTCCCCTCCTTCTATCATTCTTGCCAGCCAATAAATCGATGCATTGGGATCACTCCCTCGAATTGACTTTATAAAAGCAGAAATAATATCATAATGTTGTTCTCCATCTTTGTCGTACCGCGCAATATTCTGCTGGGCAATCTCAAAAACTGCATCATCTGTAACTTCTATTTTATCTTCATGAATTAATGAATTGACCACAATTTCTAATAAAGTGAGCAATTTTCTGGCATCTCCTCCTGAGATACGATGAAGTGCATTGGTTTCTTTAACTTTAATGTTCAATTGAGCCAGATATTCATCTTCTTTAAGTGCATTTTGTATCAGTGTATCCAATTGAGCTTTACTTAAAGATTCCAGTGTATACACCTGACATCGTGAAAGCAAAGCGGAAATCACCTCAAAAGAAGGGTTTTCCGTTGTTGCTCCAATTAAAGTCACCACTCCTTTTTCAACTGCACCGAGTAAAGAGTCTTGTTGGGCTTTAGAAAAACGGTGTATTTCATCAATAAAAAGAATTGCTCCTTTTTCTTGAAACATCCCTTGATTTTCGGCCTTTTTAATCACTTCTCGAACATCTTTTACACCAGAAGAAATGGCAGACAAGGTATAGAAGGGCCGCTTTAATTGATTGGAAAGGATGTTGGCTAAGGTAGTTTTCCCCACACCCGGAGGTCCCCATAAAATCATGGATGGAATAATTCCAGCATCAATGGTATTCCGCAGACTCGCACCTTTTTTCAAAAGATGCTCCTGTCCAACATATTCATTTAACGTTGTTGGACGCATACGCTCTGCAAGAGGAGTTGCTGGGGATTTCATCATAACTGAACTTTAAAGAACAAAAATAGGCATTTTGGTTGAGAAAGAAAGCTGTTCGAAAGATGAGGATTTTATTTTTTAAGTCCAAAAACAAAAATTTATGGAGCAACCCCATTGTCAGTTTTTATTACTTTTATTATCTTAAAAGCAAAAATATATACATGAAATACCTTTTTGTTCTTACGGTAGGGCTAATGCACCTAACTATCAGCGCACAAACCATTGAAGGAATTTGGAAGTCTTATGATGATGACTCAGGAGAATTAAAATCTGAAATAGAAATAACGATTAAAAACGGAAAACTTTACGGCAAAATCATCAAGCTGTACAATTTAGAAGTTGCATTAAAAGACGCCAAGTGTTACGATTGTACTGATTATAGAAAGAACCAACCTGTTTTGGGCATGGAGATCATTACAGCACTTGAAAAATCAGGCAAATACTGGACGGGAGACAAGGCTCTTCTCGATCCAAACAATGGAAAACTATACAATGCTAAGTTTTGGTTAGAAAGCAACAATAAATTAACGGTTCGGGGATATATTGGGTGGTTTTATAGGACACAATATTGGATAAGAGTAAAGAAAAAATAAAATACTTTTTTAAGGTCGTATTCTGCCTGCTCACAACTCCGTCATCAAATACAACAAGATTTTTAACCCCCATACACACAGAACAAGGCATTTATGCTTTTTTAGAAATGTCCTACATTTAATTTTTCAACTTTAAATGACTTTTTTACATTTTTAGAGACTAATTTCAATCTATTTACGTTAATATTTCGGATTAAATAAAGTAAAGCAGAAAAAAATAAAGTCATGAAATACCTCCTCACTCTATGTTTAAGCTTAATCAGTCTAATTGGAACTTCCCAATCATCCATTACAGGGATATGGAAATCCTATAATAAAGACACAGGCAAGCTAGATTCAGAAGTCGAAATCTTCATTAAAAATGGAAAGCTTTATGGGAAGCTCGTTAAATTGTACAATCCAGATGGCACAACAAGAAATCCTAGATGCACAAAATGCAAAGGCAAAAGAAAGAACCAACCTCTTGAAGGCATGATTTTTATAACTGGACTTGTGAAATCTGGTAATTCTTGGACAGGAGATAATGCAATGCTTTATCCAAAAACCGGAAAAGAATATACCGCAAAAATATGGTTGGAAAGCGATAACAAACTTGCAGTTCGAGGATATCTTGGTATATTTTATGAAACACGATATTGGAAAAGATGAAAAGGAGTCAGTACGATGGAAAAAAGGTTATTTTCAGGTTACGCATGTACTGTCGGGGTTATATCTGTTCCATTTTTATACGTCCAACCAATAGCTTCCAATTCTTCAATTTCCCAATCTTTTGGTTCAGTGCCTATTGAACTTAGGATATCCTTTAGTGCATCCATCCATTCTTTTGTAGCTACTGCTCTTGAATTAATAATATCTCCGGTGATAATCGCTACCCTGTTTTAATTTTCTTTTAACAAATATACACTTTTTTGTATATAATTGGGAATATACTTAAAAACGTGTATATTTTTGAGGATGTTTTATGCTCAAATATTGGTTTAGGGGCAGATAAAATTAAATCTAAATACTAGAGTAAGAATTGCATTTGATTCAGAAGTAGCTTTAAAGAACGAAGATTTGAATATACTTCTTTTTGTATATAATTGGATATATACTTTAAAACATGTCTATTTTTCAGACTATTTCCTTTTTCCTCAATAATCCAAAGACGACACGATAATAAAAATTTTCATTACCTTTATTATAAGTATGTCTGAAGAAAGAAAAATATACAGTCTAACACAATTAAATCAGTCGTTGGAGAAACTGTTTTGGGATAAATTTTCCAATTCCTATTACTGGATAACAGCGGAGTTGATTACAATTAATCAGAAAAACGGACATTTTTATATTGAATTGGCCGACAGTCAAAATGACAAAACAACTGCCCGAAGTTTTGCGACTATTTGGTCTTCTGTTTATCAAAAAATTGTCGCCGACATTGGACTCAAAGAAGCTCAAGGCATTTTACAACCTGGAAATAAAATCCTAATAAATGTAAAAATTGAATACCATAAAATCTATGGACTAAAATTAAAAATCCGTGCTGTTGATCCTTCCTATTCTTACGGAGAAATTGAAAGGAAGCGACAAGAAATAATCAAACGACTCAAAAAAGAAGGAATTTTTGAAAAACAGCAAAAAATTCATCTGCCCACAATCATAAAACGTATAGCTTTAATCGGATCCCCTAATACATCGGGATATCGGGATTTTCATAATGAGCTGTTCAACAATCACAATTTTAATCGATTTGTAATAAAGGAGTTTCCTGTTCGTGTTCAAGGTGATCAGGCAGCAAAAGAGATTGTTGATGCTATAAATGAAGCCAATTGTTTTGATGTTGATGTAATAGTATTGCTTCGCGGTGGTGGCAGTAAAATGGATTTGGCATTGTTCGACGATTATAGTATCTCAAAAGCCATTTGTAACTCTAGATTACCAGTTTTAACAGGAATTGGTCACGAAACTGATGAAGTGGTTGCCGATTTGGTGGCACGACAAAAATTTATTACGCCAACTGCCGTAGGGCAATATATTCAATATGCTATCCAGTCATTTAAGGAGATTATGCGTGAATTGCACGACAAAACAATTCAAAAGGCTTTGCAATTGCTTGGAGAGAGTCGGGAAGAATTTAGTCATTACAACAATTATCTACTGCACCACAGCCGAGAAATCATACATTATTGGCAGACATTATTCCAAAAAAAGGAACACGAGATCTTGCAAAAAAGCAGAACTTTATTGTATTCAGAAAAGGAAGATTGGACACAATTTATTCATCGGACCTCTTCTCTTTTACAACGCTTGGTGCAACACCATAGGAGTCAAACCGATTGGCAAATGGAACGTATTTCCACATTAAGTCTACAGCATATTGATAATAAAAGGAATACGCTTATCAAACAAACTTTATTCAATCTTCAATTGTTAAGTCAACAAGTTGTGGATAGAGAGCGTATCATTTTTAATAATCATGCAGAGTTATTGACTTTGCTCAATCCTATGAAAATATTGGCATCTGGCTATACAATTTCAACAATTGAAGACCAAGACCTTAAAAATATAATTGTTAAAGAAGGAGATCTCATGAAAACTCTTTCTACTAATTACTTAATTACCAGTAAAATATTATCAAAAAAAGAAATAAACGATGAAGACAAATGAACCCAATTCTTACGAGGAAGCCTTAAAGCGATTGAAGGAAATTGTGAATCAATTAGAGGAGAAAGAAATAAAAATTGACAATTTATCTGACACGGTGATAGAAGCCAAGGAACTGGTTGATTTTTGTCGTAAAAAACTGGATAAAACAGAAGAAGATATTCAGCGTATTATCGAACCCGAAGAAGAAAATGAATGAGCCTGAGACCCGAAAAATAATTCATATTGATATGGATGCATTCTACGCATCTGTCGAGCAGCGTGACCACCCAGAGTTGCGTGGTCTCCCTTTGGCTGTTGGAGGTACCGGTGGAAGAGGTGTAATAGCTGCCGCCAGTTATGAGGCACGGAAATTTGGCATTCACTCGGCAATGCCTTCCCGTGTTGCCTTACGAATATGTCCGATGCTTCGATTTGTTCGACCTCGTTTTGACACATACAAAGCTGTTTCCAAAGAAATTCGTCAAATATTTAAGCGCTACACTTCCATTATCGAGCCTTTGTCGTTGGATGAAGCTTATTTAGATATCACCTATTCTAATTATGAAGTGCGTTCCGCTACTTTAATTGCCCAACAGATTAAGCGCGACATAAAAGAGGAACTCCATCTTATTGCATCAGCAGGAGTTTCATACAATAAATTCCTGGCTAAAATTGCATCCGACCAAGATAAGCCTGATGGTTTATTTGTCATTACTCCAGATCAAGGTTTAGATTTTATAAAAAAATTACCGATAGACTTGTTTTATGGAGTGGGAAAAGTTACTGCAAAGAAAATGAAAGAGAATGAAATATTTTTGGGTAGCGACTTGCTTCGCTATGAAAAATGGGAATTGCAACAATTGTTTGGGAAAATGGGTGGTTACCTTTACAATATTGCTCGGGGAATTGACCATAGAGCTGTAAAATCAGAACAAGTTAGAAAAAGCATAGGTGCAGAAATGACCTTCTCTGAAGACATTATCGATGAAGTTGGTGTAAATGAGAAATTTACCCAAGTCTTTGAAAAATGGTGGCAACGCTATAAAGATTATGGATTAAAAGGCCGAACAATCACTTTAAAAATTCGAAACAATAAATTTGAAACACTAACCCGGTCGATTACGGATCCCAATTACTTTAGAGACAAATCAAAAATTAGGGAAAAGTTAGATGATTTATGGCATGAAGCAATTGTTCCAGGTACACCACTTCGATTAATAGGGGTTTCAATTAGTGGTTTTGAGTCTACTGCTGTTCAACAAGAAAGCCGACAATTGACACTTTGGTAATTAAAATCTAATCTATTACTTATAAGCCTTCGGCATCCAAAACATAATCCCAGGCCCCAGATCCAAATCCATCGTTTGTCCACTTTTTTAGTACTTTAGGAGATGCTTCACCAACGCTATAAACCATTGTTGGAAAATTATGAATTTGCATGGTTTTCAACAAAGGATCTGGGAAGAATTCTACCTGAATATTTTTATAATCTTCACTCAATCTTTTGTATTCTTCCAGTTCCGAAGTGTCTTTATGAGCAACCATAACTTTTACAGGCAAATCAGGATAAATATCACTCATAAATTTAATTTCTCCAAACCGTTGGTGGCAGAATGGACAGCCAGGTAGAACGACCAAAGACAAACCTTTATCAAAAACGGCTTCACTGCTTCCCTTTAAAGTAACTTCTCTGTATGTATTGTTAAAATCACCATCATAAATCGGATGGATAGCAAAAGCAATCCCAGAACCACCCAAAAGAATTGCGAGTGCTACAATCCTTCTCAACCACATTGAGCGTCCAGCCAATACACGAAAATAAATTTGAAATACAAGTGAACAGACAAAGAAAAACTCAATTACATAAGGAAGAATCATTGAAAAAGTAAAAGGAAGTCTCAATTTTAACCCTATTGCAACAAGGTCTTTATGATAATAAATAACAATTACAAGAGCCAAAAGTGAAATTACAATTCGAGAAATTTTTGATAACATTTGCTTAAATATTTAGACTCTAAAAGTAATTTAAATTTAATGAAAACAAAAGAGGTATAAAGTTTAATTAAATTTTTACACACTTATACAGCCAAATTATCCCTAACCATTCATCTGAAAATTTTTAAAACCCAATCAACATATCCTCCAATTTCACTGTTTCTAAATAGTGGGTTTATTACAGCGTTTACTTTTTTGAGACAGCTACATATCGTGTCGTTCCTAATGGGCATTTTTGATGCTGTTTTACTTATATAATAAGATTTCAGATGGTTGTGAGCAGAAACATAAATTCTAATGTTAACCCGAACTATTTATAGGTTTTTGTTATGAAAAGCAATGAATAGTTCGGGTTAACAGATATAGAACGATAAAAAAAAGCTTCACAAGATTGTGAAGCTTAAATTATTTGTGGGCCCTACTGGATTCGAACCAGTGACCCCCTGCTTGTAAGGCAGGTGCTCTGAACCAACTGAGCTAAGAGCCCTAAAATTGCTATTTTGTGTTTTATTTAACACCATAGCGGGTGCAAATATAACTACTTTTTTTAATTCAAATATAGTTTATCGAAAAAATATTAAATTATTTCCTCTAATAGAAAGAAACTTCCAAAAACTAGGAGAACAGTATTCTCACCTTTAGCAGGTTGGGCTGCTGCAAAAGCTTCTGATGCACTTTGATAATATTTTGGACTTAAAGAAGATATGCCTTCTGTCCTTTTAAAATTCTCTATAGTCATTGAACGCTTATTATTAAATGCAGTAAAAAAGTAATCCCATTCACGCGGAAATAACGCAATTATCTTTTTTATGTCTTTATCATTAGACGCCCCATACAGCACCCTAATATTTTTATAAAGATAAGCACGTTTGATTTCTTCAATTAATCGTTGAATGGCCATAAAATTATGTGCTGCATCCAATACAATTAAAGGATCTTTAGAATAAATATGATTTCGCCCGTACAATCCTGTGTTTTCATACAAAGATTCAATTGCATCAGATTTTATCTTGTAAAGAGAGCCAGCATCAGGTAAAAGGTAGTCCAGTGATTGAAACGCCAATCTTTTATTGGTTTCAAATGTAGATTGGTCTTTCTTTTTCTCTAAGAATTCAAGCGGTGCGTTTTCCGCTTTTGCTTTATCAATAAAAACAGATGCTATCTCTGGGTCACTTTCACCAATAATTACAGGTGTGTTTTTCTTTATAATTCCCGCTTTTTCAAATGCTATTTTCGCTCTAGTATCCCCTAAAATATTGACATGTTCAAGACCGATATTGGTAATAACAGAAAGTACTGGAGAAATAATATTTGTAGCGTCAAGTCGTCCTCCTAACCCTGTCTCGACAACTACAATATCACACTTTTCTTCATAAAAATAAGCCAAAGCCATTGCCCAAGTCATTTCGAAAAAAGAGGGTGAAAAATGCAATTCCGTATTTTGGAATATGTCGATGTATTCTTCTACTTTACTTTTGGCAATCGATTTTCCGTTAATGCGCATTCGTTCGCGAAAATCTTTAATGTGTGGTGAAGTGAACAGTCCAACTTTTTTGCCATAAACCGTTAGCGCACTTGCAAGAATAGAACAAGTTGTTCCTTTACCATTTGTACCAGCAACGTGAACAAATTTCATTTTATCAATAGGAACATTCAACAATTGAACGAGACGCAGCGTATTTTCTAATGTAGGTTTATAAGCATTTTCACCAATTTTTTGAAAAACAGGAAATTGGTGAAACAACCATTCTACCTTATCTTGATAAGTTTGATCAACCATCTTAGCCAGGTTGAACAGTAACAGTATAATACACAATCTCGTTTCTAGCGCCGGGTTTCTTTTTATACCTGACCTCTTTTTTAACCAGTCCTATCACTTCATCAATCAAGCGCTGCTTTGTTGCAGTGGTCTTACTTCTAATAACATCTGCCCTCAATACTTTTCCTTGTGCATCAACAGTTAATTTAAAAGCAATCTTACACCTTTCATCATTAGGTGTTTTGGGTTGAGAATGAAGATTGGCCAAACGAACACGTTCTCCAGCAGCGCCTTTTCCAGGGTCTCCACTTCCTGTTCCAGGTCCATCATCACTTCCAAAACCTTCACCCGAACCGTCTGATCCAGAACCTCCTTTTCCATTGCCAGAAAAAGGATTGGGCACGGCGGTTTCTTGGTTCGACGTAGAATTTTCTGTCTTTGTATCTCCATCAGCCGAAGGCACGGTAACTGGAGACTCTTCTTGGGTGGGTTGTTCTTGTGGGTTTTTTTCGGGCTCTGGAACAGGGTTTGTATTTTCACTCGGTGCGCCCCCTCCTGCATTGTTGATTTCAAAATCAGTAATCCCTTGCTCTCCTAAAACTACAGGAATGGGAACAGTTACTTTTGGAGGGTCAGGTTCTGTAAAAGTAATAAAGAAAAGTAAAAATAAAGTAATCAATAGAAAGAGTATAGCGCCAATGATTCCCATCCGCCTATCTGATGATCTTACAACAGGTACTTGATTCATCTTTTCTATTTATATACATTATTAATCGTATGCCAAAACAGGTTTCCACTCTCTAGTTTTTGATAAAGCTAAGATTTGAAAAACTGCTTCATAATCTGCTTGTCTGGAACCTGCAATTTTTACCTTCTTTTCGGGTGTTTGCTCAACTGCCTCAATCAAAAAATCACGCATTTCCTCATAAGTCGCCCCTTGAGATTTAACACCAAAAGGATTCTCCATACTGCTTTGGGCATTACTGAGCATAATTTTGTATAGATTATCATCTGTAATGATAACTGTTGTTGTGGTATTCTCTTTTGAAGTTTCAAGTTGTTCAGAGGGTTGCGGCAATTCTACAGGTGTATTTTTTTCCGACATTACACTCATAATGATAAAAAACACAAGCAAAAGAAATACCAAGTCGGTCATGGAAGCCATGCCACCTTGAATCAAAGTTTTATTTTTCGTCTGAAATCCCATAGATTGCCATTATTTACTTTGAGGGTGTATGCAACACATCCATAAACTCCATTGCATCATTTTCCATTCTGTAAACCACTTTGGAAATTTGCGATACAAGATAATTGTATCCCATAAATGCAATAACGCCTACAATTAAACCTGCAACTGTTGTTACCATTGCCTCCATAATACCTGGTGCAATTGTCCCCAAATCGAGAGAATCAAGACTCCTCATCGAATTAAAGGTAGAAACCATTCCTGTAGTTGTTCCAAGGAAACCCAACATAGGAGCCGCACCTGAAGCGGTACCAAGGAAACTCAACCGTTGTTCAAGTCTTGAAATTTCTAATTTTCCTGTGCTGTCTATAGCAGAAGAAACAATATCCACAGGTTTCCCTAAACGATCAATCCCTTTCTCAAGCATTCGAGCAGAAGGCGAATCTGTACGTGCGCAAAGGTTCTTCGCTTCATTTATATTTCCATCACTGAGGTGTCTTTTCACCTCTGACAAAAAATTGGGATGTTTTTTTGATGCTCTTTTCAAGGCCAACAGACGTTCAACAAAAACGTAAATAGCATATATTGACATAATGGCCAACAATATCATTATCAACATTCCCATAAAGCCACTTGTCGCTTCAGAGATTGTGTCCCACAAAGGCACTTCTTTAAAGTTTTGCTCAACTCCAGTAGAATCCTGAGCTATTTGAAGTAAAAATAAACCGTTCATATTTTCAATAACGTATTAAATTAAAATTTGTTACACTACAATAAAATTCCTGATGCTAAAGTAAATGATAAAATTAGAATAATTCACTTTTTCATCAGCTTTATCCCATATTATTCACCACGTTTTTTTATTTTAAATTGTATTCAAATGATTATCAAAACGTTAATCTATTTTCAAAATAAACATCTATCCAAACTTTGGGTGTATAATAGTTAATGCTTGGATTCTTCTTGAAGCTGTTTGTTTTCCGTTTCTCGATCTTTCAATTGACTTTTTAAAACAAAGAAACCAACGACACCAGCAACCAAGGAACTACATAAAATAATCAATTTAGCATTGCTGATCAATAGCGCTTCTCCTTTAAAAGCGAGTAAGGTAATGAAAATTGACATTGTAAACCCAATCCCTGCCATAATACCAACACCAAAGATATTTTTCCATTTTAAATCTGAAGGCAAATTAACAAGACCTAATTTTGCACATAGATAAGCCATTCCAAATACACCTAAAGGCTTTCCAATAATAAGTCCTAGAGCAATTCCCAAACTATCGTTTTGAACAAGTACATCTCCAAAATTCCCTCCTACTATAATTGCAGTGTTGACCAATGCAAATATGGGCAAGATGATGAAAGTGACAGGTTGGTCTAAAAAATCTTGCATTTTATAGGATAAAGTTTTTTCGTCTCCATTTCCAAATGGAATCGTAAAGGCAAACAAAACTCCTGCAATGGTTGGATGGATACCAGAAATGGACATAAAATACCACATAAAACCACCACCAATTAGATAGATGATTAGCAATTTAACTTTTAGTTTATTTAAAATCAAAAGTCCTCCAAAAATACCCAAAGCAATAAAAAGATTGGTAATGACTAAGGTGTCCGTATAAAATATGGCAATTACCAGAATCGCTCCCAAATCGTCAATAACAGCCAATGCAGTCAAAAATACTTTTAAAGAGAGCGGAACTCTTTTCCCCAATAAAGACAATGCGCCTAAGGCAAATGCAATATCAGTAGCCATGGGTATTCCCGCTCCCGATTGTGTATCCGTTCCATAATTCAACATTAAATATATTCCAGCAGGAACGAGCATTCCTCCAAGCGCACCAAATGTAGGCAGCAATGCATCCTTTACCTTAGATAATTTCCCGAGAAACAATTCGCGTTTGAGTTCTAGCCCTATGAGTAAGAAAAAAATGGCCATCAACCCGTCATTTACCCAATATTCAATACTTTTTCCTCCTTCACCACCTATTTTCGTTCCCCAGAAATGCTCGTAGGGTTCTCCGATAAAAAAATTAGCTAAAAGCAAAGATATTACTGTACATATTACCAATAATGTACCTCCTGCTTTTTCACTGTGAATAAATTCTTTAAATAGGTCTCTCGTTTTCATTTAAATATTTGATGTTATTTATTAGAGATTAATTGTTCCAACAACAACTTAAAGTCATTGAAAACATTAAAAAAAATCAAACCAATTGATTGAGCACAATTTCAAATGATTTTTTAGCAATCTCTGTTGATTTACTGTTTATTTTATGTGTTGCTTTTAAAGCTTTGTCGATTGTAGCTCTTACATCGGCATAAATGGCCTCATCCTCCAGTGCCTCTAAATCATTTGACATTAGGTAAGCGAAAACTCTTGCAATGCCTAAATTCGAAATAAAGTCAGGCACCAATGCAATAGAATCATCAACATAATCTGCAATTTTGCCAAAGAAAATTTCTTTATCTGCAAAAGGAACATTTGCACCTGGAGCAATTAATTGAAGCCCCGATTTGATCATTCGCTCCACCTGATCTTCAGTAACAATTCGCGAAGCAGCACAGGGAGTAAACACATCTGCTGAAACATCCCAAATCTTGTCATCAACTTCCTCAAAAGAAAGCATATTGGGTGCGTTCAACTCATTTCCATTCTTATTGAGGTACAATTCTCGAATTTCATTTACTGTAAAACCTTCTTCCTTGATTAAACCACCAACACGATCAATAATTCCTACAATTTTTGCGCCTTGTAAAGATAAGTAATACGCTGCAGCCGAAGCGACATTGCCCCAACCTTGAACTATTACCTTTTTATCCTGAATGGTCGACTTCTCCCATATATTGTAATAGGAAACGATAGAATGTGCGACTCCATAACCTGTTATCAAATCGGCAATAACAAATTTGCGGTCCGGACTCGGTGCATAATTAACATCTTCTACAACTTTTAAAATGCCCTTTCTCAATTGTCCAATTCTGCGTATTTTTTGAGACTCTTTAGGCGCAAAATGGCCATTCAAAACACCTTCTTGAGGATGCCAAATGCCATTGTCTTCGGTATAGGGAATCACCTCATGAATTTCATCAACATTCATGTCGCCTCCAGTACCATAATATGTTTTTAACAAAGGGGATATTGCTTTGAACCATCTGTGCAAGACACCTTCTTTTCTTGGGTCTTTAGGGTCAAAATCAATTCCTGATTTAGCGCCCCCAATTGGTGGACCTGCAACAGAAAATTTCAGTTCCATTGTCTTTGCCAATGATTCCACCTCTCGTTTATCTAATCCTTTTCTCATTCGGGTTCCTCCTCCTGCTGCTCCACCGCGCAATGAATTAATTACAACCCATCCTTTTGCATCTGTTTCTGAATCATGCCATTCAAATACAACTTCTGCTTCCTTCTCTTCAAACTTCTTTAATAAATCCTTCATGTAAAAAATATTAGCAAGCAAAAGTAATAAAGAATTCTGTTTTAAAACGCTTAATTTCTCATAAATTTGAGAATCGATTATGGTTTAATAATCACGCCAGAAGATGAGTCTTTCCGAGCACCTGTGACACTTGCCCATACGTTAATTTGATCTTGCCACTTCAATACACCAAGAAAAGCAAAACCTATGGCTTCTTTAAAGTTGATTATATCTTCTTCGGGCACGAGGGTAATTTGATCCGTATGAACTCTAATTCTATCGATTAAAAAAGTGTTGTTGGCACCGCCTCCAGTAACCATAACAGAATTTGAGGTGACTCCATTCAAGGAATGCCCAATTTGAATTGCAACGTGCTCGTACCACGTTCTCATCGTGTTTTTTACATCTTGTTCTTGATCTAACAGTGGCAAAACTTCATTTTCAACCCACTCCCATCCTAGAGATTTTGGTGAACTCTGGCGGTAGTAATCCAGTGCATTTAATGCATTTAACAATTGGGTGTTTATTTGTCCTGATCTGCCCATTTCTCCATTATCATCATAAGCTTTGCCCAATTGTTTTGCCAATTTATTCAGTACTATATTTACAGGACATATATCAAAAGAAAACGTTTTCTCTTCATCTTGATAAGACACATTTGCAAAACCTCCAAGATTTAAAAACGAGTCGGCATACCGTTGAAACAATAAAAAATCAGCAACGGGAATCAATGGTGCTCCATTGCCACCGAGTGCAACATCCATAGAGCGAAAATCAACAACGGTAGGAATGCCCGTGTGTACAGCGAGTTCTGGTCCATTTCCAATTTGAAGTGTATACCCTTTTTGAGGTTGATGAAAAATCGTTTGACCATGACTAGCGATCAAGTCAACTTCCTTCTTGTCTACATTAAAATCATCGAGAAAAGTATTGACTTTTTCTGCATAAAAGCAACCCAAATCGGAGTTTAATTTACTCAATTCGTTCCCTGTAGATTGAAACGCTGTTTGCAATCGTTTCAGTAAATGCGCTGGAAAATCATAACATTCGGCAAAGTGCAATTCAAATGTCCATTCTCCATTTCTTGTCAACTCAAAGGTCACATCAGCAACATCCAACCCATCCATGGAAGTGCCCGACATTAAACCAATTGCTCTAAAAGTTTTCATTTTCTATTGATATTATAACGTAAAAATTGAATAAATACGCTACATTTGTACCTTCAATAGTAGCCAAAAATTATGAAAACAAATTCTTTTTTTAGTCAAAAATTTATTTTTTAGACAACACAAGTAGAAAAATAGGATTTGAAATGGATTAAAGTAGCAACACGAACGAATATAAAAATTAAATAACTACACAAATATGGATTTTGAATTAACTGAAGAACAAATGGCTGTACGTGATGCAGCAAGAGATTTCGCTCAAAATGTACTCAAAAAAGGTGTGATTGAAAGAGACAATGAACAGCAATTTCCAAAAGAAGAAATAAAGGAACTTGGGGCACTTGGTTTTCTAGGAATGATGGTTGATCCAAAGTATGGAGGTGGTGGCATGGATACCATTTCTTATGCTCTCGCAATGGAAGAAATTTCAAAAGTTGATGCCTCTGTATCTGTTGTTATGAGTGTTAATAATTCACTTGTTTGTTGGGGAATTGAGAAGTTTGGGACTGAAGAACAAAAACAAAAATATTTGGTGCCTTTGGCAAAAGGAGAAGTCATCGGGGCGTTTTGTCTTTCTGAACCTGAAGCCGGTTCCGACGCAACATCTCAACGTACAATAGCAGAGGACAAAGGCGATTATTACCTATTAAATGGAACAAAAAATTGGATTACTAATGGAGGAACTGCTTCAACATATCTTGTCATGGCACAAACTCATCCTGAAAAAGGACATCATGGCATTAATTGTTTGATTGTTGAGAAAGGAATGGAAGGTTTTGAAGTTGGGCCAAAAGAAGACAAACTCGGCATTCGTGGTAGTGACACTCATTCATTGACGTTTACTGATGTAAAAGTACCTAAAGAAAATAGAATTGGAGAAGATGGATTTGGTTTTAAATTTGCTATGAAAACACTATCTGGAGGGAGAATAGGAATTGCTGCTCAAGCCTTAGGGATTGCTTCTGGTGCTATGGAGTTAGCGATAGCTTATGCCAAAGAACGTAAGGCCTTTGGTAAAGAAATCAGTAAACACCAAGCCATTGCTTTTAAAGTTGCAGATATGGCGACTGCTGTTGAAACAGCAAGGTTAATGGTTCTCAAAGCGGCATGGGAGAAGGACCAAGGCAAAAACTTTGATCAATCCAGCGCAATGGCAAAATTATATGCTTCATCAGTTGCTATGAAGCAAACTGTAGAAG
The DNA here is from genome assembly GCA_964585545.1 of uncultured Fluviicola sp. Taxonomy (GTDB): domain Bacteria; phylum Bacteroidota; class Bacteroidia; order Flavobacteriales_D; family Crocinitomicaceae; genus Brumimicrobium. Next base: position 49,756 of record CAZPDT010000006.1, read on the forward strand.
CTGTCCAAATTCATGGAGGATATGGTTATGTTAAAGAATACCATGTGGAAAGGTTAATGCGAGATGCAAAAATCACTCAAATTTATGAAGGAACTTCTGAAGTTCAGAAAATTGTGATTTCTAGAAATATGTTTAAAGATTAGCCCACATTATTATTCATTCCCTAAAGTATTAATAATAATTCGGGTTAAGCATTGTTTGGCTCAGAAGAACAATTAAAAAAATATAGGGACGCTGTAATTATCGCGTCCCTTAATCTGATTTATACATTTTGTGTTCGAAAACTCGATTCACCAATAACTTAACTCAAATATAAGTGATGATGAATAAAAACACTGTTTTGAGATATCCACTTCTATTTTGTAAAGCAGTTTTATGCGTCTCCAAACTTATTCATCACATTTTGTGTTACTCCAGTTGAACTAAAGCCACCATCGTGAAATAAGTTCTGCATGGTCACATATCGGGTATAATCTGAGAACATAGAGATGCAATATTGAGCACACGCTTCTGAGGAAGCATTGCCCAATGGACTCATTTCATCACTGAAGTTTACAAATTCATTAAACCCGCTAATTCCTTGTCCTGCAGTGGTACGTGTTGGCGATTGAGAAATCGTGTTCACCCTTACTTTCTTCTTCAAGCCGTAGTGGTATCCAAATCCTCTAGCAATAGATTCCAACAGTGATTTAGCATCTGCCATATCACCATAATCAGGGAAAATTCTTTGCGAAGCAATATAAGTTAATGCAAGCACAGACCCCCATTCATTCATCGCGTCTTTTTTCATTGCAGTTGCCAACACTTTATGCAATGAACCTGCCGATATATCTAGAGTTTGATTGAAAAATTTATAATTAATATCGGTATAGTGTTTTCCCTTACGCACGTTTGGAGACATCCCGATTGAGTGCAAAATAAAATCGACCTTTCCGCCTAAGATATCCATTGTCTGATCAATTAAATTGGCAATATCTTCTTCACTTGTGGCATCAGCAGGCACAATCTGGCTGTTCGTTTTTTCAGACAACTCATTAATTTGTCCCATTCGCATGGCAACCGGTGCATTTGTTAAAACAAATTCTGCTCCCTCTTCATGTGCCAATTCAGCCACTTTCCAAGCGATTGATTTATCGTTTAATGCTCCAAAAATGATTCCTTTTTTACCTTTTAATAAATTGTTTCCCATAGTTTAATTTATTTATTTACAAAAATATAATTATTCTTTGATTTGCTTCATTTAAACTGAAAATCTAAATAAAATTCATCTTAAACAGTATTTATTCTTCACAAGGCTGTTTATAATCCCAGATAAAATCCTTAAACGTGATTTTATACCTAAACCAAATTGTTTCCGCTTGAACATGAACAGTGTCATTTTGAGTAAAGTAGAGCTGTTGGGTTGCTTTTGTAAGCATCAAGTTGCTTTTAGAAAAATTAATCCTTCCTGTTTTTTTAATCGCCTCAATAATATCCTTCTCCTTTTTAGAAGCTAATCCTCTGGCCTTACATTGGGTATAGTTCGATTCATCAATAAAAATAAGTGAAGAATCTCTAGGTAAATGTGCCACCTCTCCCCATCCTTTCAAATCAGTATATCTTTTGGGTTGGTCTGTAGCATTTAAAACATGAACAACGGTAATGTAACTGTCTTCATACAAAGAAAATTGCAACCTTCTATCTATCGAATCATTGACTTCAAAAATATATTCTCGAGGAAATACAGAACGCTCGTTAAGACTTTCAGAATAATTTATTTTCCCTTTAAGGACAACCTTTTTAATATTTGATTTATCAATTCCTATTTTATGAAGTTGATCTATTTGGTCATTAGGGAAGACAATTATTTTTTCAATAATATCAGTTTTAATTCTGTTTGATGGTGTCCAGGAACACGCCCGTTCACCAAAAATTACAGCTACTAAAAGGGAACCCAGTACTAATCCAGTGATATAATAACTCAACCTTCTCAAGAATCCTTTCTTCCATGCTCCTTTACGCTGCATAACGAAAAATAATTTAATGCAAAAATACAAGTAAACTTACATTCCCATCAATAAAAGCTCAATTTCTTTATAGTCTAAATCAAAGATTTTACCCAAAACTTCACTTGTTAGAGAACCTTTGTACATATACACTCCACTTCTGAAGCCATAATCTCTTTTAATCAATTCTTTATCACCCCCCTTCTCCCCCATTTTAATTAAAACTGGAGAAAAGATATTTGAAATAGCAAAAGAAGCTGTTCTGGAAACACGAGAGGCAATATTCGGGATACAATAATGCGTTACACCGTATTTATCAAAAGTTGGAGATTCGTGGTTGGTGACTTCAGAGGTCTCAAAACATCCCCCTTGATCAATGCTTACATCAATAATGATAGCTCCTGTTTTCATATTGCTCACCATATCTTCAGAGACAATACACGGGGTTTTCCCAAACGGAGATCGTACCGCACCAATTGCCACATCAGCTCTTCTCAAAGCTTTGCTCAACACTTTAGGTTGAATGATTGAGGTATAAATCCGACTTCCAACTGAATTTTGGAGTCTTCGCAATTTGCCAAGTGAGTTATCAAACACTTTTACTGAACAACCCAATCCCAATGCGGAGCGCGTAGCAAACTCTGCCACTGTTCCAGCACCTAAAATGACAACTTCAGTTGGAGGCACTCCTGCTATTCCGCCCATCATTACGCCTTTCCCATTTTTAAACGCATTCAATAGTTCGGCCGCAATAAGCACAGATGTATTTCCTGCAATTTCGCCCATAGCTCGAACCACTGGGAAATGACCAGAACTATCTCTCATATAGTCCCATGCAATTGCTGTAATTTTCTTTTGCATTAACTGCTGAAGAATCTTCTTGGGTTGAATTGTAATTTGCAGTGCAGAGATTAATGTTTGTCCCATCCCCATCATTTCTACTTCTTCTTCGATAGGTGGAGAAACTTTAAAAACAATATCACATTGAAAGACTTCCTTTCGATCGTAAATAATTTCCGCTCCAGCTTCGGAGTATTCTCGATCAGAGAAATTGGCGTTTTCACCAGCTTTAGTCTCTATTTTAATTTGGTGTCCATTCGCTACCAAAAGAGCGACGGCTTCAGGCACTAAGGCTACTCTTCGTTCTTGAAAGGAAAATTCTTTAGGCACACCAATTTTTAGACTGCCTTTCTTTCTTGCAATTTCTAACATTTCCTCTTGAGGAAGTAATTTTCCCTCCTTCAGGATGCTTTTTAAAATCTCTGGATCTGTTTTCATATATTAATTTCAAACACACGACCGTCTTGATCATCTTTCGTAATATCTATCCATACGCAATTATCAGGTAAAATGTTCCGAATTTTTTCTGCCCATTCTAAAAATACAATATTTTTATCATAAATGTATTCTTCTATTCCGATATCATAAGCCTCTTCTTCGCTGTCTAATCTGTATAAATCAAAATGATATATCGTTCCAAAAATAGGGCTTTCATATTCATTGAGATAACCGTAAGTTGGAGAGCTTACTTCATCTACTACCTCCATTGCTTTAGCAAGATACGAAATAAATGTGGTTTTTCCTACTCCCATTTCTCCTCTAAATGCAAAAATTGAATGTTTTTGAAACAATTTCAGGAATTCTTTACTGACTTTTATTAAATCATTTTCAGTTTTTGCGTAAAACTTCATTTTTAATCAATTATCAATTACGAATTGGACATTTTTTTTCCTGCTAATTTCTTAATTTCATTCAGTTTAAAAAGGGCTTCTACAGGGGTTAAGGTATCGATATCAATACTTTGTACTTCATCTCTTATATTCTCTAAAATAGGATCATCCAATTGGAAAAAACTCAATTGCATATCATCGGCGTTGCCTGCTTCAACTACTTTTTCTTTATCTGAACCTCGATTGGATGCTTCCAACTCTTTAAGCATTTTAGTTGCGCGCTCTACAACTGGATTGGGCATTCCAGCCAATTTTGCAACATGAATTCCAAAGCTGTGTTCGCTTCCTCCTTCAACCAACTTTCTTAAAAATAAAATCTTTGTTCCTACTTCTTTGACAGCAACTGTATAGTTTTTAATGCGCGGAAATTTATTGGTCATTTCATTCAATTCATGGTAATGTGTAGCAAATAAAGTTTTGCAACGGGCGCTTGGATGTTGATGAATATACTCGGCTATTGCCCAGGCAATTGAAATTCCGTCATACGTACTTGTTCCCCGCCCAATTTCATCCAACAGCACAAGACTTCTGGGCGATAGATTGTTTAATATGCTGGCTGTTTCATTCATCTCTACCATAAATGTCGACTCGCCTGAAGATATATTGTCGGACGCCCCTACTCTCGTAAATACTTTATCAACAATGCCCAATTGGGCTGAATTTGCAGGGACAAAACAACCCATTTGCGCCATCAAAGAGATCAATGCTGTTTGACGAAGAATAGCACTTTTTCCCGACATATTGGGGCCTGTTATCATGATGATTTGCTGTGAATCATTGTCTAAATAAACATCATTGGGTACGTATTCCTCTCCCAATTTCATTTGTTGTTCAATAACAGGATGACGACCATCTTTGATGTCAATTGCAAAGCCTTCATTCATTTCTGGCCGTGTGTAGTTGTTGGTCTTAGCGATTTTCGCAAAAGAAGCAAAACAATCCATTTGACCAATGAGAAAAGCGTTAAATTGAATGGGATTGATATAATCAGCCATAGACAAGACCAATTCTGTAAACAACTTCCGCTCAATGATGTCTATTTTCTCTTCTGCACCTAGAATTTTCTTTTCATATTCTTTGAGTTCTTCGGTGATGTAGCGTTCTGAACTAACCAAGGTTTGCTTGCGGATCCATTCTTCCGGCACTTTATCCTTATGTGTATTGCGCACTTCTAAATAATAACCAAAAACATTATTAAAAGCCACTTTTAAACTCGGTATTCCTGTATTTTCTGCTTCTTTTCTTTGAAGTTCTTCAAGGTAATTGGTGCCTGAAGTCTGCAATGCCCTCAACTCGTCTAATTCCTGATTAAAATTATCAGCTATCACTTTTCCTTTACCAATTTGAATAGCAGCGTCTTCATCCAGTTGCTCTGTAATCAAATCAATCAATTGCTCGCATGGATTCATACGGTCTGCAATACTTAAAAGTGCTTTTGCGTTTGTTTGCTTCAACAGTTCACGAATAGGTTCAAGTTCCTTTAGTGTTCTTTTTAACTGGTTCACTTCTTTGGGGTTGACTTTACCCACTGCAATTTTAGAAGCCAAACGTTCCAAATCATAAATACTGCTCAGGCGTTCTCCCAATTCAAATGCTGTCGTTTCGTTATTGATTAACGCAGTTACAGCATCCAAGCGATCATCAATCGACTTTTTATCCTTTAAAGGCAAGACCATCCATCTTTTCATCATTCTACCGCCCATTGGGGTAACGGTTTTGTCGAGCACTGAAAGTAAGGTAGCACCATTATCATGAGGGGAAAAAGTCAGTTCTAGGTTACGGGCAGTAAAACGGTCGAGCCATACGTATTTGTCTTCTTCAATCCGACTAATTTTTGTGATATGAGCTAATTTTCTGTGTTCTGTCTCGGCGATATATTGTAAAACTGCACCTGAAGCCACAATGCCTTCAACCATTTCTTCTACTCCAAAGCCTTTTAGATTTTTCGTTTTAAAATGCTTATTCAAGGATTCGCGTCCATAATCTTCGCTAAATATCCAGTCTTCTTGACGAAATGTATAAAATCGTTCTCCAAAGACCGCTTTAAACTTTTTCTCCTGTTGTCTTGAGTACAGCACTTCGGAAGGTTCAAACCCTTGCATGAGTTTATCGATGTATTCGTTGTTGCCCTGACCGATTAGGAATTCTCCTGTAGAGATATCAAGGAAAGCCACACCATTTTGTTTTTTGCCAAAATTAACTGCAGCAAGGAAATTATTCTTTTTTTGTTCTAAAACTTGGTCATTCAACGCTACACCGGGAGTCACCAACTCTGTTACACCGCGCTTTACAAGTTTTTTGGTCAATTTAGGATCTTCCAGTTGGTCGCATATAGCAACACGTTCTCCAGCACGGACAAGCTTTGGCAGATAGACTTGCAAAGAGTGGTGTGGAAATCCAGCCAATTCGATATGTGAAGCTGCACCATTTTTTCTTTTTGTAAGAACAATTCCAAGAATTCGAGAAGCCTTAATGGCATCTTCGCCAAAGGTTTCATAAAAATCACCAACGCGAAACAATAACATAGCAGTAGGGTGCTTTGCTTTGATCTGATTGTATTGTTTCATGAGTGGTGTTTCACTCGATTTTTTTTCTTTCTTTGTTTTTGCCAAAATTGAAATGGTTTCTTTTAATTTGCAACTTGTAAACTTACAATTTTTGCACGAGAATTGTCTAATGTAACGAACATCAATTATCAAAAATTATGAACAAAAAATTAAAACTTTGGGAATTGAACCGACCTTCAGTAGAAGCGTTTAAAGCACAAGAAAAGTTTCCTTTGGTGATCGCTTTAGACAATATCCGCAGTCTGTCTAATGTAGGGACATTTTTTAGAACTGCTGATGCTTTTAATGTTTCAAAAGTTATTTTAGGCGGAATTACAGCCAAACCGCCCCATCGAGAAATTCAAAAAACAGCTTTGGGCGCAACCGAATCGGTCGATTGGGAACACCACGAAAACCTCCTTGAAGAGGTGAAAGCATATAAAACAAAAGGTTTTCTTGTCTATGCCATTGAGCAGGCTGAAGAAACGACTATGTTGAATGATGTACAGATTGCTCCTGATGAGAAGCATTTACTCATTTTCGGCAATGAAGTTGATGGCGTTCAGCAGGAGTTGGTAGATTTAGCTGATATTGTGATTGAAGTGCCACAATTTGGAACAAAACACAGTTTAAATGTTTCGGTTTGTGCAGGGGTTGTGATGTGGGAGTTTGTGAGAAGAGTTTAGATTTTAGAATGTAGATAGTGGATGGGGGAATTATGATGCTGATTGTTAATTTGGAATTGTGAAGCGGTAGGTCAGCATGCATCGGCCAAGAAAGAAATGTTGTCCGCCAAGAAAGTTTTTCCATTCGAAGTCGTGATTACCGTCTAATGTGAGTCCGAAGGCATTCATTTTGTTTAACTTATAATAGAATTCGAAACGGTGAAATAAAAGAGGTAAAAACACAAAGGTTTCGTGGTATTCAGAATATACATATTCGTTATCGTCTTCAAAGAAAGTCGTTCTGTAGTGTTTTTGATGATTATAATGGGGTATAAAAAATACAGAAAAATCAAAGTGTTTACTGCGGACCAATCGGAATCCTATATGCGCTAAAACAGAATAGGCTTTGATGTTTTTTGTATAGCTATTTCCCGAATTTGAAGTTATTCCATCCACTGTTACAGACCGATCAATTAAGTACTCAAAGCCAAGAACAAAACGTGAAGGAAAATAGATTTGATAAGCGAATGAAGCTGATCCTCCATAAGTTAATTCACTTATACTTCGTTTTTGAACAAACATACCGCCAGACAACATAAAAGAATGCCTTGTTTTGTAAATTTTAGCTGACCTGGTTCCTTTTGGGTCATGAATCAACGGCTCTTGTGCAGCCAGAACAAAAGAAAAAAATACAGCAGTAATCCAAATGGTGTGTTTCATTGATCTTGTGTCTTCGTTTTGGTCTTTTTAGAACTTTAAACCTTTGTTAAATGTAACAAATTTTGATGAAACGGCAAAAGATTGCTGTCTTGGAATGTGGGTTAACTTTTTGAAGGACTTGCCTATTGTTATCTTAAAACCTATTGATTGAGACTATAATTGGATAAAAAAATGCCCCGAAGAAAGTCGAGGCAGCTTAAATGTTTTCACAACGGAATAATCCTTATTGTGAATTGATTTCAAATTGATAAGTCAAATATAATATATTTCCAAGTATCATTCTCAAAAATCACCTGTGAATCATCACATAAAAGTATCAATTTGAAATCAATTCACAACTTCGAGTTACTTCGAATCCATTTCACTCCGCCTGTGAATCATCACATAAAAGTATTCTAATCAATATAACTCAATGATAATTCCATTACTTGCTCAATTTTCCCTCTATTTTTACTGTAAGAGGATGAATCAACAGTATCGTTCTTCTCATTAAAATATTTTCCTGTCGTTTTATTTAACGCGGGTGATTTGGTTAAATACGTATAGGTTTTAGCCATTTCTTCAGGTGAAATAGAGAACCAGCTTTTTATTGAATATAAGAACTTTAGAAAGCGTGAAATATTAGAATATCTGTTTATATCAATTTTTACGTTAGTTACTCTAATGCAATTTACTGTGATTGCAGAATCCTTTAGTTTTTCAGCTAACCAATAAGTATACATTACTTGAGCAAGCTTGGATTGATAATAAGCCCTTGACACACTAAACCTTCGGTTTTCAAATTCAGGATCAATCAAATTAATGGTTAGAAATGGATACATTATCAATCCTTTAGAGGCTATTGTTATAATTCTACCTTGACTACTTTTTTTAAGCAAATCCATCACTAAATCTGTGAGTAGTATTGGTCCTATATGGTTTGTTGCCCAAATGGTTTCTACTCCATCAGGAGACATTATAGATTGTTTACGAGAAATGTCAAAATCCGCCGCATTATGAATTAATACATCCAGACAATCAATTCTTTGACACAATTGTTTCGATGCTTCTACAATTGATTTCTTATAGGACATATCAATCTCAAGTAATTCAACCTGTTTTGATCCTGATTTAAGTATAATATCGGAAACAGCCTCCTTCCCACGTTCTAGATTTCGCACGCCTATAATAACAAAAAATCCTTCTTGCACCAATTGAATTGCAGCCTGTTTACCGATTCCAGAGTTACCTCCAGTAATTAAACAAATCTTATTTTTCATCACCTATTTTTCATTTATTAGAATTAAAATTCACCTCAGGATGCTCCCTCTTAAAGACTTTCAGCTGCCTACTTTTCTCTTTCTCAAATTCATTTGAAGCTGTATTATCAGGATGCAATGATCGATGGTTGAGCAATCGCCTTAACTTTTCATATTCAGTATAGGTTTTCATTGTTGAGTGTGTAAAATAAGTCGTTCTTACCCGTTCCCAAATTGCTTCAATTGCAATTTCATTGGGGTGGATTCCATCTTTTGTATAATAAGCATAATCGCGCATTTCATCCATCATCATTTCATAAGCAGGGAAATAACCAACCGCATTTGATTGCTCCTTCATCTGGTGAATGGCAGTAGTTAAAACAGCCTTACTCCTATTGTTTCCAACAAGACCATCTTTGGTATGTCGAACTGGACTTACCGTAAATACAATAGTTAGTTGTGCTTTGGATTTGACTTCTAAAGCATTGAACACCTGTTGCCAGAGCTCAACAATTTCATGTACTTCTAGCAATCGTTTCTCAAATTCTTTTTGCGGAATTTTATGACAGTTGGCAACGGTTCTGCCTGTTGTTTTGTGTTCATAAACCCAAGCTGTTCCAAAAGTTACAAAAAGTACTTTCACCAATGGAATTTGATTGAGAAAGGCTTGACGCAATTCTATGAGTTTTGTTTGCATTTCTTTTTTTGAATAGGCAAAACAAGTGCTGTTGGCCAACCATGAAAGAAAAACGCCATTCCGTTCAAAAACTGATGCTTTTAGTTCCTTTTCTTCACACAAAAGTAAGTAGGCAAGTGCTATCGGATTGTAAACCACTCCGAAAGGATTGCTCGATACGGAAAAACCACTTTCTTTCATCTTTTCTGATAAATTTTCAGAAAAACAGCTTCCTAAAAATAGAAATTTTGAAGCATAGTCAATAATGGGATTTTCTGGAATGTGTACAGGTGTTTTTTTCATCTTTTACAGCGTTTTAGAATGTTCTAATTTTTAGAAAATTAAGACTTTAACATTTCCTCCAGAACAGCACTCCATCCTTGCCAAGCACCATAATCACCGATGGTTTCATTGTGCCAAATTCCGATAAAATCGCCCCCGTAGATTTGAACTTCCTTTTTAAGCTTTTGTACAACTTCGATAGCTTGCTCAGGAGTGAGTTGCATGTACTCCTTTAAAGTGCCGTCCATAAAAGTTGCGGGATGCAATTTAAGGACTGAGACTTGATTTTTTTTTATATCAAACCACATAAAAGGTCGGGCAATTCCAGCACGGAAACCATAATGGTCGGCATAGGCCAAAGAGTAGTCATCAAGAAAACCTTCTATTTGCAGTTTTCGATAAGTTTCTGGCAACTTTACTTTTAGAAAATGTTGACGAGAATGGGTAATTCCACGATTCAAAATTCTTTCCAATAAATCCTTTTCTTCATTCAATCTTCCTTCCAGATAATTAGAATTGTAGCTTGGATGCAGACCCACGGGAATATTTTCATCCATTCTGCGGATCAAATCGTGATGGGCAAAACTTCTATTGCTCACATTTTTATCAAACGTTGCATAATTGCCCAAAAGCCAAAAAACGCGAACATCGTTTGTTTCTGCTATTTCTTCTATTAAATCGAAAGTGTCATACGGATCCTTACGATTTCCTTTCAGGACTTCTTTTCGTTCTTTTAAACGGACTCTATTCAGCGTTAGAACATCGCGAAGAATGCTGAGGTATTTCCGCCAGCCTTTACGCAATTTGTATGCATAAGCATGGTCGATATCAAAAGTTGGAACAGTACTCATCGGGATTTTTCTGGGCATGAGTTTGTAATCATTCTCTGTTTCAATGTACTTAATAAAAGCCTCTGACCAGCGTTCAACGACCAGTTTATCAAGCCATCCCATTCGATATAACAAGCTGTTTTTCCCAATGTTTCTATTGTGATTGTCTTTTTCTTCCTGTAAATAATCATCATAAAGAGCAACGATGTAAAAAAGACTTGCCAAAACATCAGGAACACCGTCAAAGCTCAAAATTTCCTCACCATTCCATTTTGATTTTTCAATATTGTACTTTTTTATGCCTTCGTCAAAAAGTAGATTTGAGGGTGAAAGTTGGGTGTATTTTTGAAGGGTTCTATCATTAGAATACACCAACTTTGGTCCTTTTATCTTTTCAAAAGTTGCTTTATTATCAATCAATCGGTAGGCGACTCCTCGATCTTCAAAAATAATCGACAAAGTATAATCGAGGCGAATTGTAAATTTATCAGCATAAATGACAAGCATAGTTCTAGCAATTTTTAATGATTTCCCGAGCAATAAACTCTGCTGCATCACCATTTCCATAGAGCGAAGGGAAATGTACTTCTTTTTGATTGAGCATTAATTTCACACCATCAATAATTTTATTTTTATCAGCCCCTGTTGTTATAGCAACACCTTGCTCAACAATTTCCTCCCACTCAGTTTCCTCACGCAAAATCACACAAGGTTTTTTAAAAAAATAAGCTTCCTTTTGAAGTCCACCGCTATCGGTAATGACCAAATCACAATTTTGCTGCAAAGCAATCATATTCAGATAAGAAACGGGAGGAATTATCTTCATTTTTTGATTCTCTTCTATTTCTTTCAGCATTTCATTTGACAAATTGAGGTTCATATTTTTTCTCGTCCTCGGATGCAAGGGCAGATAAATGAAATGCTCTGGATAGTGTTCTGTAAGCGATAAAAAACTTTCAAAAATTTCTTTTAATTTTTCTGGATCATCCGTATTTGCAGGCCGATGAACGGTTCCCAAGAAAAACTTTTCAGCTTTTAGAGACATCAACTCGTATGGAGGGAGCAATGCTTTCATTTTGCCAGCAAAGAACAAGCTGTTATCATACATAATATCGCCGCAATAATACACTTTAGGATTGTCAATATCAAAAGGTCCATCGTTGTTCAAATCAAATCCTTCCTTTTGCAAATTGGCAACTCCCCTTTTTGTAGGAGTAAAAAGAAATGTAGAAACATGGTCACAAATAATGCGATTAATTTCCTCTGGCATTGATTTGTTAAAACTTCTGAGTCCCGCTTCAACATGAGCTATGGGGACATGCATTTTGGATGCAACCATTGCTCCTGCGAGTGTGGAATTTGTATCTCCATAAACCACAATACAGTCCGGTTGTTCATTCTCGATGATTTCTTCGATGCCCTTCATCATTTCGGCTGTTTGCTCTCCGTGTTTTGCCGAACCAACGTTGAGATTGTAGCAAGGTTTAGGCAGTCCTAGTTCTTGAAAAAAGACTTCTGACATTGAGTCGGAATAATGTTGGCCTGTATGGACAATAACTTCTTGCAAAACATCAGAAAAATAGGTTTCAATTGCACGAGATAAAGCGGCTGATTTTATAATTTGAGGACGTGCTCCAATAATTGTAATTATTTTTTTCATGACTGGACTACTTTCAGAAACGAAGGTAATTATTTCATGTTAATAGAAAGCGATTTACCTCAAAATATTCACTTCAAACTAACTTACAAAGCAAACACTGATCAATACGGATTATAGAGAGATTGAGAAGATACAATTTTTTAAGGGAGTTCTATAAATTGCAATGGTTGTGTTAGATTGTCATAAAAAAAGAGCACCTCCCGATGCTCTTTCATTTTTTAATTTTATACAACTAATTTAAATGCACAAGAATTCCTTCTTGTTTTGTCTTCTTAACCTCTACACTCTTTGAGTAATTTAAAAGAAATTGGAGCGTAGATTTTGATGGCTTATTTTTATCCTCCCTCACCTCTGGAGCAATTTTAGAGTAATTATTCACCATATACGTTTTTTTATTGATTACAATATTATAAACGCCAATAGTTTTTGATTATTACATTTGAACGTAACAATTTATTATTATTACTATAAAAAGAGCGGTGTCCCCATAAAAATAGCACTGTCATCAAGCATAAAATGTTTCATTGATTCAACTTACATCAACATTCCTCCGCAAACTTGTAATGTTTGCCCTGTAATGTATAAAGCGTTATCAGAAGCTAAGAACACAACTGCATTGGCAACATCTTCTGGAGTTCCTCCACGTTTTAATGGAATATTACTCCTCCATTCTTCAACTACTTTTTCATCCAGTTTATCGGTCATCTCTGTCTCAATAAACCCAGGAGCAATTACATTGCAACGAATATTTCGAGAGCCCAATTCTTGTGCAATAGATTTAGAAAAACCGATCATTCCTGCTTTAGATGCTGCGTAATTAGACTGTCCTCCATTACCAGAAACACCCACCACAGAAGACATATTGATAATTGATCCTTTTCTGGCTCTCAACATTGGTCGTTGGACGGCTTTTGTAAGGTTAAACACTGACTTTAGATTGGTATCAATCACCTCATCCCACATTTCTTCGGTCATTCTCATCAAAAGATTGTCCCGTGTAATTCCAGCATTATTAACCAAGACATCAATGGCTTCAAAGTCTTTTACTACATCATCAACAAGTTTTTGTGCCTCGTCAAAGTTAGCTGCGTTTGATTTATAGGCTTTGATGGTTTGGTCTTTTTTTGATAATGTATCAATTAGTGCATTCGCTTTTTCGTCTGATGAAACATAAGTAAAAGCCACGTCGGCACATTCTGCAACACATCTTTCAACTATGGCTTTCCCGATTCCTCGCGTTCCTCCAGTTACCAGTACAACTTTGTTTTTTAACTGCATCTCTTAATGATTTTTCATTTTAATAAGATACAAATATAATGGAAAATTAAAAGTGAGGAAACGAAAGGAGAATTTAGATGGGAGATGGTTGATGGTAAATGGGAGGTTTTGATTTGAGAAGGGTGAAAAATAACCTGCATTATTCATGATATTATTATTGATATCAGAGTGAGGTGAGAAACTGCATTGTGTCTATTCCATCAGCGTAATCGTCCAATTGGGGAGATTGTGCGGTACCAAAAGCGGTATAATTCTTACCGATAACGACCTGAATTTTATCTTTGTGTTCTTCCAAATATTCATTCAATTCACTTTCATTTTCATAGAAATGATAATGGAGTACTGCAACTGGGGCATATAATTCTTTAGACGCTCTCATTAACATGAAACCATTTTCAATTATATCTTCTTGGTTCATCAAATAAATGGCTTTATAATAATCATAATTGTTTGCATATTTGTTGTGATTTATCACATCATTGTAATCGATTACGGCTCCAAATATATGGTCTAAATCATAGTCTTTGGGTAGAATAAGGTGGGATACGTTTCGACAGCCTAAACCATAATACGTAAAGATATCTTTTCCTAAGGCCAATAATTCATCTTTAGATTCACTTCCATTAATTACGGCAACTGCTGTTCTGTTTTTTCGAATAATATGGGGCAGATGGCCAAAATATTTTTCAAAATAGCGCGCTGTATTGTTGCTTCCTGTAGCAATCACTGCATCAATTGTGCTGAGTCTATCAACAAATTCAAATCGATCTGCCAATTCTGGTTGAAGCGTTGTAACAATATCAAGTAAAAGTGGAATCAGTAACTTGTCATCGCTCGATAATTTTATTTGTGCTTTATTCCCTGAAAAAATTACCGCTAAAACATCGTGAAATCCAACCAGAGGTATATTTCCTGCTAAAATCAAACCAACGGTTTTTGATGTTGAAATTAATGGATACCGATCCACCCATTCTTTAAGGGCTTTCTTGTTTAAAACTGTCCCTATTTGACGGTAACTTTCCTTTACATTTTCTTCTGAAAACCAGCCGTTTTGAGCTTTAGCTCCTTTGATGGCAAGTTTCATTTTTTCACCAAACTCTTGAATTACAAATGGATTAAAGCTTTTTTCATTGGTTCCATTGCCCCATTTTTTCAGGGAATCTCCTAAAATGGAAAATGTTGTGATTGTTTTTGTTCTGTCCATCCTAACAAATAATAATTATCTGGTAAAATTACCCTAGTTCCTTGTTAAAGGTTATTATATTTGCAAATGTAGAGAGAAACACTTAAAAAGTAGTGAAATGGCAATAATAATTACAGATGAATGTATCAATTGTGGCGCCTGTGAACCCGAATGTCCAAACAATGCAATTTATGAGGGAGCTGATGATTGGGCTTGGTCTGATGGCACTTCTCTATCTGGCATGATAACCACCTTAGATGGAAAAGAAGTTGATGCGGATGCAGAAAATGAACCTATTGATGACGATATATACTATATAGTTCCTGACAAATGTACTGAATGTCAAGGGTTTCACGACGAACCTCAATGTGCTGCCGTTTGCCCAGTAGATTGCTGTGTTGATGACCCAGATTATAGAGAGACTGAGGAAATGTTGTTGAAGAAGAAGGATTTTATGCATTTGTAGATGGGAGGTTTTAGAGTGTAGAGTGTAGATGGGGAATGGGAGATTGGGTGTTGGTTTGTATATTTGGGCTTTTATTGGTCTATAATTAAAAAAAATCAGTCAGAAATTGTATTTTCGTACCATCACCTTTTTTCGGTAAGACATGGAGAAATTTATCAACATTTTAGTTATTGACAATGATTCCGTTAATATTGAAGGCTTGCGGACAATACTTGGAGGTGGTGGAAACAACCTAATTATTTGTGAAGATGAAGCTGAAGCTTGGCCAATTATCGAAAAAAGGAAGATTGGGATTCTTATGCTCAATATCGAAAATAAATCTATAAACGGAATAGAGTTTCTGCAAAGATTAAGATTAAATCCCCATTCAAAAGATGCTTATAAAATCGTGTTAAGTGGGAGCTCTTCATCAGGTGCTAGATTAGTAAAGGGATTTAAAGAAGGAGCTGTAGATTATATCATAAGTCCATTTGATCCTAATTTGGTTAAAGCAAAGATTGAGGTATTCAAAACCCTTTATTTTAAAGACCATAGAATTAATCAACTTTTAGAAAATATTTTTCCCCGTACCGTGCTGAGAGATTTAGAAATAAATGGAAAATTTTCTCCTAAGCGGGTGGACGACGGCATTGTTCTATTTACTGATTTTGTTGCTTTCACAAAACTTTCCAAAAGCTATGAGCCTTTGGAATTACTGCAGGAGTTAGAGAGTTATTTCGATAAATTCGATGAAATAATGGATCGTTATCAATTGGAAAAAATAAAAACAATTGGTGATTCCTACATGGTTCTCGCAGGTGTCACAGAGAAGAACAAAAAACCAGCTGTTCGGGCAACCATGGCAGCTTTAGAGATTCGCAACTATATACTGGATCGGAAAAAAGAAAATAAAAACAGAAAACGTGAGACTTGGGATATTCGAATTGGACTCCACTCTGGTCCGTTGGTTACAGGGGTTGTTGGAACAAAAAAAATTAGTTTTGATGTTTGGGGAGACACCGTAAATATTGCATCTCGAGCAGAACAAAGTTCAGTTGAGAACAACATCACTGTTACTGATCATATAGCAAAGCACATTCTTCCATATTTCGATATTATCCATCGCGGAAAAATAAAAGTAAAACACGGGGGATATGTCGATATGTATTTTGTAGATAAACTCAAGGCGGAGCTATCCATGTTTAACCAAGGCAGAGTACCCAACCGTGAATTGCGTATAGAATGTGAATTGCCTCCAATGGATTTTGAGCTCACTCGTGACTTTATAATTGATAAATTAGAGAATTGCTTGCTCGATGGTCTGGAATACCACAGCATCAACCATACGCTTAATGTTGAACAAGCGGCTATAAAAATAGCTTATCTTGAAGGGGTGAAAGGTGAAGAACTGATTCTTTTAAAAACGGCAATCCTATTTCACGATTCAGGTTATACTGCCTGTTACCACAACAATGAACAATATGCCATTCAATTGGCAAAAAGTGAATTGCCTAGGTTTGGCTATAGTGAAAAACAAATAGAAGTGATTTGTAATATTATCGCATCAACTGTTCATGGTAGAGAACCCAAAACATTATTGGAAAAAATTATGTGCGATGCTGACCATGATTATTTGGGTCGACCAGATTATCAAATTGTTGCCAAGAAATTGCGGCGTGAACTATCTACTTTTGGTACAGAGATGGAGGAACTCGAATGGATTGATTTTCAATTGGAGTATTTAAAGAATACACATAAGTTTTATACACAAACTTCCAAAAACATTAGGGGAAAGAGCAAAGCGCTACGGATTCTTGAGTTAGAGGAAATGAAAAGCACGATCTTGTCAAACAATCTGTAATTTTAATGTCCTCCCCAACTCACCTGTATCATTAACTGCGTTGATCTCGAAAGCTGTATTCATACATTTTATATTACAAAACCGCTGTCTTAGCCCGAATTATTATTCATTCTTTAAAATAGTAATAGGTATTCATGAGCTCACAAGCTCGGTTCACCAATCTTAAAATATAAAACCACTAACGATTGATAGTTATATGTTTAAATGTATTTCAAGCATTTTTTAAGAATCCCAAATTTGGGTATTGATAATTTGGCAAGATTTTGATTTAATTTTGATCTATTCGTCGTTACAAGCCTCGCGAAATATGTATATATTACTTTATGTCTTGTGGCTAAAATAGATTGAAAATTAAATGCATGAACAATGCGGGTTAGCATTCAGGTTATGCCTTGGCGTCTGAGTTAACCTGAAATTGGGCTATTGTCTTTTCATACAATTGTTCATATTGGGGAAGTACATTTTCCAAACCAAATTTTTTTGCTTGCTGCTGAGCCTGCAACTTAAATTGATTTAAAACTTTATCATCTTTTAATATCTGGATGCTGTTTTTGGCCATATCCTCAATATCTCCCACTTCTGATAAATATCCCGAGAAACCATCCTTATTTACTTCAGGTATTCCACCTGTATTCGATGATATTACAGGTGTACTCACACCCATTGCTTCTAATGCTGCCAGTCCAAAGCTTTCAGTTTGTGAAGGCAATAAGAACAGGTCTGCAATACCCAATAATCTTCCTGTATCTCTAATTTTCCCTATCATGAGCACGCGATCACAAATTTTAAGTTCACGACAAAGCAATTCAATATTGTACCTTTCTGGACCATCTCCAATTAGTAAAAGACGGGATTTTATTTTTCTATTTATTTTTTCAAAAATTCGTATTACATCTCCCACACGCTTCACTTTTCTGAAATTGGATACATGGCACACTATTCTTTCATCATCATTGGCGTATTTGCGCCTTTGTACCCAATCCATATCCAATGGGTTTCCATTAAATTTGTTGATAAAATTAGGAATAACTTGAATGGGTCTTTCTGTATCAAAATGCTGATAAGTATCTTGCTTAAGACTTTCAGAGACAGCGGTAACAACATTCGATTGATTCAAACAGAAGGTAATTACTGGCTCAAATGACCGATCTCTACCTACCAGAGTAATATCTGTACCATGCAAGGTGGTGATAAATGGAATGTTTATGCCCTGTGTCTTTAAGATCTGTTGTGCCATAAATGCTGCCGAGGCATGTGGAATTGCGTAATGAACATGTAATATATCAAGTTTTTCGTGCTTGGCTACATCTACCATTTTACTGGCCAGTACTGTTTCATACGGTTGGTATTCAAATAATGGATAGTTGCTTACTGCTACTTCATGATAATAGATATTGTCTCTAAAAGCATTTAATCTTACAGGTTGAGAATAAGTAATAAAATGTATTTCATGGCCTTTTGCTGCTAAAGCTTTTCCTAACTCCGTTGCTACAACACCACTTCCTCCGTAAGTTGGATATAAAACTATTCCTATTTTCATTCTCTGTATTTTATTTTCAACTATCCCTTTGGGACTTTATTTATAGACCAACAAAAATATCATTTTCTTGTTCATAAAAACCAGATATTTGAGTTATTGTTGTAATGCTTCATAGATAGCACTTTGAATCCTTGTTCGAATATCCATCTTTACAATTTTCCAGTTTTCACCGCTGGGATATACTCTGTTGGACAGAAAAACATAGTTGATTCCATTTTCTGGATCTGCCCAAGCAATAGTTCCTGTAAACCCTGTGTGTCCAAATGAACTTATAGAAACCAATGGCGATGCAGGTCCGCCTTCACCATCAACTACAGGTTTATCAAAGCCAGCTCCACGCCTATTTTTTGGACAAAATTGACAAGCTGTATACCTTTTAATTACTTGCTCAGAAAGATAACGTTTTCCTCCATAAACACCCCCATTTAATAGCATTTGCATATAACCTGCTAAATCTGTCGCATCTGAAAAAACTCCAGCATGTCCTCCTACTCCACCCATCATGGCTGCCCCCATATCATGTACATGGCCATGGATGAGGCGATGTCTAAAATAATCATCCAACTCAGTTGGTACAATTCGGGATAAATCAAACCGCTTCCACGGATTATAGCCCATTGTTGTTAAACCCATCGGAGCATACAAATTGTGCATCACCAAATCCTCCAATTGTTCCCCTGTTTGCTTTTCAATAATGCGTTTGGCAAAATAAAAAGCCAAATCAGAATACTTATAACCACTTCTGCGTCGCAAAGGTTTAGAAACAATAATTTTATACATGGTATCTTCATAGTTCTTATCCAAATACAAATGACTGGCTACAACTGCAGTTTTATTTCCTTGTGGTTCAATCGAGTACAATGATGTGTCAGGATATCCATTAACTAAAGTTTTAATGTAAAAAGGAATCCATGGAATCAGTCGTGCTTGGTGGGTTACAATGTCACGCATGTTTAAATTATAATAAGGTGTTCCTTTTGTTAAATCTCCTAGATAAAAACCCAAGGTACTGTCTAAGGAAAATTGATGACGATCATCCAAATACATCAAGCCATAAGTTGATGCAGCGATCTTGGTTATTGATGCAATATCATATAAGGAACGATTGTTTACCTTTTCTTTATTGAAATAAGTAAAATAACCGAAAGACTTCCGATACACCACTTTCCCGTCTTTGGCGGCTACAATTTGACAGCTAGGATAGGCGCCTTCTTGAATACCTTCTAATGCGATACTATCAACTTTAGCAAAAGCCGTATCAGATATACCCAGTTCTGCAGGTACTGTAAATTTCAGTCGAGTGGCCACGGGGGTGACTATACCATATCCTTCGGGATAGTCGAGATTCAATGTAATAGGAAGGACTGAACGGGCTTGAAAACCACCAAAGATAAGTTGAGCTGCCCTATTTTGACTTATTGTGGAATTTTGAAATGCCAAAATAACAGCATCTGCTCTCTCAAAAGTTTCACTTTCCTTAACCACATAAGGATTTCCAAATAACGTAACATAAACATCGGGTTCGCTGGGTATTTTCTGCAATAGGCTTCTCCATCCTTCTGGGTAATGGTAATCATTTCCAGGCCAATTTGATCCAGCAATTAAATTGATGTAAATATGGCGGTATGTATGAAAGGAGAATTTATAAATTGCCCAAGCATCATTTGCATTCTTTGTGTTCGCCACATCTGCATTCGTATAAAGTGTTGCCGCTTGATAAAAAAAAGTACCGTCTCCTCCAATATTTAAAATTAAATTTTTTCCAGCAACGTTTTGAACTGGAATTGCACTGTCATTTTTCACAACTGTCAGTGCCTTTTCATAAACATTAATTTTTGCATAATTTACCTTTTCTTTAGAAAGCGCAACATTGTCCTGTTTCATTTGAGTGGCATAATACTTTGCTTTGAGAATTCGCATTACTTTTTCGTCTATTTCTTGTGTTGTAATTTCACCCTTTTCCACGGCTTTCAAAATTTCCTGAATCGCCTCCTTAATATGAGCTCTAGATGGGCACAATAAAATATCGTTCCCTGCAATATACGCCCTTTTAGCAATATCTACGGAACCATAATGTTTCGTTAACGCTCCCATATTAAGGGCGTCACTTATAACCAGACCGTCAAAACTCAACTTTCCTCTCAAATAATCTTTAATTGTTGTTGGAGATAAACTTGAGGGCAAACCACTACTGTCAAGTGCTGGCACATTGAGATGAGCAATCATGACCGCTGAAGCTCCTGCGATTCGTCCTTGTTTATATGGCAACCAATCAAATCTATTGAGTTCCTGTAACGATTTATTTACTACAGGTAAATCTTTGTGCGAATCTACATCCGTATCCCCATGCCCTGGGAAATGTTTCATACACGCCAAAACATGCTGACTTTGGAGACCTTGAATCATTGCCACCGCATGCTTGGCCACCTGTAATGGGTTTTCCCCAAAAGAACGAAAACCGATAATTGGATTGTTGGGATTGGTATTTACATCCACCACAGGGGAAAAACTAAGGTTGACTCCAATATTATTTAATTCTTCACCCATCGCCTGAGAAAGCAACTTTGTGTCTTCCAGCCGATTGGCCGCCCCCATCGTAAGTTGATAGGGAAATTGTTCGCCATCAGAAAGTCTCATCTTACTTCCCCATTCAGCATCCATGCTTACCAACAATGGCAACTTACTCTCTACTTGGAAATGTTCAATCAACTCTTTTGTATGTTCAACATTACTTTTAAACATAATTACACCTCCAATATGATAGGTGGTAATTAAAGAATCAATAAGATGGATATGTTCGTCGCCTTTATGAGGACGCACACCCACCATAAAACTTTGCGCAATCTTTTCTTCCAATGAAAGTGAATCAAACTTTTGTTGTGCCCATTTTGGAGGCAGTTGCATAAAAGCTGGTAAAGCAGCTCTTCCTTGTGCAACATCATAAGGTCGAATACTGAAATTTGAATTTTGATTTGACCATGCGATGATACCACAAGAAATAATAAACAACAACGATAAGAATCTGATATTTTTCATGAATAAAAAGACTGTTTAGCAACTTCAATTCTCTTTTTACAACAAACACTCTGCCGAATTGTCATTGTGCTCCTTTTGGAATAAAAATTGAACTCAAATTGACATAAAGTTGTAAAATATGTGTTGCAAGATAAAAATTCCGAGTTAAAGAAATTGAAATCATTTTAAAAACTTTAATATTTGATGTACCTTTGTTAGGGATTCATTAAATTGAAACAAAATTTAAATTAATTTAGATTTAAAGAAGATGATATTAGAACGCATTCGGTTTATGAAAGTAAACCGACATAAAAGATTTAACTTTACGCCTCGCTATTATGATGAGCGCAAAGATCGAATTGAACGGTTAAAAGAAGCATACAGTGAGAATACAGAAAAAACTCCTGAGGAACAGCAATTGCAATTAAGAGAACGAATCCAAAGCAATTGGAATTCCAGTAAATCTTATTCAAATAAAGCTAAAGCTGCCAATCTAAGGTTAATAATTATCTTAGCTGCACTTATTTTAGTGGCTTATATTATTCTTGGAAATGTTGATATGTTTGCTTCTAAAGTAATAGAAATAAAATAGTTTACGCCTTAATAAATTAGAGAAGATATAAAGTTAAATATGTCAGACGTAATTCATTTACTTCCCGATAATATTGCCAATCAGATTGCTGCAGGAGAGGTTATTCAACGGCCTGCATCGGTGGTGAAAGAATTGATTGAAAATGCAGTAGATGCTGGAGCTGATAAAATTGAACTTCATATTAAAGATTCTGGCAAAACCTCCATTCAAGTTATAGACAATGGTAAAGGCATGTCAGAAATGGATGCCCAACTCTCTTTTGAACGTCATGCCACGAGCAAGATTAATACTGCGGAAGATTTATTTCATCTTAAAACGAAGGGTTTCCGTGGAGAGGCTTTGGCTTCGATTGCTGCCATAGCTCATGTGGAAATGGACACAATTGAAGCAGGGGAAGAAATTGGAACAAAAATAGAAATTCAAGGTAGTAAAATTAGCAGTACAGAGCCGAGTTCAAGAAGTAAAGGGACTTCTATTTCGGTAAAGAACTTGTTTTACAATGTCCCAGCACGTAGAAATTTTTTAAAGTCAGATAATGTAGAAACAAAGCATATCGTTGAAGAGTTTAACCGGATTGCTTTAACCCATCCTGAAATAGGTTTTGTCTTTTCTCATAACGGTAACATCTTACACAATTTAGATCGTGCAAACCTACGAAAACGCATCGTCGATTTATTTGGACGCAGTTTCAACAATAAATTGGTCCCCATTGAAGAGGAAACAGAAATTGTAAAAATATCTGGATTTATTGTCAAACCAGAATTTTCAAAGAAGACAAGAGGAGAGCAACATTTCTTTGTCAATAACCGCTTTTTTAAAGATGGCTATCTTCACCATTCTGTTGTTCAGGGTTACGACAATCTTATTGCTCCAAAACATTTCCCTTCTTATTTTATCTATTTAGAAGTTCCTTCAAAAACATTAGATGTCAACGTTCACCCTACAAAAACAGAGGTAAAATTTGAAGACAACAGAAGTATTTATAGAATTCTACTCAGTACTGTAAAGTTAGCACTTGGAAAATACAATATAAGTCCTACGCTTGACTTTGAACACGAGGCTCAGTTTGATTTGACCCAAGAGGAACAAGATCGCCCGATTCGAAAACCACAAATAGATGTTGACCCTACCTTTAATCCATTTTCCAATCCGAAACCATCGTCTTCTAGAGGGCGATCTGGAGGTGAATATTCTAAACCGCTCCGACCCAATAAAGAAGAGTGGGAGAATTTTTATACCGTAACCGATGAAACAGATGCTTCTCCAAAGGAAATAGACCACGCATCCTTTGCAGGTTCTCATTCAATAAAAACACAAGTACACAAAAATTATATTCTGATTCAAGTAAAACAAGGACTTTTATTGCTCCATGTTAATCGTGCAAATGAGCGGCTACTTTACGACCATTTAATGGAGCGTTTTATGATTTCACCTGTGGTCGCACAACAATTAATGTTTCCTTATGAATATGCTTTACAAACCACACAAAAATTAGAATGGAACAACAATGAAACAACGATCCAACGCTTAGGGTTTACATGGGAGTGGAAAGGAAAAACACTTGTGCTTTCAAGCATTCCTTCTATATTAGAAGTAGAAAACATACCCAACTGTATCGATAAAGTTATAGAAAAAATAACCCATCAAGAAATTGATAAAGGTGAGTTGGTTCACGAGTTAATTCTGTCGATTGCTCAGGCAGCAACCAAACAAAAACCACAAACCTTGTCAGAAAATGAAATGGATTATTTGATAGAACAATTATTCCAATGCAAACAACATCAATATTCTCCTAGTGGCAAAAAAATAATGAACACCATTACGCTAGAAGATTTGAAGAATTATTTAGTATGAGAAATATATTAGACAACATGCCCCCTGTAGTAAAGAACTTGTTACTCCTCAATGTTCTTATGTTTATTATCACCTTAATTGGAGAGTGGCAGGGTATTAATCTCACCCGTATTTTAGGAGGATATGTATTTAACTCACCCTTCTTTGAACCTTATCAAATGGTTACGCACTTTTTTATGCACGGTGGTTTTTTCCATATTCTATTCAATATGTTTGCCCTGGTTATTTTTGGATCTGCTTTGGAGCGGGTATGGGGTCCAAAACGATTCTTTATATTCTATATTGCCACTGCATTAGGCGCTTTTTTAATCTACGAATTGGTGGGGTATATAAAAGTTATGGGGATTGAAGACCAAATTGTTGCTACAGGACAAAGTTTAAGTGAAGTGAAGTACCAAATTGCCAATATGCCCCTCGGAATGGGCTTTAAAAATCAATTGCTCGAAAGTTATAGAATGAGTCTTTCAACCCCAGTTATTGGAGCTTCGGGAGCGGTATTCGGTGTTTTGGTTGCTTTTGCTTATTTGTTCCCCAATACGCAATTAATGCTGCTCTTCCCTCCCATTCCAATAAAAGCAAAATGGTTGGTATTGGGTCTAGTTGTTATTCAAATTTATTATTCCCTCAATAGCCCTGGAGATAATGTTGCCCATTTGGCTCATGTTGGAGGGGCTTTGGTAGGTTTTATTATCGTCTTATTTTGGCAAAAAAGTACCCGGAAATTTTATTAGACCATGAATCGATCATTTTTAGATGAAATAAAATACCAATGGAAACACGGAGGAATGCACATCAAATTGATTGGTGTCAATTTGGCTGTTTTTATTGTGATAAAATTCATTCTTGTTACTGGAGCATTAATGGTGCCACAAGGAAGTGTCAATCCAGCTGAATATTTATTAAGAGACATTTTTACATTAAGAGGTGATTTTTATGGCTTTCTGACACATCCATGGGGATTGTTTACAAGCATCTTTGCCCATTTTGGGTTTATGCACATCCTCTTTAACATGATTTTTTTCTATTTTATCTCTCGGTTTTTCTTGATGTATTTCTCTAATCAAAGAATGCTGTACACTTATATATTAGGTGGATTGACCGGTGGACTTGCGCAAATAGCTGCTTATTCTATCTTCCCAGCACTTCAAGGCATCCCAACTTTTGTTGTAGGGGCTTCAGGGGCTGTAAATGCAATTTTTATGGCAGCAGCCTTTTATCGTCCAATGGTGCAAGTCCATCTCTTTGGAGCAATAAAAGTGCGCATGATTTATATTGCCTTGTTTTTCTTTCTTGCCGATTTATTCCAAATGGGAGGTTCTGACCATGTAGCGCACTTTGCCCATCTTGGAGGAGCTCTTTTCGGCTTCCTTTCCATCTACAAAGTTGGCGCAAGAAACAATGTCATCAATGCCGCTCAAAGATTTGTCAAACGATTAAAAGCCACCTTTAAAAATCAACCAAAAATGAAAGCCCATCGAGGTGGTAAAAACAGAAATACTGGGTTTACTTCGGCTCAAGCCCAAACAGATGAAGAATACAATCTACAAAAGAAAAAACAACAAGAAGAAATCGATAAAATTTTAGACAAAATCTCTAAATCAGGATATGACAGTCTCACCAAACGAGAAAAACAAATTCTATTTGACCAAAGCAAATAAAACGCACTGAACAACTATTAATTTTCGTTCTTTTGGTCTCCGTTTGTATCAGAGTTTGATAAGGCTTTTTCTTTTGGGAGCATGGGTTGATCTCTTGGCTGAATCTGATCTCTAGGAACTTTATTTTCGGAAGTTTGTTTTTCCCTTCCTTCAATATTTTTATGGATATCACCCCCCGAATCTTTTAGGTCTTTTGAAAACTTTTTTACTGGTGCTTCCAGCGTTCTTCTGGTTTCGTTAAGATGCCTCCTATTCATATTGGCTTCTCGCCTAATTTCAGTAGATGTTTTCTTAATTTCATCTTGAAAATCTTGAGAAGCATCTTTAATTTGACGAATGCCTTTGCCTAGATTTTTTGCAAGACCAGGAATCTTGTCTGCTCCAAAAAATATTAGAACAAATAGAAAAATCATCACTATTTCACCTGTTCCTATGCTCTCCAAGAATAATAACATGGTACAAATGTACGAAAAATTGAACAGTTATGATATGGTTATATCAAAACTGTTCAACTGCTGCAATATTGATAAATTTCAAACTCAA
Source organism: uncultured Fluviicola sp. (assembly GCA_964585545.1). Lineage (GTDB taxonomy): Bacteria > Bacteroidota > Bacteroidia > Flavobacteriales_D > Crocinitomicaceae > Brumimicrobium. Next base: position 76,057 of record CAZPDT010000006.1, read on the forward strand.
TCACATATTTCAAAATGTATATTTCGTTCTTATTTTCAATATCTTGCGTTCTTCTCACTTTTGAAATATCCACTATTTTATTTCAGAGTTTCCCCTTTTGAGACAGCTACATTATATTGGCTACATGGAAACAAATCTCCTATTCGTCAAAATTATCATTAAAATGAGATTCCAATGGAATATACCACGCTTTCACTGCCTTTACTAAACTTCGGCAAGTTCTTAATCGCCTCAATCAAAGCTTTCTGATGGATAGGATGTAAGTTGCCATGAATCGTATAATCTTTCAATTTTCCTCTGGAGTTGATTTCCAAATCAATCATTACACTTCTATCAAAACGATCTTCACCTTTTGTGATTTTTAGAGGACGAAGTTTTCCAACAAAATAATCCTGCAAAGCCCGATCACCTCCTCTATATTTTGGAACATCAGCTATAGCATAGGAAGACCCTTTGCTTTTATTGCCTCCAAAAGTATTTAGAGGACTACCACTGTTGTTGTTCGACCTTTTAATATCCTTAGGGTTTGATTTAGCCAATATTTGAACGTTTTGAACAGACAATACAACAGACTGACTTGCAGTAGATTTTGTCGAAGATGAAAAACTTCTGGTATTGTCTGCCCCTTTATTGGCATCTATCGAAATCGGTTCAATCGTTTTTGCCTTTGGATCAAAGGTTTGTGTTTTAACCGTAAGTTGATCTGAAGAGATGTTTCCAAAATCGATTTTTTCATCTTCAGGCGATTGTACCGACTGCTTTGTATTTGCATTATCTGCTTTTAAATCTGTTTCTATTGTCAAATCATCTTCTGACGTTTCATCTTGGTCTGTAACAGGAGCAACTCCTATAAAACTATTGTTGGATGGAATCTTCTTTGATGATTTCAATTTCTGACTCATGGGGATTGGTTCATACACAGCGGTATTGCTCTTTTGTAAGAACAACGCCAAGCCAATAATTAAAGCAATGGAACTAAGTCCAATCCAAACACCATATTTTGACCAAAATCCAATTTTAGACAAGTAGACAGTAGAGATAGATTTGCTGGTTCTATTCGAAATACTCTTAACAGTTTCAACATTAATGGAAGCAACATCCTCAGCGACAGCTTTCACCATAGGATTCTTTTGCATGAGTTGTTCTATCCACATTGAATCTGAAACAGACAATTCTCCTTTACTATAGGCTTTCAACATCTCAATTGGCGCTACTTTATGATATTTCATGTACTGATTTGACATTTCTTTTTTCTAATTCAATTCTTAATTTTCGTTTTCCATTTTGTATATGGCTTTTCACCTTTTTCTCTGGAAGTTTTAATTTTTTTGATATTTCTTTATAACTCTTTTCGTCTAAGTAAAAAGCCTTTACACATTTTTCTTGTTCTGGTTTTAACGTTTTCAGGACTTCTTCTAATAATTTCTCAATTTCTTCATTTTTGTTGTCAAAAAGCTGTTCAAAAAGTCCGCTCTCATCTTTGTCTTGGTCGTGATAACCTTCAATCAATTCATCTCCCGACAATTGTCTTCTTTTTCTTTTAATCTTGAGAAGATGATTTCTCACAACTGAGTAATACCAACCACCAAAATTCTTTATCTCTGCTGTTTTTAAATCTTTATATAAAATCTCGAAGCAATCCATCACAGCATCTTCTGCATCACTTTCATTTTTTAAATAATTTAATGCTAATGAAACCGTCATTTCGTTATAGCGCTCAAATAATACTCCAGCATAATAGCTATCCTTAGTAGCCTGAAATTTCTTTACTAAGGCTTCATCTGAATACTGAACATATTTTCTAAGCAACTGTAATAGCACGTAAATATTTTAATACACTTTAGCATTAAATTTAATTGTTTTCTATTGAATAGGGCGATTTAAAACAAAAATTCCACAAAATATTATGACTTTCTTTATCAAACCTCTAAAAACAAATACATAAATCACTTGTATTCAATATAATACATTACAATTGGAGATTTATTAAATTCAATAAAATTCAACCCAAATAAAGAGCAATAATGAATTTTTGAACTACTTTTAGGTTCGCATACATTTTTTTCTTCTCGTCAATTGGTATTGCGAATTGGAAATACACAAATCTACATTCTTAATTATAAAATCTACAATCCTCCCCTTCCTATAAAAAATCATAAATTTATTATGCATACATTATAAAATATTATGAAATCCAGAATCTTTTTATATTTTTGTGAGAAACAGAAAAATTTACAAAAACACAATAAAATGAAGATACTTGTTGGTATAAGTAAAGCTCCTGATACAACCACAAAAATTTCGTTTACTGAAGGTGACACGAAGTTTGATGAAAATGGAGTGAAATACATTGTAAACCCCTATGACGAGTGGTATGCGTTAGTTAGAGGAATTGAATTAAAAGAAGAGCACGGAGGCAGTGTAACTGTTGTTACAGTTGGCACATCTGCAGATGATGCGATAATACGAAAAGCATTAGCAATAGGTGCTGACGATGCTGTACGTATCGACACCGAGGCAGATGATGCTGCGCAAGTAGCCACAGAGATTGCTAACTTTGCCAAAGGAGAGGAATATGATCTTATATTACTAGGAAAAGAAACCATTGATTACAACGGTTCTCAGGTTGGAGGTATGTTGGCAGAGTCACTTGACTTGCCTTTTGTTTCATTGGCAGAATGTCTTAAAGTAAATGGCAATACAGCCACTTTGGATAAAGAAATTATCGGTGGTGTACAAACCATAGAAGTTGATTTGCCTATAGTAGCAAGTTGTGCTAAAGGAATGGCTGAACAACGTATTCCAAACATGCGAGGGATAATGGCAGCACGGAAAAAGCCACTAAAAGTAGTTGATGCATCAAATGCATCAAAACTAACCTCCTTCGAGAAATTCTCTTTGCCTGCTCCTAAAGCGGAAGTAAAGTTAATTGATCCCAATAACATGGATGAATTGGTAGAATTGCTGCACAACGAAGCGAAAGTAATATAATCACATTATTAAAAAATTGAATTATGTCAGTATTAGTATATATAGATAGTAGCGGTGAAAAAATTGCAAAAAATGCCTTTGAAGCAGTTACTTACGGAAAAAAATTAGGAGATGTTACAGTAGTAACTAATGGTAAAGCCGAAGAATCAAAGTTAGCCTCGCTTGGCAACTATGGAGCCAGTAAAATATTGGTCGATCGATCTTTTGAGGGCATTGATGACCAACAGGTTGCACGCATGGTCGCTACGGCGGCGGATAAAGTTGGAGCAGAGACTATTGTTTTCTCTAATGATTTAATTGGTAAAGCAGTTGCTCCAAGGGTTTCGATAAAATTAAATGCAGGTCTTGTTGCTGGTGCTACGAATGTACCAAACGATAATGGAACAATACCTGTAAATGTATTCTCGGGCAAAGCATTTGGAGATGTAAAGGTCAACACCGATAAAAAAGTAATTTCCTTAATGCCCAACTCTATTCAGCCTGAAGAATCAGGTGGCGAAGCAGATGTAGAAGAGTTTGATGGCAATGCTGGTGAAAGTCTTATTACAGTGAAAAATACAAAAATGCCAGAGGGAGATATTCCATTGCCCGAAGCTGAACTGGTTGTTTCTGGTGGACGTGGATTAAAAGGCCCTGAAAACTGGGGAATGGTTGAAGAATTGGCAAAAGAATTAGGTGCTGCAACAGCATGTTCTCGTCCTGTAGCAGATTCAGGCTGGAGACCTCACCACGAACACGTTGGTCAAACAGGGGTTGCTATTCGACCAAATTTGTATATTGCTATTGGAATTTCAGGAGCAATCCAACATCTTGCTGGTGTTAATGGTTCAAAAACGATTGTGGTTATTAACAACGATGATGAAGCTCCATTTTTTAAAGCTGCGGATTACGGAGTTGTAGGAGATGCTTTTGAAGTCGTTCCAAAATTGGTAGAAGCCGTAAAAAAATTCAACGCTTCTAAGTAATCATTCAATAATTAATGTTACTTTTACATTACATACAGATTAGGGAGGCAAAAGCTTCCCTAATTTGTTATCTTAATTTATAATACGATGAACTTTCGCCTCTTATGGAAAAGGTAAAATTGGAAATCATAGGATTATCCTACAGTCAAACCCAGTCAGGAGCTTATGCTTTGGTGCTTTCCGAAGTGAACGGCCCTCGTCGTCTTCCTATTATTATTGGTGGTTTTGAAGCACAGGCTATTGCCATAGAATTAGAGAATATGGTACCTACCCGACCTTTAACGCACGACTTATTTAAGAACTTTGCCACGGCTTTTGATATAAGCATCAAAGAGGTTATTATTTATAATCTTGAAGAAGGAATTTTCCATTCAAAACTAATTTGCATTAGAGATGGAAAAGAGATTGAAGTAGATGCGCGCACCTCTGACGCCATTGCTCTTGCTGTTCGATTTAAATGCAATGTTTATACTTACGAATCTATTTTGGGTACAGCAGGTGTTCGATTAGACCAAGAAGAGGGGTCAGAAATAATTTCTGAAGAAGTAGAAGAAGAGCAACCTAAAAATATCGAACAAAAAAAGAAGAATAAATTATCTGAATTAACAGTGAAGCAATTAGAAAAGCAATTAGAAAGTGCTGTAGAGGAAGAAAACTATGAGCTCGCTTCTAAAATTAGAGACGAGATTAATAAACGAACTTCCTAATTTCCTTTTTTAATTTGAATCTTTTGAGGTGTCTTTTTCATAATTTAATCCATTCTAAAGATGAAAATAAAAGGAGAATTAAGGAAAATGCCTGTTGTTTTAAATACTGAAAACCAGGTTGAGTATACATTACGTTTATACGACACTAACCATCGCAACGAACAAACATTCTTGCTCAATCAATTTATGGGAAAAGAGCTTATCTTCTATTACAACGGTGTTATTCTTTGCAAGAAATGTGGCAACCAGACAAAAACTTCTTTCAACCAAGGGTTTTGTTATTCATGTTTTAAAAATGCTCCGGAAGCTGCAGAATGTATTATTCGACCAGAGCTTTGTCGGGCACATCTCGGTGAAGGCAGAGATGTTGAATGGGAAGAGAAGAACCACAACCAACCACATATTGTTTATTTGGCTGCAACGAATGTTGTAAAAGTCGGAGTAACACGTGCAAGTCAGGTGCCTACCCGTTGGATTGACCAAGGTGCAAGTGCTGCTATAAAATTGGCTGAAACACCAAACCGCTACTTGGCAGGAGTCATCGAAGTCGCCCTTAAATCAGAGTTTACAGACAAGACCAATTGGCGCAAGATGCTCAAGAATGAAATTGATGAAACCATTGATTTAGAAGAAACCAAATGGGAACTTGAGGAACTTTTACCCGATGATATTGCACAGTATATCACTGAAGAAGACGAACTGACCCTAATCAACTATCCCGTATTTGAGTTTCCCACAAAGGTAAAAAGTATCAATATGGAGAAGCAACCTCTTGTTACTGGAAAGCTTCTCGGTATTAAAGGGCAATATCTCATTTTTGATAAGAACAGAGTCATGAATATCCGAAGACATACTGGTTTTCAAGTGGAAATTGATGTGAAGGATTAACCCGAACAATTTATACATTTTCTAAATTTAGATCTTTTCTATAAATATTTTATCAAATAATATTTACTTTAGAAATTTAAAGATTGAATCTATGAAACAATTTCTTTGGTTATTAATTTTTTTTCATTCCTTTATCTCTGCACAACAACTGGCCCCGCTTACCGTAGAAAAAATTATGCGCGACCCACAATGGATTGGCTCCTCTCCTTCTGATGTGTTTTGGAGCCCCAACAGTCAGCGAGTGTATTTTCAATGGAATCCCGATGTTGCTCCCGATGGTAAAACCTTGGCCTTTCTTCATTCTACCAGTAACCATCCAGAGGAATTGTATTTGCAAGCCAATACCACGAAAGCAAAAGAATTTTTAAATTATTTGAAGAAAATTTAAAGTAAAGAAAGCATTTCAATAACGGAATCTTCAATCCGAACGCTTAACCTGCATGGCAAGTTCACTGCATAGTGTTTTATATCCCAAAAAATAAACAATTCCAAAAGGATATTTTCTTATCTTTCGGTGCTCAAAAAAACACAATAAATTTTATATATGAAAACCCGAATTCTATCACTGATAATTCTTGCTTCGATCCTTTTATTTACGAGTTGCAATCAAGCCAGCAATACAAGTAAAAACCAACAAGAAGTAACTTCTTCACAAAAAGAAGAGGCAAAAGATGAGTATGACATTCTTATGCAAGCCGTTCTGTGGCAGCAAACCTCCAGTGAATACCGCGCACTTTGCTACCAAGCATTTAATATTGCACGGCTTCGCCTCGATGAGTTTTTAGCAGAAGAAAAAGGAAATAATACAAAATTTGCAATTGTTACCGATGTAGATGAAACCGTCCTCGACAATAGTCCATTTGAGGGAAAACTTATTGAAAATGGGGAACCATATACAGAAGAAGAATGGGCCAATTGGGTAAATCTTGGAGAAGCAAAAGCAGTGCCTGGTGCTACTGAATTTTTAAACTATGCATTCAAAAAGAATGTTGAAGTATTCTATATTTCAAATCGAAAAGACAATGCTGTAGGTGTAACATTAACCAACATGAAGAATGTCAATTTCCCTTATGCTGATAGTGCCCATGTATTGTTTAAAACGGATGACAGTGCAAAGAAAGACCGCTTTGATAAGGTAGCGGAAGATTACACGATTCTTCTATTTATAGGGGATAATCTAGGCGACTTTTCTTCTGATTTTCGGGTTCCATCAATTGAAAAAAGATATCTTTTAACAGACAGTCTAAGAAATCGTTTTGGAAGTCGCTATATTGTACTGCCCAACCCAATGTATGGTGATTGGGAAACAAAGGGAGTTCTCAAAGGAAAAAGTGACTGGTCTTCTGAACAGATTGACTCAATTAGAAGGTCTATTTTAAAAAGTTACTGATACCAAATCTGTCAACTTACAAATACAAAAGACTTAGAAAGGTAAAAAAGTGGATGTATCAAAACTGTAGTTCTACTACGTTATCGACAAATTTCAAATTTCTCATTTTTAACGCTTTGTATTTCTATCACTTTTGACGCATCCACAATTGATTATATAAGTTTGCCTATTGAGAGGACTCCAATAGACTTGATTGCAAACTACCTCGGGCAATTCACTTTCCGATTTTTCAATTTATTTTGAATTTTGAAGGTCTTTATAATGCTGCTCGTATTCGTCAGCATAAGCGCTTCCTTTGGCTTTTTTAGCCGCTGTTTCCGCTTCTTTTAAAGCCATATCATGCTTCCCTTGCTTTTGATATGCCTGGGCAAGATACCAGTGTAGATAAAAAGCCTTTGGATTTTCTTTAATTGCTATTTGGTAATACTTAACGGCTTCATCCAACTTCTGATTGGTTCGTAAATAATAACCTGCTGCTGTAGAATAAGGAGGCTTCTTGCCTTTTAGTTCCTTTTCTAAGTATGCCAAAATTCTTTCGTTATTATCAGTCTTAACTTCAAAACTAACAGACGTGTTTTCCCATTTCAAGACAATACTGCAACTTGTCATTTTAAGGTTGTCTACACTTATTAAGAAGGATTCTTGTGTTTCTTTTATTGGCCTTACAGGTACTTTAAATCGCACCACATCGTTTTTATCTGAGAATCCACTTGCTCCCCAATTTCCAACTTCTGTGTTAATTATGATTGTCCATTCCTCTTTTCCAGGAATAGTATAAAGAGAATATGCCCCTTTTTTAACCTCCTTACCATTAATGGTAACATCTTCCCCGAACGTAATCTTAGTTGAACTATTGGCTCCTGTTCTCCATAACTTCCCAAAAGGAACGAGGTGACCAAAAATAGTTCGTCCTTTCATAGAAGGTCGACTGTAATCGAGTTGGATAAAAGAAGTTGAAAACTCTTGATTTACAGATGTTGTAGGACTCGGTTTAGGCATGTGAAAATCTTGAGCGCTTGCACTGAATGATAGGCCTGCAATGAGCATCCCTGAAAATAAAAATCGTTTGATATTCATAATTATTGTTTAAAATTAGGTTGCAAGTTACCAATTTTTAGGATAGTAGAGGTTAAAAAATTGTTAAGCTCAATAATATTTTCTGTGCTGTTGAATAATCCGAACTATTCCATCCATTGAAATAATGACACTTTTGTCTTAGTTTTGGGTTAAATATTATTGTAATGGTACGGTTGAGTAAGTCTTCTGTATTGTTGGGTATATTCCCCATTTTCAGTTCTTATTACCAATGATTTCAAGAAGCCCTCCTTCTTCATTTTCGTAGTAAAAATCAACACATCACGTACATGTTTATTGGGCTTCCCATAAATAGGAATGCGATAGAAAGGCAAACGCAATTGTTCTCGAATAGCAAAAAGTGCATCTGTTCTCTCTTTTGGAAGAATAAGCCATAAATCTCCATCCTCATTTAGCAATTGAGTGGCATGATGAATAATTTGAACAATTGTCATACTGTTCTCATGTCGTGCAACATTTCTCTGCTGCAACTTTGACGGCATTTTTGAATTATAATAAGGAGGATTAGAAACAATGAGGTCAAATTTATGTGTGGGTTTATAATCCATAAAATCAATGTGTTGTAAAGAAAAAGAGTTAGCAAATGGGGCGTTTTGACAATTCATTTCAGCCAAAGAAATGGCCTTTTCATCAATATCTATAGCTATAATATCCGCTTCTGAAAACTTTTGCGCCAACATTAAAGCGATGACCCCACAGCCTGTTCCGACATCTAAAATTGATTTTGGTGAATGTCCATCGATCAATGCGCCAAGAACCATTGCATCTGTACCTACTTTGTGAAGTTCATCTGATTGAGTAATCGTAAATTTTTTAAACTTAAAAACCGATTTCGACATTATGGCTTATCTATTCGTCCAAATACATTTCAATTAATCCTGGAATTACTTTAACGTGCATTTCCTTTTTTTCTCTATCAACATTTTGAACAAGATCATTGTTTAATGGCATGAGAACTTCCTTTTCCAATTGGGAATTGAACACTTGAAGTAATGGATTGGTTTTATAATCAATAACTTGCAATACTTCCCCTACCTCACCATAGTTTTCATCAATTACTTTAAAACCAATAACTTCATGGTCATAAAAATTATTTCCTGAAAGTTGTGGCAGCAAATCAATTGGAAGGAAGAGTTCTTTATTCAAAAGTGCTTTGGCTTCATTTTCAGTGTCTACACCTTCAAACTTTACACGCGCAAAGCCTTTATTGTTCAGCACAATAGAATCTACAAAGAAAGGTGTCAGAATTTCATTTAAATCAATAAAGACAGCGTCTAGGGACGCATAATCTTCAGGGGAAGTTACATCAAAAAAAAGCGAAACTTCACCTTTAAATCCGTGAAGTTTCGCTACATAACCTAAATTAAAGCAATCTGCTTTATTCATATCTTAAGGAATAAAACAATTATTTCTCTTCCTTTTTATCTTCTTTCTTTTCCTCTTTAGTAGGTTTTTCTTCTGCTTTAGGTGCTTCTTTCTTTTCCTCAGTCTTTGGCTCCTCTTTCTTCTCATCTGCTTTCACCTCTTCCTTCTTGTCTTCAGTTTTGGCTTTTTTAGCATCTTCCTCAACTGGATTTTTTTCAGGATCTGGAGCTGGCGCTGCTGTTTTTTCAGCTTTCACTTCAGCTTTAGGCTTTTCTTCCTCTTTAGGCTTTTCTTTTTTCTCCTCTGCTTTTGGTTCTGCTTTCTTTTCCTCCGCTTTAGGTTCTTCTTTCACAGCCTCCGCAGCTTCATCTTTAGCTTCCACTTCTGATACAGGGGCTACTTCTTCAGCAGGCTCCTCTGCAGGCGTATTTTTTGCTGCAATTTCTTTTGCTCTGGCTTCACTTTTCTCACGTTCTGCCTTCATTCGTTCTTGTTCTGCTTTAGAGACAGCTGTTTGATGGTCGTCAGATTTTTTCGCAATTTTAGTTTCTTTTTCTTTCAGCCATTTCTCGAATTTCTTCTCAACTTCTGCTTCAGTCAAAGCTCCTTTAGCAACACCTCTAAGTAAGTGATTTTTAAGCAAAACACCTTTATAAGACAAAATCGCACGGGCAGTATCTGACATTTCAGCACCATTTGAAACCCATTTTAAACTTGCATCAAAATCTATATCTATAGTGGCAGGATGTGTGTTCGGGTTATACGTTCCTAACTTCTCAATAAAACGTCCGTCACGTTTTTTACGTGAATCTGCTACTACTACATGGTAAAATGCATATCCTTTTTTACCGAATCTTTGTAATCTAATCTTTGTTGACATATAAACTGTTATTGGTTGGAGTACGAAACCCCCATTAATAATTTTATTTAAATAAGGCGACAAAGATAATGGTATAATTTGATATTAACAGCGAGAAATCTGATTTTTTTTAATCTACAGCTAATTTTAGAACAAATAACGGAAATAATGTTGGATATTTCGCGAAGACCCAAGCTACAGGTAAGCGGAGTAAAACCGCTTCGAGTCTAAGAAATATGATTAAAGAATATTTTAAAACTTGCCATTTGAATAACTTTAAAATTATTACATCTAAGAATAAATAGAATTTCACTATCTTGCGTATTTGAAATGGGATATGTAATAAGTGAACATAAAATGAATTTAAGAGAGAAAATATCATTAGAAAATTTTGGAGACAGGCAATTTAGAAAGAAATTATCCGAATCTGAAAATAATAAAGAAGCCATTCTGACACACTATTTACATAATTCTAAAAATGGAGTTTCAAAATCTTATAAAAAAGGTGCAATCCAGTTCACAAAAGAGATTTTAAAATACAAATATCCTGACAAAGAAGTTTCCATGGAAATGGCTGAGGAAGCACTTCAATATGGGTTATTCGATACGTTTCAAATTCCTTTTCCTCCTATTGATAATCCAAGATTCAAATTCATAGACTTATTTGCAGGCATTGGAGGTTTTCGCCTAGCTCTTCAAAATTTAGGGGGGAAATGCGTTTTCACAAGTGAATGGGATAAAAATGCAAAAAAAACATATAAAGCCAATTTTGGTGAAACTCCATTTGGTGATATTACTAAAGAAGAAACGAAGTCATATATCCCAGACAATTTTGATGTTTTATGTGCTGGTTTTCCTTGTCAGGCATTTTCAATCGCAGGGAAACGTGGAGGATTCGAAGATACCAGAGGAACGTTATTTTTTGATGTAGCTGAAATTATAAAAAGAAAACAGCCAAAGGCTATTTTCCTTGAAAACGTAAAAGGGCTAAGAAATCACGACCGAGGAAAAACATTAGCCACCATTCTAAACGTTCTACGAGAGGATTTAGGCTATTTTGTCCCAGAACCTCAAATTGTGAATGCAAAAGATTTTGGCGTTCCGCAAAATCGAGAAAGAATTTATATTGTCGGTTTTCATCCAAGCACAGGAATAAATGAATTTACATATCCACAACCTTTAAAGAAAATAGTGACATTTGCTGATGTTAAGGAAGAGGAAGTTCCTTCTACAAAATACTATTTATCTACACAATATCTCAAAACATTAATAGCACACAAAGCTCGGCACGAGAAAAAAGGCAATGGTTTTGGCTATGAAATTATTCAAGATGATGAAATTGCAAATGCTGTTGTTTGTGGAGGAATGGGTAGGGAAAGAAATTTAGTTTTAGATTATCGTATTACTGACTTTACGCCTGTTACACATATAAAAGGAAAGGTAAATCGAGAAGGAATTCGAAAAATGACACCAAGAGAATGGGCGCGATTACAAGGGTTTCCCGACAATTTTATTATACCAGTTGCGGACGCATCAGCTTATAAACAATTTGGTAATTCTGTTGCTGTACCAGCAATTCAGGCAACAGCGAAAAACATTTTAAAACAACTAGGAATTCAAGATAAATGATTACAGGGAACAAAGGAGAATGGAGCGAAGTTTATGCTCTATTAAAAATCTTAGCAGATAAAGAAATATTTGCAGGTGATGGTAATTTAAACAAAATTGAAAATTTAATTTTTCCTGTTATTAAGATTCTTAGAGATGAGACGAATGGGAGTTTTGAGTTTAGTTATGACAATGATATCGTAATCATTAAGAACAACAAAGAAGTTTTTAGAATTTCATCCGAAACATTCAAAGAGCAAGCACGTAATTTATTGACTGTATTACAGGGAAACACTGAGCGGACTTTTGAAGTTCAAGAAACGGAAGATTTTTTAAATTCGTTTAATAGTCATTCAATTAAAGCTAAATCCACTGTTAAAAGTGATATTCGTATTGTTATTCACGACCAAAGAACAGGAACTAACCCTGAACTCGGATTTAGTATAAAATCTCAACTAGGAGGTGCATCAACACTTTTAAATGCGGGTAAAACAACTAACTTCCTCTACAAAGTGGATAAGCTTAATTTATCAGCAGAACAAATTAATGACATTAATGCAATATCTTCACGAAGTAAAATTAAAGATCGAATTGAGAAGTTAAAGAACTTGGGAGGAGAATTCCATTTCACACATACAGAAAATTTAATATTTGGCAGTAATCTGATACTAATTGATAGTGCTTTACCCAAAATAGTTTCCGAAATTTTAATTTTATTCTTCTCGTCAGGTTTTTCTAAAACTTCTGAATTAGTCAATGAAGTTTCAAAATCGAATCCAATAAATTATAATTTGCAAAATAATCACCCTTTCTATTCATATAAAATCAAACGCCTCCTTTCTGATATTGCCTTAGGAATGATGCCGTCAAAAATATGGACTGGAGAACTCGATGCTACTGGCGGTTATTTAATTGTAAAGGAAAATGGGGATGTCTTGTGTTATCACATATATAACCGAAATGATTTTGAAAATTATTTGTTCAATAATACAAAATTAGAAACAGCAAGTAGTTCACGTCATGATTTCGGAACAGTTTTCGAAGATGAAGGACAGTTGTATTTTAAATTGAATTTACAGATTCGATTTTTATGATAAGCTAAGAATCCGCCAACCTGTAACATGTGGTTCAGAGAAATGGAAAATAAACGCTTCGAGTTTTGGTTTATCGCAAAGAATGTCACTTCTCTGAGCCACCGACCGCTACTTAACCCGAATTTCAAGATTTTGAGGATTAACCCGTGATTTTTTAACACTGAATATTGATATAACAAAAAATAAAAGGTACATTTATGCCCTCAAAAATAAAACTTATGAATAAGCATTTCAAATCTATTATAGGCATAACAATTTTGGCAACTGCATTAATTTCTTGTGAAGAGAAGACAGACCAAAACAATCAAGAAGAAAGTGTGAAAGAACATCATGGCATTAATTTAGAGTACATGGATACAACGGTGAGTCCACGTCAAAACTTTTATCAATACGTTAACGGTACATGGATGAAAGATGCTGTCATTCCAGAAGATCGCAAGTCATGGGGTAGTTTTTATATCCTTCGTCAGAATACTGACAAAACTGTTTTAGGACTGCTCAACAGTTCAATGGAAGACAACAATTTTTCGGAGGAATCCGACCAAAACAAGGCCATTCTGTTGTATGAGTCAGAGCTGGACACTACAAAAAGAAGAGATACTGGCTTAAAGCCTTTACAACCAACAATGGAAAAAATTAATGGCATTACAGATTTGGAGCAACTTCAAGCAACAATTGATGCGAATCCAATCAAAATCGCCAATCCATTTTATTCAATTTATGCTTCAGCTAAACTTAATAACAGTGCTATCAATGGCGCGTATCTATCGCCTGGAAAATTAGGTTTACCTGATCGTGCTTATTATACAAATACAGATGAGAAATCTAAAAAAACGCGTCAGCAGTATACCAACCACATCACTAGAATATTTCAACTTTGGGGAGATGATGAAGCTACTGCAAAAAATAAGGCAGAAAAGATTTTAGCTTTGGAAACGAAATTGGCTGAGCCCCGCTTCACCAAGGAGGAAAGAAGAGACGTTAGGAAACAAAACAATCCCCGTTCAATTGAAGAAATTGCTCAACTTACACCTGCAATTAATTGGAAACAATGGATTGGTACGCTCCCCGTTAAAAAAGAGGTCGATACGATAACTGTTACACAGTTGAACTACATGAAAGCATTGCAGGAAATCTTGACCCATACTGATATTGAAGATTTAAAAACTTTAATGGCTTGGGCTACATTAAACAGTGCTGCTAGTGACTTAACTCCTGAGCTTGAGAAAGCAAATTGGGATTTCTACAGCAATACTTTAAATGGTACACCAAAACAACGTCCTGCTGACGAACGTGCATTAGCAACCGTGAATAAATACATTGGGGAAGCGTTAGGCGAAATTTATGTAGATAAAGTTTTCCCTCCTGAAGCTAAGGAAACCGCAGAATCAATGGTTAAAGACATTATTGAAGTCTATAAAAACCGTATCAACAATCTAAGTTGGATGACCGACTCTACAAAGCAAAGAGCTATAGAAAAGTTAAATAAATTGACCATCAAAATTGGATATCCTGACCAATGGAAGGATTATTCAGAGATGGAAATCAAGCCAGGAAACACCTATTACGAGAATATGGTTGCTGCTGCTCAATGGCGTTATATTGATAACTTATCTCGAATCAATGAACCTGTTGATCGCAAAGAATGGCACATGAATCCACAAACAGTCAATGCCTATTATAATCCTTCTCAAAATGAAATTGTATTTCCAGCGGCAATTTTACAACCACCATTTTTTGACTACAAAGCAGATGCAGCAGTGAATTTTGGAGGAATAGGCGCTGTTATTGGTCATGAAATATCACATGCCTTTGACGATAGTGGTGCCCGTTTTGATGCAAAAGGGAACCTGAATAACTGGTGGACAAAAGATGACCTTGATAAATTCTCTATCCGCACGCAGAAATTAGCAGACTTTTATAGTAAAATAAAAATCAAAGGTGAAGACAGCTTGTATCTTAATGGCAAATTTACACTCGGTGAAAACACTGCTGACTTAGGTGGCGTTCTAGCTGCATTTCACGGGATGGAACGTTATTATAAAACACACGATAAACCAGAAAAAATCGATGGCTTCACTCAAGAGCAACGTTTCTTTTTATCATGGGCTACAGTTTGGAGAACAAAGTCTAGACATGAGGCTTTAGTGACTCAAATAAAAACCGATCCCCACTCTCCAGGTTACTACCGTGCATTCCTTCCTTTACAAAATGTTGATGCATTTTACAGTGCTTTTGACGTTCAAGAAGGAGATTCAATGTATGTTGCTCCTGAAGATCGTATAAGAATATGGTAAACACTTTAGGATCAATCTAAGAATTTGTTCGCAGATTCTTATCGACAAAAGTTATTGGGTCGGTTCAAGAAGTAAAGGCTTTTTTGATGAAAAGACGTACGTTATTTATGCAAAATCTGCTAAGTACATCCAACGTTCTGTCTTTTCATTGAGTTCTTGAGTAAGTTCTCCCAAACGTTTACTGGATTCGTTAAGCTCTTCGGAGGTGGCATTGCCACTGTAAAGTATTGCTGTCAACTTCTCTTTTTCGGTTTCTAATGCAATAATTTTCTGGTCTAATTTTTTAAACTCTTCCTGTTCCTTATAGCTTAATTTTTTTTTGGATTGAGTAGTATCCTTCTTAACTTTTTCAGGTTCTTTCTTGGGTTTTATTTCCTGTTTCGTTGCTTGCTTTTGTAATGTGGCTTTTTTTTGATTTTCGCGGTAAGTTGTATAGTTTCCTATAATGTTCTTTATCTCTCCTTCCCCTTCAAAAACAAAAATATGATCGACCATTTTATCCATAAAATAACGGTCGTGCGAAACAACAATAAGACAGCCTGGAAAATTCCGTAAATAATCTTCAAGAACACTCAAGATATAGATGTCTAAATCATTGGTCGGTTCATCTAAAATTAAAAAATTGGGATTTGCCATTAAGACCTTCATTAATTTTAAGCGACGTTTCTCGCCTCCACTCAATTTATACACATAATTATAATGCATTTTTCGTGGAAAAAGGAACTTTTCAAGGAATTGTGCTGCAGACATTTCTCTGCCCTTTTCTAAGGGAATAAAGTCGGCTACCTCTCTAATTACATCAATTACTTTCTTTTTATCATCGACTTTGATGTTTTCCTGAGAATAGTATCCAAAAACTATCGTATCTCCGATTACAACCTTTCCAGCATCGGGTTGTTCTTCACCTGTAATTATCCGTAGGAGCGTAGATTTTCCAACTCCATTTGGACCAACAATTCCCAAGCGTTCTTTTCTCTGGAAGTTGTAGCTCAGTTTCTTGATAATTTTTTTGTTGGGATAACTTTTCGAAATATTGTGAAGTTCTAAAATCTTTGTCCCCAATCTTCCCATTTTTATGGGGATATCAAGTTGTTCCTTCTGTATATTTTTACCAGCTTCCTTTTTAGTGTCTTCAAAGGCTTCGATACGGGCTTTTTGTTTTGTTCCTCTCGCTTTAGGTTGTCTTCTGATCCATTTTAACTCCTTTCTGAATTGACTTCTGGCTTTTCCTACTTCAGTTGCAATCTGTTCTTCTCTTTCAGATTTTTTTTCCAGATAATAGGAAAAATTCCCCTTGTATCTGTAAAGTTGTTGATTTTCTAGTTCAAAGATTTCATCTGTTATTACTTCCAAAAAATACCGGTCATGTGTTACCATGAATAATGTTGATTTTGATTTGGAAAGATATTCTTCAAGCCACTCAATCATATCTAAATCCAAATGATTGGTCGGTTCATCTAAAAAAAGAAAATCAGGCTCAGCAATTAAAACTTTAGCAAGTGCTACTCTTTTGCGCTGTCCTCCAGATAAAGTACTTATTTTAGTGTCGAATTGATCAATTTTGAGTTTCGATAATATCTGTTCTACAAAACTATCAATATCCCATGCATTAAGTTCAGAAACCTTCTCAAAGAGTGCTACAATTTTCTCTTCATCATTTTCTTTGAGTGCCTGTGTATAGGCTTTAAAAACATTCAATTTAGGCAAATCATGGTTGAGTACTTCTTCGTAAATAGTATGTTCGAGGTTTAACTTATCGGCTTGTTCTAGATAAGCGATATTGATTCCTTTTCGAAACACTACACGGCCGTCATCATAGGGTTCTTCTCCGATTAAACAACGCAATAAAGTAGACTTTCCTGTTCCATTTTTTGCCACCAAGGCAACTTTTTGTCCTTGGTCAATACCAAAAGTGAGATTTTCAAAAATTGTACGCTCACCGTATGTTTTCGTGAGATTTTCAACAGAAAGGAAATTCATTTTTATTGTGTTCTTTTTTTTAAATCTTAAATCAATATTTTCACCAATGCAACAACAAAATTAGCCAAAATAAACATGGATACGATAAAAGCGTACTTATTCTGTAATAATCCTTTCTGATTTGCGTTTCTTGCGATTAATTCAAATATAAAAAGCACGACAAAACCGCCGTGCTTTTTAATCAATTTAAATTTTATTCTTCTTATTGAATTACCATTTTCTTGAATGCTGTTCTTCCATCTTCAGTATAAAGTTTTACGGTATAGATTCCTGCTTCAAAATTTGAAGAATTAACTTCGATTTGGTTTTGAGCGGAATTGATTTTTCCAGCATAAATTTCTTGTCCAAGCGCATTGCTAATTGACAAGTTCCAATGCCATTGATTGGATGGAATTTCAATTAAAAACTTCTCATCTGCCGGGTTTGGATAGATTGAGAATTCAACCTCCATGCTATTCTCATTTACTGCTAAATTTTGATTACACACTTGATCGTGTACAAAATCAGTAACAAAAGGAATCGCTTCTGGAGGAAAAACACAATGTTGGTTTCCGGGAACGCTCATATACTGACTAGGCACTCCAACATTTAAGGTTCTCTTATAAATGAGAGAGTCACCTTGTAAGGTAACAGGAACAGGCAATCCAATATTTGGTTGTCCTTCCATATTAGGCACTGTTTGATCGTCTAAATTATGTACACCGACATAAGGTTGATCTCCTGCTACAATCCATGAGGTGTCGAGAATAGCACCACACCAACTGATGGATAATTGTGGTTCACTGCTATAACCGGCATTTCCTGATTTTCCTTCAATTCCTCCTTGAGATGCTGCGTAAGAGGTCAATTCAGAGGGGATTTCACTCGTTTTATCTAAATATGTAATATGATTTGATAAAATTGCACCTGCAGACACACCACCAGCAATTATAATATCTGGATTTATTCCATAAGGATTTCCGTCTTGTGCCACAGATTTTCTAAAGAAACGAATCGCTGATTTCATGTCATGCATTGCTCTTAAAACTTCCTTTTTAAAAGCCAAGCCTATATCCCCTGTAAGTATTGCTGGAGTTACATTTAACAAACGGTATTTGATTGTAGCAGTAACATATCCTAAGCTAGAAAATAAACGGCATTCTGCGCTCATGTCTTCTTTCGACCCACCTATAAATGAGCCTCCGTGTGCCAAAAGCACCAAAGGTCGGTCAGTATCCGTATCTCCTTGTGGGAAATAAATATCCATAAACAACTCTACTGAATCAACACCGTCTTGATCCACATTGGCTCCATAACGTACATTCATAATGGAATCCACGGTAAATAAAGGCAATTTATACCTTCCATTAGTACAGTCTTGTGCGGTTGTGTATTCTGCGATTGAGCCAAACAGAATTGCGCAAAATAAAAGTAATTGTTTTTTCATAATTTTCGATTTATTTCAAAAGTACAAAAAAATAAAAAAAGATTTGAGTCTCAATGATTTATTTTGGATCAGGATATAAAATTGGTGAATAGTTTAAATAATTAGCAAACTACGTTCCTTTACACAAAACCATTGTGCAAACCTCATCAACCTGCTGTATAGAAATTTAGGTTAACGCAGTCTATCTATCGACCGAATTAGTTTGAGATCTCGTCGAACACCCCTATAAGCAAGAAAAGAAAAGGCTACTGCTGTACAAATACAATAGAATCCTAATGCAAATTGAGTGCGAACAACTTCATCTTGAATGTGGGTTGCCGAATTGCTTTCAAGGTTATAAGAAAGGATATTTGAGCCTACAAATATGATTAAAGTTAGAACAAACAGAACAAGTGCCAATCTGTGTTGTCTTTTTAAATTTTTATAACTCAGCAATGTTGCCACTGCCAACACAGTTAAAATAATTGCAATTGAGTAAAATGGAAAATAATATGTTGGGATACCTTTCACCGTTTCTTGGATATTGGCTTTTCCAGTAGCCGACTTGAGTATATTTTTGGTGTTTTGATCTAATTCTCCAGTAATTACAAGGTCTTTTTGAACACCATAAACGTTGCCATGACTGATCAATTCAAATTGGTCTTTTTTATTAACCGTGGTTATAAAAACATCTACTCCAAGTGTTAAAATCGTTAAAGCAATGACAGTAATTGCTAAATATAAAGTTTGTTTCCGTTGTATCATGGTTTAATCTTTAAACAAATATAATCTTTTTGGTTTGATAACGTTTTGCTCAATCTTTGGTTTATTCATTTGTCTCTGACTAGAAACAGCGGCTATTTAATACTTATCGCTCCCTTTACTTTTTGACTCAGAAGTGAAATATCGATAACCTCTTTCATCTTTTTAACATAATGAAAAGTTAATCCTTTCAAATAATCGATATCAATTTCATCGACATCTTGTTTGTTCTTATCGCTCAAAATAATTTCTTTAATTCCCGCGCGTTTTGCAGCCAAAATCTTTTCTTTGATCCCACCCACAGGAAGCACTTCGCCACGCAATGTAATTTCACCCGTCATGGCCAAATTCTTTTTTACTTTTCTTTGGGTAAATAAGGAAGCTAAAGAAATAAGCATAGTAATTCCAGCCGAAGGTCCATCTTTTGGTGTTGCTCCTTCAGGAACATGAATATGAACATCATACTTATTAAAAACATCTGGTCTAAGGTCGAGCCAATCGTGGTGTGATTTTAGAAATTGTAGTGCTATGGTTGCAGATTCTTTCATTACATCTCCTAAGTTTCCCGTTAAGGAAAGTTTTCCTTTTCCTTTTGCTAAAGCCGATTCAATAAATAAAATATCCCCTCCCATTGAGGTCCATGCCAATCCTGTAACTACACCTGCAACATCATTATTGATGTATTTTGCCTTTTCACGTCCCGGCCCTATAATGTCTTTTAAATCTTTTACAGTAATAGTTTTCTTATACTCCTCCTCCATGGCAATCTGACGCGCTCTATTTCTGACCAGTTTAGCTATCATCTTATCCAATCCTCGTACTCCAGATTCATGAGTATACGCTTCAATTAGTTTCTCTATAACTTGTTTTCCAATAGAAATGTCTGATTTCTTAATTCCGTGTTCCTTAATTTGATTGGGAATAAGATGCCTTTTTGCAATTTCAATTTTTTCTTCAATTGTATATCCAGAGACTTCTATCAATTCCATACGGTCTCTCAATGGCCTTGGTATAGTTGATAAATCGTTAGCTGTTGCAATAAAAAGAACTTTTGACAAATCATATTCTGTCTCTAAATAATTATCGTGAAACTCATCATTCTGCTCCGGATCCAAAACCTCAAGCATTGCGCTAGAAGGATCGCCGTGATTAGAGCGTGTAATCTTATCAATTTCATCCAATACAAATACAGGGTCTGAAGCTCCTACTTTTTTAATATTTTTAATGATTCGACCTGGCATTGCTCCAATATATGTTTTTCTGTGCCCTCGAATTTCACTCTCATCGTGTATTCCACCAAGCGACATTCTAACATATTTTCGTCCCATAGCTTCTGCGATTGACTTTCCCAGAGAGGTTTTCCCTACTCCTGGAGGACCATAAAAGCATAGAATTGGTGATTTTAAATCTTTTTTTAATTTCAGTACTGCCAAATATTCAAGAATTCGTTTTTTCACCTTTTCTAGTCCGTAATGGTCTCTTTCAAGAACCTTTTTGGCTTGTTTTAGGTCGAGCACTCCTTGTGTATAGACATTCCAAGGCAAGTCGAGGAGCAATTCTAAATAATTAAGTTGTACTGTATATTCAGCGCCTTGTGGATTCATTCTCTGCAAGCGATTCAGCTCTTTGGAAAACATTTCGTCCACTTTTTTTGACCATTTTTTATTTTTAGCCCGTTTACGCATATCTTCCACATCTTGTTGCTGTGGATTTCCTCCCAATTCATCCTGAATGGTCTTCATTTGCTGTTGAAGGAAAAATTCACGTTGTTGCTTATCAATATCTCCTTTAACGCGCGATTGAATTTCCTTTTGCATTTCCAATTGCTGCGCTTCAATTGTTAAATTTTGAAGAACGAGTGCTGCCCGTTTCTTCAAATCCATTTCATTCAACATTTTTTGCTTTTCAGCAACATTGGCATTCATGTTAGAAGAAATGAAATTGACAAGAAAGCTTCTGCTTTCGATATTGTTAATCGCAAATTGTGCTTCGGTAGGGATATTTGGGGACTCTTTAATAATTTTAAGTGCCAATTCTCTCATCGACTTAATAATTGCGTCAAACTCCTTGTTCCTTTTTGGAGCTTTTGCTTCTTTGCACAATTTTATTCTCCCTCTCAAGAATGGCTGTTGTTGCGTAATTTCTTCTAACTCAAATCTCCTTTTCCCTTGAATAATAACTGTAGATGTACCATCGGGCATTTTTAAAAGCCTAATTATAGTGCCTACAGTACCAATTTTATTTAAATTTTCTAAGGTTGGGTTTTCCTCCTCTGGATTTTTTTGGGAGATAACTCCTACAACTTTATCTTTGTTGTTCGCATATTTTATTAAATCAATGGATTTATCCCTTCCCACAGTAATTGGAATAACAACACCAGGGAAAAGCACATTGTTTCTTAACGGTAAAATGGGAATATCTGAAGGAAAATCAGTGTTCTGCATCCTGTCTTCTTCCTCTTCAGATATTAGTGGAATATACTCTGCATCCCCATCTTCTGAACCTCCTATTCCCATAAAAATTTTATCTAATTGATCTTCCATATTTATATTCCGCTTTTACGCCAATCTGTCAGTTATTGAACCTGTTTTTTAAAGAAATGTTTGACCATCCCAAACTACTTTTCAAGAATTGCATTTGTTCAAGTCTTGTGCCATAAAAAGAAATCGGTAAGTCTGTCGGATATTGAGGTAAAATTTGTCAGTAAACAACAGAAACGTGTCAGAATGTACAAGAAACAAATCTACTCTTCATGGGGGAAAGTTATTGAATTGTGTCCAATCGAACCATCTCTTTTTGAATTATTGACTCAATAGATTGAATAAGTTCATCAACTGGTTCTAAATCAATCTTAATTGCGGGATGAATGGTCATTTTAAAATGTACGTTAAGTGGAATAGGAAACACGCCATAACGTTGTAATTTCCATGAGTTGGATATGCTTACAGGTACAATATAGGCTTTTTTTAAATGTTGAATCATTGTTTTTAATCCTCCTGTTTTAAATGCTTTTAATTCGCCCGCTCTGCTGCGTGAACCTTCTGGAAAAATCACTCCAGATCGATTTGTTCTGTTGAGGTATTTGGCAAATCCAATTAGTGCTTGATGTGCTTTTTCCCTGTCTTTACGGTCAATAAGTACACTCCCTCCCTTTTTGAGGTTAAAAGAAATGGTGGGGATCCCCTTTCCTAACTCTTTTTTTGAGATAAATTTAGGGTGTAAGCGTCTTAAATACCAAATAATTGGAGAAATGTCCCACATGCTCTGATGATTAGAAACAATGAGTACAGGCGCATCTTTTGGTAATTCACAATCGTCTTTAACAGTAAATCGAGTACCTACTATTCGCATTATAAGCACAGTGACACCATTAAATAAATCAACGCTTATTTTATGAGCAGAATATCCAAAAAGGAAGAAGCAAACCCTTTGAATTAAGTCAAACAATAAAAGAAAGAAACCAAAAGTGACGTAAAATATAGAGGATAAAATATAACTTCCAAAAAGAGATAATTTTTTCATAAATACATTGTTTTATGCTGAATAAACAAAACAACAGCAGAAATATTTTTAATCCCTACATGTTACAAACCTACAAAAATTAACAGCTCTTTTTCACTTTACTTCATTTATAATAAATAACAAAAACAGGGAAAATAATAGCGGTCTTTCTGAGAGGTTTATTCTGAGCAACTTATCCATCTAAAAATCTTAATTCTATAAAAATTAAAATTGAAAAAAATGATTCCATTAATTAATTCCAGGATATAAAAACTGCAATACGCTTATTTCCTCTTTTGTTAACTTTAATCCTCTCCGCTCCATCATTCTATTTGCAGCTTCAATTGCTTTATCAAAATTATAAACAGGTGAGCTCTCGGCACCGCCCCAAACGAAGTTAGCAACAAACTTGGGAGGGAACCCCTGAGAAAACAAATTAGAACACACTCCAATCACAGCAGCAGTGTTTAACATTGTATTGATACTTGTTTTAGAGAAGTCGCCCATCACAACACCCATAAACTGTTCGTTGGTTTGCTCCATTTCTTGTGTAGCATAATTATAGGTTTTTACTTCGCTATAATTGTTCTTCAAATTGGAACAATTCGTATCTGCTCCAATGTTACACCATTCTCCAATCAATGAATTCCCAATAAATCCATCGTGTCCCTTATTGGAATAACCTTGAAAGATTACGTTATTCACTTCCCCTCCTACTTTGCAGAATGGCCCCAAAGAAGTGGCGCCATAAACCTTTGATGCCAACTTTAAAATACTGTTTTTTGCCATCGCCAATCCTCCACGAACAACTGATCCCTCCATAATTTCGGCATTTTTACCAATATAAATTGGACCTGATTTTACATTTAAAACAACACATTCGATTGTAGCCCCTTCTTCAATAAAAAGTTGATCGCTATTCCCAATTAATGTATTGCTTTTGGGCAATATAGCACTTTTCTTTCCTTTGGTATATGCTTTAAAATCAGTTTTTAAAATGTGTTCATTTTTTTTGAATACATCCCAACGGTGTTCTAAAACAATAAGTTCATCTGACTGTTTTGCGACAATTTCTCCTTCTTCCTTGTTTTTTCCGTGATGGGCAACATATACATCATTCACATAGAGCGTTTCATCAACAGATAACTCTTGAATCCATTTGACAATAAGGAAAGTAGGAACGATTGCTGCATTGATCCAGAAGTTTTCATCTACAATTTGAATAGGAAATTTTTCAGATAAATAATTTTGTGTCTCATAAGATATCGATGCATGGGGACAATAGAATGCCCAACGTTCATTATTTGTCCACAAACCTGTTCGAAGATTACCTACAGGACGTGTTAATGCAAGTGGTGCAAAGGTTAAATGGTTGTGTAAATCTTGGAGAATAATATTCATTAAATGTTCTTAAAATGATAACGCAAAAATTGTCGATTTAAAAAATAATAACGTTTCCGACACAAGAGCAGTACAACCTGCTGTTCTATAGCAAAGATAAAATTTTTCAACAAAATACAAATTACGGTTCAATTACATCCTTTCTGGTACTTGTATTCCTAAAAGCTGCATAGCTGTTTTTATCACTCTTCCTGTATTCCTACTGATCAGAATACGCGCATTTTTTAAGGCGATATTTTCTTCCTTCATTACATTATTGCTTTGATAAAAAGAATTAAAGTTTTTTACAAGTTCATAAGTATAATTGGCAATTGTAGCTGGACTAAAATTTTTTCCTGCCTCTTGAACGATTACAGGAAATTTATTTAACAATTTAATGATTTCCTTTTCATCGGTTTGTATTTCTATGGGCACATTATTCTCCACTTGTTTTACTTTTTCCAATAGTGATTGAATACGCGCATAGGTATATTGAATAAAAGCTCCTGTGTTTCCATTTAATTCAATCGATTCATCAGGATTGAAAGTCATGCTCTTCTTAGGGTCAACTTTAAGTATAAAGTATTTGATTCCGCCCAATCCAATCATTTCATATAAATTTTCTCGTTCAGATGTATTCATTTTATCTATATGTCCACGTTCTTGGGTACTCGCCTTTGCCAACTGAACCACTTCTTCCATTAAATCGTCGGCATCAACTACTTTACCTTCTCTAGATTTCATTTTACCATCGGGTAAATCGACCATTCCATAAGACAAATGGTGACAATCTTTTGCCCACTCATAACCCAGTTTCTTTAAAATCAAAAACAGAACTTGAAAATGATAGTCTTGCTCATTGCCAACAGTATAAATGATTCCATTAAGGTCTGAATAATCTTTAAATCGATCAATAGCGGTTCCAATATCTTGGGTCATATAAACTGCTGTTCCATCAGCTCGTAGCACCAGTTTCTCATCTAAACCTTCGTCTGACAAATCAATCCATACTGAACCGTCTTCCTTTTTAAAGAAAATGCCTTTATCAAGTCCATCTTTAATTAAGTCTTTGCCTATTAAATAGGTTTCTGATTCGTAATAAATTGTATCAAAGTCGACCCCCATTCGTTGGTATGTTTTATCAAAGCCTTCATACACCCAACCATTCATTGTTGACCATAAATCATAGGCTTCTTCATCTTTTGCTTCCCATTTCACCAACATTTCTTTTGCCATCTTGGTTAAAGCCGTGAACGGAATGGCCAACTTTGCAATTTTTCTAAAAATTTTTTCCTTGTCCTCAGTTGCTTTCTCATAGGCCGTAAATAAAGCCGGCAGTTTTTCTTTAGCTTGACTTGGGATTTCTTGATCAGAATAACCCCGCTCTTTCCATTGGGTTGCCAATTCAAAACCTTGCTGAGTAACTCGTTGATCAAACTCAACATAATATTTCCCTACAAAATGATCCCCTTTTAAATGTGTTGAAGTTGGCGTTTCTTTATTTCCGCCCTGGTCTTTTGGCGCAAATTGTTGCCATGCCACCATACTTTTACAAATATGAATGCCACGGTCATTAATAATCTGAGTTTTAATGACCTTGTGGCCATTTGCCTTAAGAATTTCGGAAACACTGTACCCCAGAAAAATATTCCTCATGTGTCCGAGATGTAATGGTTTATTGGTGTTTGGAGAAGAATATTCTACCATATAAGTAGCATTTGAAGACGTTGTTTCACAACCAAAATTTTTCTTTTCATCAATTTGAGTTAATGTTTCTTCCCAATAATTATTTGTAAAAGATAAATTAAGAAAACCTTTGACAACGTTGAAAGATGCTATTGCCGCAATTTCCTTTTTTATAAACTCACCAATAATTTCACCCACACGATTAGGAGCGGATTTTAATATTTTTACAAACGGGAAAACCACCAATGTCAAATCACCTTCAACATCTTTTCTTGTCTTTTGAAACTGAATTTGTTTTTCCTCAATCTCAACACCAAAAATTTCTTGACTATTTTTGAGCAACAGTGCTTTTATTTTCTTTTCCATTTATATTTTATAAGCCTTATTCAACTTCTTCTACAACTGCTTTTATGAGATTGTAGGCTACCTCTGCCATCCGGTTTGTCTTTTCATCAAGGCAAGGATTAACTTCAACAAATTCAATACACTTTACTTTGGGGTGTTTGGCAAAGTGTAAAAGTAATCCCATTGCTTCGTCTGGACTTATTCCGTGAGGAACAGGTGTCCCTGTTCCATAAGAAGTGAGTTCAGGATCCATTGAATCAACATCAAAAGAAACATAAAGCTCATCACAATCTGCATATTTTTCATCCAACCTTTTTGTGATGGTTTCAATACCTTCATTTCTTAATTCATCAACCGAAATATTTTTAACTCCATTGCGTTCCATCCATTCAATCTCAGGTTTTTCCAAATCTCTCAAGCCAATAAATCCTAGGTCTTCTGCAATGATTTTAGGAGCAATTCCTCCTGTGTTTTTCATTTCGTTCCAGTATTCCACTGTATCTTTATCTGGATCGTTCTGCTTGGATTCTAAATTGTCTTCATTCAGTGCTGTAGCCAAAGGCATACCGTGCATATTTCCAGAGGGCGTGGTGTATGGTGTGTGCAAATCGCCGTGGGCATCAATCCATAAAGCACCTATTCTATTTTCAGGGTGTGCCATCTTAAGGCCTGCTATCGTTCCACCTGCAGACCCATGATCACCTGCTACAATAAGAGTAAAATCGTTTTTCTTGCGTTCTCTACATACCACTTCAGCAACATTTTTATATACTTGTGCTAAACCTCCTGCTCTTTTCCCCCATTTGTGTTTTGCTGGTTGATCCAGTAAATAATTCAATGTTTTTACATAGTGTATAGGGTATTTAGAAAACAAGTAATTTCCTGAATTGTAATCTACAACTCGAATCGCTCCTGGTCCAAGACTTGCACCTCGTGTTCCTGCTGAAATTTCTGAATCGTTAAAGATATATGATATTGATTTGGACATAATACTGTTTTTATGCATTAAAAGAGGGTCAAATGTAATAAATTCCTTTGTTTTTTTTCAAATCTTTGATAGAGCGTCGTACATTTATTAAAAACTATACCAAACAAGACAACCCATATTCCAAAATTGGAATACGGGTGAAGGATGTGAATAATTCAATACATGAATGCTAAGCACAATATTTATTTTATTTTTGCTTTAAAATTTAATCTTTAATAGATGAAAAAATTAATTCCCCTCACAATCCTCTTTTTAATATTGCTTTCCTGTAATCTCCCAGAGCCTATATATGACAACTTTGAAGGTAAGTTTATTTATTCGATAGATGCTCCTGGAAATAATCCAGACCCTAATGACAGCATCAATTATCAGATAACCTATGCTAAGGATTCCATGTTACGAATTGATAATTTTACGCCCATTGGAAAACAATCTTACCTCCAGAAACTCACCTCAGACACAGCATTTTTATTAATGGACTTAGGATTTAAGAAAGTGGCTATACGCACTGTTTTTGATGCTGAACCAACTGATAGTAATTATGTCTTTCAATACAAATCAGGCAGCCAAACGATTGCAGGAGAAAAAGCAAGAAACGTAAAGGTAGTTGACAAAGAAAGAGATACAACAATGGTAATGAATTATATTCCAGAAATTTCCCCAAAATATTCAACTGCTCTTAAAGGCATTCCGGGGCTACCTGCAAGCTATTCCATTCCAACGAAAGGGCAATGGATTCACTATCAATTACTCAATATTGAGCGAAAACCATTAAATGATGCTTTTTTTATGATTCCACCAGAATACGAAATCATAACAATTGATGAGTTTATAGAGTTAATTCAGCAGCAATAAATCTCTATTAAAAAATAAATCATAGCTGTTTTTCTGTATATAAAAACTAACACTGCATTGTGAATAGCCTTTACTTTTAAACATAAAAATAGTGAATTAATTGTCTATCTTCGTGAAATCAAAGCTCAAAGAACAGAATGGCTAAAGGAAATACACTAAAAGAGAAAGGAAAATCTAAGAAAAAGAAAAGTTCTTCTAAAGAGAAGAAGGGGGTTTCGCTATCTTCGATCCGCTCAAAAATCGACCGCAGAAAAACCAAGTCGATAACTGGAGCAGTCTTTTTGCTTCTTTCGGTCTATT
Source organism: uncultured Fluviicola sp. (assembly GCA_964585545.1). Classification (GTDB taxonomy): domain Bacteria; phylum Bacteroidota; class Bacteroidia; order Flavobacteriales_D; family Crocinitomicaceae; genus Brumimicrobium. Next base: position 104,518 of record CAZPDT010000006.1, read on the forward strand.
TGTTTTTTGCACTGACCTCTTATTTGTTTAGCTGGAAGGAAGATCAAGATTTAGTTGTTTCGCATTCTTTCTTTCAATTTATATTTGGCGACAACCAAGTAGAGGTTCAAAATTGGTTGGGTAAATTTGGCGCATGGGTTTCTCATTTATTTATGTACCGCTGGTTTGGAATCATTTCGTATATTTTTAGCTTTCTCTTATTTGTTACAGGAATTCGATTGTTACTCAATATAAGATGGGTTCCCTTGCGAAAAACTTATTTGGTCTCCTTTATCGCCATTGTTTGGTTTTCTGCTTTTTTAGGACTTGTTTCGCAAGATGTTAACTTTCTAGGAGGGACTTTTGGATATGCTTCTAAGCTTTGGCTCACATCAATTTTGGGCAGTTTTGGTGCTATCTTACTGATGTTGGTTCTATTATTTGTTGCGATTGTTGCTTTATTTAATCCTGATTTTAACGCCTTATTTCAAAAATATTTCAAAGCTAAAGAAATCGACAATAAAGATGGTGAAGAAGAAGATAAGGAAAGTGCCAATATCTTAGTGAATGAAACGGATGATGTTACTGAAAAGAATGACGAAGACGCATCTAACCAAGAAGAATTTATTGAAGAAGATACTCCAGAAGAAACTGTTTCATTTCAGGATAATTATAAAGAAGAAAACATCACCTCCGCTACAGACCTAGAAGTAGATTCTCCAGCAACGGATACTGCAACTGACGAGGACGATGACGATTTTTCTGTTGAAATAGCAAAAAAAGAGAAAGCATTATCCGATTCCGATTTGAATAAAAAGTTAGAGGATTTTGGAGATTTTGACCCAAAGTTAGAACTTTCTAATTACCAACTTCCAACAATTGATTTACTCCAGAAATTTGAAAGTAATCATGGCGGTGTTACAAAAGAAGAACTAGAAAAAAACAAGAACAATATTGTACAAACACTTGCCAATTATAAAATTGACATTTCTAAGATTAAGGCTACGATTGGACCTACAGTAACACTGTATGAGATTGTTCCTGCTCCAGGTGTCCGCATCTCAAAAATTAAAAATTTAGAAGACGATATCGCCTTGAGTTTAGCAGCACTAGGAATACGTATAATTGCACCTATTCCCGGTAAAGGAACTATTGGTATTGAGGTGCCGAATAGCAAGCCTGAAATTGTAAGTATGCGTTCTTTAATTGCCTCTGAAAAATACCAAAATTCAAAATATGAACTCCCCGTTGTATTGGGAAAAACCATTACCAACGAAACATTTGCCTTTGATTTGGTCAAAATGCCTCACTTATTGGTCGCTGGAGCCACTGGCCAAGGTAAGTCTGTGGGTTTAAATGCCATTTTAATTTCATTGTTGTATAAAAAACACCCTTCTCAGGTAAAGTTTGTATTGATTGATCCAAAAAAGGTTGAATTAACATTGTACAATAAAATTGAACGACATTTTCTGGCAAAACTCCCCAATGAAGAAGAAGCCATTATCACCGATACTTCTAAAGTTGTAAATACATTAAATTCTTTGTGTATTGAGATGGACGAACGCTACGACTTATTAAAATTGGCACAAACCAGAAATATTAAAGAATACAACACGAAGTTTATTGCTCGAAAACTCAACCCTGAAAAAGGACATCGGTACATGCCCTATATCGTAGTATTAATAGATGAGTTTTCTGATTTAATTATGACCGCAGGAAAAGAAGTAGAACATCCTATCGCGCGTTTAGCGCAACTTGCAAGAGCTATTGGAATCCATTTAATTGTTGCTACACAACGTCCTTCAGTAAATGTAATTACAGGAATGATCAAAGCCAACTTCCCTGCTCGTATTGCTTTTAGGGTGTTGTCAAAAGTAGATTCTCGAACCATACTCGACTCTTCTGGTGCGGATCAATTAATTGGAAAAGGAGACATGTTGATTTCTACAGGACAAGAAATTATCCGCTTGCAGTGTGGATTTGTAGACACACCCGAAGTAGAAGATATTTGTGATTTTATTGGGAGTCAGAAAGGTTATTCAGGAGCACTGACCTTGCCTGAATACGAAGGGGAGTCGGCTGAAGGAAGTGGTGTAGACCCCGATGATGAACTCGATAAGAAATTCGTCGATGCTGCCCATGTTCTCGTTATTCATCAACAAGGTTCTACCAGTTTAATTCAGCGCAAATTAAAGCTTGGTTACAATCGTGCAGGAAGAATCATAGACCAATTAGAGGCACATGGAATTGTTGGTCCATTTCAAGGCAGTAAAGCACGGGATGTATTAATTCCTACCGAAGAAGCTTTGAGGGAGTATCTCGAAGCAAAAGGCATCTCTTAAAAATCGGGTGATTTTAATTTATTTAATATATTTGCGAGGCGTTCAACAAACTAATAAATATATTGGCACAGTTTCTGTGTACATGGTATAAAAAATTAAAGAATATGAAATATTTATTTATAGGAGTATTATTTATAACAAGCTCTTTATTTGCTCAATCAGACAAAAAATCTACAACTATTCTCAATAAAGTGTCTTCACAAATGCGTGCTTTAAATTCATTTTATATTGAGTTTACGGTACACACTAAGAATTCAGCTACTGGAGAGAACTCCAATCAAAAAGGTTCTGGGTATGTTAAAGACAATAAGTATTATGCTGCTTTGGGGAACAATACATTGATTTCAAATGGTTTTAAGAGTTGGACTGTTGTTAAAGATGAAAAAGTAACTTATCAAAACGACGTTGACCCTAGTGATAATGATGCAATTACACCAAAAAAGTTAATGACAATCTGGGAGAATGGGTTCAAGAGTAAATACAACAAAGTAACAAAAATCAACGGCAAAAGCTACCATCAAATTGATTTATTTCCCACTGATCCGTCTAATGTAAATTACCACACAGTTATATTGTTTATTGGTGTTGACAACAACCAATTGTACAAAGCAATAATGAAAACAAAGGACGGTGGAGTTGTTACTTATACAATTAATAAATTTGTGAAAAACAAACCCGTTACTGATACTCAGTTCGTTTATAATCCACAAGAATATCCTGGCTATAAACTGATAAGAGATTAAAAAATATTAAACATTATTTGGGGTCTGTCTTGAAATTTAATTTTTAAGACAGACTTTTTTTTGATGCACCCCATTTACCATTACTTTACCACTTTCTTTCGGACTGTTCCTTTTGATGTTGATATTGAAAGAAAATAAACCCCAGATTGATAATCAATTGTTGATAGGGTTACTTTTGAGACTGCAACGGGATAGGACTGATTGAAGACAACTTGGCCTAAAGCGTCGTGTATTTGAACTTTTTTAATGGGTAAATTCCCAGTAGAAATTGACAAATGATTCGTTATTGGGTTGGGGTAAACCGTTGCATATATTTCCTCTTTTGTCAATGATAATGGATCTTGTTTTCTAACATTAATACTGTCCAAGAAAAGTTTAAAACCATTATAGGTTGTATTTACAAAGGCTATATAAATGTTCTCATTAACATATTTTTCTAGACTTTCTGTATATCCTGCCCAATAAGGTGTCTGATCGTTCACAATGGTTAAGGTATCTGAGAAATCTGCAATTGCATTTCCAGTAGTAGAAATCATAATCTTGTATGAATCGGGGAAAGATGGATCATAAGACATGCCTTTCCATGAAATGAAATTTCCAAATGTACCCATAGACAGTTGTGGTGTAATTAACCATCTGTCAGCACGGTTAACAGGAGAAAAATAGGAAGTACTTGACACCGTTCCATTCCCAGAGTTTAATGGATCTTCTTTATATATCCAAGCTTCAGTGTATTCCTGAACAGCAGTATCTACAGTAAATCCATCGTTATCAATAATGGTCCATTGTGCAGGTAAAGTAGGATTATCAAAGTTCTCATCTAATATAGTTATTTGTCCAAAAAGCGATGAACAATACAATAAAACAAAACCGAATAAAAATTTCTTCATTTATGATTATTTATAATGAAAGTCGAAGCTTTCTTTCGAGCAAAATTAAAAAATAAACCAATAATGAGGATAGGAATACACTTATATATTCACAAAAGAAGTAAAAAGACACAACCCGAATTCCAAGACAGAAATCTTTTATAGCGAAAATAGCTAACTTTTACAATTAGCACACTTAACACCATACAGTGAACCTACCTTTCTGCAGTTAATAGTTCGGCTTAATCGCCTTAAAAATGATAAATCAGCAGTCCTAAAAACAGACAAGATACGCCGACCCTCCCCCAAAAACCAAATGTTTGCCAAAATGGTGACGTTTCGTTTTGGAGTTTTTTTAAAATCTTGGTAAAATCTTGATGTGACTTAATTTCTTTAGAAGTTATTTTCCATCGGTTATAATTTATTTTTGTTTTCATAGGTATAAGTTTTATTGAAAAGCTGTTTGAGTTTTTGCAATGCTCTAAAGGTTTTAACTTTTGCATTGTTTTCCTTTATGTTGAGTATTTGTCCAATTTCTCGATACGGTCTTTCTTCGAAATAGCGCATTTCAATCAATTGTAAATCACTTTCTTTCATCCTTCCTAAAGCCTTAAACAACAACTTTTTGTTGACTGAATTTGTTTCTTCCTTGAAGATTTCCAAAAATGTGCTCACTTGCACTCTATCAATGTTAATTGTTCGTCTTGCTTTGCGATCTCGATATGCCTGATTGAGTTCACTTTTAGCAATTCGGTACAACCAAGACCCTAGAGGAACACCTTTGTATTCAAATTTTTTCAAGTTTTTCATCGCTTTCAAAAACACTTGAGATGTTACGTCATAAGCCAAATTCTTATCATCCATACGCTGATAGACATATCTGAAAATTTGCTCATGGTATTTCTTGTACAATGGGGCGAAGCATTTTGGATCTTGTTTCGCCAAAGTAATCCATTCTCTCTCTTCCAATAACATTTGGTTAGAATGGTGATAAATAGGGTTTATTTGTCGCATGGGTTTAATTTTTTTTGGGTTTATGAAAATAAAATTTGCAACAGCAATTATAGTTAAACTGGATTTATAGTTCAATGGGTAACAAGAACTCTTCCAAAACCATTTTCACAATTATTAACGAAAATATAGAAAGTATATTGTACCAAAGAAGTAATCCTATCAAATTAGTAGGGTAATTGCTAAAGCATATAAGATTTAATTTTTAATCAAACATTCTGAATAGCAACCGCATAGATAATTCAAAAGGGCTTTATAATTAATTTAAAAAGAATTTAATTATTTTTTTTATACAATTAATATTTATCCATTTGTCAGCTGATGCTTACCCTCTTCTATAGAAAATGAAAAGAAAAAAAACAGCATAGAAAGTTCTTGATCTGTCTGGAGCAATCATAAAATAATCTATGAATACAACTAACAAATTCAACGTTACGTGGTAAATTTGCCATAGTGAAGTTAATAGATCAAGTTAAAGAATCATCTATTCCCTACAGCAATTAATTACAAGAAAATGAAGTTCCGTTATCCAAAGGAATGTCACTACAGAATTTTAGTGCTGTAGTATAAGGGCCTTGGCACAATTCCTTAGTTGAATTTTGATTTAAAGCTCTAATATTAGGCGGGTTATAATCAACTTTCATTTGTTTTATAGACACACGTGAAGAGAAGATACCCAATGCTCCGTCTACGTTAGAATATGTTGGTTTATTTTGAGCCAATGAAGATGATGGTTTGTTGGTCAAGATATATGTATTCAAATCCTCAGAACCCGCTGTTAAGATAATTTCCAAAGATTTTAATGTTCGCTTTGTAACATCAGAGTCAGGATCAATTTTCTTACTTAAAAATTCATAAAATTGTTCTCCTGTTGCAGACACAGTAGCCTTTGAGGTGGAAATATCGGATCTGTTTATTGTCCCCAAGTTCCACATTAAAGATTTATCCTTTTGCCCTGACGCGGTGAATTCTCTATATTCTATTCTCAATTGCACTTTATAGAGTGCTGCATTGCCCAAGGAAAATGTAATTGGTGTAGATTTATAACCGTTAACATTAACATTGTAGTCGGCAAAATTGAAAGAAAAATTAGGTTGCGGGTAGGTAATGTTCACATCCTTTACCAAATTGGTTTGGCCTGTAACATTAAATTTCCCATTATCGATATCAATATTTAATCGGTAAGGAACATTTTCATCTAAATCAGAGGCTACAAAATAATACAGTTTTTGTTCTGGAGCATAAAAAACACCATCCTTTTTATTGGTAATTATTGTATCTTTCAGAGTCCATGTTCTATTTTGTCCACCAACCTCTTTAACCGTGGCCACCACATTGTCGAAATAAGAAAGTGAAGGGTCTTTTGCATATTCAAAAGCGTCTCCTTCTTTCAAAAAAGTTTTATTCAACTTTAAAAAATGATAATTTTCTCCTTGATCAAGTAAAAAATGAACAACAGGCTTTTCTTCATACTCTCCATTTACGCTAAATTTGGTTTTGCAGCCAGCCAATAGCGCAATACATAATCCTAGAGTCAATATCTTTTTTATCATAAATTTTTCTTATTTAATAGGGTGTAAATTTATAAAAATATATCTTTCCTACACTTCTCTTTACTCATTAATTGACCCCTTTTAAAATATGCTTTTATTTTACACGATTCATTCCCATGGCTTTTAACATCCATTTCGGCAATGATTTTTTCGGGTCTCTATTTTTCAAATTAATGTACCAGCCTATTTTTTTCATTACAGGAACTTTATGTGTTTCTACAAATTCCAGTAAGGTGCCGTCGGGGTCTTCGATATAAGAAAAGCGTCCTCCTGCCTCCCCCATATCAAATGTTTCTCCGCTATCAACAGTAAAAGGGAATCCTGCTTCTTCACATTCTTTCTTCAATTGGGTCATATTTCTAATGTCGAAACAAAGGTGAATGAACCCCCAATCTCCCCAAAAACGGTCTTTAAATATGGGTTGACAATCTGTGCGTTCAATCGCTTGCACCAGTTCTATTTTTGTTGGTCCCAATAATGGAGCAAAAGGGCCTTTTCTTACTTCAGGGTGCGACAACAATACACGACGTACTTTTCTATCTCCCATAGGCAACTCAGAAAAACAATCAAAGACTTCAGTTTCATCGTATTCTACAACAGAATATCCAAGTATATTCGCATAGAGTTCCATTGATTTTTCAATATTACTTACGCCAATCATTGCACCTGCAACACCACCAGTTTTTCCATCAAATTTTGTTTTTTGAAAAACGGTTAACTCTTGCACCACATTAAAAACATTGCCATTAGGATCTTCGACAAAAAAGTGATATTCTCCATTTGGGGCGGTTTTAATGCGACCGAGAAGTTTGGCTCCATTATCTTTCATATAATTGAAAGATGCTTGAACATCTCGTGATTTAATACGACATATATACAAGCCATAATCTCCTAGTTGAACATTAAACTTTGGTTTTTCGGTATTTCTACTGGTGAATTGCCAAATTTCAAAACCTCCACCTCCTTCCATAGACATAGCCAATGTAGCTGTTCGGGCGTGCACCTTCCCACCAGTATATTTTGTCATCAAAGGCGCTTCTGCAGCTTCTTCAAATATTTTAACATCTACACCAAAGAACTTACGGTACCATTTCCAAATCTCTTCTACATTAGGAACTCCTATTCCCATTTGTTGAATACCACAGATAATTTTTCCCATTTTAAATTGTATTAATTAAAAGAGACAAATTTAATATTCTTTCTTATAGTAAAGGAATAGTAGACCAACAAACCAGAAACAATTCATAAATTTGAATGGTTAATGTGAAATACAACCCGCATTATTCATGAGGTTATTGCTTCTAACATCCAATCTATAAGCTGAAAATATTTAAAGTGAGTATTCTATGTTACAAAGAACTCTTGTCATGTAATGTGGAATAAGTTGCATTCAGACCTATAAAGGTAAAGCCAACAGAAAAGCCCCATGGAAGTATCCTGAGGCTTCTCTGGCGTTGTTCAAGTAATATCTAGTAGCAATTAGTCGTGCACTATGGTACCTGAATATATGGGACGTTCATTTTGAACAGGATTAAAGATTTGCACCTTCCAGACGAACGTTTTATTTCTTGTCGTCATCTCTCCTGTTCTTTGATCCGTTCCATCCCAAGAATCTTTAGCATCTTTGGTTGTAAATACAACTCCATTATCTGTTGGATCAATAATTGTCAATTGGAACTTCACATCCCTTTGGGTCAATGAATAAGGCATAAAGGTTCGATTCCTTGGGTCTGAACCATTTGGTCTAAAAGCATCTACAGCCATTAAATTGTAGTTGTTTCTTATATTAACTTCCTTCTTCATGGTGTTATTACATCCATTTTTGTCAATTACTTTTAACGCTATTTTATGATCTCCCTTCTTGAAGAAATTGTGAAGCGTTTTTGCTCCTTTTTTCTCAATCTTCTCATCGAATGTCCATACATAAGAAGCATATTCACCGTAAGCTTCACAAATCACTACGGGCAGTCCTTTTTCATAAACATTGGCCTCATAGGTGAAATTTACAGATGGTAAGCGGTAAACATTAATTTCTTTTGTTGCTATGCGTTTATTGTCATTATTAACAAAATAGATTTTTGTTGATGTTTTTGGCTTAAACACATAGGACTTGTCTGGATCCAGTACCATAAGCTGTCCATCTTCCTTTTGGAACTTCACCAATTCTGACTTGCTGGGGTTGCTAATCACCACATTTTCTCCCTCACAAATGTTCAATGCTGAGATACGACCTGCAATAAATTTGGCAGATTGAGGTGCTCCATGAAAAGGCGTTACCCCATCATTTGTATTCTGATTCTCATTGTTTGCATTTGGAGTAATTGCATCTTGGTCTTGAAAGACAACTTCCTGATCATCATGCGAAGATTCTGAATGAGTCACCACTTGATTGTTGAATTGATTTTCTGGTGTTGAACCTAAAGGTTCTATTTCATTTCCATTTGTCTCTGTCAATCCATTTTCTCCTTCATTTTGAGCATTTACTCCTTTATCTGTATGATTTTCTGAAGTCTGTACATCATTATTTCCAATGGTTGGGTTGTCATTTATTTCTGACGCTGTTTGGTTTAAGGCAGTTTGTGTGTTTTTATTTTGGTTTAAATAAAAGCCACCAACGACAAGTGCTGCTGTAAAAACAGAAGCTACTGTCCATTTCAGAATATTTGACGAGCCCGTTCCAGTAGAAGTTGAGCGTGCATCAAGTTGTGCATTCACTCCTTCCCATGCTTTGGGATCGTATGGCACCTCATAGTCTTTCAGACTTTCTTTAAAGGCGTTTTCTAAATTATTTTTCATCGTTCTATTTTATCAAATTTTTCTTTTAAAATACTTCTCAAATTTTGCTTTGCTTTAGCCAGGTTGGATTTTGAAGTTCCAACGGAGATGTCCAATATTTGTGCAATTTCTTTATGTGAATAGTTTTCAATCACATATAAATTAAATACTGTTTGATATGCAGGAGACAATTCTTGTATTGCTTCCAGTGCATATTCTCCTTTGATTTTGGTAATGTCTTCATCAAAATTATGTTCTTGTGTACTGTACTTACTATTAAACATATAATCTTCATCAGTAGAAAAAGGTTGTCGTTTTCCTTTTCTGATGGCATCAATAGATGCGTTGACCATAATTTTTCTGACCCATCCTTCGAATGAGCCTACAAATTCAAAATCTCCTAACTTTTCAAAGATCTTTATAAATCCTTCTTGAACGACCTCTTGCGCTCGATCACGGTCTTTTGTATAACGTAAACAAACTCCCATCATCTTGCCGTAGAACAACTTAAACAATTCTTCTTGAGCGCTTCTGTCTTGCGCTGCACATCGTTGTATTAATTCTTTAAGTTCGTCGTTCTGCACTTTTCTTTCAGTTTTAAAACGTTAGTTAATTCATAGGGTTGCCTTTGTTGACAAGAAAGTTCATTTCTCAATTGTTTCGATTGGTATAAACAGTCAAAAATATAAAAAATATGCTCAATTCGATCCGTAAAACGTCACAGATTGAAGCCGTGAAGATTAGAAGAACAGGAAAACATGGGTTGGCGTTGTCAAATTTGGCATTAAATTCAGGTGTATTGGTCAGTAAGAACGATAAAATCAGAAAATTATAATGAATTTTTATACTAATTTTTTAATTATTTTCGAGAATAATGCTTATTAATTTTGTAATTTCGTGGCAGAAAATTCTATTAAAATTAAAATTATACAATAATGAAAGTTACAGTTGTTGGAGCAGGAAATGTAGGTGCTACGTGTGCTGATGTTCTTGCCAAGAGAGAAGTCGCCAATGAAATTGTTTTATTGGACATTAAAGAAGGTGTTTCAGAAGGGAAAGCGCTGGATATGTGGGAAGCATCTCCTATTTTACTATATGACACACGTGTTGTAGGTTCAACGAATGACTATTCAAAGACGGCTGATTCAGATGTTGTAGTAATTACCTCAGGGATTCCAAGAAAACCAGGGATGTCTAGAGATGATTTAATTTCAACAAATGCGGGAATTGTTAAAAGTGTTACTGAGAACATTATTAAACATTCTCCCGAAGCAAAAATCATCATTGTTTCAAATCCACTGGATGTTATGACGTACTGTGCTTATTTAACCGCAAAAGTAGATTCATCTCGTGTATTTGGTCAGGCTGGTGTTTTAGATACAGCGCGTTACCGTGCATTCTTAGCAATGGAACTCAACGTATCACCGAAAGACATTAAAGCAGTTTTAATGGGAGGACATGGAGACACCATGGTTCCACTTCCTCGTTATACATCAGTTGGAGGAATTCCTGTTACTGAATTAATCAGTAAGGAAAAGTTAGACGCCATTGTTCAACGCACCAAGACAGGGGGTGGTGAAATAGTTAAGCTTCTCGGTACTTCTGCTTGGTATGCACCAGGAGCAGCAGCGGCACAAATGGTTGAAGCAATTGCAAAAGACCAAAAGAAAGTAGTTCCAGTTTGCGCATGGTTAGATGGACAATACGGAATGAAAGACATTTATTTAGGAGTTCCTGTAGTATTGGGTAAAAATGGAGTGGAGAAAATTATCGAACTTGATTTAAACGACGATGAAAAAGCTTTATTAGAACAATCAGCACAACACGTTAAAGACGTAATGAAAGTTTTTGACGAGATGGGTGTTGTAGGATAAATAACTTTTCCGAATTTTATCACGTAGTTGTCTCAATAAAGCAAATTATGTAATCAATTGTGGATGCTCCAAAAGTGATAGAAATGCAAGACATTAAAAAAAAACACAATAAGCATGCTGGGGTATGTGATTGAGTTTGAAATTCATCAATAAAATAGCAGTTCTACAGTTTTGGTTCATCCACTTTTATTTTTACTATATTTACAGCACAAATTTTTTGAATTACTCAGACATGAAACAGATTACCTTATTTTTTATCCTTTTATCAACTTCCTTCCTTGTAAAAAGTCAAGAAAATAAATCCCATTGCGGGACAGATGAAATAATGCACCAACTGTATCAGCAACGTCCAGACCTACAATCTGGAATGGTTCATGCGACAGAAAAATTAGAGCAATTTACCCAAGAATACATTGCTCATCCCAATCCGGTGAGGAGCAATGCTACCTATATTATACCAGTTGTTTTCCATATCATACACGATTATGGCGAAGGAAACATATCAAATGAGCAAATATTTGATGCCATAAAACAAGTCAATACACAATATCGAATGCAAAACGCAGACACTGTAAATATTGTTAATGACTTTAAGGGATTGGCTGCCGATACTGAAATTGAAATTCGTTTGGCCAAGAAAGATCCAAATGGCAATTGCACCAATGGAATTACGAGAACATATTCTCCTTTGACAAATGCTGGAGGTCATGTAGTTAAAGATATAATCCATTGGCCTTCCGACCAATATCTAAACATCTATGTATGTAATTTTGTCGGACCTAATCTTGCTGGGCACTGTCTTTTACCTGGTGCAGCGGATACTATTCCTGAATGGGATGGTATTGTCATTCAACATGGTTCTGTGGGGTCAATTGGAACATCAAATTCTTTAAAGAAAACAGTATTGACCCATGAAATTGGGCATTATCTCAACCTACAACATATATGGGGTGGCAATAATGTACCTGGATTTTTCTACCTGCCCGTTGGTGACCCTGGAAATTGTAGTCATGACGATGGTGTAGCAGACACCCCAAATACCTTGGGATGGTCGAGTTGTAACCTAACAGGAACGACTTGCGGTTCATTGGATATGGTTCAAAATTATATGGACTATTCCTACTGTTCAGTTATGTTTACAGAAGGACAAAAACAAAGAATGCATGCTGCATTAAACTCAACTGTTGCGAACAGAAATAATTTATGGTCAAATGCCAATCTTATCGCCACTGGAATCATTGGTGGAGACCAACTTTGTAAAGCAGTCCCAGAAGTCTCTCGACGCGTTGTTTGCGCTGGAGAGTCTGTTGATTTTTCAGACCTTTCTTATCATGGAATTACCTCTCGAACATGGACTTTTCAAGGTGGAGATATCGGTACTTCTACAGACTCTACTGTTACAGTTGTTTACAATACGCCAGGAAAATACGATGTTCAATTAAGTGTTTCTGATGGCAGTCAAACAATAGACACGACATTGACTGATTTTATTCAAGTACTGCCTTCCCAACCTACAAACAATACATTAGTTGAAGGCTTTGAAAACTTGTCAACTTTTAATAATAAATGGTATATTTTACCAAGTAGCAACCCAACAGCATTTGAAATAATAAATTACGGCAAAAGCAGCAATCATTCAATTTATGTCAATAACTTCAATGGCGCTCCAATAGCCGACTATTCCTTTCAAAGTTTTCCTTTTGACGCTTCTCAGTACACTGATTTTGCCATAACCTTAGACTATGCCTATGCAAAAATGTCGACTTCCAACCAAGAAGCAATATTTATAGAGTTAAGTAAAGATTGCGGACAAAATTGGTCTATAAAAAGAAAAATATCTTTAGTCAACAATTATTCGGTAGCTTCCGACAATGTCTTTTTCCCCACCCATGATAGTCTTTGGATACATAAGGAATATACTTTCCCTTTAGGTGCTTTTAAAGTGAATGATTTAATGGTTCGTTTTAGATTTGAAGGCAATAATGGAAACAATGTATTTATTGACAATATTAAAATTTCTGACATAAGTCAACTCGGTTTAAATGATGCAAAAGCAGACAATCAATTGTATATTTATCCAAACCCTGCCAATACGGAAGTTAAAGTAGCGGTTGACAAAGGAACACTCGATGGAAAGGTGCAACTTTATGATGTCTATGGGAAAGTAATACATTCTTACAGAGTCAAACAGCAAAAACAGTATACTGTTCCACTAAATACAATCTCTGAAGGTACTTATTTCTTGAAATATTATCCAAGCAATGTACAGAAAAGTGCTCGTGTTCAAAAAGTAATTGTTGTAAAGTAATAAATCATTACCTCATCAATCCAGGATTGAGAGAAGCAGAATAAAGAAAATCAAAGCAGGATACTCGCTCTCACTCTGTTTCCCCCTACCGTTTCAAATAGAAAAACCCCTCTTTCACACGGTCTTCTTTTTTTGCCACCACATTTCCACTCAGTTCAATCACATAATAATACGTCCCTTCAGGAAGCCTATTGCTACCCATTGTAGTTTGACTTTGGGAAATGCCATCCCAATCATTTTGGTAGTCATCAGATTGATAAACAAGACTGCCCCAGCGGTTATAGATCCAAACTTTTGTGCCGGGAAACTTTTCAAGGTCTTTAATATAAAACACATCGTTTTTGCCATCTCCGTTGGGAGAAATAGCACCAGAAACGGTCACAACGGTATTATCGTAAACCCAAATGGTTTTACGCATTGTATCAGCACAACTTTTATCATATTGCCAACCGATAAGTTGCACTTCGTAATTTCCCGCCGTATCTGCCAGAAAACCTGAAAAAGATTGGGGTTGAACCTCTCCGTTGATGGCCCAAATAAAAGCATCTGTATAGTGGGAGTTGTTTGTAATATCCACTTGCAATGGCACTTTTCCATTGAGCGGTTCTGCTGTAAAAGCAAGGACAGTGTTTTTATAAGAATTAACCATGACTGATGTTTCTTCACTTTTACAGCCATACGAATTGGTATAAAAAACAGTATATTCTCCTTTACTTAGGTTAGAAAAGGATGTACCGCTGGTCTGCAAAGTATCACCTTCTGAAGTAACCGCCCACAATGTGTCCCAATTTGTTGGTTTATTTCCGTCTATTGCAATTGCACCATCATTGTTTACTCCGCATAAAGCAGGGGAAGTATCAAAATTACTTTTCTCCACTTTTGGAGATACGGTTATCCGAACAGGCCGAACCACCGAACAGCTATCAGAGTTCCATATTCTTACGGTGTAAACTTGAGAAGAATCTCCTGTGAAAATTGGGTTGGGGCAATTTGTACAACTTAAATCGTCTATAGCAGCAGAATCTGAAATGGCTGTCCACTCGTAACCTGTGTTTGACCCTGAGGAAGCCCCTCCTGTAGCTTGAAGTTGTAGGGTTTCTCCATAGCAAATGGTGGTATCGGGGGAGACGGTGGTGGAGAAGGTGTCGCAGGGGGAGGTGTAGGTGAGGAAGAAACCGCTGTATATATTATATCGAAAATTAGCATTGTACTCCCATTTTAACTTCCAATTTAGATTTGTTGCATTATTATTGAGGTAAGTGGAAATATCTGCTAATCCATCGCTGCCCCCCATTGTGTTGTTTGGTACATCATCATCTAACCCATACAATTGATTATTTTGAAAATAAAAATGTCCTTTTACACCTGCACCTCCAAATGCATTATTTACTTGATCTGTTCCTTTTAGAAGTCCCAGTAAATTATTTTCTACGTAGATGTAACTTCCATCATTATCATTTCCTAATCTATCTGTATAGACAGCAAGCCCTACAGGGTGTCCAGTGTTAATTGGATTGAGATTAGTGGTCGCATATTTTTGTTCATAATGAATCATGTCATAGTTATTCAATAAAACAGTGTAATTTGTTCTTGAAAAAGCAGGGTTTTCGTAGATTACGTATAAATAAATATTTCCATATTTTAAATTGATGCTTTGACCAAGTTGTGGGGGAATAGTAATATTAAAGTTAGTTGGATTTGATTGCATATTACCTGTTATATCAAGAGCATGTATTGCACTCAAAGAATCAGTAGATTCTATTATGTAGTTATTAGTGACTTGATTATTGTAATTGAAATTGTAACTAATACCGTTTATAATAATGTTGGTGCTGTCCGCATTTCCAAAACGCTGAACAAATAAAAATGCTTTTTTAACGGTACTTCCAGGTTCGATATAAATTTGGAAAGAACCAGTACCCGCTCCCATTGAAGTTGAAAATCCAGCCCCTGTAATTCCACATTTACAAACGTCTTGATAGAATACCGTTTGACTATAAGAGTGTTTTAACGAGATTAATAACAAGAAAGAAGCAAGAAGATAACAATATTTCTTTCTCATGGAACAAATATTCTATCCTCAAAAGTAAAATGTTTTTAGAACTTAACCTAATTTTGGAGTTGTTTCCTTAAAAAGGCAATTTCTTCTTCAAGGTGTTTTATCCTTTCTTCATATTGGGTTATCATTTTTTCGGGAAGTTGGTTGATAAATTGCTCAAACTTACCAGACTGTGTGCAATTATGGAAAACAAGGTTATCATCAAAATTGGTGATATCGGATGGTTTTATTTCTAAAATATTGGAAATCTCACTTAGTTTCTCCCAGTCTATCCTAGTTTCATTATTCTCTATTTTACTGTATGCTCTTTGAGAAATCTTCATTCTATGCGCCATATACTCTTGTGAATATCCTTTTAGCTTTCGTATTTGCCTTAGTTTTTCTCCAATTTCTTTCATGTCTCTCTATTTTAGAACCAAAAGCACTTATTTAGAACCATTTTTACAAGTCCATGTCGTATTTTATTCTATAAATTTGAAGGTTTTAACCTAATTATTTGGTGTGTACTATTTTATTGTCTAATCTAAAACGAAATTTTATGAAACGATTACTGCTATTTATTTCATTATTCTTGATAATAGGAATAAACTAAACTTTTTCTCAAAATTCTATTTGGAGTATGTCGCCTTATCTGTTCGATGAATTTAGTCTCACGTCCCTCCCCGCCAACTCTAACGATCCTAATCGATACCATGGAAATCCTGCGGAGTGCGTTTCCAATGCCATGCAAGATGCCAACGGTGATTTGCTCTTTTTTATTGTGGACGGAATGATTTATGATAAGGAGGGGTATACCATAGGGGATTTAACCTATTTGTGTAATTAGTAGCTGCTTAATAGTTTGATTTTCAGTTCGAAACAAAACTATTGACTTTTGCCTATAATGGTTTATTTATTAATAATATTCATCGCAAAATCAGAACCCATTCCTTGGAAGTATGCCAAATTTATCCAACAGATGGCGAGTTGTTCCAACAAACCGGTTTTATCATCTCCTCCAAAGTCATAACAACTTGAAAAGCCAATATCATTAGCTAAATCTTTAACAATTTCTTTTGCCATTTGACTATTTCCTGCAACAAATGTGTCAACACCACTAGGCGAAAGCATATTTTCATACCCAGTGTTGTTAAATGCTTTTACAATATTCTTACAAGAAGTTAATTCATGCCATGCTTCAAAACAATTGGAAAATCCTTTTGGAGGTTCAGGAAATGAATTGGTCGGGTCGATGAGAATCTTATCTGCGATATTTTCTAATGTTGGTGCCAACTCCGGAATCACCTTCGGAGGAACAGACATCAAAACCACTTCTGAGAAAGCAATAGCATCATTTATTGAATGAACAGAACAATTATTCAAAGACAACAAGTCTTTCCCTTTGAAATTATTTTGGTCTCTAACCCCAAGAAAAATATCATGCCCAGCTTTTGCCCATCCTTTGGATAAGGCTGAGCCAACATTTCCTGTTCCTATAATTGCAATTTTCATTGATAAAAGTATTTAATATGTTTTTGTCATGTCTGCAGGCACAATAATTATAAATTCTATTGGCACAACTTCCACCGGTATTGGAAGATTTGTTTTTTCTGAATTTGCCACAGTTATTACAGCAATTTTCAAATTTTTGAAGAATCCTTTTTGTTTTTAAGAATAGACTCTGCCATAGTAGCATCTTTTATCGCTTGAGCAGCTATAAATTGCATAATATTTTCCTCCATGCCGTGCTTTTTAAAAATAGCTTTCATCTCACTATATCCAGGAGTTTCTAAATCAACTTTTATGGGCAGTTTAGCAATATATTGTTTGTCTTTTTTGGCAGCTTCTCTAGACTATCAAGACCAAAATGGGAAACAACTTTAGCATATCTTCTCGGAACATTTGTTGCAATGAAAGGCAAATTGTTTTCCTTGGCAAAATCGAGTAGTGGCTTATAATCTGTTTTGAAATTAGACCATAAACGAGCACTGTCTTTAAGCGTTTTTGAATCAATTTCTCCAGCCAAATATTTGTTAACTTGCTTTTGATTATCACGCTCGAGCATTTCGGCTCCCAACACCAAACGTTCTCCAATTAACTCGTAGAGAGCTTTCTCCGTTTTTAGCTGTAACCAATGATTAATAGCGTTGTTGTGGTATTCTCCAAAAAGAATTATGTCATACTCACTAAGAGCATCAATCATCTTTGAGAAAGTAACTTGTTCACCTTTTTGGCTATAGATTTGATATGCCTGAAGTTCTTGCCCTTGGGAGCTTCCAATTACAATAAGAAAAGTGAAGAAGAGAATCGTATTTTTCATTTTATTTCAAATTATTATTTAAAATTACAAGCCCCTCTTTGGTTCCCAAAGATTATCATAGGACAATTCGTTATTGGATTAGGACAAACAGCACAAGGAAAATCGTAGGCATTTTGAACAATATCTTCTTTGAAAATTTCATCCGGTGTACCGTGATTAATAACCTTTCCTTGCTTTAGCAAGAGGACTTTATCAGCAAATTCTGCGGCTAAATTTAAATCGTGTAACACTAAAATCGCAGCATTTCCTTTTTCTGTAAAGGCTTTTATGTTTTCTAAAATTTTATGCTGATATCGAACATCTAGGTTGTTTAGAGGCTCATCAAAAAAGGCCAGCTTATGCTCAATATCATTATCGAGTTGAGCTATAACTCTAGCCAAATGTACACGCTGTTTTTCTCCGCCGGAAAGTGAATTGTAATTTCTATCTTTTAAATCAAAAATATCACAATCTTTCATGGCTTCGTCAATTACTTCTATATCTACTGTGCTAGGTGTATGTTTAAAATAAGGATAGCGCCCCATCAAAACAATTTCTTTTACCAATAGCTCAATATCTGAATTGATTTCTTGTGAAAATTTTGCTTTGTTATATGCGAGTTCTTTATCATTCCATTTTGAGAGTCTTTTTTCTTTTAAAAAGACAGCATCATCAGCTTGTGCGTTTTCTTTTGCCAGCACCTTTAATAAGGTAGATTTTCCGGCTCCATTTGGACCAATAATTATAAGCAACTCACCCTTTTCAACAGATAAATCGATTCCATTCAAGATTTTAATCTTGCGATGTGAAAAAGATATCTTATCTGCTTTAATCATTTTGTTATAATGTTTTTTTGTGTCTTATTAAAATAGCAATAAAAATTGGCGCTCCCATAAAAGCAGTCAAAACTCCTATAGGCATCTCCGAAGGCGCAACAATAGTTCTACTTAAGGTATCTGCACACAAAAGAAGTATGCCTCCAAGAATAGCCGAAAGGGGTAAGATGATGTGATAATTTGCTTTAAAAATTAATCGTATAATATAAGGAACTATTAATCCAACAAACCCAATGGCTCCAGCAAAAGCAACACAGGTTCCTACCATTAGTGAAGTAAGAATAATGATTGTTTTTTTAATTTTTTCAACATTAATACCGATATGCGTTGCGTCTTGCTCTCCTAATGCCATTGCATTTAATGCTTTCCCTTTGTTGATTAGAAACAAATAAGAGCATGAAACAACAACTGCTAAAATCCCATTTTTTACCCAAGTGGCACCGCCTAAACTTCCAAGCATCCAAAAGGTCAAATCACGGAGTTCTTCTTCATCAGTAAGATAGGTTAAAAAACCAGTTGCTGCACCAGCCAATGCAGAAATTGCTACTCCTGCAAGAAGCATAATAACAACATTTGTTTTACCTCTTGTTGTTGAAATTTGATATACAAATAACATCGTTAAAATTGCACCAAAGAAAGCCATAAAACTGATTAGTGAGTAATGCAATACCTCAGGTATAAACGCGCGTAAACCTTCTCCTAAAACAATGGCAATAGCCGCAAATAAAGATGCCCCTGTCGTAACACCAATAAGCCCGGGTGTTGCCAAAGGATTTTTAAACATTCCTTGAAGACAAGCGCCAGAAACAGCTAATGCACTTCCAATGAGTATGGCCATAATAATTCGAGGAAGACGCAAATCAAAAAAAACAAATGAATCATTTGAAGAAACTGCTGTTCCTTTAGTGAAACCACTTTTGAAAACATCCCATAAATCATTATCAAATTGATACACACCGAAGGTTAATGATAATAAACCTAAAAGAGAAAGTGCGATAATGCCAATTATAACATATATGGATAGCTTACTTTGCATATGGAATTAAAAGCTGATTGAGCTGGTAGATAGCTTTTCCTACACGTGGTCCAAAGTTGTTAATCAAACCACCATCCATTGTGATTACAGCTTTATTCTTTCCTGCATTGGTTTGGCTTATTCCTGGTATTTTTAACAAGCCGTCAATTCCATCAAGGCTTTTTAGTCCCGAGTTGAACATCATTATTACATCTGGATTATTATTGATTAAAGCTTCAGTTGTTAATGGTTTATATTTTTTAATATCATCAACAGCGTTATCTCCTCCGGCTAAATCTATTAATGCTTCAATGGGAGTACCTTCTCCGGCAATCATCATAGTTCCGGCTCCTCTCGCATAAATAAACAAAACTTCTGGTTCTTCCTTGAATGATTTTATCTTCGATAAGCTTTTATCTATTTCTGAGGTTAAATTTGTAGCATCATTTACTCCTATAGCCAAAGCAACATCTTCAATAAATGATTTTACACTGGGAATTGTATATTCTTTTGAAAAGAATTTGCATGTAACTCCTGATGCTTTTAGTTTTTTCTCAAGTTTTGGATTGATATCACCTTTGTCAACTAAAATAAGCGTTGGTTGGAGCGCCATTAAAGCCTCCATAGATAAAGACTGTGTTCTTCCTAAGCTTTTCACAGAGTCACGAACCCAGTCTGGATATGTACTTGTTGCATCACGACCAACCAAAAGATCCCCTTTTCCTAATTCAGCGACAATGGCTGTAATAGCGCCATCAAGGGAAACAATTCTTTGTTCTACTTGAGTTGAATCCTTGCTGTTCTCTTTTTGGGTTTTGTTATCGGTTCCGTTTTTACAAGAAACCAAAACAGTTCCAATTAGTAGAAACGATAAAAATAGATTTGTTTTTTTCATTTTTATTTCTTTTGAATGTTTGTTTTATCCGTTATACCCTTCAACGTGTTTTGATAAAAGCGCTTTAATTTCTGACGTTGCTTTTTCTTCATTGAAATTTTCTCCTGAGAATGTTTTAGAAAGACCGAGTTGTGCCATATACAAATCTTCATCTTTGTTGATAACAATCTTATCTCGAGAATCAGTAATATCTTTCCATATTTGACGAACCAATGCCCAAAAATCTACTTGATTTTCCCACATATCTATTGCCAATTGTGGATCATAGTCTTTTTTAGTGAAGGTTTCCAATCCTTTTTCCATGCAAATGAGAGTTTCTTCGCCATTATCATTGCAATGAATCTTTTTATTGTCTTGCTCCAAAACCCAGTCTCCGTTGTCAAATATCTCAATATGAGAATGACGTTTCAAAACGTTGTAGTCTGTACGACCTGCAGTTGAAATTTCTCTTCTCGGTAGGGCTGCGTTGGCTGTGCTTTCCCAAAAATGACGTCCATCAACATGTACCCACGTTCCAAAGCCTTCGTAACGAGGAGCGTCATCTACTTGATAAACTTTTTGAGACCAAGTTCCTGCAGCTTGTTCGGGCGTCAAAATGATTTTTTTCCATTCATGGTTTTTTTCTAATACAACCAACTCTCGGTTTTCGTAAATCCAATCTTGTCGCCAGTGTTTGATGATAACATCATTATTCACAAACAAAATGTGTTGTATTGAAATTTTATCTTCTGTTTCTTCAATAATATGAGCCACTTCTTTGGCTGCTGAAAATTTTCGATCATGATATTCATAATTTTTAATTGGTGAAAATGTTTCTGAAAACTTGAAAGACACTCTATAACATCCCGCTAAAGATTTAATCAATTCTCTTTCTAATTCTTTCTTTTCTTTTTTAACTGCTTCCGGAGTTTCTAAAACAGATGTTGACATAATTTTTTCTTTTATTTTTATATACAAAACGACACACCAAAAAAGGCGTAGCTTAAATTTCACGACAAATATATAACTTTATTTAGACTAAATATAAATAGTAGCAGAATATTTTATTGTGCCAAGGATTTTACAGGAGCATCTTCTTATTTGAGGTTGTTTTTTAACTTGAGAGCCAGTGTTGAAGTCAGGAAAGAAATAAGCCACGAATTACACAAATGGACACGAATAAAATATTCGTGATAATTAGCGGCATTTGTGGCTAGGGATTTTAAAGTGAATGATTTAATGGTTCGTTTTAGATTTGAAGGAAACAATGGAAACAACGTATTTATTGACAATATTAAAATTTCTGACATAAGTCAACTCGGTTTAAATGATGCAAAAGCAGACAATCAATTGTATATTTATCCAAACCCTGCCAATACGGAAGTTAAAGTAGCGGTTGACAAAGGAACACTCGATGGAAAGGTGCAACTTTATGATGTCTATGGGAAAGTAATACATTCTTACAGAGTCAAACAGCAAAAACAGTATACTGTTCCACTAAATACAATCTCTGAAGGTACTTATTTCTTGAAATATTATCCAAGCAATGTACAGAAAAGTGCTCGTGTTCAAAAAGTAATTGTTGTAAAGTAATAAATCATTACCTCATCAATCCAGGATTGAGAGAAGCAGAATAAAGAAAATCAAAGCAGGATACTCGCTCTCACTCTGTTTCCCCCTACCGTTTCAAATAGAAAAACCCCTCTTTCACACGGTCTTCTTTTTTTGCCACCACATTTCCACTCAGTTCAATCACATAATAATACGTCCCTTCAGGAAGCCTATTGCTACCCATTGTAGTTTGACTTTGGGAAATGCCATCCCAATCATTTTGGTAGTCATCAGATTGATAAACAAGACTGCCCCAGCGGTTATAGATCCAAACTTTTGTGCCGGGAAACTTTTCAAGGTCTTTAATATAAAACACATCGTTTTTGCCATCTCCGTTGGGAGAAATAGCACCAGAAACGGTCACAACGGTATTATCGTAAACCCAAATGGTTTTACGCATTGTATCAGCACAACTTTTATAGTTTTTCCAGCCAACCAACTGCACTTCGTAGTTGCCCGAAGTATCTGCTGTAAATCCCGTAAAAGGATTGGATTGTTGCTCGCCATTAATTGTCCAAATAAAAGCAGCTGCATTTTGAGAATTATTTATAATATCCACTTGTAGTGGTGCTTTTCCAGTGAGAGGTTCTGCCACGAAAGCCACACTTGTGTTGTTGTAGGAGCCAATTATAACTGTTGTATCTTCACTTCTACAACCATTCATGTCTGTATAAAACAGTGTATAATCTCCTGCTGATAGGTTGTTTAGTGTTTTGGTGTTTGCGCTTAGTGTATCTCCGTTTTCCGAAATGGCAAAAATAGACTGGAAGGAACCGGAAGGATTAACCGTTACCTCTCCCTTATTTGTGCCACAGGTTGTTTCTGCTGTCTCTAGCTTGTTTTGTAGGGGAGGAAGTACTGTAACTCGAACAGGACGAACCACAGAACAACTGTCGTTGTTCCAAATTCTTACAGTATAAACTTGGGAGGAATCTCCTGAGAAAATAGGATTGGGGCAATGGGTGCAGCTTAGGTCATTCAATGCTGGTGATGAGGCATTTGCAGGCTCCCACTCGTATTTTGTACCGCCAGAAGTATAAAGTTGGAGGGGTTCACCGTAGCAGAGGGTGGTGTCGTTGGAAACGGAGCCGGAAAAGATGTTGCACGGGGTGGTGTAGGCAAAAAATAATTGAAGGATAGGATTTGTTTTTGGTGCATTACTTGGATCTTGGTATTCAAAAGAGATATTAAACTGGTTGGGATCTGAAATATAAGGTTGTATGTTAGCCAAAGCATCAGCACCTCCCATTTGGCTATCTGGTGTATCATTGGCCAATCCGTATAAAGTATCGTTTTCATAATAAAAAGAACCCCACACTCCAGAACATAATGGATCGTAATTATTTTCATCGCCTCCCGTTAAGCCCAGTAGCTGATTATTGCAATACACATAACTGCCGTCTTTAATAGTGTCACAAAATGAATTGGAATGAAAAGCAAACCCTACATTCTTACTGGTGTCAACTTTATTTAAAGTATTTAACGAATAAGAAACATGCTGAGCAGCATCTTGTTGGTTAAGGATTATGGAAGTTGAAACTTTTCCCATGCTTGAGTTTTCATAAGCTATAAATAAATAGTAATCAAGAAAGACCCCGGTTTCAGCAGAGGAAGACTGCCCTGTAGGAGGAATTAATGTATAATTATTTTGCGTGGGACTAACAAAATTTATCACATTAATTGGAATAATGCCAATATGATAGGATGATATATTTATAAGCAAAATACTTGAAATGGTATCTTTATGTTTTAAAAGAATTTCATGATTATTAAAAATAATTTTTCTATCATAAAATATACTGTCAAGATTGGGGTACTTTGTTTTATAGGTTGTAACAAAAAGATACGCTTTTCGAATCGTGCTATTAGGAGGAATATGTACATTAAATGTACGTGGGGCTACAGAAATATATGGTCCTACACAATCTCCAGTTACCCCTCCTTTAAAAATATCTTGGTAAAACACTTGTTGACCAAATGAAACATTGGAAAACAAAAAGATAAGGAAAAATAATAATTTAATTTTCATAAAAAGTTACTTTTTAATATTGAGGGTGTATAAAATGCATAACTACTATATAATACGGGAAAATAAGGACAATAGTTTGAAAATAAATTCACAAAATATGTTAAAATATTTGGAATACGTTTTTTTTTTTTTAAGAAATTGAAGTCATTAATTAATAGACTTATACACAAAAAAATACTAATATTATGAAAAAATTAACTGCTCTTTACTTGTTACTGTTAACTTCTCTAAGCTTTAACAGTTTCTCTCAGAACCCTGGTTGGATTTTACCCGATAAATATATTCCAGATATGAATAATAGTGGGATCCAACCCCTCCCGACAGTCTCCCCATCGGTAGAAGGCTACCATGGCGACCCCGCCACTTGCGCCTCGAACATGCAAATGGATGCGGATGGAAATATGTTATTTTTTATCGTGGATGGAGAGATTTATGATAAAGAAGGGTATAAAATTGGGGATTTGACGGATGCTAGTAATTCGATTTATAAATTAAAGGGAACATCAGAAATTGCTATTGTACCTGTACCCAACAATTGTAGCCAATATTATATATTTCTTGCTGGGTATAACTTCCCTTATATTAGTTCTCCCGTTCATTCATTTATTGCCAAAATAGACATAACCTTACCCACGGATATTTCAGCTAATTCAGGTAGATTAGGTCGTATTGTGTACTGCAAAGATTTGCAAGACTATATACCAAATAATACACCTGATATGTCAGATCCCCAAAGAACTTCATCAGTATTTTTTTCTGCTTCTAAATTGCGTAGTGATAATACACGGTTTGTTTTTGTAATGGGTGTAACTGGTTTGTATCGTTTTAAACTATCAGGTAATAATGTGCAATTTGATAATTTTTGGTCCTTTGTACCAAAATACTTTAACCACAAATCAAATGGAGAAAAGAGAGGAGAAATGGAACTTATAGAGTTTACTGGGCAACAAGATACAAAATACCGTTTAGCTATATCATTAAAAATGAATAAACAATCCAGTACCTCACAGGCAGAGTCTGTACTGTGTCTAGATTTAAACACAGCAGGTAACGTAATAAAAGACACCTTATTAAGTTATACTCATCATCTCAACTTACCAAATAATGAAATTCATCCTCTTATTCATGGAATTGAATTTTCTCCTGATGGTAATAATTTATTCATCACCCATTGCACCAATCAATTTTATCCAAACGCTTTCGATTATTTTAATTTTAATAATCCTTCAGCAGGTATACAGCCTGTTTCTGGGGTAAGTCAAAACCAAGCGTCAAACTTTCAATATTCACAAATAGAAATTGGAAAGTCAGGAAACAATATGTTATTATATTTAGCATATTCAGGAGGTTTAGCAGCTTTTTCCAATCCAAATAATCCAACTCTAGGCTCTTTGAATATGAACGCCGTGCCTTTTTCATATAATTATAATATGCAGGGTGTAAATTTTTATTCTGATGGTTTAAAATCCTACATGCTCCCCGACCAAATTGATGGGATGGATTATCAAAGTATTGCTTCTACAATTTATAGCATGTCAACCTATACTGCTCAATCAAGTGCAACTTGGCAGCCTAATGGTACAAATCCATGGGGAATTACAAATATGGAGGTTTATATTACCGATAAATTAATAATTCCAAATAACGTCAATATTACTATTAAAAACATGACCTTTCATTTTGCTCCAGACGCAAAAGTTATTATTGAACCCGGCGGTAAATTAACATTGGAAACGGGAAGTGTTCTTACCAATAATAAGTTGGATTGCGATGATAGTGAAGGGGACTTCTGGCAAGGTGTTGAAGTATGGGGTACTTCAAGCCAACACCAATACCCATCACAAAATCCCTCCTATCAAGGAATGCTGGTCTTGAAAAATGGAGGTACTATTGAATACGCAAAATTGGGAGCTCAAAATTGGAAGCCAGATGATTACAACAAAATTGGAGGTGTAATCCAATCAAATGGCGGTAAGTTCATAAACAACAGAAGAGATGTTGGGTTTATCTCTTATCAAAACTTTGTCCCCGGCAATCCCTCAAATAAACAAAGTGATTTATCGGTATTTAATGATACAGAATTTATTTCTGATGATAATTATATTGAAATAACAGGAGATGTGTCCAGTATACACGTAACAATGTGGGATGTTCATGGAATTCAGTTTAATGGTTGCACTTTTGCCAACAACAAAACAGGAACCAAATGGAACAGTGCAAGTCCAAACAAGGGAATCTACAGTGTTGATGCTAGCTTTACTGTGGGTACTTTTTGTACATCATCTTCTAATCCTTGTCCCTCAGGCAGTCTACAAAAATCTAGTTTTTCAGGTTTGTTTACTGCCATAGAAGCAGATGGCGCAGGTACAAGTGAAACCGTAAAAGTTACCCAATCAAATTTTACCGATATTGTAAACGGTATTTTGATTAACGAGATTGATAACGTTTCAATTGATCGTAACAATATGTTTCTTAACGATCCAGGCTACAATCAAAACCCATATTTTTCCATGCAATATAAAGGGGTACAAATTAAAAACGCTACAGGTTTTCTTGTTGAGGAGAATGACATTTCGTCAACAACACCCTTTTTCTTTCCCAATGCTCCCTATTCGTATGGAATTGTCATTAACAATAGTGGGACAGCCAACAATCGGGTGTATAAGAATGATTTAAGTAGTTTAAGAGTTGCATCATCAGCTTATGCTATAAATTACGAGCCAACAACTGCTGGTGATCCTTCTGGTCTTCAATTTTTATGTAATAATTACAGCAATAATATGTTCGATATTTATGTTGGAAATATTGCAAATGTTAATGATGGTATTCGCCTATTTCAAGGCAATTACAACTACAGTCAAAATGCACGAATTCCTGCAGGAAATAAGTTCAGTAGTGGAAATCCATTTTCTGCAACTTGGAATTTGGATAATCACCATGGGACCCAAATCAATTATTATTATAATCCAAATGTAGCCAATACAGAACCCATCAATTCAAATGGAAATTATGACCAAATAACCAAAGCAATAACTACAAGTACCAACTCTTGCCCATCAAGTTTTGGTGGTGGAGGAATCATCTTCCTTCCTTTTTCATCCTTATCTGGTGAAAATGACAGTTTAGAGAATGTTTATAATAATTTGAATTACAATTACCGCTCCTTAATTGATGGAGGAAACACACAACAACTTCAACAAGCAATAGACAACAGTTGGTCGGACGATACTTGGGCATTGAGAAATCAGCTCATCGAAAAATCACCCTATCTATCTACGGGTACACTATTAAAAGTAGCAGAACAACAAGACCTTCCAGATGCCATGCTTTTAGAAATATTACTGGCCAATCCTGATGCAACACACAGTCCTGATTTTATTGAAAAATTAAAGGAAGCAACTCATTATACCTTTCCACAATATATGATTGATTATGTAAAAGATAATCGCAATACTGAAACAACACGAACAAACTTAGAAGGTCAAATGGGAGGTATTCAAACACAAATTGCGTTAAATCAAAGTGTCTTAAAGCATAGAAGTAAAATGCGTGATAGTTTTGATTTGGCAGAAAGACAATCGACTGTAGAAATTGGCAACAGTATCTTTGATAAAGTAGGGCGTGCCGATTATTATATAAGTCAAAAGCAATGGACAAATGCAAAGAATGTTATCAATGACATTAAAACAAATGATTCATTAAAAGAGCAACTTGATTTTATTCAACATTTTTCCGATTACATCAATTTTAGAGAAAATCTGGGAGATAGAGAAATCTCTCAACTGGATACTTCTGAAATTGACCAGTTAAAACACTGGGCTGATGGAAGTAGTAGAGTTGCTGGGTATGCACAGAACATACTTTGCTTTTTCTACAATACGTGTTATAGTGATTCACTTACTGTTGATGAGAGTGGAGCCAGTACTTCTTCATCAAATGTAACCAACACAACATCAATAAATGATGTGTTGTACAATCTTGCTATTTCCCCAAATCCAGCCACAAGCAGTACTTCTGTTCAATGGACCATTTATGATGAATTGGAAAATTGTAGCTATAAAGTGCAAAACTTAAATGATGGCAGTGTTGTGGCACAAGGAAATATTACTCAAAATGAAGGATCGGTTACGCTAAATGTTAACTCTTTTCTCAATGGATATTACGTGGTAAAAATTATCAATAAAGGCAAAGTAAAAGCAGATAAAAAGTTGGTGGTTGAATGATCAACTTTAGAGTATTTTAGAATAAAAAAGACTGTCGAGAGGCGGTCTTTTTTTTGTAAATATCATTAACGTTCAACGTTTACTTAAACAGAAAACATAAAATTGACAGTCTGGTTATGCAGAAATTGCCATTTTGACAGTTTAAAGGCAGTGGCACAATGATTGACCAACAGAAATTGTCAATAATAAAATGAAAACAGGATGAAAAAAGGTCAAATTAGCGTAGAAACGGAAAATATTTTTCCTATCATTAAGAAGTTTTTATACTCAGATCATGAGATATTTTTACGGGAATTGGTATCCAATGCCGTAGATGCTTCACAGAAACTAAAAGTACTGTCCAAGAGTGGAGAGTACAATAAAGAAATTAAAGATTTAAAAGTAGAAATTCTTCTTGATAAAAAAGCAAAAACATTAACTGTCAGAGATAATGGTGTCGGAATGACAGCAGAGGAAATCGACAAATACATCAATCAAATCGCATTTTCTGGCGCCGAAGAATTTGTTCAGAAATATAAAGACTCCGACAATAAAGAGTCTATAATTGGTCATTTTGGATTGGGCTTCTACTCGGCGTTTATGGTTGCTGAAAAAGTTGAAATCTATTCTTTAGGTCGATACGACGACGCAAAAGCGGTCAAATGGGAAAGCAATGGAACCACGGAATATACAATTGAAGAGGTTCAGAAAAAAAAGCGAGGGACTGATATTGTATTACACATCAACAATGAGTCTGCCGAATTCTTAGAAGAAGCAAGAATTACTGGAATCTTAAATAAATATTGTAAGTTTCTGCCTATTCCTGTGATATTTGGTACAACAACCGAACAAATTGACGATCCCAAAGGAGAAAAAGACGAGGAAGGAAACATAAAGAAGGTTTCGAAAGAAATCCCCAATCAAATCAATATTACATCACCTGCATGGACAAAGAAACCAGCAAATCTCAAAAAAGAAGATTATGCAGAGTTTTACAGAACGCTTTACCCTTCAACTTTTGAAGAACCGTTGTTTCACATTCATTTGAATGTAGATTATCCATTTCATCTTACAGGGATTTTATACTTCCCAAAGATCAAGGAAAATGTAGAAGTACAGCGCAATAAAATTCAGTTGTACTCCAATCAAGTTTTTATCACCGACAATGTTGAAGAAATTGTTCCTGAATTCTTGACGCTTTTGCACGGTGTTATTGATTCTCCTGATATTCCATTGAACGTTTCTCGTTCCTACTTACAAAGCGATAGTAATGTCAAAAAAATCAGTGCACATATTACAAAAAAGGTAGCCGACAAATTAAAACGCATGTTCAACAAAGACAGAAAAGACTTTGAAGAAAAATGGCCTGATTTAAGAATATTCTCTGAATATGGAATGTTGTCTGATGACAAATACGCTGAGAAAGCGAAAGCATTCCATTTGATGAAAACAACAGAAGGAAAGTTTTATACTCCTGAAGAATTTAAGAAAGATGTCAAAGCGACACAAACAGACAAAGACGACAAAACGATTTTCCTCTATACCCATAGTAAAGAAGCGCATTTTAGCTTTGTGAAAGCAGCGAACGATCGAGGATATAAAGTACTTGAACTACAGGGACCTCTCATTTCTCACTGGATCCAAAAAATGGAAATGACTTTAGAAAATGTAAGTTTTGTAAGAGTAGATGCTGATTCATTAGACAAATTAATTAAGAAAGATGAAGAAATCCCTTCAAAATTAAGCGAAAAAGAGCAAGAAGAGTTAAAACCCATTTTTGAAGATGTTGTCGACAAAGAGAAATTTAAAATTCAATTTGAAAGCATGTCCGAAAAAGAACCACCAATTGTTGTTACCCAACCCGAATTTATTCGACGGATGCAAGAGCAACAACAAATGGGAGGAGCTGGTTTTATGGGCGCATTTCCTGAAACTTATAATTTAATAATCAACAGCAATCATCCGAAAGTTTCAAGTATATTAGATGTCAAGAAAAAAGAACGCACAGAAAAGGCAAAACAACTTACAGACTTAGCGATGTTAGCACAAGGATTATTAAAGGGCGAAGAATTAACTAACTTTGTAAACAGAAGTATTGAATTGATATAAATTGAATAATTAAAGAGCGGGTGTAATGCACCTGCTCTTTTTAAGCAGTATGACAGGATATTTTAAATGGATTGGTGCAGGTGTAGGGTTTTATCTTTCGGGATTCCGTATTTACGGTGCCTTCTTTGGTTTTCTTATTGGAATGTTTGTAGACAATGTGTCTCGTGCAAGAAGAATTATTAATCAAACACAAGGACACCATCAAAACTTTCAATCATCTCAAGATATTTTTAATTTTTACCGTCAACAAACACAACGTTACGATTTCCCTACAACACTTTTAGCATTATCGGCAGTCGTAATGAAAGCTGATGAACGTGTTATGAAGTCAGAATTGGAATATGTAAAATCATTTTTGCTTCAACAATTTGGCAATCAATTTACCCATTCCCATTTAAAAACTTTAAAAACTTTTCTTGACCAACCCCATAACATTCCGCTTCAACAGATTTGTCAAGACATCAGAATGCGAACACGTCCAGAAGTAACGGTCCAATTGCTTCACTATTTATTCGGAATTGCCAAAGCCGACGGCACAGTATCGCAAGCCGAGATGCAAGTCCTACAAAGAATTGCGGGTATGTTAGGCATTCCAAATATGGACTTTACGAGTATCAAAAACATGTTCCATAGAGATGTAGAAAGCGACTATAAAGTTCTGGGAATCAATAAGGATGCTGCCGCAGAGGAAATAAAAAAAGCCTATCGAAAAATGGCCATTCGCTATCATCCTGATAAAGTGGCTCAAATGGGAGAAGAATATCAAAAAGGGGCCAAAGAGAAATTTCAAAAGATTCAAGAAGCATACGAGAACATCAAAAAGTCAAGAAAATTATAACGCGCTGTACATTTGGTGACGCAACAGCAATACAGTTAAAACGAAATGGATGCTTTCTTCAAACAATTAGAAACAAAAGAAAAATTTAAAATCAAAGCTGCTCATCCCCTATTTGGAGGAAGTATTAATAAGGTCTATCGTATAGACACAACAGAAGGAGAAAGGGTCATTAAGACAAACAATGCCCATCAATTCCCAGGGATGTTTAAAGCAGAGCGAGAAGGTCTTGACACCCTAAGAAAAACCCAATCAATAGGCATCCCAAAGGTTTATACTGATGATCAAATTGAAGGGGTCGCCTATCTAATTATGGAATATCTCCCAAAAGGAAATGAAACTAGAGTGTTTTGGAATACTTTTGCTCATAAATTGGCGCAATTGCATCAAAATACACATTCTCATTTTGGGTTTAAAAATTCAAACTACATAGGAAGTTTAAAGCAAGAAAATAAATTTGAGACCACCGCTGGGGGCTTTTATGTTCAACAAAGAATAAAGCCCCAAATTGAATTGGCAGAAAGAAATGGATACACTTTTAAACATAAGGAAGATACGCTCAACAATATAAAAAATGCTATTCCAAATGAACCTCCGGCCTTAATACATGGCGATTTGTGGAGCGGAAATTACTTGGCTTCAGAAAACGACATGCCCTATTTAATCGATCCCGCTGTAAGCTATGGATCAAGAGAGATGGATATAGCAATGATGCAATTGTTTGGCGGGTTTCCCAAAGCAGTCTTTTTGAAATACAACGAAATTTTCCCTCTTGAAAAACATTATGAATCACGCACAGAGTTATGGCAACTCTACTACCTATTGGTACATTTGAATTTATTCGGCAGTGGTTACCTTAATCAAGTGACACAAATCTTAAAGAAGTATACCTAAAATCCGATAAGAGCGCTTACTTTACCCGCAATTTTCTTGATGTTTTTTATGCAAAGGCAAAATGTCGATAGCTTTGAGAAAAGAGCTGTTAACAATACAAGCCGAACTATTTTATTGATTCTTAGAATTCTTAATAACTTTTAAATCTTGTTAAAGAAAAACAAAGAAGCCACCTCCTGTTTTGGGAAACGAAAATTAATCTCTAAATTTAATACACGTTATATTGAGATAAAAAGATAAAAGTCATGAAAGTAACAATAAAACGACATTTTGATATCATCCATTCCTTTGCCAAATATAAGGTCTATGCAGACAGTGAGTTTATTGGAGAAATAGCCAATGGAGAAACAGCCACGTATACTATCCCAGATGAAACAAAACATATTTACTTGGCTTCTAAAAGATATTACAACCCAAAAGCTTCATGCAAAGTAATCAAAAACAGAGATTATGAAGTGGGGCCTGGTCAACTTCCAAAAATTGCATTTCTGTTCTTACTACTTTTTGGGTTCTTTCTTGTTCTTGACGCATATATTCATATCAATTTTAAATATTATGGAGGGCTTCTCATCCTGTCTTTGTTTCTCATTCTATATTCAAGAATAAATGGAATGGATAAGTACATTCGATTTACTGATCATATTTCTATTAAAAATAGAAACGTTGTTTCAAAATTTGAGAAGAATCATTTGTATTAATTCCATCTAAGAAATCAAATATTCGCCACATAATCAATTAATTATGTTTTATCTCCTTTTTATTCAGTCCTGTTTATTTCTTTTGCTTCATGAGCATACAGGAAGAAAGTGCGGTAGGTGCGTCATTTTATTAACCCTGAATTGCACTTCACTGCGTTGCGTTTATTCAGGGTTAGTATCGAAGGCTGAAACCATTTTGGCGTGTATTTTTGACCAAAAGTCATGATAACTCAGGTTCAACTAAAAATGGGTAACTGTAAAGTTACCCATTGTATTTTGGGGGTGGAAGATCGGTCTCGAACCGACGACCTCCTGAACCACAATCAGGCGCTCTAACCAACTGAGCTACAACCACCGTATAAATCCAAACTATTGTCTCCAATAGCTAAATCGAGGGCAAATATAATGAAAATAAAACGAATCAATTCCTTAGTTTAATCTTTTTTTTTAAGCATTTAAATTACATAGTTATCAAATTGATAATCAGTATTTTAAACCAATCACAACGTGTATTGATAAATAAAGTGCACAATTGTTATTAATAAGGTGTTGAAAACATACGAGCATCCTCCCCCATCCTGAACAAACATGCCGTATATTTGTAAAAAATCTAAACTATGATAAAAATAGGATTAATTGGCGTTGGACATTTAGGGAAAATCCATTTGCGTTTAATCAAAGAACTGGAGGATATTTATGAGTTGGTTGGCATATATGACGCTGACCCGCAACAAATATCGGACGTTGTTGAAACCTATCAATGTAAAGCTTACACATCAGCAGAAGAATTAATCAATGATGTTGATTGCATTGATATTGTTACTCCAACAACTTCACATTTTGAAATTGCCCAGCTTGCCTTAAAGCATTCTATTCATGTATTTATGGAAAAACCAGTTACCAATACAGCCTCTGAGGCACGTGCTTTACTCTCTATAGCTCAAGAAGCCAATGTTAAAGTTCAAGTTGGGCATGTCGAACGTTTCAACCCTGCTTTTAGGGCAGCTCTTCCCTATTTAAACCAACCGATGTTTATAGAAACCCATCGTTTGGCTCAATTTAATCCACGCGGAACTGATGTTCCTGTTGTTCTCGATTTAATGATTCACGATATTGATATAATACTCAGTGTTGTTAATTCTACCGTTCGAAAGATATCTGCTTCGGGTGTAGCTGTAGTTTCCGAAAGCCCAGACATTGCAAATACACGTATCGAATTTGACAATGGATGTGTTGCCAATCTAACAGCATCAAGAATTTCATTAAAAAGCATGCGTAAGTCGCGCTTTTTCCAAAGAGATGCCTATATCAGTGTTAATTTTCTTGAAAAAGAAATGGAAGTGGTACAAATGGAAACTTTAAAAGGAGAAGCGGGCCCTTACGATATGGTTATGGAAATGGGAAAAGGAAAACCTGCAAAGAAAATTATTTTTAATAAACCAGAAATAGAAGAAACAAATGCCATAAAAGAAGAATTGCGTACCTTTGCACAAGCCATTACTGATGATACTTCTCCAATTGTATCTTTAGAAGATGGACTCATGGCATTAGAGGTTGCCGAACAAATTCTTGATAAGTTAAAAACAAACAGTTTAATTACAGATTAATAATATTCACACACTTTTGACGTTCTCTATTAAATCTTATCGAATGAAACAACTTTTTTTATTTGTATCACTGCTTTCTGTTTTATTTTCGTGTGTTAAAGAAAACCCCGATGTTGCTTGGTTAAAGATTGATAAATGGGACTTATTGCCCAATCCAGACGCTAATATCCCAGAGGGTGAGCTCACCCATGATTTCACTCAAGTATATCTCAACATGGACGGAAAAAGTTTAGGGATATACGAACTCCCCGCAAAAGTTCCAATTATTGCCAAAGAAGGCCCCCATGATTTTGTTATGCAAGCAGGAATCATTAACAATGGAATCAGTGCGACAAAAAGAAGATACCCTTTTGTGAAAAATTTTAATACGACCATTACATTAAAACAGAATGATACAGTCTCTGTTAAGCCCTCAACACAATATTTCTCATCAATTAACTTTTTAATTGAAGACTTTGAAAGTCCCAGTATGCAATTGGATGTGGCGACCGAATCAACCGCTTCTTTAGGGCGAAATGACGACCCTTCAATTTTACAATGGGGAAATAAATACGGTGAAGTACTGCTCAATGATGCCGATTCTCTTATTTCTTTCGTAACCACTTTTGGTAAATCCCTTCCAAAATATGGTTCAGAAGTTTATCTGGAATTTGATTATATGAATACAAACTCAATGTTGACTGGCGTTGTTTCTTATGGCAATGGTGATTATTATACCGATCCCTTTGTTCAAGTTAACCCTCAAGAAGAAGGGAAAGCCGTTTGGAAGCACATTTATCTTGATTTAAAGGAAATTGTCTCCTATCGCCAAACGACACCTTTCAACGATGCCCAATTCACAATTTTATTGGACGAAATAGGAACCCCTACTTATTTTTACATTGACAACATTAAGCTTGTTTATCCATAATCGTATATAATGAATCAAAAACGGTTAAAAACAATTTTTATAATTAATGATTTCCTCGCAGCTGTACTTGCATGGGGATTATTTTATACATATCGGAAAACAGCTATTGAACGTGTTTCATTTGAAATTTCTGACCATTTGTATATTGGATTGGTCTTCGTTCCCTTATTCTGGCTTTGTTTGTATTTTATTTTAGGAACATATAATAATATACGAAGAATGTACTTTATGCGAGTTCTCTCGCTCTCGCTGAGTGCTTTTTTAATCGGTACATTATTTATTTTCTTTTTTCTTATCCTCGATGATCAAATATCAAAAGAAACGGATTACTATCGGTTGTTGCTCGTACTCTTCTTTCTTCACGCTTTAATCACACTCATTCCTCGATTACTTATCACTTCTTTCATTGTTCGCCAAATTGCAAAAAGAAAAGCTGGATTTCGGACAATTATTGTAGGAGATCCAAAAAATGCCATCGAGATTTTTAATGAAATTGAAGATCTGCACAAGGGAACTGGTTTTTTATTCGAAGGGTATTTAGGCTTGAATGAAACAGACCTCAAATCAATGCAAAAGCTTCATTCACTAGGGACGATAAAAGACATTGAAGAAGTCATTGAAAAAAGAAAAATAGAAGAAGTTATTATTGCATTAGATTCCTCCAAGCACAATCTATTGCAACGCATTATTACACGTATCCAAGGGCGTGATATTTCCATTAAAATTACAGCAAACATGTATGACTTACTGAGTGGAAGCGTTAAAACCTCTAATATCTTCGGTGCTCTGTTGATTCAAGTCAATGACGATTTAATGCCCCATTGGAAATTTGTTGTTAAAAGACTTGCTGACATATTTGTTTCTTTATTTGCCATGGTGCTTTTAACCCCAGTTTACATTGTACTCGCTCTTCTGGTAAAAACCTCTTCAAAAGGTCCCATATTCTTCTTACAAGAACGCATTGGAAAAAATGGTGTTCCTTTTAATATTATTAAATTCAGAACAATGTATGATGGTGCTGAAAAATCGGGTCCCCAACTTTCTTCTGAAGACGATCATCGCATTACACGTATAGGGAGATTTATGCGCAAGGTGAGGCTGGATGAAACTCCCCAATTTTGGAATGTTATCAAAGGCGACATGTCATTGGTAGGTCCACGCCCTGAAAGACAGTACTTTATTGATAAAATTAAGGAGCGTGACCCCCAATTTCTTCAGCTCAACAAAGTCAAACCGGGCATTACTTCCTGGGGACAAGTAAAATATGGATATGCAGAAAATGTTGACCAAATGCTTCAGCGGATGAAATATGATTTACTGTACATTAAAAACATGTCTCTATCTATCGATTTAAAGATTATTCTTTACACGATAATTATTGTTTTTAAAGGCTCAGGAAAATAGCTTGAGGTTAATTTTTATTGATTTTTAGAGTGAAGAAAAAATTTTCTTTCATCAAGTATAGATAATTTAACCGTTTAATTTTATCTTTGACCTCGATGGAAACGCAAGTCATTCTCAACAACAAGCAGTTTAATCTCACCTTGCAACGGCTTTGTCGCCAACTCATCGAAAATCACGATGATTTCTCGAACACAGTTTTAATCGGATTACAGCCGCGAGGTATTCCCGTTTTAAACCGCCTCAAACAATTAATTGAGGAAATTTTAGGGAAAGAAATACAATGTGGTACCTTAGACATTACTTTTCACCGTGACGATTTTAGAAGACGCGATAACCCACTTATTCCCAGTATTACCAATATCGATTTTTCTTTGGAAAATAAAAACATTGTTCTTGTGGATGACGTACTTTATACTGGGCGAACGATCCGTGCAGGACTTGACGCCATGTTGACCTACGGACGCCCCAATAGAGTGGAATTACTTATATTTATTGACAGAAGATTTCAACGGCATCTCCCAATTCAAGCAGATTATATTGGCAAAACAGTAGACTCACTTGTTTCTGAACGTGTTTCGGTGGAATGGAATGAATTTGAAGGAGAGGATCAAGTTATCTTATATACCCCAAAAAACAATGAATAGTTCTATGGATAATATTAGTGTCGATCATTTAACGGGAATAGAACAGCTCACTCCACGTGACATTGAGATTATTTTTGAAACTGCCGATCGATTTAAGGAAGTCATTAACCGTCCCATCAAAAAAGTGCCTTCATTGAGAGACATTACAATAGCAAATGTATTTTTTGAGAACTCCACGCGAACAAAACTGTCATTCGAATTGGCAGAAAAAAGGTTAAGCGCCGATGTAGTTAACTTTAGCGCCTCCAATAGTTCTGTAAAAAAAGGAGAAACACTCGTTGATACCGTCAACAATATTCTTTCCATGAAAGTGGACATGGTCGTTATGAGACACCCTCACCCTGGTGCTTCTCAGTTTCTTTCTAAGCGTGTAAAAGCAAGGATAATTAATGCAGGAGATGGCACTCATGAACACCCTACACAAGCCTTACTCGACAGTTATTCTATTCGAGAGAAACTGGGTGCTGTAAAAGGGAAGAAAATAGTTATTGTTGGAGATATTCTGCATTCTCGGGTAGCGTTGTCCAATATTTATGCACTTCAAAAACAAGGTGCCGAAGTAATGGTCTGTGGCCCAACTACACTGATCCCAAAATACATTCACAAGCTCAATGTTAAAGTAGAGAACAACCTGCGAAAAGCCTTAGAATGGTGTGATGTAGCCAATATGCTCAGAATTCAATTGGAAAGACAAGATGTTCAATTTTTCCCTTCATTGCGAGAATACACTATGCTTTTTGGTTTGGACAAAGCAATCCTTAACAGTTTAAATAAAGAGATTGTGATTATGCATCCAGGCCCGATCAATAGAGGCGTAGAGATATCTAGTGACGTTGCCGATGGCAAGCAATCCATTATTTTACACCAAATTGAAAATGGAGTCGCAATACGTATGGCTATCATATACTTATTGGCCTCAAAAATAAATCGTTAGTAATCGTTTATAAAACGTTAAAAATTTTATTATTTTTGTACAAAGCAATAATCTGCAATGAACTTTAAAGTATCTAACAACAATAGCTATAGTACAATAGTATCAGAAGTTGAGAAACTCAATGGGATGAATGCTCCTGAATTGAAAACAACAATCCTCTCATTAAATAAAGACAATGTCAATAATCTCATTATTGATTTATCTAAAACGTCCTATTGTAACTCTTCAGGGTTAAGTGCGCTTCTTAGTGCCAACCGTTTGTGTAAAAATTCAAACGGAAAGTTTGTACTTACTGGATTGCAACCCAACGTGAGGAAAATGATAGAGATTGCACAACTCCACAGAGTATTAAATATTACAGATACATTAGAAAGTGCAGAAAAGGAAATGCACTAGTCTATGAGGTTTTCAGTCACAATCTTGGGTTCAGGTGCCGCCATCCCAACCCTTAACAGAGGCGCTACCGCACAATTTATTAACTGTCAACAACGCCAAATTCTAATTGATTGTGGTGAGGGAACACAATTACAAATGCGCAAGTTCAGAGTGAAATTTCAAAAAATACAACTCATTCTTATTTCCCATTTACACGGAGACCATATTTTTGGTCTGCCTGGATTAATTAGTTCCATGCAACTCCTTGGTCGAACGCAACCTTTAACAGTAATCGGACCCAAAGGAATAAAAAAATACCTAAATAGCCAATTTACAACAGCTGATGTCAAAAACAGTTTTCCCATTACATTTAATGAGTTGCCCAATAATGCCCAACAGATAGTTTTTGAAGACAAGTGCATTTCAATCCAAACATTTCCTTTAAAACACCGCATCCAGACACAAGGATACAGAATTAACGAAAAACCAGGTAAACGCCACCTAGACAAAGAAGCTTTTGATAATACAGGAGTAAGTATAGCCTACATTCAAAAACTAATTGGAGGTGAGGACATCCAAGACAATGAAGGCGTTGTTGTAAAATCAGAAGATGTTACCTTCCCTCCCGACCCCACAAAAAGTTATGCTTTTTGTTCAGACACTGCCTATTTCCCAGAAATCATAGAACACATTAAAAATGTTGATTTGCTCTATCACGAAGCTACTTTTAATGATAAAGAAGCAGATCGTGCCACGGAAACCTATCATTCTACTGCAAAACAGGCAGCAACAATTGCTCTAAAAGCAAACGCAAAAAAACTTGTTTTAGGACACTTTTCTTCTCGTTATAGAGACATGACACAACATCAAAACGAAGCAGAAGAAATATTCGGAAACGTCTTTATTCCCAAAGATGGTGAATTGTTTTATTGTTAGCCCCGTCTTTATTCAATTATAGAGTAGCGCTCTTTCGCTGTTTCACGGGTAAAGGCATTGAAGTGCCACCATTCTGTTTGAATTACATAAAATCCGCCTGCTCTCATAACTCTTCTCAATAATTTTCTATTTTGAAGTTGTTTCTTCGTTAATTTACCTTGTTCCAAAAACGCTTGTTCATGTCTTGGATAGGCTATTTTTCTTAAATCATCATAATCTGCTCCCATATCCAACCATTTCCCTGTTGTTTTATCCTTAATGGTTAAATCAACAGCACAACCATAATTGTGAACACTCCCATTTGCTGGGTTGCTTAAGAAATTTACCCTTTCATTGAACGGAATTGTATCCATTGCATCCCACATTGATTGCTGAACTGAACGCGGTCGTGCGCCATCAAAGACCAAAAGTGTCAAATTAGAATCCAATGCTTGCAACGCTTTTTGTGCTTTTGCTAATCTTTTGGCCACCTCAGGTTGTAGATACACTTTCTCGTAATTTGGATAGAGAACCTTTCCCATGAAATTATCAGTTGTTGCATATTTTACATCTACCTGCAATGTTGAATCAATATCTTGGATATTTACAAGTCCCGAATCAATTAAGGTCCTTTCTATTTTACTAATCGACTTTTCTTCTTCCTGCTTTTCTTTTAACCTTTTTGATTCCTCCGCAGCCGTATCCATTTTTTCTATTTTTACTTGTTGCTCCTGGTCTTTATTCGACGATTGATTAGATGGATGCTCGGAACAACCCCAAGTAAAAATAAAAATACCCCAAAAAAAATATTTGATTAGAAGCACAGTTAAATTAAAATGAACCCTCTTGAACATTATATTGTTATTTTATGTCGTTAATATCACTTGTTACTTAAATTTTAATTCACATCACTACAGTAAAGTTATCAACAAAATATAAAAATTGTTGCAAGAAAGAAAATAAAACGAAATATTTGTATTGAAATCATATAAAACTATAAGAAGTATGAATGAGGAGAAGAACAATGAGAGGAAGCAAGAAGTACACTCAACAGTTGTACGTGCTGGGAAAAGAACTTATTTTTTTGACATTAAAGCAACCCGAAATAATGATTTATACCTTTCGTTAACAGAAAGTAAAAAAGTATTTAATGATGGAAAACCTTCTTACCAAAAGCACAAAGTCTTTTTATACAAGGAAGATTTTGAAAAGTTTAGTGATGCTTTAGCAAGCTCCATCGAAAAGATACATGAACTCAAAAAAGAGGCTCCTTATTTAGATGAAGATGCTGATACATCAGACTATTCATCAGTAGATTTTGAAGACTTATCATAAATTAATCACAAAAAGATTAAATTATTTTATCAGTTATTTCCTATAAATTAATTTAATTTACGTACTTTGTAGATTCATTTTTACTGTAT
The DNA here is from genome assembly GCA_964585545.1 of uncultured Fluviicola sp. GTDB lineage: Bacteria > Bacteroidota > Bacteroidia > Flavobacteriales_D > Crocinitomicaceae > Brumimicrobium. The sequence continues at coordinate 145,625 of CAZPDT010000006.1, forward strand.
ACTAATATCTAAAATTATGGGTAAAATTATTGCCATTGCTAATCAAAAAGGAGGAGTAGGAAAAACAACTACAGCTGTAAATTTAGGCGGTAGTTTTGGCGTTTTAGAATACAAAACGTTAATAATCGACGCTGATCCACAAGCAAATGCAACTTCAGGAGTTGGGTTTGATCCAAAACAAACTCGAAATATTTACGATTGTTTGATAAACGATGTGCACCCATCAGAAGTAATCCTCTCTACTGAGAACCCTAATTTAGATATACTTCCTTCTCACATTGACTTGGTAGGAGCAGAATTAGAAATGATTAATGTTTCCAATCGTGAGTATATGATGAAAGGACTCATTGATAAAATTGCCGATGATTACGATTATATTTTAATTGATTGTTCACCTTCTCTAGGATTAATTACGGTAAATTCATTAACTGCTGCCGACTCCGTAATTATCCCTGTTCAATCCGAATACTATTCTTTAGAAGGTTTAGGTAAACTTTTAAACACCATTAAAATTATTCAAAGCCGCCTCAACACGGATTTAAATATTGAAGGTCTTTTAATTACCTTATACGACACAAGGTTGCGATTGGCAAACCATGTTGTTGAAGAATTGAAAACCCATTTTCAAGATTTGGTTTTCGATACAGTAATCCATCGCAATACAAACTTGGCTGAGGCGCCCTCTTATGGCTCAACGATTATTATGCACGATGCCAATAGTAAAGGTGCTATTAATTATTTAAATTTGGCACGCGAAATTATTCAAAGGCAAGAAACAACAGGTTTAACAGATGACAATACAAACAATAAAATTTCTTTAGAAGATGAGCTCTAATTCCAAAAAAAGACCAGCACTCGGAAAAGGGTTAAGTGCTTTACTAGAAAGTTCTCAAACAGACATTACATCAGATGATTTATCTGACGCATCGGTATTGGGCTCTGTCGCTTTATTAACAATTGATAGCATTGAAGCCAATCCATTCAATCCAAGAACACATTTTGAAGAGGATGCCTTAAAGGAACTCAGTGATTCGATTGCAACGCATGGAATTATTCAACCCTTGACTGTAAGAAAACTCGGTCGAAACAAATACCAATTGATTTCGGGAGAGCGGCGTTTTAAAGCAGCACAAATGGCTGCTTTAAAAGAAATTCCTGCTTATATTCGTGTTGCTAACGACCAAACCATGCTTGAAATGGCTTTGGTAGAAAATATTCAGCGGCAAGATTTAAATGCAATTGAAGTTGCACTTTCATACCATCGACTGATTAAAGAGTGTAATTTAACGCAAGAGAAATTAGCCAAACAAGTTTCTAAAAGTAGAACTTCAATTACCAATCACCTGCGTTTGCTTAAGCTTCCTGCACAAATTCAGTTGGCCGTTAGGGAAAATAATATTTCTATGGGACATGCACGGGCTCTCGTAGGTATTGAAGATAATAAAAAGCAATTGGAGGTATTTAACAAGGTCATTAATGAACGACTTTCAGTACGCGATTTAGAAAATATTTTACGAAAATCTAAAAGCAACGATTCTTCCACTACCAATGAAAGAAAAACAGAAAAACCTTCAGTAACCGATGCCCAACAAGGGTTTACAAGAAATTTATCAGATAAAGTTGCGGCAAAGGTTGAAATTAAGAAGCAACCCACAGGGAATGGTAAGGTGATTATTAACTTTAATTCCGAAGTAGATTTAAACAGAATCATTGAAATATTGAATGAATAATAAAAGAATGCGCTCTATTCTTATCTTCTTTCTTTTTTTTTCTTCATTTATTTTGCACGCTCAAAATACAGTGGTCAATGACAGTACAGAAGTTAATGACAGCATCAATAAAAATGATTCCTTAGCTCTGGTTCAAGCAACTCAAAAAAGGACATTAGATACCATACATTCGCCTAAAAAAGCAGCTTTATTATCTTTAATCCCAGGAGCCGGTCAAATTTATAATCATATTGCAATACCAAAAGGAAAGAAAAAGGCCTTTTGGAAAGTTCCTATAATTTATGCTGGACTTGGAGTAACTGGGTATTTTGCAATTAAAAACCATCTTGCACAAAAATCACTCAAAGAAGAATATATTTTTCGAGATCAATACGGTTATCCTAATCCCGATAAACCAGAATACGCTGGTTATGACCAACAAGGAGTTTTAACATTATATGAAACAAAGAAAAGATCGCGAGACTTAATGATTTTTGCTTTTGTAGCAGTCTATGGTCTAAATATACTTGATGCTTATGCCGAAGCACATTTTGTTAACTTTGATATCTCAAAAGATTTATCAATGAACATAAGGCCAAAAATGCAAGATCTTCATACCATAGGCATTGCCATCCGCCTTAATTTTCGTTAATTTAATTCTATAAATGAGAGAATATTCTAAATTTGTACTGGTTCTGAAACAAAATTCAATATGAAGGTTGCGCTAATTGGTTACGGAAAAATGGGCAAGGAGATAGAGAAGGTTCTACCCTCCAGGGGCCATACAGTTGTAGGAAAAGCGACTGAAGAGAATCCTTTAGATAAGAATACAATTAAAGATGCCGATGTTGCCATTGATTTCTCCACACCTTCTGCTGTGCTTTCCAATATTGATTTCTTGCTCCGTAATAAAGTCCCAACAATTGTAGGAACAACAGGATGGAATGACAGTTATCAAGAAGTCAAAAATCAAGTGAAGCAAAATAACGGTGCTCTCGTTCACACTTCAAACTTCAGTATTGGAGTAAACCTGTTTTTCAAACTCAATGAACAATTGGCGCAATTAATGGAACCCTACAAAGAATATCAGCCAAGCATAACAGAGATTCATCATACAGAAAAACTTGATGCTCCCAGTGGAACAGCGATTTCACTTGCCGACGGAATAATTGAGAAATCTCAACAATTCCAGGAATGGTACTGTCCTCAAAATAAAAAGAATACACCTGGTGCTCATTTTATAAAAATTGATGCCCTTCGAGAACCTGATGTTAAAGGAGTTCACCGGATTGAATACCAATCAGATATAGACACGCTTTCTATTCAACACAAAGCACACAATCGAAAAGGATTTGCTTTAGGTGCGGTAATAGCCGCTGAATGGATACAGAATAAAACAGGAATTTTTACCATGAAAGATGTTTTACAACTTTCCTAAAACTTAAGAAATGTCAGCATTATATTTTTATTTATTTTTTATCATCTACCCCTACCTTGCAATGTGGTGGAAGAGTTTTCCAAAAGCGGGGCACAAAAAGTGGGAAGCACTACTTCCCGGACACAATTATGCGATTGCAGCAAAAATTGCAGGACAACCTTCATGGTGGTCATTTTTAATGATTATCCCAGGTATTCACCTGATTATGTGGATGGTTTTTAACGTGAGTTATATTCGTAAATTTGGATATTTCTCTCTTCTAGACACACTTCAAGGCATTTTCTTTCCGTTTCTAATTATGGCAAAAATTGCCAATGACGAAACTGCACAAGCAACATATACTACAGATTGGGAAAAAGAAGTAGATTTAGAACGAAGAAGAAATGGAGATCACTTGGTGCTTTTCCTGACATTGCCAATAGTTGGGCATGTTGTGGCGTATATATTGGGTTCTTTCCGCAAAAAGAAAAAAGGGAAAAAAACCATTATCAAAGAATGGGGTGACAGTATCCTGTTTGCTTTAGTTGCCGCTAGTGCAATTAGAACTTATGTGTTTGAACCTTTCCAAATTCCGACGGGATCAATGGAAAAGACATTGCTTGTCGGAGATTTTTTGGTAGCCAACAAAATTATTTATGGCTCTCGAATCCCAGAAACACCTCTCTCCTTCCCGCTTGTTCACAATACGATTCCTTGGATCAACATAAAGTCGTATGTCGGATTAGAAAAAGTAGAATATTCACGCCTCCCTAAAATTAGAAATGTTAAGAACTACGATGTAGTAATATTCAACTTTCCAGCAGGAGATACCGCAGTTTATGACCCGAGGATGCCCAATGGATTAATGGGACATAATTATTATGGAATCGTTAATAGTGAGGCCCGTAGACTCTTTGAAGAATCTGTCAACAGAAATTCGATTTACAAGAAAAAAATACCCAACAAAAATGCACTTCTCACTAAACGTAGGGAAAGTTTATCCTCTCAATATAAGAACGCGGAACTTGATAGCATAATGCAGCTTGAACAACAGAAATTAGAAAGAAATTTAGAGGAAATCTACGAAAATATCAATGACAGTCTTGCAAACCTTTTTATGGATAACATCAAAACTTGGGAAGCAAAAGCCAGAGATGAAATCGCTTTGGATAAAAAGACCTATTCCTATGCTGAACAACGAATGATTCACCATTACGGTGTAATTTACCGTCCTGTCGATAAACGAGAAAATTATATAAAAAGATGCATAGGCATCCCTGGAGATTCCATAGAAATTAAAGATGCACAAGTTTATGTAAATGGTGAAAAGACCCCTGTTTTTGAATTCCAAAATTTACAATATCACGTTACAAATATCACCTTACCCACATCGCGAATAATGGAGTCCAAATATGGATTAAAGAGCAGTAAGTCAAGCGATAAAGACTATTATCGAGATCGAGAAGGAACACTCGTAATGAACCTTACGCAAAACGAATTGGAAGCCTTGAAAAAAGACCATCCAAACGCCAATTTTGAATTGTACAATCCAAAAAGAGAAGATCCTTCAAAGATGTCACCAAGTGAGAAAATAAACAACATCGACTTGTATCCCAGCTCATTTAATTACAACAATACCATCACAAATTTTCAAAAATTTTGGATTCCGAAAAAAGGGGCAACAATAAAGCTAAATCCTTATACAGTAACGTGGTATAAAAGAGTAATAACTGCTTATGAGCGCCATCAATTTGAAGAAAGAGATGGAAAGTATTATATCGATGGGAAAGTTGCAGAAACCTATACTTTTAAACTAAATTATTACTGGATGATGGGAGACAACCGATACAATTCTGCAGATTCTCGTTTCTGGGGCTTTGTTCCAGAAGATCATATCGTGGGAAAAGCATCGATGGTTTGGTTTTCTAAGAGTCCTGAAGAAGGTATCCGTTGGGATCGAATGTTTACAAGAATCAAATAATGCTGTTCTCTACAAATTATTTTGGCAGTATTCCTTATTTTCAAACCATTGCTCAATACAATGCTATTGAATTAGACGGCTATGAACAATACAAGAAGCAATCATGGAGAAATCGGACTCAGATTCTAGAAAGCAATGGCCCCATGTACCTGAGTGTTCCTGTAACAAGACCCAGTGGAAGTAAAACTTTAGTTAAGGATGTCTTGATATCAAATGAGACCAGCTGGCAAAAAGACCATTGGAAAGCAATTGAAAGCAGTTATAAACACGCTCCTTACTTTTTCTATTATGGAAGCACGATTAAAAAGCTAATTTTCAACAAAGAAAGAAATCTAATGCAATTCAACTTAAAAATACTTGAACAATTCTTGAAATGGTTTGACCTGAATATAAACATTGATTTTAGTAAAAACTATATTCCACCTGAAAATCAAAAAGATTACCGCATCTCATTAAACGAAAAACGCTTTTCTATTGAACAAGCGTCCTACATACAAGTATTTTCTGATAAATATCCTTTTTATCCTAATTTGTCAATACTGGATTTAATTATGAATTTAGGTCCATTGGGAAGAAATTACATTCTTCCTCGATAAAAAATTCATTTATTTCTTATACCTATATTTAACTGTTTAGCAAAATATTAAGATCATCCTTCATAATTTTTTCATTTTTTTTCTGTTTTTTTTTCAAATAAGTTTGTCAAACTCATTTTTTTAAGTATATTTGTAATGATTTAGGTGGTTAGGTTGATTAGCGAGAGGGATATGGACGCCTGTTCATTTACCCTCTTGCGTTTTTTTGTGGCCTCTACAAATCGCAATCCATTAAGATTATCGGTAAATAAAGATCAAACAAAGTAAATTGGATGTAATTGTTATTGGATGGTAATTTTTTTACCCAAATACTTGGGTTTCACATGGAATACAACATCAATAATCGCTTTTCCTCTTGCAAAGTACTCTCTAATTTGAGTTTTTATACCATAACTATCTGAAACATTCTTTGCATTAAATCCTATTGCATCAATCCCATGAGAATTGGCTAAATATATTGCCCTTTCATTATGAAATTGTTGTGATATTATGGTCAGTTGTTGCTGTCCGAACACTTCTTTGGCACGAATTACGGAATCCAAAGTTCTAAACCCTGCATAGTCGAGGATTATTTTATCCTCTGGTATCCCTCGTTTTAGAAGTGCTTTTTTTATTGCTGCCGGCTCATTGTAATACTTAGTACTGTTGTCCCCACTTACTAAAATATAATCTATCTTATTGCTTTTAAAAAGCTCTACAGCCGCATCAATTCTATATTGGAAATAAAGATTAATACCTCCTGATGAACGATATTTTGCGGTTCCTAAGAGTAGACCAACTTTATTTTTTTTAATATTTTCTACAGTATCATAAGTTTTTCCATCTGCTGAATTTTCAACAATGAGATCAGCAACAACGCCAAAAATAAAGGGAAGAACCAGTATAATTATTGAGGTATAGATGGCTCTTTTTTTAAGTTTTTTAGATATTTTCAACTTAAGTTAATTTTTAAACAAATCTGCGTCTAATATAACGATATTGATGATTAAATAACTTTCTTTATTCAACAAAAGTGAAATAAATCACCTTCAACATCACCTCCTCTTTCTATAAAAAATTCTTCAATAAATGCCTTCCCCTCTTTATTAGCAATAGCGCAGATGCATTGTGTTTGTGACCAAGGCAAATCGATTGACAAATCAGAAACCATTTGATCGTAAATGTGTTTTCCTATTTTTTCATTGTTATTGGAAATCCATTTAAAGCCAATTCCCAAATCGAGCAAATGCTTTGCAATTTTTTTTCCTCTGTAACCTGTCCCCATAATTACTAACAGTTTATTTTCTTGACGATGAAGAAGGTTAAAATAGTACCATTTTAAGGCGGTAAAAGTATATTCCTTATAATTTTCACTCACGCGAGAGGCTCTTAAGTCATGGTCGCGCCAATAATGTATGATTTCATTTGTTTCAACCGCTTTAAATCCCTTTGCGTACATTCGAAAAGCCAAGTCATAGTCTTCTGGATATCGATTTTCATTAAAAGCATTGATTTCATCTAAATCGTTCCGAGAAAGCATCCAACAAGGGGAAGGAATCACACATTCTTTAAATATATCTGAAAAATTAGTACCTTGTTGGGTATGTTTATTGAGCCAATTTTGATAATTCTTAAATCCTGATTTCAATTTGCTTTCTGAAAAATATTGAATTCCACCTATTGCCACATGATTTTTACCGTGTTTCAACAATCCTGAGAGCAGCACATGAATTTTATGGGGATACATCACATCATCGGCGTCCATTCGTGTAATGTATTCACCTTTTGACAAACTATAGGCTGTTTTCAATGCATCTATAATCCCTTTTCCACGATTTGTAACAAGCCGAAACCGCACATCTTGATCAACAAACCGCTTGATTAAAGTATTCGTTTTATCAGTAGAATGATCGTCTACAAGAATAGCTTCCCAATTTATATAGGTTTGATTTTGAATAGACCGCAAACATTCTTGCACATAAGATTCTTCATTCTTGACTGGAAGTAGAATAGAAACCTTTGGATTGGTTTTCATAGCTCTTTAAATGAAAATAACATTTGCGCAAGATATAAATTAAATCGTTTGTGAATCAGTCAAAATGCACCCTCTTTTGCTTCTTACTTTAAAGACTTTTTATTTTTATAAAATTGAAGCACAATAAATACCAGAATAATTGAAGAAGCCCAACTTTCAACAAGAAGAGCAGCACATAACCCTAAGTAACTATGTGCTGCCATAACAGAAATTCCATAACGTTCGATGGGAGGTTCAAGTGCATACATATAGAAAAACAAAGCTCCTATACTTAAGGTAATACCCATTCCTACTGTAATCAAGCAAGTTATAAACTTCTGCACATAATTTTCATTATTTCTAATCGCATGATGTATAGTATTTCTCAAAATAAAGAAAATAAAAATATAATTGACCAATCTCAAATAGATGTTATCGGCCCATCCCATTATATCCAAAAAAAGAAAATAGAAACCCAAAAGCAGAAAGAGATACAACCCATTTCTTAATATATAAGCTCGTCTTTGCATCATTTCAAATTTAAATTAAGGTTATATATAACTTGATAATTAATGCTGTATCTATTTGACCCTAGAAGTCAATACAATGTGAAACTGTCAGAAAAATTACATTGCGTCTCCTCTTTTCTTTTGGCAACTGCAGTAGATCATTTTTCACTTTAATTCAAGACCACCTGTTGTGCTTGATTTACCGAATAATCATCGAAAACAACCTCTCGTTTGAATGCCAGATCTATTGTATAAAGTACTACAAGTCCAACTATGAAGATCGTAAACGAAATCAATATTTTATTTTTGAACTCAAACTGATATGTCGAATTTATAGACGAATAGCCTTAGAAGTAAGCCTTTGTTCCTGCTGTGCTTAAATCTGGAACTAACCATCTGAGCGCTATTTCAAACCCTCCTTTAGAGTGAGAAACATCAAGTAAAGAACTAAACAAGTTGAAATCGTAAGCAAATCCTAATCCGATTCCATTCCATTCTACAATGGCTTTAGCAATTAAAGCATCTTGATTTCTGTAAAAAATCCCCAAACCAACTGTTGTTTGCTTAACAAAGCTGGTAATTTGAGATTGACCCTTAATTATGTATTTTCCGTACAGTCCCATAAAAATCTCTCTTGCGTTTCCTTGTTGTTGGAAATAAACACCTGGTTCAACAATTATATGTGTATTTTTAATTCCAAAAGAGGCATTAACGAACCCTGAAAACCGCATATACATTTGTTCACTTGAATGGTTTAGAAATGAAAAATCAGGTTGGTTCAAATGGTATGCAGCAAACCCTACATTAATTCGTTTGTTGTCATTTGAGGCAATACGAGAATCATCTGTATGATAAGAATACACCAATCCTGCTCCCATGTCAAAGGCTTTAAAAGAAGAAGCATTAAAATTTTCTCCAGTTGGTAAAGTTGGGTCATAATCCATACCATTGTACTGATTGGCCCATCTGCTTGAAGAAGGATCAATGGTACGCTGTCCATACCCACCATAAATTCCAGCTCCCAAAGAGTTGTTTCTGTTCAAGTTAATATGGGTTGCAAAATGAACATTGGCATGATTGGTTCCAATCTGAGCATCACCTGCACGATCATTAAAAAAGTCCACTCCTACCGCAAATAAAGCTGTTTTATTCTCCTTATTCTTACCGTTCAATCGCATATCAAAAGAAGCGCCAAAAGTTTGAAAAGGCTCAGCAACACTGTTCCATTGTGACCTGTAGTTCAAACTTGCCTCCAAATCATAATTTGCTCCTGCAAGTGCTGGATTCAATGTTAATGGGGAAAATTCCATGTGCGAAAAATGGATATCCTGTGCTTTAAGTCCAAATGACACAATACATAATAACCCTATTCCTAAAATTATTCGTTTCATAACTTGACTGTTTTTATATTTATTAATTTTTCTATACATTAGTATAACTAAATAATTACCCACCTAAAAAGTGTACAATTTAGCATTATGTTTCATACTAAAATTGAACAAATATGTATTGGAAAAATAGACTTCTCACAATAGCAATGTTTATTATCTGTTTAGTTTCTTAACAAACTTAATATAAAATTTCATTTCTCTGCCTATTTTTTTCTTTTTTTTTGCACTTTACATTTCAAGAAAGCATCAAATAAGGCAATCTGGTATTACTTTAATCGGACTCCCATCACACAAACATCATCTAATTGTTCTAAGGTTCCCTTCCACTCATTAAAGTATTCATCAGTAAACTCATACTGTTTATCCATAGGTTCATGACGCACTGAAAGAATCCATTTTTTAAAATTCTTAATTTTTAATTTCTTGCCATCTTCACCTCCAAATTGATCTGCAAATCCGTCGGTAAACATATATATAATATCATTCTTATGAAGTTGAAAAGTGTGACTTTTAAAAGCTTTATTGTGGATGTATTTTCCTATAGGTTGTTTATCCCCTTTTTTTTCAATTAATTGATCATCTCGTATTATCCATAATGGATTATTTGCTCCAGACCAGCGCAATTTTTTCGTTTTGAAATTAATAACGCAAAGTGAGATATCCATTCCATCATTAATCCCTTCATCTGATTTATGAAACTGTTCAATAACGATATCTCTCACTCTATCTAAAATTTTACCAGGTTCTTTCTCTCCCTTTTCAAGTATAATTTTGTTAAGTGCATTAGCACACACCACAGAAACCATTGCCCCCGGCACTCCATGACCAGTACAATCAGCTACAGCACAGAAAGTCAAATCATCTACTTGCTCCAGCCAATAAAAATCTCCAGCTACAATATCTTTCGGTCGATAAAAAACAAAGGAAGCGGGTAGATATTTTTCAAGTCTTTCTCTGGTGGGTATTATTGTATTTTGAATGCGTTTGGCATAATTAATTGAGTCTGTAATTTCTTTATTCTTTAATTCTAAGGCAATGTGTTGTTCTTCAATAATAGATTTTGCTTTCTTTGTTACTCGAAATTTATAAATAAAGTAAATACTGTTTATTATCAATATAACACCAACAAAACTAAAAAACCACATCCTTCTATTGGCCGCTTTTACTTCACTGCTCCGTTCTAGCTTTTCCTGTTTAAGTTGCAATTTCACATTTGCAAGATTTAATGAGTCTCTTTCGTTTTGAAATCGATTTTCCAATTCCTCTATACGCTTAATATTTTCCTTTTTACGAATAGAGTCATTTACAGTCTGATCTTTTACATTATATATATAAGCGGATTTATATTCACCAAGTTTACCTTTAATTGTCGCATAAGCTTTATATCCATAAGCCAAATCAGTATAGCTGTTTAAATCCTCCCAAATATCAATAGCAATACGTGTGCTCTTATCGGCCTTTTTCCATTGTTCTTCCTTAGAATAGAGCTCCCCTTCTAAAAAGTTAGACCAGGCAATCCCCAGTTTGTAATCTATTTCAAGGTTTATTTTTTTTCCTTTAGCCACATAATAAAATGCACTATCCATTTGATTCAAATCAGCCTTTAATTGAGCAAAATTATTAAATATCAAGGCTTGGAATAACTGATTTTGTCTTCCTTCCAATCGCTGTGTATAGCGAAGTGATAAACTATAAAGAGAATCCGTATTTTTATAGTTTTTTGCTTTGTAGTTAATAGTTGCCAACGCTATTAAAGACCTAATTTTTGCTTCAGATACTACACCTTTAGGAAAATAATCAGCATTTTTTATAAAATATTTATTAGCAAGAGTCATGTCTCCTTGATAATAGTTTATTCTTCCTAAGAAATAATATATATCGGCTATCCTTATAGAGTCATCGTTAGCTCCTGCTAATTTTAAGCCTTTACCAAGATACTGCAATCCTTTCTTTACAGAATTAATTTTTGCATACTGTATTCCAATCCTTTTATACAATGTTATTTTTAAGGTATCTGGTGTTGATGTTTTTATAAGTAACATTACGTCTCTCACTAATTCATCTAATTCCGTCTTTGAATTTTTCACTCTCCCTAAAACATCAATATACGCTTTTATTGAATCAATGTATGTATGTGATTCTTGTAAATTGGCTTGTAATAAACTATCATTACTACTAGTTGAATTTTGACTGTAAGAAGTGAAACCGATGCATACGAAAACAATAAATATAAAGATGCGTAAAAGATTATTTATTTTCAATTGTACGAGAAAGGAATTCATGCTACGATTAAAAAGATAGGGTTATTTAATTTTTAAAAGATCAAAACTATAAATATTATCGAACTAATATCAAAATACATTAAAAATCTTATTTACCTTATCACATTAATATTTCCAGATTCCTCTATTTCCTCACCATTATCAAGTGTTGCCTTGAGTTTGTAAACATAAACACCTGTTTGAACCAACTTCCCTCTAAACATTCCGTCCCAGCATTTGGTAAAGTCAGCGGTTTGGAAAACCACTTCTCCCCAACGGTTGAAAATAGTAAAGTCTAATGTCGCAATACAATCACCCATTACGCATTGTAAATCGTTCATTCCGTCTCCATTTGGGGAGAAACTTGTGGGAATGTAAATCTTTGCACAAGGTGAGGTGATTGTTATGGTAATACTGTCCATTGCAGAACAACCATTCTCGTCAATCACCTGAACATAATACGTTGTTGTTTCTTTTGGCGAAGCAACTGGATCTGTACAGTCTGAACAACTTAAACCTTCTTCTGGTGACCATAATATTGAATCAACAGTTATTCCAGGTTCTATCTCTAAATGCACGTCAATGCTTTCACCTTGTTTAATAGAAATGTTTTCGGGAATAATATTTAAAGCAAATGAGCCTGCCGCTCCAACAGTATAGCTGCCTGTCTGAGTACAACCATTGCCATCAGTTACTGTAACATCATAATTTCCAGCGGATAATCCCGTAGCACTTGCCGAAGTACTCACATTGGGCAACCATGCATAAGTATAGTTTCCATCTCCTCCTGTTGTTTGTAAACTTATAGAACCATTATCTAGTCCACAATCTGTATTGGTAATGGTTTCTGTTATAGCGATTGTGGCTGGCTCGTTAATGGTAAATTGTACCGTATCTGAACATCCTGCACCATCGGTCACTGTTACTGTATAATCTCCAGCAGATAAATTAGTGCCATTTTCTGATGTAGACACATTGGGCGTCCAACCGAAAGTATAAGGAGAAGTTCCCCCTGTTGCACTGACTTCAGCGCTTCCATCATCGGCTCCATTACAAACCACATCTTGACTGTTGTCTAAGGTTAAACTCGGCGCATTCATTTGGTTAATGCTAATTGTTCCATTCGTTTCGCAATCATTATTATCTTTTACGACAACATCATAGTTTCCTGCACCAAGTCCTGTAAATGAACCACTACTTTGGAAGGTCGTTCCATTATCAATACTGTACTGTAACGTTCCTGTTCCTCCACTTGCTGTAATGGTGATTGTTCCATCGTCGGATGTACAAGAAGTTTCAGTAGCAACGATATTATCAATTGTTGGAGCGCCAGCATTACTTAAACTAACTGTTTGAGTTGCTTCACAACCATTGTCGTCTCGCACTACAATTTGATAATTGCCAGAAGCCAAACCAGTAAATGTATTGCTTGTACTGAAATTGGCTCCATTATCGATACTGTAAAGGGTTGTAGAAGTTGCTCCTGAAGCAGTAATTGTAATATCTCCATCGCTATTCCCACAAGTAGGATCCGTAGAATCAACAGTAAATGAAAGGGGGGAATTAATTGTAATTGTAACATCATCATTACTGGAACACCCATTGTTTGTTACAGTTAGGGTATAAGTTCCTGCATCGCTACTGGATGTGTTTGGTACTGTTGGGTTTTGATTGCTACTCGTAAATCCATTAGGACCAGTCCATGAGTAGGTTGCTCCCGAAACTCCACCTGCTGTCAATTCGATGTCATCACCCTCACATATCGTAGTATTTGTGGCGCTTGCGGTTGCTGAGGGATTGGGGTTAACAACAACTGTAACGTCATCATCATTAGAACAGCCGTTATCTGTTACAGTTAATGAATAAGTCCCTGCATCACTACTTGTTGCGCTTGATATCGTCGGATTCTGGCTACTGCTTGCATATCCATTAGGGCCAGTCCATGAGTAGGTTGCTCCCAAATTAAGGCTTGTGCCTGAAAGTTGAATATCATCTCCTTCACAAATAGGGTTATTATAAGAAGCGGAGGCAGTGGGAAGAGCGGTCACAATAACGCTAACGTCATCATCGCTAGAACATCCATTATTTGTCACCGTCAACGTATAAGTCCCTGCATCGCTGGCGGCAGAATTTGTAATGGTTGGATTTTGGACACTGCTCGAAAATCCACCAGGTCCCGACCATGAATAAGTTGCCCCCAAGACATTACTTGCGGTTAATTGAATATTTTCTCCTACACAAATAGGACTGTTTGAAGAGGCATTGGCTGTAGGGCTTGGATCAATTGTAACCATAACTGTATCCTTGGCTTGTATACAACCGCTACTACTTACTGCCGTCACAATATACATACCAGAATTGAGTGTGCTTACATTAAGAATAGTTGGATTTTGTTGTGATGAAGAGAAACTGTTTGGTCCAGTCCAACTATAGCTATCACCTCCATTATCTGCATACAGTTCTAAATCTTCGTTTTCACAAATAGGATCATTATAGGAAGCATTAATATCAAAGTTATCCTTATTTAATTTTAAAACAAATCCATTAGATGAACCTCCTTCAGCAATCATGGTAGTGCTGCTGCTTGTAGGATCAAAATCAACTTCGTGACTAAATCGTCCTGTTGTATATATACCTCCACAATCATCAACAGCCACAGAATTCCCAAGGACATCGGCACCATTAGAAGTCGCAGGACCTATTCGTTGTGCACCAAGGAAATTACCAGACTGATCCAGTTGACACAAATACATGTCTCGATAAAAAGCGCTAAAAGAGTAACCACCAAATGTTCCAGTACCCGCAAACTGTCCAGAACAATATATTGTACCTGAATTATCGACAGCAACCGATTTTCCAAAATTTCCGACACCATCCCCTCCCATTCGTTTGGCCCATATAAAATTACCTGAATTATCCAATTTTGTAATATAGCTACAATTATCAGTGGGACTAGGATTAAAGGAATTGAGGGTAATACTTCCAAATGTTGCTTGTTCATAAAACCTTCCTGTGATAAATATATGATTATTGTATGAAGCAATTGAAATCGCATCAACATTTTGGGTACATCCAATTTTTGTCGCCCACTGAAAATTCCCTGCATTATTTAATTTAACTATAAATGCGTCGGTGTAGGCAGTAGATGCAATATTATGTGTACCAGAACCTGGGTCGAAATCAACTGTTCCCTCAAACCTACCAATGGTATAAACATTTCCCGATTGGTCGATGGCTAAACTTGTTCCCCATGTATTTAAAGCAGCGCCTCCCATATTTTTTGCCCAAATAAAATTACCATTTGCAGGATCCATTTTTGCAACAAAAACATCATCATAACCAACCGCTGTAAGTGAAATACTTCCAAATGAAGTTGTATGACTAAAATGTCCTGTAACAAAAATATTTCCGCTAGGTCCAACTGCTATCGTCCTATCACCAGCCAAAAAACTATTTCCTTCTGCAATACTCTTAGCCCATAGAAAATTTCCCGCAGGATCAATCTTACAAATGTATGCGTTTCGATTATAGACATGGTTAAATGTAAAGCTTCCAAAATGTGAAAGACCACTACTAAACACCCCTGAAATATAGACATTGTTACTATTATCTACTGCAACAGATATTCCTCTATCTTGACTTTCACTACCCATGTTTTTTGCCCATAAGAAGTTACCCAATCCATCTAACTTTACTAAGAAAATATCATCTCCTGCGGAGGCATAAGTAGGATTATAAGACGTTATAATACTGTCTCCAATTCCAGGATTAAAATCAACCAATAGGTTAAATGTTCCTGTAACATATACATTCCCTAAATTGTCAAGTGCTATAGATGCACCAACTGAATTGGCCATTGACTGCATCCCCCTAAATTTTTTTGACCAATCAAAATTAATCTGCGAAAATCCAATAAATGGGTAAATAGCTAATAATAATATGAGTATAAGTTTATTCTTTTTCATTGCTCTAATTTTTTTTAAAATAGTATTTATCTACTTTATTAGGCTTTTGAACTGACATTATCGGAACGCACAAAAAAAATTTGAGGATTGCTGTAGTAATGTATTTTCCAAAAGTACGAAGATTCAAATTTAAATAAAATATTTAGAATTATTCCTTTTAAGTGAACAATTTCACAAAATATTTCTATCTTACTACTGTTATGTTCCCTGACTCTTCTATACGTTCTCCATTATCAAGTGTTGCCTTGAGTTTGTAGGCATACACACCTGTTTGAACCAATTTTCCTCTAAACGTTCCATCCCAGCATTCTTCTTGTGTTTTTGTCGAGAAAATTGGCTCTCCCCAACGGTTATAGATCGTAAACTCCATAGATGCAATACAATCTCCTAGTACACATTCTAAATCATTCAATCCATCATTGTTTGGGGAAAAAGTATTGGGGACAAAAATTGCTGCACAAGGCAAAACAACAATAATTTTCACCGTATCTACTGCCGTACATCCATTCTCATCAGTTACAGTTACAATATATGTTGTAGAAGTCTTTGGTGAGGCAATAGGATCTGCGCAATCCGAACAACTGAGTCCTGCAGATGGAGTCCAAACAATGCTTTCTACTGTAACGTTTGGATCTACAAACAAGTTGATATTTGCGCTCTCTTCTTTTTCAATAGTAAAACTATCAGGGGTAACTTCTATATAAAATGAGTTCCCAGTAACTACATCATAAGAAACAGTTTGACTACATCCATTACCGTCAGTTACAATTACCTCATAAGTTCCAACAGCTAAATCTGTTGCTTGATTTGAAGTGCTTACATTGGGACTCCAATCATACGTATAATTGCCTGAGCCTCCTGTTACGGTAAGTTCAATTTCTCCATTATCCAATCCACAATCTGTATTTGTTATAACTTCACTAACAGTAATTTCATCAGGTTCAGAAATGGTGATTTGTAAATCATCCGAACATCCTGCATCGTCCTCAACTGTAACATCATAAGTTCCAGAAGGTAAATTTGTTGCTGTTGATCCATTTCCGCCTGAAGGCGACCAACTATATGTATAGGACGATGTTCCTCCTGTAGCATCAACTATAGCACTTCCATCGCTTGCTCCAAAGCAAGAAGCATCTTCACTATTCACTAGCACAATACTCGGAGCATTCATTTCATCTATTGTAACCGTTCCATTCGTTTCGCAATCATTATTATCTTTTACGACAACATCGTAGTTTCCTGCGCCAAGTCCTGTAAATGAACCACTACTTTGGAAGGTCGTTCCATTATCAATACTGTATTGTAATGTCCCTGTACCTCCGCTTGCAGTAATTGTGATTGTTCCATCATCAGATGTACAAGAAGTTTCAGTAGCAACAATATCATCAATTGTTGGTCCGCCAGGATTATTCAAACTGACGGATTGTGTCGCTTCACATCCATTGTTGTCCTGAACATAAGCCGTATAACTTCCCGAAGTTAAATTAGAAAAGGTACCTGCTGTTTGTGTTGTTGTACCATTATCAATAGAATAATCGGTAATGGTAAACCCAGAGGCTGGAACAATCACAATTTCTCCATTATTGTTTCCACAACTCGGATCAGTTGGATTTACAGTCATTGTGGGAAGTGGATTTACAGTTATAATAACATCTTCATCATCAGAGCAACCACCCAATGTTACAGTAAGTGTATATGTTCCCCCGTCACTGCTTGTTGTACTTGATATTGTTGGGTTTTGATTATTGCTTGAATATCCCCCTGGTCCTGACCAAGAGTAAGTTGAACCTGAAACAGTATTTGCTGTTAAGTTAATATCTTCTCCTTCACAAATCATTGTGCTCGTAGCATTGGCAGTTGCTGTGGGTTGTGGATCAATTGTAATACTAACATCATCATCATCAATACATCCGTTATTGGATACTGTAAGAGTATAAGTTCCCGCATTACTAGAAGTTGTATTAATAATAATTGGATTCTGAGTATTGCTTGAATATCCATTAGGTCCTGACCAATAATAGGTTGCTCCAGGCACATTTCCAGCAGTCAATTCAAGATCTTCCCCTTCACATATTGTAGTATTTATAGCATTGGCATCAGCTATGGGCTGAGCATTGACAGTAACAACAATTGTTGTATCATCAGTATCTCCAAAGTTATCTTCTATTTCTAAAATAATATTATAAGTTCCTGAATTGCTAAAAGTGATGGTATGTGGCCCTTGATTAGATGCCGACGAAGGCGTTCCTCCATTAAAAATCCAGTTCCAAGATACAATCCCCATACCTGTTGAATGATCTGTAAAAGTTATTGAATCCCCTACACATATATTATTGTTTGAAGCAGTAAAAGATGCATTTAAGGTATCTGCTAATTTATGAACAAAAGCATTGGGGTTAACAGAACTCGGATTTGGAGTTGTTAAATGATATACATTGCTCCCAATTGGATTAAAGTCTACAATCCCCCCAAAATAACCTGTGGTATGTATTCTTCCTTCATCATCCGCTTTAATTGATCTGCCAATATTTATATGCCCATCAGAACCTTCAAATTGACCTGTCCAGACAAAATCTCCATTAAAGTCCAAAATTCCAATAAATGCATCCGAGCCACCACTACTATAACCCGAAGTCAAGTTGTATGTACCTGAGACACTAGGGTCAAAATCAATTGTTCCACTAAACCTGCCTGTATAATAAACATATCCCAAAGCATTCACATCAATTCCCCATGCTTGACATCTGGGTGTTCCTCCGATCATTTTTGCCCACTGAAAATCTCCTTGATTGTTCAATTTACTCACAAAGACATCTTCATGGGTACTGTCTACGGATGGTATATAAAATGTTCCAGTATCAGGATCAAAATCAACATTTCCTTTATAGTAGCCTGTAGTATAGATATTTCCAGTGTTATCAGTAACGACTCCCATACCTGTGCCAAATGACCCTAAAGGAACTATTACTGGATTACTTATTGGACCTACTATTGTGGTACCAATAGTAGTTCCTTCAAATTGCTTCACCCATTGTTGTGTTCCATCATTTGCCAACTTACAGATAAATACATTTGTAGATTCAACGGTATTCAAAGTCGTTCCATTAAAGTCAACTACCCCTTTCGTCCGACCTGTTAAAATTATATCGTCTGAATTATCAACAGTTACTGAGTTTCCGCGATCCAATTCTGTTCCTCCCATCTGTTTAGCCCACAAAAAATTTCCTGTAGGGTCTAACTTTACAACAAAAACATCCTCATTTCCAAAAGAAGTAAGATTAAAGTTTCCTGCATTCGGATTAAAATCAACTGTCCCTTTAAATCCTCCCGTAATAATTACATTGTTCTGGCTGTCTGTCGCAACAGAGTAAGGGACACCAGTATCATCTCCCGGCATACTTTTGGCCCATAGAAAATTGCCTAGATCGTCTAACTTGCATACAAAAATATCACGAGGACTTGAAGCTATTAAAGTCGTTGAGCCAAACGATACTGTTCCTTCAAAGTATCCCGTCACATATAAATTATTCGCACCATCAACTGTAATTGCAACTGCTTGATCCCAATCACTCCCCCCGACTTGCTTTGCCCAAACAAAATTTCCATGTCTATCAAGTTTACTAATGTATCCATCATCACTTCCAGCAGAAGTAAAATTCATACTTCCCGTACCAGGATCAAAATCTCCACTCCCTTTAAAATGTCCAACAGTATATACATTTCCCATTGGGTCTAATGCAAGAGAATGTCCGACGGCTGAAAATCCTCCTAAACGCTTAGCCCAATAAAAATCGGGAACCTGAGAATATACAAATCCTGTTAAAACAAAAACAATTTGGACAATAAAAATTAATGATACTGTTTTCCATCCATTTTTAAAAAAAATACTAAAATTGTCCCCATTCATGTCTAAATTAAATTTAAATATTACCGCACAACATTAATGTTCCCCGACTCCTCAATTTTATCTCCGTTATCAAGTGTTGCCTTCAATTTGTAAACATAAACACCTGTTTGAACCAGTTTTCCTCTAAACATTCCATCCCAACATTGCGTAAAGTCGGCTGTTTGGAAAACCACTTCTCCCCATCGATTAAAGATTGTAAAGTCCAATGTAGCAATACAATCGCCCATCACACATTGCAAATCATTCATTCCATCTCCGTTGGGTGAAAAGCTTGTAGGTATATAAATTTTCGCACATGGTGAGGTTACGGTAATCGTAATGCTGTCCATCGCCGAGCAACCATTGTCGTCAATAACCTGAACATAATATGTTGTTGTTTCTTTTGGTGCCGCTATTGGATCTGTACAGTCTGAACAACTCAATCCTGTTGTTGGTGACCATATTATTGAGTCAACAGTTACACTTGGTCCAATAAACAAATGTATATCAATGCTCTCACCTTCATTAATTGTGATATAATCAGGCACAACATCTAAAGCAAAAGAACCACTCATTCCAACAGTATAACTTCCTGTTTCTGTACATCCATTGCCATCAGTTACAGTAACATCATAACTCCCTGAAGCCAATCCTGTAGCTAATGATGAAGTACTCACATTGGGCGACCATATATAGGTATAGTTCCCATCACCACCTGTAACTTGTAGATTAATAGTCCCATTGTCTTGACCGCAATCTGCAACAGTTATGGTTTCTCCAATTGAAATCTCATTAGGCTCATTAACCGTTATTTGTAAATCATTAAAGCATCCTGCATCATCAGTTACAGTTACCGTATAATCTCCAGCGGATAAATTTGAAGCAATTTCAGAAGTCGAAGTATTTGGAGTCCAACTGTAAGTATAGGGAGGTGTTCCTCCTGACACACTTACCTCAGCACTTCCATCATCAGCTCCAAAACAAGAAGCATCATTGATATTCACTATGGAGATTGAAGGGCCATTTGAATTCTGTACTGTCTCAGCGATTGTGTTAGAACAACCATTTCCATCTGTTACAGTTACTTCGTAAGTTCCAGAAGACAAATTGTTAGCTGTCGCTGTGGTTTGGTTTGCTGGGTCATTCCACTGATAAGTGTAACTGCCCGAACCACCACTTGCAGTAACTGATGCACTTCCATCATTATTGCCACATGTGGCATTTGTTGAACTTGTATTTAAAACAATAGCCGTAGGTTCAGTAATTGTTACTGTCGCTGAAGACACACAACCATTATCATCCGTAACAGTTACTGTATGGTCTCCAGCATTTAAATTAGTTACAGCTGCTGTTGTTTCACCATTATCCCAAGAATAAGTATAAGGAGATTGACCCCCCGAGACATTGGCTGTTGCACTTCCGTCACTTAAACCATTACAAGACACTTGACTGACATTACCAATAGTTACCGTAGGGCCAGTGGCATTATTTACTACAATATTTGCTGTCTCTGAACATCCATTGTCATCAGTAACCGTTACTTCATAATTGCCCCCAGCAAGATTATTAGCTGTTGCTGTGGTTTGATTTGATGGATCATTCCACATATAATCAAAGGTACCTGTTCCGCCAGATGCAGATACCGTAGCGCTACCGTCCGAGCTTCCACAAGAAGCATCTGTTGAACTGATACTTAAAGTAATGACATTGGGTTCAGTAATCGTTACTGTTTCATTAGAGGTACAACCATTATCATCGGTTACAGTTACTGTATGATTCCCAACATTTAAATTGGTTGCTGTTGCAGTTGTTTCGCCATTATCCCAAGAATAAGAATAAGGTGATTGTCCTCCCGTAGCATTGGCTGTAGCTTCTCCGTTACTTTCACCATTACATAAAACATTTCCAACATTTCCAATAGAAACAGAAGGATCTGGAGTTGTACCAATTGTTATACTTATATTCTCATCGCATCCATTTATATCTGTTGCTGTCACAGTATATGATCCTGATGACAAATTATTTTGTGTAGATCCGCTTAAATTTCCAGGTTGCCAATTGTAAGTATAAGATCCTGCACCTCCTGACGCAGCAACTGTAGCTGTTCCATCTGACCCAGTACAAGAGGCGGGATTAACATTGGAAGTAGTAATTGTAATTGGTGGACAAAGGGTGCAACTAGGAACCTCAGAGGCATCGTTAATAGTTAATGTATCTCCTGTTGCATCAACAACAATAATTGGAAAATTGGTAGATGGTGTAACTGTATTTCCAGTTGCAAATACAACATAACCTGGAGGTGTGGTACATGAAGTTATAGTTGACGGTGGAAATCCTGAGGAAAGACATTGTCCAAAAGTCCAATTTCCTCCACATGCATTACATGAGGCCTGATCAGTAGTTGGAATTGTTGTCCCGGTACTCCATTCACTCCATGTATATGGCCCTGTCCCATTTGATACCGTATAATCCCCATTATTTTCTTCACAAACCTCTAAATTACAGCCTTTAACAGTAATAGTATTCGTTGCTTCATATCCACAATCTAAAGTAAATTTAATTGTGTGAGTTCCCACACCTGCAATATTTGGATCAAACATACCTGTACTCGGATTGGTTATTCCAGGACCACTCCACGTTCCAGAAGGTGTTGGTCCTGAACAACTCGCCCCTTGTGATGCAGTCAAATTAATAGGAGCGTCATTAACACAAGGTGCCGAAATAGGGTCAATTTCTGCATAGCAACAAGAACCATTAACAATACTTACATCTTCAATAAAATAATAAGCATACGGATTAAGTGCACCTCCATAAGCATTGTGAAGAGGTGTATTGTTTTTATCTTTAAAATTACCAATAACAAAATATTGCTCGCCTCCCGAGGCCGTATATTCCCACTGCATACGAACCCAATTCATTGTATCCATAAGAACACCGCAATTATTTGATAATTGAGGAGTTACATTTAATAACGACCCATCTGTACATGCATCTCTGGCAACATGTGTATTTGAAAAATAAACTCCAATATTTTCTGATGCATATTGAACTGCATCTGCTAAACTTATATAAAATGAAACACAATAAGTTTCTCCTGCTACTAAAGGTGAAGTTGTATGTCCTTGAATATATTCCCTATAATTACTCTTTAAACCAAAAGGTGCTTCATAAAGTATAATTCCTGTATAACGGGTTCCTGTTCTGGCATATTGCCATCCTAAGATTGAACTTGGCATTCCTACTGCAAAAAGATTACACGCAGAGAATAAATCAGGTGAGGAACAACTGTCTCCTGGTATATTTGTATTTGCATTATCCCATGTGGGGTTTAAATCTTGACGGAAAGCTTCACCTCCAAAATTACTACAATTTGTATTGGTATTCTCAAAACTTGGATTTACTACTAAATTCTGAGCTGACAAAAATGTTGAAACAAATAAAAAAAGCATTAAATAGCTAAATCTCTGGATTATAAAAGAATATTTCATAATTATATGTGTTTATTGTTTATATTAATTTTTTCATTATCTCACTACATTAATGTTCCCAGATTCCTCAAGTTTTTCTCCGTTATCAAGCGTTGCTTTGAGTTTATAAACATACACGCCTGTTTGAACCAACTTCCCTCTAAACATTCCGTCCCAGCATTTGGTAAAGTCAGCGGTTTGGAAAACCACTTCTCCCCAACGGTTGAAAATAGTAAAGTCTAATGTCGCAATACAATCACCCATTACGCATTGCAAATCATTCATTCCATCTCCGTTGGGTGAAAAGCTTGTAGGTATATAAATTTTCGCACATGGTGAGGTTACGGTAATCGTAATGCTGTCCATCGCCGAGCAACCATTGTCGTCAATAACCTGAACATAATATGTTGTTGTTTCCTTTGGTGATGCTATTGGATCCGTACAATCTGAACAACTCAATCCTGTTGTTGGTGACCATATTATTGAATCAACGGTTATACCTGGATCAATTTCTAAGTGCAAATCAATACTTTCACCTTGATTGATGGTAATGTAATCAGGAACTATATTCAAGAAGAAAGATCCATCTGCGTTTACTGTATAACTTCCTGTTTCTGTACATCCACTGCCATCAGTTACAGTAACATCGTAATTTCCTGCAGATATTCCAGTAGCATTTGCCGAAGTACTCACATTGGGCGACCATGTATAGGTATAGTTTCCGTTTCCTCCTGTAACTTGTAGCGCAATTGAACCGTTATCTTGACCACATCCAGTATTGGTAATGGTTTCTGCTATTGCTATTGCTGCGGGTTCGTTAATGGTAAATACTACAGCATCGGAACAACCTGCAGCATCGGTTACGGTTACTGTATAATCTCCAGCTGTTAAATTTGTACCGTTTTCTGAAGTAGAAACATTGGGCGACCAACTGTAAGCATAAGGCATTGAGCCGCCAGTTGCGCTAACCTCAGCACTTCCATCACTATCTCCATTACAGGTCACATCTTGACTATTGTCTAAGGTTAAACTCGGAGCATTCATTTGATTGATTGTAATTGTTCCATTGGTTTCACAGCCGTTGTCATCTTTTACCACAACATCATAGTTTCCTGCTCCAAGACCTGTAAATGATCCACTGCTTTGGAAATTGGTTCCATTGTCAATGCTGTATTGCAATGCTCCAGTTCCTCCACTAGCAGTAATTGTGATTGTTCCATCATCGGTTGTACAAGAGGTTTGGGTAGAGGCAATATTATCAATTGTTGGGGCCGAGAGATCATTAAGATTAATCGTACTATCTACCGAACAACCATTGTCGTCTGTTACAGAGACAGTATAACTCCCAGAAGAAATATTCGTTAAATCTTCCGATATCTCTCCATTTGTCCATAAATAAGTATATGGTGATGTTCCTCCCAAAACTGAAATATCTATACCTCCATCACTTTGTCCACATGAAGGTTGAGTAATATTAACATTATCAATTGATGGTCCATCCTCTATGGTAATTGATATTGTTTGTGGTGTTCCGTTTCCACAACCATTTGATGGCGTCACTGTCAACACGCCTCCAGAAGTAATGTTATCTAATGCTATTGAATTCCCACTTCCTGTAATATTACCTCCACCTGAATAAGTCCAAGTATAAGTCACTCCCGATACATCAGTTACTGAATAATTAGAAGTTGTAATACCACAGGGAAGTGTTGGAGTTCCTGTTATTGCTGATGGCTGATTGGGCACATCGTTTACCGTAATATTCAATGTTTGGGGTGTGCCGTCTCCACAACTGTTTGAAGGTGTTACTGTCAACGTCCCTCCTGTTGTTATGTTATTTAAGGTAATTGAATTGCCACTCCCACTTATTGTTCCACTTCCAGAATAAGTCCAGGTATAGGTTACTCCTGAAACATTCGTTACAGAATATGTTCCTGAAGTACCGTTACAAACCGTTGGAGTTCCTGTTATTGCTGATGGCTGATTGGGCACATCGTTTACCGTAATATTCAATGTTTGGGGTGTGCCGTCTCCACAACTGTTTGAAGGTGTTACTGTCAACGTCCCTCCTGTTGTTATGTTATTTAAGGTAATTGAATTGCCACTCCCACTTATTGTTCCACTTCCAGAATAAGTCCAGGTATAGGTTACTCCTGAAACATTCGTTACAGAATATGTTCCTGAAGTACCGTTACAAACCGTTGGAGTTCCTGTTATTGCTGATGGCTGATTGGGAACTGTTGTGCCGTCATCTCCAACAGTAACAGTAGAGTCAATTTGACAATTATCATCTAAAACTGAAATTGTAACACTTCCTGCAGGTAAGTTAGAGAAAGTTCCACTTGATTGTGTTGTCGTTCCCCCATCAATACTGTACTTTATGGTTCCTGTACCTCCAGATGCTGATACTGTAATTTCTCCATTATCATTTCCACATGAAATATCAGTAACACTGATGTTATCAATTACAATTGGTGCAGGAGCGGTAACGGTAGCAATAGACACATCAGAACAGCCAGAGCCACCACCTCCCATTGTAACAATTTCTATATTGTTAATGGCTACGGAAGGATCTGTTCCAGCACCATCATCATTATTGTCCCACTGAATGGCAATTTGGAGATTGGGGTTATTAT
>CAZPDT010000007.1:0-128322 GCA_964585545.1 uncultured Fluviicola sp.
ATGTGAATTTGTTGAAATAGTGTAGTCAATTACGAATTAGAGAATTAGTCAATTACGAATGAGGGAATTAGTCAATTACGAATTAGGAATGGTTCAATTGTGAATTAGGGAATTGCGAACGGTTTAGATTGATGTTTGGACAGGTTTTTATTTTCCAATAGATTTCTTTTTACACTATTATTTCCGAGTAAATATTTCTAAAAGTGTTGTAACATCTGATGAGACAACTGTGTTCTAATTAACGCATAAATTTAATAGATACTGAAAGTTATTAAAATATTTAATGATACATTGTGCGAATCAAATTTTTATTCCTAAATTTGCAAACCGATTTGGATAAGAACTAGAAATATTATTGAAGATGAAGAAAGATACACACCCAGAGAACTATCGATTAGTTGTGTTTAAAGATATGACAAATGATTTCACATTTGTTTCTCGCTCTTGCGCTCCTTCTAAAGAGACAGTAAAGTGGGAGGATGGTAATGAATATCCATTGGTAAAATTAGATATTTCATATAAGTCTCATCCTTATTTTACAGGTAAACAACAATATGTTGATACCGCAGGAAGAATTGATAAATTCAAAAACAGATATTCGCGTCACTTAAAGGACAAAAAATAGTTGATATTTAGAGAACGGTTATTTTAATCAGAAAAGGAGGATTTTTAAAATTCTCCTTTTTTTTATTTTTGTCATAATTTTGGACAAACTTGTCAATTATTAATATTTTCTTATCTTTGTTTAGACTAAATAAAAATAATGATAAATGGAATATAATTCTTTCAAAAACGATCTTCAATTTGGTGAAGATAGGGTGAAAATATCAGTAGTATTGGAAACTTCATTTTCTAAAGAAATCAGAATAGCTTTTAAAGAAGGACAAGTAATGAAAGAGCATAAGGCAGCATATCCTATTGCTGTGCATTTGTTAAAAGGTGCTATTGAGTTTGGTGTTGAAGGCACAAAGCATCAACTCAAAGAAGGTGATATTCTAAC
The DNA here is from genome assembly GCA_964585545.1 of uncultured Fluviicola sp. GTDB lineage: Bacteria > Bacteroidota > Bacteroidia > Flavobacteriales_D > Crocinitomicaceae > Brumimicrobium. Next base: position 1,001 of record CAZPDT010000007.1, read on the forward strand.
TTTAGAAGGAAATATTGCCCATGACTTACTTGCTCATGAGGAAAGTATTGTACGATTGACCTTGTCAAAATTAGATTCAGTCGAAAGAGTTAAAGGTGTAGTAAAAGATTCCAAGTAGTAATGAAAGAAATTGAGAACAGAGAGGACGTTCGTTTGCTGGTGCATACCTTTTACGATAAAATCAGAAAGGACGGGTTTTTGGGCCCCATCTTTGAAATGCATCTCGAAGGAAAATGGCCCGCACATCTGGAAAAGCTTACAGATTTTTGGGAAACGAACTTATTTGGAGTGCCAAAATTTAGAGGAAATCCACAAAGGGCACATGCGATTGTTGACAGGAACATTGATTATGGAGTGACCCAAGAGCATTTTGCCCATTGGGTAGAAATGTGGCACAAAACAATAGATGAAATGTTTGTAGGTGGACGAGCAGAGCGAGCAAAAATGGCTGCTGAAAGAATGGCACAAGGTCTATTTCTTGGTGTTGTGAGTCATCGGCCTGAAAATAACTATTTGTAAGAATTATTAATATTAAAATAAGCATTTATTCCGTTCATCTTACTACGATAAAGCAGGATACTATGGGAAATGAAAGCATATCAGTTGATCATAAAAACACATTAGATTCCTTTAATGAAGAGCACCGATATGGTCGCTTGGTGGGTTGGAAAATAAGGAAAGGTCTTGATAAAGGAGTGGAAATAAAAAGAATCAAGAAGTATACCGATTGGATATATGAAAATTATTTAACGGCTCTCTTAGACCATGAAGAGCAATATATATTCCCTATACTTGGGGAGAAACACAAGTTGGTCAAGAAGGCGCTATCTAACCATCGAAGACTAAGGCGTTTATTCAATGAAAAGGAGAACGTTGAAAGGGCTTTGTATCAGATTGAGGAGGAATTGGATTTACACATTAGATTTGAGGAACGTGAACTTTTCTCTTTGGTTCAGGAGAAAGCAACAGCAGAAGAGTTAGAAAATATAGAAAAAACATATAAATCAATCGACTTTCAAGAATATACAGGAGATGTCTTTTGGGAACAATAGATCCGCTGCTTAATTGAAATTTGATGTTTTTATATTTTAAAGTGACAAAACCTAATAAATTCACTTGATTCAATAGTGTTTTAATCCGTATTCCAAGACAGTCATCTTTTGTAACATAAAATGGCTGGCTTTTACGCTTAACATACTAAAAAGGGAGCATTTCCAAAGATAGCAGGCAGTTTAGCTTTGGAATAGAAAATGTATGAATAATTCGGGTTATGATTTTTGGTCAAAATACACACCGAAACAGAGTGAGAAACAGAGTGAGAGCGAAGGTTTATGCACAAGTATTTATAGTCTTCCCTCAATACTTACTGCCTAAAACTCTTGCTTAACTCTGAATTCCATTTCATTGCGTTGCGTTTATTCAGGGTTAATAACTCGGGTTAATCAACATCAATTATTTTTCCTGGATTTAATATATTATTGGGGTCGAACAATAACTTTATTTCCTTCATCAGTTGTAATGACACTTTCGTGAAGGGAATGTCCATATATTGTTTTTGAACAAGTCCAATACCATGTTCCCCTGAAATGGTTCCTCCAAGTTGGATAACCAAGATAAATAGTTCTCTTATGGCTTTTGGCAATTCATTATTCCATTGATTTTCAGATAAATTTCCTTTGATGATATTCACGTGCAAATTCCCGTCTCCTGCATGACCATAACAAACCGACTTAAAACCGTGCTTTTCACCAATTTTTTTTACACCTTCCAGTAAATTGGGCAATTCAAACCTTGGAACAACAGTGTCTTCTTCTTTATATATCGAGTTTCCTTTAACTGCCTCGCTCACTTTTCTTCGTATTTCCCAAAGTTTGTCTTTTTGTGCCTGACTGTCCGCAAAAAGGACTTCTCCTGTATCATATTGTTCAATAACATTTAGAATTTTCTCACATTCCTCCATCAATTTCTCTTCATCGAAGCCATCAACTTCTATTAAAAGTAAGGCTTCAGTGTTGTCCTCAACTGCTAAAGTTATTGAAGGTATTTTTTCTAATGTCCAAAGAATTGCATCGCGCTCCATAAACTCCAAACCACTTGGAGTAATACCTGTTTTCATAATACTTGCTACAGCTTCACAAGCTTTTTTAGCATCGTAAAAGGGAACCAACATTAATTTGTCATCAGTTGGATGGGGGATGAGTTTTAAGACAATCTTTGTTACCACACCCAAAGTGCCTTCACTTCCAACAATGAGTTGTGTAAGGTTGTAACCCGTTGCATTTTTAAGAACATTCGCTCCGGTCCATATAACCTCGCCATTTGGCAAAACAACTTCTAAGTTTAAAACATAATCCTGTGTTACACCATATTTTACGGCTTTTGGACCTCCACTGTTTTCCGAAATGTTTCCTCCAATAAAGCAGCTTCCTTTAGAAGCGGGATCAGGTGGATAAAATAGCCCTTTCTCTTTTACGGCTTCCTGAAGATCTTGAGTTATGACTCCAGGCTCTGTAGTTACTTGATAATTGTCCTCATCTATATGAATAATCTTATTCATTTTCTCCATGCTTAATACAACCCCACCGTGTATGGGCAGCGCACCACCACTAAGTCCAGTTCGTGCTCCAGATGGCGTAACAGGTATTTTATTTGTGTTACAATAAGACAATATTGCGGCAACTTCATTTGTTTGAGTAGGTCTTAAAACCAAGTCGGGTAGAAAAAGTAAATCTTCCGTTTCATCGCGACCATATTTTTCCATGGAGGCACTATCATTTATAGCAATATGCTTAAATTCTTTCAACAGATCATCCAATTGTTGTCTTGTCATTGTACTTTAGTTTTGTTCATTATATAAAAATCCCGACTTCCATTTTTGAAAGATCGGGATTTACAGTCACTTCTTCCGAATTATTAATTTCGGTACGGTATATAGTATCGAGCGCACAAGCCGTATTCACCGAATACTTTCATTTTAAGCGCTACTTAGTTTGCAATAATTTCAAATTCAGTTCTTCTGTTTTCTTGACGACCTTTTGCTGTATTGTTACTTGCAACAGGCCTTGTTGAGCCATAACCTTTTGCTGTTAATCTACTTTTAGAAATACCTTTGCCAATCAAATAATTGACTACAGCTTCTGCACGATCTTGAGACAAATTATTGTTTAACGAAGCAGAACCTGTATTGTCAGTATGTCCAGATATTTCAACCTTTAAGGAAGGCACATCTTTCATCAGTTGCACCAAACGATCCAATTCGCTATTCGATTCAGGCCGCAGAGTGGATTTTCCAATATCAAAGAAGATATTGCGCAATTGAATTTTGCTTCCAACAGCAATATTTTTCAATTCAATCACTTTATCTACCATGTTGTAGTCACTATTTTTTGGAAGGTCAAAGTTTTCGGAATGGAAGAGGTAACCATCTGCTTTAACGGCAATACCGTAGTTTTTGCCAGCTTTTAGTGAAAGGAGGAACTTCCCTGTAGCACTATTGGTTGTGAAATGCTCAATAATTTGACCTGTATTGTTGTCTGTAATTTCTATATTAGCTTTCACGGGTTTTCTTGTAATTGCATCAATCGTTTTCCCTTTAAAAACAGTTAGTGATACTTTGTTTATGCTTACGGGATTTTCAATTTGAGGATCTTTTACAGGTTTTGCAATTGAGGCCAACAGATAGTTTTCGATATCAACAATTGGCTCTTTAGGCGCTCCCCAAAAGGTTACTTTATAGATGTCAAAACCGCCTTTCCCACCAGGTCGATTGGAGGAAATATAAGCGTACTTACCATTGGCTGTTGCAGCAAAGAAAAAGTCATCATAAGGTGTATTGATTGGATACCCCATATTCTTTGGAACAGACCAACTACCACTTGTTCGATAAGAGACAAAGATATCGTATCCTCCCATGGATTCATGGCCTTGAGAAGCAATATACATTGTTTTATCGTCAATGTGCAAATAGATCGGACCATCATTGAACTGACTACTTACAGGGCCAATTCTTGCTGCTGCTTTATAATCTTTATTCATTTTACTTTGCATAGCAGAATACATAATGTCAGTTCCTCTGTTGGCAGTATTGATTTCTCTTGAGAAGGTAATATTGTATCCGTCAGGGCTATATGCACCGTACATATCATTGGTTCTTTTTGAGCTAATTTGATAGGGCAATATTTCTGGAGTGCTCCATTTGGCACCGTCTAATTTTGATTCATAGATGTCAGATTGACCGTCATTATCTTTAGAAATCAAGAGCTTGGTCCCGTCAAATGATAAATTATTGACAATATCGTTGAGGGAAGAATTTACAGTTCCCGGTATGGGTTTAACTTTCTGCCAAGTGCCTTCATTGTTATAGGAGACATATATGTCATGGTCATATTGACCTACTTCATTGGGCTTGTTCCCGTTGGGACGATTAGAGCTAAAAATCAACTCGGAACCATCCATGGTAATTGTGGGGGCAATTTCATCGTATTCTGTATTCAATACTTTTACATTGTCTACCCAACAGCGCGTAGGATCTGATTTGTATTTTTTTGCAAAATCTAATTGTCGCTTATGCAGTGCCGTAAATTTTGAGAAATTGTCTGCTTTTTTATAGCTATTTTCAAACTTTTTAAATGAAGTCGCAGCGTCATCAACCTTACTGTCAAGTTGTTGAGCTAAACCGAGATAGTAATAGAGAAAAGGATCACATTCTGGGTTGAGTTCATTGGCTTTGTACAAATATGGAATTGCCTTATATGGAGAAGTAGAGTGGATGTAACAAACCCCAATTCTATAGTTGTTCAATGCATTGTTTGGATTTAGGTTCTGAGCAATTTCAAATTGTTTAAGGGCTTTAATAAAGAAAAGACCAGGATCTTTTACTTCAAAAATTGCGGTAGAACCTTGTGTAAAAAATACTTCACCTTTGCTTATTGCATCTGTAGCATTTTTAAATCCATCCACATCATCCTTGAAGTTTTTACGTTTAAACTCTACATTTTGTGCAGATAAAAGTCCACTTAACAAAAGTGCTATTACCAGTATATATTTATTTTCAATTTTCATAATATTATAATTTAAAATCCACAATTTTGAGAAGCGTACTTTTGACCAACTTCAGAGCCCAATTCTTCTGCTTTGTCCCAATCCTCACAGGCACTGTCCATATCGCGAAGCATTTCATTGATCATTCCACGGTTAACATACGCTGAGGTATAGTTCGGATTCAATTCTATCGCTTTATCTATTGCTTTTTTAGCGCCTTTATAATCTTCTTTTTTAAATTTTACAGCAGCAATATTGAGATAGGCAGGTGCATAATTTTTATTTATTTTAATGCACTTATTGAAGTCTGACAAGGCCTCATCATATCTTTTCCGTTCCATTTGAGTAGCGCCTCTGTTGTTGTAGGCCAAATGAAAATTCTTATCAATAGAAATTGCACGATTGAAAGCAGCAATGGCAGCATCATAATTTTTCATTTTTAATCTTGTGGTGCCTACATTATTGAGTACAAAAGCCAAGTTGGGATTTTTTCTTTCGGCTTCTTCGTAATCCGCAATAGCCTTCTTATATTCTTTTTTCATTTTATAACAGCTTCCACGGTCGTTATAAGAATAAGCCAAATTGCCTTTTAATTCAATAGATTTTGTAAAAGATTTAATCGCTGCATCGTATTCTTTTTGCAGAAACTGTAATGTTCCATAATTATAATGCGCTTTTGGATCTTTCGGATTCAATTGAATGGCTTTTTTATAATCTTTTTCAGCTTTCTCATAGTTTTTAGTCCCTTGATAAGCCCTTCCTCTTTGAAAATAAGCTTTTGAATAGTTAGGGTCTTTATCAATCAATTGTGTTAAAGTCTTAGCTGCTGCAGCAAAATAATCACCTTCATTCTCCGCAACACCTTTGTTGTAATAGGCAGCTGTGAAATTGGGGTCTGCTGCAATTGAAGCCTTAAAAGCAGCAATAGCTTTGTCGTAGGACTTTTGTTTAAAAAGCGAGATGCCTTCATTGTAAGCTTCCTGACTTTTAGCTACGGCAGCATTTTCTTCATTTAATGCAGCAATTGAATCGCGGTATGCCCTCTCTTTTTCGGTTAGCCCATCTCCATCTTCTTGAGCAAAAGCAATTGCTCCAAAGAAACCGATGAAAAGACCGAAAAGCATTAGTTTTTGTTTCATAGTTTTTAATTTTAAATATGCACTAAGATAGAATAATTATTTAAAAATTAAATCCAATTTTATTAAAGTTTTATATTGATTGTTTTATGTATGTAGCACAACACTCTGTTTATCCAAAGAGTCAATTTAAATATTCTTGTATTTCTGTTCAGACATTATTTATTTTGAGGAAGGCACTTGTGTGAACGTAAGTGTGTCGTAATCAAAAGAGAAGAAATGCAATGAAATAATAAAGCATAAAAAAACACTGCGCACCCCAAGTAAATTCACATTTTATCTTTTCATGACAAAAACCTATGAATAATTCGGGTTAAATTTTTAATTTTGATCAAAAAAATAATGGGAAAAGTCGGAATAATAATGGGGAGCAAATCTGATTTGCCAATTATGCAGGAAGCGGTAGACATATTGAATGAATTAGGTGTTGCTTATGAAATCGACATTGTATCGGCACACCGTACACCAGAGAAGATGTTTGACTATGCGAAGAGTGCCCACACACGAGGAATAACAACTATTATCGCAGGAGCAGGAGGTGCAGCACACTTGCCTGGAATGACGGCTTCGCTTACGCCTTTACCCGTTATAGGAGTTCCAATTAAATCTAGGAATTCAATTGATGGCTGGGATTCAATTCTTTCTATTCTGCAAATGCCTGGGGGGATTCCCGTGGCAACAGTAGCTCTAAATGGAGCGAAAAATGCAGGGATACTTGCAGCTAAAATTGTAGCAATAGACGACCAACAATTAACCAACAGACTAATTGAGTATATGGAGGAATTGAAGGAAAAGGTCATCCAGTCCAGCAAAGAAATTAAATAGTGTGTTAGTGGTAAATGAAAGGAAAGCGTTTTAAATGCGTTTTCCCTGTGTCAAAAACTAGTCTATTTCACCGACTTGTAAAATAATTGTATCTTTGTATATTTACAACTTAAATTTAAGTTGAAATCGTATTCAGTTTAGGTAGGTCGTCTTAGAATATAGACTTTCTTACTCAGGCGTTTAAATTTTTAGAGCCAAATTATGAATATTGCTATAACAAAGGGAATAAAGATTACTGTCTCGGCGTTGTTTCGTCCTGACTTAACCCAAATCGAAAAAAAGCTATTTTTTTTTAATTACACTATTAAAATAGAAAACTTAAGCCACAGTCGTGTACAATTGTTATCAAGGCATTGGAGAATTGTCGATTCATTGGCACCAACCCGAATAGTTGAGGGGAAGGGAGTCGTGGGGGAACAGCCTGTACTTGAACCCGGAGAAAATCATACATATACATCGGGTTGTGACTTGTCTTCGACATTAGGTTATATGGAGGGGCATTATGGATTTGTAATAATCAATGACAAAGGTGAAAGAACAAAAGAGTTTAAGGTTGAAGTACCCAAATTTATTCTAGAATATGCTGGTAAACTCAATTGATAACCAAAGCAAATGTTTTGCCCATCTCTGAGTTGGAAATCATCATTATTCAAAATCTTCATCAAAATTATCTTCATACTCCTCTCGCACTTCATCTTTTAGGAATCCATCTTCGTAATCCTCATCTTCATCAATAATTTCTTGGGCTTGGCTTACAGTCATTCGTATTAAATAGTAACAATCATCAGTTTCAAAAGGGAGTGCACTTACATTATTGCCCTCTTTGTTTTGAAATCGAATTAAGTGACCTTCAAACCCATTGGGATAGTTGAGTTTAATTAATTGCTTAACTGTCTTGTCGAGTTTTGCGTAATCTTTGAGAACTCTCGGCTTATTATTCATATTTTCAATCATTTTTTTCGGTTTATAAAAATATGAAATTTTGAAATTCATCAAAGAAATAGAGGAATATTTATTTAAAAATTGTTGTTTCTATCTCTAAACGCTTTCTTAACCCGAATTCTAAGACAGAGGGTCTTTTGTAACATAAAGTGGCTAACTTTCACGTTTAGCCTATTCAAAGGAATATTTTGTCATGATTTTTGGGCAAAAATACACGCCAAAATGGTTTCTGCCTTCGATACTCACCCTGAATAAACGCAACGCAGTGAAGTGCAATTCAGGGTGAATAAGATGTCGCACCTACGGTGCTTCTTTCCAGTATGCTCATGAATACAAAAGAAACAAACAGGACTGAATAAAAAGGAGGCAATGTATAACCAACTGATTGTGAGGCGGGTAGCTAATTTGTTAGATAGAATTATTCATGACATTCTTAATGCGCTGATAATAGCATTCTATATCAGGAAATTACAAGCAAAACATAAAAAGAAAAGCATCCAAGTATTAAGTATTAGATATCCAAAATGGGGTTTATTTGCACTTGATTAAATGAATGTAGGTGACTGAATGTAAGTATATTGTAATTAAAAATTAAACAATGAGATGAACAAGACGGGAAAGAATAGAGGATAAAATCTAGGGCTATTGCGAAGAATGATTATTTTTGTCTATATCATTATGGGGAATTCGGAACAAAATATTGGAGTAATAGGTGGAGGAAGTTGGGCTACGGCAATAATTAAGATTCTTACTGAAAAGGTTCCAAAGGTCAACTGGTATATGCGTAATGAAGCAGCCGTTGAGAACATCATTAAATACCGTAGAAACTTAAAATACCTTCAAGCAGTTGAATTAGATACGGCAAAGATTAATGTAAGTACGGACTTGGAAGAAACGATTAAAGCTTCCGACATTATTATTATTGTTACGCCTTCTGCTTTCTTGACTTCATTGTTTGAAGATTTTCCAATTGAATATTTTGAGGGGAAAATTGTTTTTTCTTCAGTAAAAGGTATTATTCCTGAATATCACGCTATTCCTGCTCGGTTTATTCACAAGACTTTCGGTACGCCATACGATAAAATCGGGATGATCTGCGGTCCCTGTCATGCAGAAGAAGTTGCATTAGAACGATTGTCATACCTAACGATTGCTTGTCAAAGCGAGAGCATTGCAGACAATATGGCTGAGGTATTTTCTACCAGATACATCAAGACAATGGTTTCTGATGATTTATTTGGAACTGAATTGTCGGCAGTTTTAAAAAACGTATATGCTATTGCCTCGGGAATCTGTGCTGGTTTAGGCTATGGAGACAATTTTCAGGCTGTACTTATTTCCAACGCTATTCAAGAAATTGAGAACCTTATTGATGAGGTTCATCCCATCCATAGGGATGTGAAAAGTAGCGCCTACCTTGGAGATTTATTGGTTACTGCTTATTCTAAATTCTCTAGGAACAGAACTTTCGGGTTTATGATTGGAAAAGGTTATTCGGTTAAGATTGCTCAAATGGAAATGGACATGATTGCTGAAGGTTATTATGCTGTAAATTCGGTGATGGAAATCAATAAGAAATTTAATGTTGAGATGCCCATTGTAGAGGCTGTAAATAATATTATTTATGAACGAATATCACCTGTTATTGAAATGAAAATCCTATCAGACAAGTTGAATTAGTGCTTGTTTTATTGGTGGAGGATGATGGCGCCTAATAACGCGTTTCATTAAGCAAATTTTGATATCAAAAACCGTTTATTTTCGAATAACCGTTAGTATTGGAAACCTAACCCGGATTATTCACTTTAAAATAAAAAAAGGCGACTCTTTAGAATCGCCTTTTTTAATATGAACAAGAATTCAAGCTTACATCATTCCTGGCATTCCTCCTGGCATTCCTCCAGGCATTCCACCACCAGAAGGACTGTTTTCTTCAGGTTCATCTACAATCACACACTCGGTTGTTAAGAGCATGGATGCAATAGATGCTGCGTTTTCAATAGCTATTCGTGTTACTTTGGTTGGATCAAGAACACCTGCTTGAAGTAAATTCTCATACTTCTCTGTTCTCGCATTGTAGCCAAAGTCTTTCTTGCCTTCTTTTACTTTTTGAACGATAACTGCACCTTCATTACCAGAGTTGATAACAATTTGTCTTAACGGCTCTTCAATCGCTCGTTTTACAATCTCAATACCTGTTAGTTCGTCATCATTTTCTCCTTTTAGTTTTTCTATTCCAGCCAACGTTCTAAGTAAAGCAACGCCACCACCAGGAATAACACCTTCTTCTACAGCTGCACGTGTTGCTGCCAATGCGTCTTCAACACGGTCTTTTTTCTCTTTCATTTCAACTTCAGAAGCTGCGCCAACATAAAGAACAGCAACACCACCAGCTAACTTAGCCAATCGCTCTTGCATCTTTTCCTTGTCGTAATCTGAGGTAGATGTTTCCATTTGCGCTTTAATTTGCGCTACTCTTTCCTTGATGTCTTTTTTATTTCCAGATCCATTGACAATAGTTGTGTTGTCTTTGTCAATAGTGATTTTTTCACTTGTTCCAAGCATCTCTATTGTTGCATTCTCAAGCGCAAGTCCTTTCTCTTCGGAGATAACCTGACCTCCAGTTAAGATGGCGATGTCTTCTAACATTGCTTTTCTGCGATCACCAAAACCAGGAGCTTTCACTGCTGCAACTTTTAAAGAACCTCGGATTCTATTTACAACAAGTGTTGTTAACGCTTCGCCTTCGATATCTTCAGCGATGATTAAAAGAGGCTTTCCTGATTGTGCAGCGGGCTCAAGAATTGGAAGTAACTCCTTCATGTTACTGATTTTCTTATCACATATTAAGATATAAGGCGATTCAAAATCTGTAACCATTTTCTCGGTATCTGTAACGAAGTAGGGAGATAAATATCCTCTGTCAAATTGCATTCCTTCAACAGTTTTCACTTCTGTTTCAATACCCTTTGCTTCTTCAACTGTAATTACACCATCATTACCTACAACTTTCATTGCTTCAGCAATTAATGCTCCAATCGTTTCGTCGTTATTGGCTGAAATTGATGCAATTTGTTTAATCTTATCATTGTCTGATCCAACTTCTTGAGAAAGTTTTTTAAGCTCTTTTACAATTACTCCGACAGCTTTATCAATTCCTCTTTTTAAGTCCATTGGATTTGCTCCAGCTGTAACGTTTTTGAGTCCAGCTTGTATAATCGCTTGTGCTAATACTGTTGCTGTGGTAGTTCCATCACCTGCAATGTCGGCAGTTTTAGAAGCTACTTCTTTGACCATTTGAGCACCAAGGTTTTCCAGCGCATCTTTCAATTCTATCTCACGTGCAACTGAAACACCATCTTTTGTTATATGTGGTGCACCGAATTTTTTGCCAATTACAACATTTCTCCCTTTTGGCCCCAATGTTACTTTTACAGCGTCAGCCAATTGGTCAACGCCTTTTTTTAGCTTCTCTCTTGCTTCTTCGTTAAATATGATTTCTTTTGCCATTTTTTTATGATTTTAATGTTTGTAATTATTTAAAGACGCCGTATATATCAGCTTCTTTCATAATTAGATAATCCTTACCATTCACTTTGATTTCCGTTCCTGAATATTGACCATACAAAACAGAGTCTCCTTTCTTTACCGTCATAGGCTCATCTTTTTTGCCTTTACCAACGGCTACAACTGTACCTTTTAAAGGTTTTTCCTTTGCTGCATCAGGAATAATAATTCCACTTGCTGTCTTTTCTTCGACGGGGGTGGGCTCTATAAGCACACGATCCGCTAACGGTGTTAATTCTGACATAATTATTGATTTTTAAATTAATTTTTTCTTACTTGCCTTCTGACCAATTCTATGCCAATAATAAAAGCGGTATAAAATGGCATATTTTTATTTTTGAAAGTAAAAAAATGGCAGTAATTATGACAATTGTTCTGACACACTGACACAAAGAAGAAATACATTTAAATCTTGGAGGGGTAGTATACTTTCTATAAGTTACAAATATTGGAGTCAGTCATTTTATGTTACAAAAGATATACGCCCAGCATTTTATCATCCTGTTGCGCCTTGCTCTCAATACTCCAGCTTTTGCTCCTGCTGTTATTGCTCCTGCTGTTGTTGTTGTTGTTGTTGTTGTTGTTGTTGCTGTTGCTGCTGCCCTTGTTGCGCTGGCTGTTCCGTATTGGGTTGATTTCCTGTGTCGTCTGGAGCTATAGTTGGACGGCTATACATTAATGTCATTACAATACTCAGAACACCAATTATTCCAGCCAAACTCCATGTTGCATTTTCAATAAATTGGTTGGTTTGCTTCACACCTCCTAGCTGATGCGGAGAACCAAAGTCAGTTGATAAACCTCCTCCTTTTGGATTCTGCATTAAGACTAGAAATACAAGCAAGATACATGCGATACTAATTATTACGGCTATGAATGTTCCCATATCTATATTAATTTAATTTTTTCTTCAAAGTTTGAATTTGAATTGCAAAGAAACTCTTTTTTTCTGGAAATTTCAACATTAATTTCTCATAAGAATAAATTGCTTTTGGATAATTGCCTTGAGCAATGTAGATTTTTGCGAGAGTCTCACTTACTGGAAGTCTTGATTCATCAAGGCTTTCCTTTGCTTTTTTAGTAGGAGAGAAGAACTCTTTTTCTCTTTTTTCTAAGCCAAAAATTTCTTCAAAATTTTCTTCTTTGCTTGGCTTTTTTTCAATTTCTAGGTGTTCAGCTGATTGATTCTTCTCTATATATTCACTTACCCAAGAGGTAAATGTTTTGAATTCCTCCTCTTTTGTTTCTGTGCCATTTTCTTCAATTGTGTCTTGTTCATCGTCATGACTTAGGTCAAACTCAACTTCAGTCGGTTTATCCACATCCGTATTTGATTCATCTAATCTTTTGAGTTGGGCAAAACTGTATTCCTCTTCATCTTCATCCACCTCAAGAAAAATAGAAGAACTTACTGCATGTGCAATAATATCGCGATCCAAGGTGCTTGTTGAATGGGGGGGCTTAGATTCTGTTTCCTCTTCTTGCCCATGATCACTTTCAGTAACATCTACTTCCTCTTCATCTCGAATGACAGGTTCTTCAGCAGCAACTTCTTGTTCTTCTTGCTCAGTCATACTGGTTTCTTGAGTAGTGTCAAGAGCCCTTACTTCTTCAGTGCTGAATTGCGGGGATTCGGCATGATGAACCAAGTGAAAGAGTTGTGCCCGATCCGGGATTTTATACGCGTGTAATTTTAATTCTGTATCAAATGATATGTTATCGTGAAGCGTTAAGCCTTTTAAATACAATTGGGAGAAAATTGCAGAAAAGGGATATTTTTCAGACAATTGACGCAAATCTTCTAAATCCTCAGTTTTTATAAGGGAAGGCGTATTAATTCGGTTCGATATTTCGTTAAAACTTAGCATTACCAGTTCGAAAGTAACTTATTTATTACATCTTGCACAATCTGATCGTTAATTTCTTCTAATAATTGATCTTGGATTGCACCAACATCTTGAGAAGCATCATAGTCGGCAAAGCGAGAACTGTTCACTTTCATTACATCCTCCTCGGGCTCGGAAATAAATATTTCAAAGTTGGCTCGTATTGTTAACCTATTTTTGACTTCTGCACTATTTTCTTGTAGGGATAAAGGTGTAATGGAATATGAGGCAACTGTTCCTGTGATACTCACTTGCGGATGTTCGGATTCCTCTGTCACCAATGTTAAACCCACCCTGTTTTGAATGGCATCTTTAACCAATTCTGTGAGATTAGAAGAATAACTTATCGGTGCATTAGAAGCTTTGTTTTCGAAAGTGCTGACCATAAACTTCTTCCATTCTGGCGGTACGCTTCCGTCTCTAAAAGAAACACTGGTTGGCCAACAGCTACTCAGTATAAACATTAAACATAAAATAAGGATACCTTTCATTCTAATGGATTAATTACTTTAAATCGTATTCTTTTATTTTTCTGTACAAAGTGCGTTCTGAAATTCCTAACTCTTTAGCGGCATTTTTTCTTTTCCCGTTGTGTTTCTCTAGCGCTTTCTTAACAAATTCCTTTTCTCTTTCTTCTAAGGACAATGATTCCTCTACTTCTATATGGTCTTGATAATCACCATTAACAATGGAAATGTCATTGTCTTGTTCTTCAAAACTTCCAGATTCTGGTGGATATTCACTTCTCCCTGCTTCGAGTAGTTTCTTATCGCTGTTGCTGGAAATATCAGAGTAAACACGATTCAGCACATCTCTTTGTTTTCCTGTTAAATCAATATCATTATCGCCATTGAGAATTTGAATCACAAGTTTTTTCAACTCATTCATGTCCCGTTTCATATCAAATAAAAACTTGTATATTAATTCTCGATCAGAAAAAGAATTTTTTTCATTTTCTTCTTGAATAATAGAAGGCAAACTGGTTTCGTTTTCCTCGGGTAGATAGGTCTTTAACTTTTCATAAGAAATTTCCCTATCGTTTTCAATAACTGAAATTTGTTCTACTATATTTTTGAGTTGACGAATGTTACCAGGCCATGCATAATTTTCAAGGGCAATAATGGCTTTGTCATCAAGTCGAATAGATGGCATGCGGTACTTATCAGCAAAATCAGCGGCAAACTTCCTAAACAACAAATGAATATCTTCTTTTCTTTCTTTTAAAGAAGGTAGTTTAATAGGAACAGTGCTTAAACGGTACAATAAATCCTCTCTGAAATCACCTTTGCTAATAGCAACAGGCATGTTTTCATTGGTTGCTGCAACAACACGTACATTGGTTTTTATGACTTTGGATGAACCAACTCGCATAAATTCCCCAGTTTCTAGAACGCGCAATAGACGAACTTGGGTTTGTTGTGGCAACTCTGCAACTTCATCTAAAAAAATAGTTCCGCCATCGGCCTCTTCAAAATAACCCTTACGACTTCCACTGGCTCCTGTAAATGCACCCTTTTCATGTCCGAATAGCTCTGAATCAATTGTTCCTTCAGGAATGGCCCCACAATTTACAGCCACATAATTATTGTGTTTTCGGGCACTTAAAGAATGAATTACTTGTGGAATAATTTCCTTTCCTGTACCGCTTGCCCCAGTAACCAATACAGAGATATCAGTTGGAGCAACTTGTATCGCAACTTCTATGGCTCTATTAAGACCGGGAGCATTTCCAATAATTCCAAACCTTTGTTTGATTTGTTGAATATTCATAGTTTAAAATTTCAGTTTTTAAGCATCTACCAGTTCTCCTTGCAAAGTGGCTGAAGTACATCCTGTAATTCGAACCATTGCGTATTCCCCAACCTTTTTATCTTTTTTATCGAAAATCACTTTATGGTTTCTATCTGTTCTGCCCATCAATTGATCATCACACCGTTTGGACACAGATTCGATAAGCACCTCTTCTATCTTTCCAATTTGTTTCTTGTTGATTTCTTCACTGTGGATTTGTTGTAATGCAATAATTTCCTCCAATCTCTTCTGTTTATCTTCTTCGGAAACATCATCTTCGTATTTTCTATCGGCTAATGTTTTTGGCCTAACAGAATACTTGTACATATAAGCCGAGTCATATTGAACTTCTTTCATTAACGAAAGAGTATCTTGATGCTGTTCTTCTGTTTCGCCACAAAAACCTGATATTGTATCAGTAGAAACCCCACAATTTGGAATAATTCGATGAATGGCTTCTATTCTATTGAGGTACCATTCTCTTGTGTATCCTCTGTTCATTCGTTTTAAAACCTCAGAGTTTCCAGATTGAACAGGCAAGTGAATATAATTGCATATATTTTTATAATCTCTAATGGCATAAAGAACGTCATCTGTCATGTCCTTTGGGTGAGAAGTTGAAAAACGAATACGCATATTTGGAAGGGCTTTAGCAACCAGTATTAACAATTCTGCAAAATTAGTTGTAGGCAATTCTTTATCTTTAATTTCACCTTTACTGGTCATGTTCCAACGGTATGAATCAACATTTTGCCCCAACAAAGTAACTTCTCTATAACCATTGTCATAAAGGTTTTGACATTCTTTCAAGATGGTTTGGGGCGATCTGCTTCTTTCTCGTCCTCTGGTAAAGGGAACAACACAAAAAGAACACATGTTATCGCAGCCACGGGTAATGCTTACAAATCCTGTAACGCCATTTTTATCCAAACGAACAGGATTAATGTCGGCATAAGTTTCATCTCTTGAAAGCAAAACATTTACTGCTTTTTGCCCCCCTTCAACTTCTTCTATTAACAAAGGTAAACTACGGTATGCGTCAGGTCCAGCAACCAAGTCAACGAGTTTTTCTTCCTCTAAGACCACTTTTTTCAAACGTTCAGCCATACATCCTAGCATGCCAATGATTAAACCTGGTTTTTGTTTTTTAATTTTATTGTATTGCGCCAATCGGTTGCGCACCCTTTGTTCAGCATTGTCTCTAACAGCACATGTATTGATTAAAACAACATCGGCTTCATGAACATCTTGAGTTGTGGAGTATCCTTTATTTGCTAAAATTGATGCAACGACCTCGCTATCTGCAAAGTTCATCGCACAACCATAGCTTTCCATATAAAGTTTTTTCTCGCCTTTTCCTCCCTCTATGTTTAATGCCTCCCCTTGTCGCTCTTCATCAAGGGTTTTTTCTAATATATTTTTCATTGATAACTTTCTTTTTTTTTAGATGCAAAGGCAAAGATATTACTTCTTATCAATCTGTCAAAATGTCAGCGCTCTATTTTTGTTAATAACCAATAAAAAAGATATAACTCGCACTAGAATAGACAACCATCTTTGGTAACATAAAATAGTTAACTCTAAACATTTTCAAGCCTTATTTTGTTTAGAAATTAAAGCAAGAAATTATAATGCTAAAGAATCAAATTTTAAAGAAAAGTTTGTATTTCGCATTAATTTAAGGTTATTTTGCAACCAAAATTTCTGGGGAAAAGCACTTAACTTGAACAATTATGGCAAAAAATTTAGTAATCGTAGAGTCACCTGCAAAGGCTAAAACAATAGAAGGCTATTTAGGAAAAGATTTTAAAGTAATGTCCAGCTACGGTCATGTTAGAGATCTTGCAAAAAAAGGAACTGCAATTGATATTGAAAATAATTTTAAACCAAAATATGTAATTAGTCCCGATAAGAAGGCCTTGATTACAGAACTAAAAAAAGCAGTTAAGTCAGCAGAAAAAGTTTGGTTAGCAACAGATGAAGACCGTGAAGGAGAAGCGATATCATGGCATTTATATGAGGCTTTGAAGTTAAAGGATAAAGAAACCCACCGCATCACCTTCAATGAGATTACGAAAAGTGCCGTACAAGGAGCGATAAACGCACCAAGATCAATCAATCAAGAGTTGGTAAATGCACAGCAAGCCCGACGGGTATTAGACCGTTTGGTTGGGTTTGAGTTATCTCCGGTTTTATGGAGAAAGGTAAAACCCAGTTTGTCCGCTGGCAGGGTGCAATCCGTTGCCGTTCGCTTATTGGTGGAGAGGGAACGCGAAATAACCAAGTTTGAGCCGAAGAATTATTTTCGTGTAGTTGGTAATTTTGTAGAAGGGAACAATACGATTTCGGCTACGCTAGCAAATAATATCGATACTGAAAAAGAAGTAGAATCATTTCTTAAAGATTGTTCGAAGGCACAATTTAACGTTGCGGAAGTAACAAAAAAGCCAGGTAAAAGAAACCCTAGTGCTCCTTTTACCACTTCAACATTGCAGCAAGAAGCCAGTTTAAAACTTGGTTTTAATGTTTCTCGCACAATGAGAGTAGCCCAAAATTTATATGAAGCGGGATTGATTACCTACATGAGAACAGACAGTGTCAACTTTTCAGACACTGCTATTGAAGGCGCAAAAGAAGCTATTGTTCAAGAATATGGTGCAGCATACAGCAATCCTAAACGGTATAAAGTAAAAAGTAAGGGTGCTCAAGAAGCTCACGAAGCCATTCGTCCAACTAATTTCTCGACATCCACTACAAATAAAGGAAGTGATGAAAATCGCTTATATGATTTAATTTGGAAACGTTCAATTGCTTCGCAAATGAGTCCAGCTAAGTTGGAAAGAACAACCATTAAAATTAGTGGATCTTCAATTTCAGAATTTTTTGTTGCGAAAGGGGAGGTCATAAAATTTGATGGTTTCTTGAAGGTTTATTTAGAATCAAAATTGGATGACGATGATGAAGATAAAACTTTAGAGGGGATGCTTCCAGATGTTAAGGAAGGAGCGGCAATGGACATGGAAGATATTATTGCGAAAGAAAGGTTTACCAAGGCGCCTCCAAGATTTGTAGAGGCCTCTTTGGTGAAAAAGTTAGAAGAATTAGGTATTGGTAGACCTTCTACTTATGCACCAACAATTTCTACAATCCAAAAACGAGGGTATGTCGAGCGTATTGAGCATGAGGGTACAGAAAGAAAATACAGAATATATACTTTGGATGCAAATGGTGTACACAAAGAAGAGGTTACTGAGATAACAGGAAGAGACAGGAATAAACTCACTCCAACAGATATTGGAATGGTGGTTACAGACTTCTTAATTGAACATTTTGGAGATATTCTAGACTATAATTTCACGGCTGAAGTAGAACGTGAATTTGATGAAATTGCAAAAGGGTTAAAAGAATGGACAGAAATGATTCGTCGTTTTTATGATCCATTCCATTCTACTGTGGAAGATACTATAGAAAACTCTGAGCGTGCATCAGGTGAGCGCTATTTAGGGGAAGACCCTAAAACAGGAGAGAAGGTAATTGTACGTATTGGTCGTTACGGGCCTATGGCTCAGATTGGAGAGACAGATGGTGATAAAAAAGCCAGATTTGCCAGTCTAAGGCACCATCAATCCATTGAGACCATAACATTTGAAGAGGCAATGGAATTGTTTAAGTTACCACGTGAGTTGGGTGAATTTGAAGGTAAAGTGGTTAAAGCAAATGTAGGAAGATACGGTCCGTATATACAGCACGATAATAAATTCGTTTCTTTAAAAGAGGACGACCCTATGGAAGTTGGATTGGATAGAGCAATCGAATTGATTAAGGAAAAAAGAATCGAAGATGAAAAGAAAATCATTAAGACATTTCCTGAAGACGAAAGTATGGTGCTTCTCCATGGAAGGTGGGGGCCATACCTTAAAATCGGTAAAAAGAACTATAAGCTCCCCAAAGAAATCAAGGAGGATGAAGTAAAACAGTTAAGCTATAAAGAATGTGTCGAGATTTCAGAAAATCAACCTAAGAAGAAAGGAAAAAAGAAGAAAACTTCGACAAAAAAGAAATCTGCGAGCAAGAAAAAGTAGTTATTGACAATTTAATATGTATTTCTTTTTAATTCGTAGGCACAACAACAAGCGATCAGTTCTTATATTTGTTGAAAATCGATAAGATGAAAGACATCTCCATTTATTTTCAAAGCATAGCTATAGCCAAATCATTCGAAAAAGAAATGTTGGGTGAGTTTATTCAACCCTACACTAATGACGAATTTCCTGAATTAGAAAAAAAGGGAGTGGCTATCTTTGAAGTTCCAGAATACAGAAATCACAGTGAAAAAATAACCGGTCATTTTAAAAATGATTTCAGGACGCATCTTTATAATTTATATCAAGGATTCAATTGGGAGCATTCCTTTTACGATTTAGGTACAATTCAACCAGGAGAAAAAATTGAAGACACCTACCATGCCATCAATACAGTTTGTCAGGAATTGATAAAAAAAGACATCATTCCTATAGTTATTGGAGGGACTCAAGATTTAACCAAAGCCATTTATAATGCTTATGAAGGATTGGAACAATTTGTTAATCTTACCACAGTCGATAATAAATTAGATTTAGGAAGTGTTGATAAAAACCTTTCCCACGATGGATGGTTAAGTCATGTTGTTTTACATAAACCTTGCTATTTATTTAACTATACCAATATTGGAGCGCAATCTCACTATATACCCAATAAGACACGGGATTTATTTAATGCCCTTTATTTTGATGTGTGTAGATTAGGAGAAGTAAATGAATCGGTAAGGATCACGGAGCCTTTTATGAGAAATACAGATGTTTTGAGTGTCGATCTAGAGAGTCTACGCGCCAGTGATTTGCAAAACAACAATTATACGGCTCCCAATGGATTGTTTGCGAATGAAACTTGTCAATTGTTAAGGTATGCAGGAATAAGCGATAAGTTATCGAGCATAGGGATTTTTAATTATTACAGCAATGGGCATCATGTGACTGATGAGCTGGTTGCGCAATTGATATGGTATTTTAATGAAGGTTATGCAAATCGAAAAGGAGATTTTCCATTGGGCAGCAAAAAAGCATACACAAAATTCTGGGTATATATGGAAGACCTAAAAGAAGAAATCTTATTTTATAAAAGTAACCAGTCGAATCGTTGGTGGATAGAAGTGCCCTATCCCGATTCTAAGGCGTCTAAATATATGCGTCATCAAATGGTTCCTTGTAGTTATGAAACCTATAAAGAAACTATGAAAGGAAATATCCCCAATCTATGGTGGAAAACTTATCAGAAATTGGTTTAAATTTGAATACATTTTACAAGTAAGTGCCCCATTTGGGAAATGGTGTTTCAGAAAAAAAAAATATTAATTCGCATTTTTTTATTTCGTTTTTACAAATTTTTAACTAATTTAGTCGACTAACGTAATGCTGTAAAGTGATTATATTTGCGTAAATAATTGAAAAGTAACTATATATGAAGAAACTTTTACTTGTTTTGTTTGTGTTGTCAACCGGAGTATTTTATTCTTATGGACAACAAGATATGCTTTTGACTCATTTTATCTTTAATAAAATGGGGGTGAATCCAGGAGCAACTGGAGTAGAATTAAACCATGAAGTTTGTGCAACTGCAATTTACAGAAATCAATGGGATAAAGTTAACGGTGCTCCAAACTCACTTTTGGTAAATGCTGAGGCGGATTTATCGCGTTATTTTCCAAGTGCAGCGGGAATTTCTTTTTACCATGATGCCATTGGATTTTCACGTCAAAATAATTTCACGTTAAATTATGCTTATCATTTCTCTTTTATGAACGGTAAATTAGGAATAGGTGCCGCACTGGGTATGGTCAGTTATGGGATGCAACCAGAATGGGTGACGCCAGATGGTAATCCCTATGATAAATCCCTACCAACCTCTGCGTCTCAAGCAAATTTTGACGCCAACTTTGGTGTATATTATAAATCGTATGATGGCTGGTATGCAGGTTTGTCAACCACTCATATTCCTGCGATGCAACTGAAAGACTTAAACTTTAACGTGGCTAGACATTATTATGTAATGGGAGGTTATAGATTGAATAAGGCATTTGGAGTTGATCAATTGGATTTGGAAGCAAATGCTTTAATTAGAACAGATTTTAAATTAATGAGTGCCGACATTAATGTGAGAGCGATATGGGACGACTTTATTTATGCAGGACTTACTTATAGGACATTTGATGCACTTGCAATAATGGCGGGTGTAAAATGGAACTCATTTGTGTTAGGTTATTCCTACGATCTTTCTTTAAATAGACTTTCAGACATTTCTACAGGATCACATGAAATTTTATTGAAGTATTGTTTCCCATTGCCTCCAATTCCAATTACGAAGGCAAGAAATCCAAGGTATTTGTAAGAACATTGAAAAAAAATGTAACTATTTAAGACACGTTTCCGTTATAGTAGTCCATAAAGAAGTATAGGTATTAAAAGTATTTGTGGAACGGAAAGTTAAAACGAGGTATGATGAAAAAATTATTAATTATTGGTTTAGTCAGTTTATTTCTTGTTTCTTGTAATACAAGAACAGGGTACTTAACTGGAGTACAGGGCAGACAGGTATATTATCCTGAAATTCCATTAGGAATGGTTTATATCCCTTCTGGTTCTTTTACAATGGGACAGAATGATCAAGATGTGCCCTTTATGCATCAGACAAATGCAAAAACTGTTTCAATCCAAGCATTCTACATGGATCAAACGGAAATTACTAATAATGAGTACCGCCAATTTGTTTATTGGGTAAAAGACTCTATTGCACGCCGTATGATTTATCTGAACTTAGAAGAAGATGAGGAAGCTGACCGGTATATTAATTATAGAGATGAGTACTATGATGAAGGAATCATGGAATGGGTAGAATATGAGTCGAGCGACCGTTTTGAGAATGTTGATAAATTTTCTTTAAACTGGGATCGATCTTTCTCTTATGATGATCCCGACTTGGTGCCTTTGTTGTCGGAAATGTATTATCCACAACCACAGCGTTTTTATAAACGAAAACAAATTGACACTCGGAAATTGAACTTTAAATACTATTGGATTGATATCGTTGAAGCGGCTAGAAAAGGTAAAATAAACATTATAAAAGATGGTTATGATAACCAAGGCAGAAAAATGGATCCAAAGCACCGTACACTTCGTACACCAAAGCATCCATTTACAAAAGAGCCTCAAGGACAAGATAAAGACATGGGGGTTCCCAATAAATTGGGGCAGAACAACGCAATCCGTGGACACGAGAACAGACAGCGTTTTATCATTGATGAAACCATTAATGTGTATCCAGATACATTGTGTTGGGTAAGAGATTTTACCTATTCATTTAATGACCCAATGACAAATATGTATTTCTGGCATCCGGCTTATGATAACTACCCAGTAGTTGGGATAACTTGGAGACAAGCGAGAGCATTTAATGTGTGGAGAACACAACTCTTAAACAATTGGCTAATGTCAATGGGAGAACTTTATGTAAATGATTTTCGTTTGCCTACAGAAGCAGAATGGGAGAGAGCTGCTAGAGGTGATTTAGAATTGTCTCAATACCCATGGGGTGGTCCTTATATTAGAAACTCATCAGGATGTTTTCTAGGAAACTTTAAGCCAATGAGGGGACGTTATTTTGATGATGGAGGTTTCCATACTGTAAAAGCATATTCATACAACCCAAATGGTTGGGGACTGTATTGTATGGCTGGAAATGTTGCAGAATGGTGTGAAACGGCTTATGATGAATCCAACTATGCGTTTGAACATGATTTGAATCCAGAATACCGCTATAACGCAATGGACTGGGATCCCCCAGCAATGAAACGTAAGGTTATTCGTGGAGGTTCATGGAAAGATATAGGTTTCTACCTTCAAAATGGTACACGAACTTATGAGTACTCAGATACTGCAAAATCATACATTGGATTTAGATCAGTAGCGACGCACTTAGGTCGTGGAGGAAAAGATTTTTCAAAAGAAGGAGGAGAAGAATTAAGTCAAGATCTTCAATTGAGATAATTTAAAAACAAATAAAACAAACAAATAAATCGTTAAACCTTAAAAATTAAAACTATGGGAATCAATGAAATCGTCCAAGGAAAGAAGTTTAAAAACTTTATGTCAAAACTATATGGTTTTGGAGCATCTGTTGTAATTCTTGGAGCACTATTTAAAATTCAGCACTACAAAGGTGCAGAAATCATGCTTATCGCAGGACTGGGTACTGAGGCAATAATCTTCTTCTTTTCTGCTTTCGAACCGCCTCATCAAGATCCAAACTGGGAGTTGGTTTATCCTGAACTTGCTACAGGAGAGATTGACGAAGAAGCTCAAGAAGCTAGAGGCTCAGGAAAGGGTGGTGGCGGAGGAATTACCGCGGAGTTAGATAAAATGCTGGAAGAAGCACAAATCGATAGTCAATTGCTCGAAAGATTGGGTGAAGGCATGAAACATCTAGGAGATAATGCTGCTCAATTGAAAGAAGTTTCTTCTGCCGCTGGAGCAACGGGCGCTTATGTTGAAAGTTTACAAGCTGCATCAGAAAAAGTAGCAACACTATCAGATTCTTACGAAAGAGCTTCTGTAGCTATTACAGGAATGACTTCTGCAACTCAAGAAGGAGAATCCTTTGGAGAGCAAATGCAAAAAGTATCTAAGAATCTTGCTGCATTAAACAATGTATATGAATTACAATTAAAAGGATCATCTGCTCACTTAGAAGCGACTGAAAAGTTCCAGGCTCAAGTGACTGATATGATGCAAAACCTTTCTGACTCTGTAGAAGATACAAGATTATATAAAGAGAATATGTCTATGCTGTCTAAAAATCTGACAGATTTAAATAGCATTTATGGAAATATGTTGAAAGCCATGACGGTTAGAAACGATGCTTAAGAGGAACTCTTAAATGTTGTTCTATAGGTAAATTAATATTATAATCATTAATAAATTTAATTTAAGATGTCAGGAGGAAAAAAAACACCAAGACAGAAGATGATCGAAATGATGTATCTTGTGTTGACAGCGCTTTTAGCATTAAATGTGTCGAAAGAAATAATATCCGCTTTTATTACTATCAATGGAAAGTTAGAGAGCAGTAGTGAGGTTATATACCAATCTAACTCATCTGTATACGGAACCTTTGATAATAAACGTGCGGCATTAGTAGCTCAAAAAGGAGATTTAGAAAATTTAAATTTTTGGCAGGGAAAATCGGATAAAGTAAAGTTGAGAACCAAGCAGGTAATTAATTTTATTCTCTCTGAGGCCAATGAGGCGATTGAAGGTCTTGAAAAAAAGGATTGGGCCATACGAGGTGAAGATGGTTATGTGACGAGTTTAAAGTCGTTGCTTACAATCAAAAACATGGACAATTACGAGCAAGCAACAAGAATGTTTGTGGGAGATAATCCAAGATTCCCTAATAAACGCGGTATGGCGTTGCTCGATTCAGTGTATCAATACAGAGATGAGATTTCTGAATTGATGGGCAATTATAAAATCGGTGAAAAGGAATATTCATTCGTTGCGCCAGAAGACCCATCGGGTTTGCAAGAAGCTTTAAAAACTGCAAACCCAGCAGATACTGCAGAGATAGCCGCATTCTATCGTTCGATGACTATACCTAAAGAAGTTGAGGTGAAGCACGGTGCAGAAACGGCTATTTATCCATGGCCAGGCGCGATGTTTAATCATACACCATTGGTGGCAGCTGTTGCAATTTTTAATTCAATGAAGCTGGATATTTTGAACGCAGAAAACCATGCTGCAAACTTTATGCTTGCAAAAGTAGATGCGCCAACATTTAATTTCAATAAGATTGAACCATTAGCATTTGCTAGAACGGGGTATATCAATGCGGGAGATTCTTTAGATTTGCGTGTAATGATTGCCGCTTATGATTCTACAGATGTTCCTAAAATTCGATATGGAATTAATGACTCGATACCTGCAAATTGGAAGGAAACTGAAGGAACAATTCATTTGGATGGTTCTACTCCAGGTTCATACAAAGCAACAGGTACAATTGGTGTAAAAGTAAAAGGTGAAATAAAACAGAAGCCATGGGAGTTCACTTATACTGTAGGAAAACCTTCCGGAACAGTGTCGCTTCCCGAAATGAACGTATTGTACCGTGGATACAATAATATTGTTGAAGGTGCAGCATCTGGTTTCCCTGATTATTCTTTATCTGGTGGAGGTAATGTAAGTATTTCTAGAAGTGGAGCGAACTATATCGCAAAGCCAGGAAGGGGAAGAAAGGCCAGTATCAATATAGCTGGTGTTGCAGAAGATGGAACATCTACCTCTTTGGGTTCTTTTGAATTTAGAGTTCAAAACCTACCCAAGCCTGAAATTAGACTTGGTAGAATTTCTGATGGTGAATCTGCTACTTCTGCTCAGTTCAGAGCTTCAAGAAGATTGTTTGCTGGATATCCACCAGAAATTCCCTTAAATGCGAATTTTAGTGTAACAAAATGGGAAATGTCCGTTACAGGAGCACCAAGACCAGTGAGTGGATCGGGGTCTAGTTTAGATGCAAGAGCATTAAGAGCAATCGCCAACGCTCAATCAGGAGCTTTAGTTACTGTAGTGGCTACTGTTCGTGGACCAGCAGGATCTATGCGTCAAAATGGTGTATATAAGATTAAATAATTAAATTAAGTAATCATGAAGAAGTTATTGTTAAGTACAATGTTGATTTTTAGCTTGAGTCTTTGTGCTCAAGAGATCAATGGAGGACCAATTAATAGCCGTACAAAAACGGGTGTGATTGATGGGGTATACCTTAAATCGAATATCCCTACCAAAAGACTTATTCCTTATCCTTCCGAAAGAGAAGCAGATGTGGTATGGAGTAAACGAATTTGGCGTGCAATCGATCTTCGTGAAAAAATTAATCGCAATCTCTATTATCCATTGGATAAGTTTACCAATCCAGATCCAATAACTGGAGAAGTAGAATGGGTTCGTAATGATAACAGATGGAGTCTATGGACAATTATTCGTCAGCACGTTATCTCAGGAGATTTAATAGCTTACTCTGATTACAATCCAATTAAACCTTCTATCAAGGATGGAGATAAGTTCAAATATCCAATTATGCCAGAACCAGGTAAGAACTATTATACTGATTCTGTTTTTAGGGGTGAACTTTTATTTTATTTGGCTAAGCTAGGTGAAATTCCTCTTGATCCATATTTGAATATTTGGGGTGAGGATTCTCTTGACATGAACGGTGAGCCTGTTTACCCACCAAGGGATACAACTTGGTTTACTTCGGCTGATATTGTTCAGTATCGTTTGAAAGAAGACTGGTTCTTTGATAAACAACGCTCCGTTCTGGATGTAAGAATTATTGGTCTTGCACCTGTAAGGTACAGTAGAGATAACAATCAAACCATAACAGGTACACAAGTTATGTTCTGGTTGTATTTCCCAACCGATTGTCGTTATGTATTCAATAATTACTATGTCTTTAATGAAGACAATGGTGCACGTTGGATGAGTTTTGATGATTACTTCCAGAAGCGAAGATTTAGTTCTTTTATCTATAAAGAAGATAATCTTTACGATCGAGATATTGATAAATATCGAGTTGGAGTTGATGCACTGATGGAATCCAAGAAGATTACAGAAAACATCAGAAACTTTGAAAGTGATCTTTGGAGCTATTAAGTTATAACTCAATTGAATTGAATGATAGTAAAACCTACACAAATTTATTTGTGTAGGTTTTTTTCTTTACGGTTGCCATGTATAGGGTTATTCTTTACTTTTGTAAAAATAAAATAGAGCAATGGAAGACAGTGTTGTTGTATATATTATTGATCGAGAAGGAAAAAAACATGAATTAATTGCACCAACGGATATGAATATGAGTATCATGGAGTTGTGTAGGTCTTATGATATCCCAGTTGAAGGAAGGTGTGGAGGAATGGCAATGTGTGCTACTTGCCAATGCTATCTGGAATCAGACCATGAACTGGAGGAGCAAAGTGATGCAGAACTAGATATGCTTGATCAGGCCTTTTTTGTAGAAGAGAATAGTCGGCTGGGTTGCCAAATTCAAATCACAAAGGCAATCGATAAAATTGTGCTAAGACTAGCTCCTGAAGAAGATTAATTTTTTATTCCAGTAAGATCACACACTGGTATTGGCTTTAATTTGTGTTGATTAATTTGGTTTAAATGCTTGTAAATTTTAAGCACTTCTTTCTGACGTACACTTAGATCATCTCCTGTCCCTTTATAGTTCATAGCAAACTCAATTTCATCGTATGAAGCGCCAATTTGTTCTTCATCAATGCGATGGTCTCCCCAAAGTCCATCTGTTGGTTGGGCCTCAATAATTTCTTCAATAACACCTAAATACTCAGCCAATAGATACACTTCAGATTTTAACAGGTCGCCAATGGGATTTAAATCTGCAGCACCATCTCCAAACTTTGTAAAGAATCCAATGCCCAAATCTTCAATTTTATTTCCTGTACCCACAACAAGAAGCTGGTTGGGTTGTCCAATAGCATATAAAACTGTCATTCTGAGTCTTGCTCTAGAGTTGGCCATTGCCAACTTATGGTTACTAACATCTTCGGGCATTGTATCTGTGAACGTATCAAAGATTGAAGTTAAATCCAATTTTAATCCATTCACATTTGCGTACTTACGTTTCAATTCCTCTATTTGTGTCTGAGCTCTATCTAACTCTGATTGTGATTGATAAATAGGCAGATTGAGTAAAAGCACCTCTTTTCTGGTTTGTGCACATAAATGAGCAACAACAGCAGAGTCGACACCTCCAGAAACGCCTACGATAAATCCATTGACAGGAAGGTTCGCTATATATTTATTCAGCCAATTGCTTATATAATCGGCTACTTTCTTGGAATTGAACTGCGACATGAACTTAGAATAATACCGCTAATTTTAGAATCAATTGACTTTGCTTTAGGCTAGGAGAATAATACTCTTTTTCTGCACTAGCATTTACTCTATAAAGTGACATATCTTTTTCATCGTCACCGAACAAAGCGCCTTTTTGTTGAAAGACCTCCGTAAAGCCATAGTAATACCCCAGTTCAGCAACTAAGACAGTACTTCCAGAAATATTGTACTCAACACCACCAGAAATACCAACTGAACCTTTATAGAATGACATTAAACCTTTAGAACGCATACCATCGGTTTCGCTTTCACCCGTGGGAACGCCTTTGCTATCAAATACCATACCTTCATTGTCTGTCCGCGTAGTAAGTAAAAAGTCATTTCTCATACCAAACTTCCCATAATATCTCATGTATCCCATATAATTCGTTTGAAATTTTAACATCACGGGCAATGTGAGGTAAATACTTTTGTGTTTTCTTTCAGCCAACATAAAATGAGATGTTGCGCTGGTTTCTTCCAAATCTTTATTCCGTAAGATTTCTTTATCGTTTGAATCAAAGAAAACGGTATCATTGTATATGGTCTTAAATCTATTGAAACTGAACTCTATACCTGTTGATAAACC
Source organism: uncultured Fluviicola sp. (assembly GCA_964585545.1). Taxonomy (GTDB): domain Bacteria; phylum Bacteroidota; class Bacteroidia; order Flavobacteriales_D; family Crocinitomicaceae; genus Brumimicrobium. Next base: position 29,763 of record CAZPDT010000007.1, read on the forward strand.
TATATTTTTTGAGAAACTCCAATCGAGAGCCATTCCGACAAGAAAGTCTCCACCAGTCTTTGAATCAATTGTTTTGGTTTGAGGATTGTTAAAGTTTAATGCTCCTCCAAGAGTTAATCCAGCAAGTACAGTTTTGTCTGCAGCTTCTTGAGCGAATGCATTAAATATCATTGCAGCTACAAATGTCAAAGTCAAAATTTTTTTCATACTTTTGGTTTTAGTTAGTTCCTTTATATTACGTTTACGTTCAAAAGATACAAAAATAATTATAATTCATGAACAATTGGAGATTACTTTGGATAATTATTGGCTGCGGATTTGTATTGATTGGATGCAACTCTAACCCTTTGGATGTGAAGCTCCACAATAGCGACGTAAAAATAAAATACATCAATGCTGATAAACAACTTCATAACCATTCCATAGAAGAGGTTAAAACCAATCTTGCATCTTTGTCGGATGAATTGGGCGATCTATTTCTTTATGAATTGAGCAACGATATTCAACAAAGAATTTATGATACCTCATATCAATTGGTTTATGAATATTACAATTCAAAATACATTAATGATTTAGAAAAAGCCAAGTCAGAACTATACGATAAGTTGCCCCAAAGTGAACAAAAAATTGATCGCGCATTTCATTATTTGGCTTACCATTTTGGCGACATCCTCCTACCTCAAAAAATATTTTATTTAAATATGCTTTTTGGCCCGATATCTTGTTCAGATACAAAAATAGCTATAGGGTTAGAAAGTTATATTTCTCCTGATGATACTGTGGTTCAAGCTATCCCGACATCTGAGCTCTATGGCTGGCAGCGCGAACGCATGAATTTCGATTATTTTGAAAGAGATGTTCTTTTAAGTTGGATACAAATGCATTTATTTGATGAGTTGGATGGAAAACTGGCAGAGAACCTTATCCAAGCAGGAAAAGTTTTGTATGTTTTAAATGCTGCTTTTCCTAAAGCTGAAGAAGCTTATATTCTCAGGTATAGCGCTGATGATTATCAATGGGCTGTGGAAAACGAAACTATGGTTTGGGATTATTTGGTCAAGCAACAATTACTTTTTAAAAGAGACATGAGAACCCGAGCCAATTTTTTAAATGCAGGACCAAAAACAGTAGGACTTCCCGATGGAGCACCAGATAGATTGGGACAATATTTAGGGTATAGAATCGTAAAGAAGTTTATGCATAAAAACAAATCATTAACTTTGCCTGAATTATTAAATACGCAATACAATAAAATTTTACAATCATACGAAATAGATTAAGTAATGGACGACGAAAAAATAATTAAAACCTCAGAAATATCAATAAAAGTAGGCACCAACGTAAATAATGTTCCCGTTCGGATGATGTGGACAGCTGAGGATGGTGAAATAGAAAATCAAGAGGCAGGCGCAATGTTTTTATCCGTTTGGGATCCCCAAGAAGAAAATACAATGAAAGTTGATTTGTGGACAAAAGAATTGACAGTTGATGAAATGAAGGTCTTTTTTCATCAAACATTGGTTTCTATGGCAGATACCTTTGAGCGAGCTACAGGAGAGAAAAATATCACAGAAGATTTAAGAGATTATTGCTATCATTTTGCAGAAAAAATGAAGATTATGCCCGAGGACGATTAATGGTATAGTTTAACTTTCTGTTGATTTTGGACGCATCATTTTTTTGATAACTTGCACAATATTAAATAGAACGAGCAAAAAGAATACTGCTACAAAAGAACGACCAATTAAATCGCCATATTGTGTATAAAATGTAGGCTTGTCATTGAGTTGGATGGTTGAGCGAAAAGCGTCTTCAACCCAATAGTCCGTCGCTTTAATTACATCTCCACGTTCATTAATTATTGAGGAAATCCCTGTGTTTGCTGATCGTGCAACATACCTTCTTGTTTCTATGGCCCGCAAACGAGAAAAGCTAGCATGTTGCTTGTATCCAGCAGAATTGCCCCACCATCCATCATTTGTTATTACAAATATTACTTCAGCTCCTTTTTTACATTGTTTGGACACCCAGTCTCCATAAATAGATTCATAACAAATAACAGGTGCAAAAGTAAATCCGTCTGTTTGTAGAACCTTGGGCTCAATTTCTGACCCCAATGTTCCCGAAGTCCCTCCATTTTCGATGGATAGCTTTTCTAAAAAGGGCAACCAATTTGAAAAGGGCAACTTCTCTACACCCAAAACCAATTTTGACTTGTGCACAAACTTGGGCGGGCGATCTTTTGTAATCAATACAGAGGTGTTGTACGATTCATAAAACTGATGGGCATCTCGAATCGGCCGCATGGTGTACCTTGTTTTTTTATTGAATATTTTATAAGTGGACGCTCCTGTTAATAAAGCCGTTCCTCCCCAGTTGTTGACTTGTTTTTGCAAGTACTCAAATGCTGCGCTTTGATCGTATTCCTCTTCATCGAAAGGTCTTGCTATTGCAGTTTCTGGGGCAAGAACAATTGCTGTATTTTCTGTGATGAGCTGATTGGCTCTTGTAATAAATTTATCCAGTTGTTCCTTTAAACTGCTGCTAAACTTCTCATTATAGGGATCAACGTTGGGTTGGGTAACAACTATTTCTATTGGATTTATGGGTTCTTTATAAGAGGTGTAAGACCAATAAGACAAGAGGGAAGGCATCACAATTAATGATAGGCTAATTACAATCAATATGAATTGCTTTTTTATTGTTTGTTTTTTAAACAATAGGTTGGAGAATATTTTAAAACATAAAAGGTTGATCGTTATAACCCATAACGTACCGCCTAGAATTCCTGTGTAAGAATACCATTGTACAATTTGAGGCACGATTGCGAAGGTGTTGCCTATATTTATCCAAGGCCAACTGAGTTCCCAATTAAAATGAATAAACTCGAATCCAATCCAAAAGAAAATTAAGCTTATGTATCCTATTTTTGCACCTAAATTCTTCTTCGTCCAATGGAACAACATAAAAACCAATGCCATGAGAAAGCCATTTAATGCGTAGGCTAAAATAGCTGCGGCTTCTCCACCAATTGAATAGTATATCCAATACGTCGTTCCAACATTGTAAATCAAGAAGGTTATATAAGCATGAAGAAGCACTTTTCTCGATCGGTATTTTTCTTGAAAGATATTTTGCTCAACAAGCAATAGTGGGCACCAAGCAATAAAAACAAGTGGGAATAAACTTCCTGTATAAGGAAATGAAAAAACCATCAGTAAGCCACTTAAAATACTGAGTGCATATCTTTGCCAACGTGAAAACTTCATCATGTAAATCCCTAATTATATTGAACTTTTTCTTTTATCCTTCTTGGATACACATTAAAATACCAATTGCCAAAATTATTGAATTAACCCGAACTATCCATAGGTTTTCGTAACGAAAAGCTAAAATGGCAATAGGTTTGGGGAGCGCAGGAGTTTTTATAATTCGGAATTGTAACCCAATTTTGGGGTATAAAAATTTCGAGCATTTCCAAAGATAGCAGGCAGTTTAGCTTTTGAATAGAAAATGTATGGATAGTTCGGGTTAATATTGAGCAAAGGCTAAAATAATCTGCTCTACAAATATAATGCTTGATGGAGAGATAAAGAGCAAAAAGGGATTTTTATTTTAAGACATTAATATGACCCATTTTTAATTGGAGCTCATCGTCAAAAATTGATCTGTATTGTATTTTCCAGACATAAGTTGCATCGGGTACAGGTTCTCCTTCATAAGTGCCATCCCATTCGAAGTTTTTATCATCAGATGTGTATACGAGTTCTCCCCATCGATTGAATATTTGTATGTGAAACTCAACAACACCTATTGTACTCACTCTAAACACATCATTATGTCTGTTGCGATCAGGAGTAAAACTATTTGGAATATAGAGATAAAACTCATCCAATATTCGGATGGTTTTTGTGATCGTGTCCAAACAACCGTATTGATCCATTGCTATTAGAGTAACGTCGTATGTCCCTGTATCAGAATATGTTTCATTTGGGTGGGTCATTGTTGAGGTTGAGCCATCCCCCAAATCCCATTCATAACTGTTTCCATTCTCGGTTAGATTCTGAAAGGTTATGGGCAGTCCTATGTACATAGGATAAGTTATTGGGCGGAAATTTGCATCAGGACGTTTCACTTCAACTACAGTCTGTGCACTTACTTGGAAGGTTTGACAATCATCTTTAACAATCACACTGTATCGGGTTGTAGAATCTGGAGTTACCCATACCGTAGGAGTAGTTTCTCCTGAATGAGGCCAGTAATAATAATAGTTGCCAAATCCACCTGTTGCAGTAACACTAATTTGAACAGAATCTCCAGGACATGTAATTTGACGAGGAGAAATATCCAATAATAAAGGTGGACTTAAAATAGTAACGGTAACTTCGCCTGTTGTTGTTTCGCCGCATTGATCTGTAACTTCAACAGTGTAAGTTGAGGTTTTTGGCGCTGCTACCTCAACAGTATTTGTAGTACTTATAACTTGACCATTTGGGTTTCTCCATGTGTAAGTATATACTCCAGAGCCTCCCATTGCTTCAACGGATAAAATGTAGGGAACATAAGGACATTGTTCAACAATATCCGGACTCATATTGAGTGTTAAAGGATCAAAAACAGGGACTGTAACTTCTGCCGATGCTGTTACTGTCTCATTTAAACAATCATCCGTTACACTCACTGAATATGTTTGTGTTGAAGAAGGACTTACAGTAATTGTTGGAGTTGTTTCCCCTGTACTCCATTGATAGGTGTAACTTCCACCCCCTCCAGTAGGTTCTGGAATTAATTCCACATCGTCTCCAGGGCAAAACATCGTCTGGTCATCAAGGGTAACACCTACAGGTTCAGTGGGCTGTATAAATAATTCAATAGTTTGAAAATCATCATTTCCACATGGATCCTCAATTTCAAACTCTAAAATTAGGTTCACAATTTGACTAAGTGTCATGTTGTTGAGGGCATCAATAGTAAAGGTTAAAGTTGATTGTCCAGCATTGAAGTGTACGCTTGAAGGAATGGATGAATAATCAACTCCTTGCACGGCATCGCCTAGAATATTAATTGGAATTGTTAAGGGTTCACTTACCTTTGGTCCAGAACGTGTAATTGTTACAATAGCACTTGTACAGCCTTGGGCCATGGTAGCACCATCACCTGTAGGGTCGCTTGTTAAGGTGTAATCTACAGATACGGGTTGGATACTCTCAAGGCTGTTCTTTTCTAAAAATATTCCAGAATCGTATATAGCATCAGATACATCTGCTATTGCAATAATAAGGTGATAGGTTTCGCCGCATTCAACTTTAGATACAGCCTGTAGAGGCTTTGTAAATCCGTCGTACTGAACATAATATGGATTGCTGTAATAGGGCGAGTTTGATCCATCTCCATTGTCTTGGTAATATGTTTGGTAGGTGTGATCATTTACGTTGTTAATGGTTACAGGGTAATTTGTGTTGGGGATTATGGCCATATTTTTAGAACCACCTGGGATGCCTGGACCTGAAATGAAAAATGCAAAGACATCATTAAATTCGGTGCCTACATATTCTGGATATTCTTCTGATGCAAAAACATATTTAAACTTTACACTATCGGAAAGAGGAATAAAATCAAACTCTAACACTGCAGCATTATAGGTAGATGTTCCTACCAGATTGCTCAATTGAGCATAACCTGATTTATTGTTGTCTATTCCAGCATTAGGACTATTGTTGGGTCCATAAGGCCCTTCTACTCCAGGACCAATTTTACCCGTTGTCATGATGATGCCTTCGTCTATACCGATGCTTGCGTTTGTAGCATCGAAAGTTCCTATTGCTTGAGAAGCACCATGATATTGCACATTTGATACTTGAACACCACTTCCTAAAAGTACATTTTGTACAAGTTGTGTTGCAGACATACCACCATTTGTTTGCAATTGTGCAATTGATGCAAATGTTAGAGCCCCAAAGATTAAAGATATGTAAAGTTTTTTCATCTATTCTGTAGTATAACGCATAAAAATACAAATAGTTGTCTTAAATATAATAACAATTTACGCGCCAAACTAAAATTTTAATTATTTAACTTTTATTGTATTAGTGTTTTTTAACGTAAAATTGCCAATAGAAACTACATTTCGATTAAATTTACCAGCTTGAAATGAAGAAGCGAAAGAAAAATACCAAATGGTTTAAAAAAGCTACAAAAATTGTAGGTATGGATCCGCATACTTATAAAGAAAAGTGGGCAATTAAAATCAATAGAGTGCAATGGCTGAGTGTTTTATTGGTCTCTGTAATACTATTATTTGTTTTGAGTTATTTTATTTTTTCCTATACTCCAATTGGAACACTGCTCCCAGAAAATGTTAAAAACAGAAATAAAAAAGATATCGAAAATACAGCTGTGAGAGTGGCCATGCTAGAAAAACAAATAGATTATCAAGGAAAATACATTGCTAATCTTCAAAATGTTATCTTGGGAAAAGTTCCGATTGATTCAGTATATGATATTGAAGATTCCGCTGATGTTATGGATGTTGAAGATCATGACTTTCATGTGGATACAGCACTTTCTAAAGCAGAACAGATTTTAAATAGAACGCTGAAATACAATGCCGAGATATCAAAGCAGAAACGAAGTGGAATTTTGGATCAACTTTTCCTTTATGATCCTGTTATAGGGAGAATTAGCCAGAAGTTTAAGATTCCAAACCATCCAGGAGTAGATATCGTCACAAAAGAAAATGAACAAATAAAATCTTGTTTGGATGGAATTGTTATCCATTCCTCCTATGATGATAAGGATGGCAATACCGTAATTATTAGTCATAAGCATGGTATATCTTCAGTTTATAAACATGCAAAATCGATTTATGTGAAAATTGGAGACCATGTAAAAACCGGCGAAGCAATCGGAATTGTTGGAAATACTGGAAGTCAATCTTCTGGACCTCATTTGCATTTTGAGTTGTGGAATGATATGGGACCTTTAAATCCACTTGATTATTTTTCTTTTGGGAAATAAATAAAGGCGGGAAGAAGGACTTATTTTTTATCCTTGTAAAAGATTTTAACTTCTGCTGTATCGTTAAGAAAATTGATGCGGTCAATTTCAAACCGAATAATTTCTAATCCTGTCTTTTGTTCTAAATCTCTCTTCATTTCTTCATGCTTTTCAGGCAAAATGAGATGGATATTTTCATAAGTAATAAGTTGGCGCCTTTCTTTGTCTTTCCACCAATAAAACTCCAATCCAGTAATCATTATCACGGCAGATATGTTGATAATTAAAACCTCTGCTAGACTAATGTCTTGCGTAGCAAGAGAGTTTACAATCGACAGTCCAATCACAACAAATAAATAGGTCATTTCCTTAATCTCTATTGTGTGTGTGCGGTACCGAATAATTCCAAATATTGCAAAAAGTCCAAGCCCCATGCCCACACCAATATCGAATTTTTTTAGCGCAAAAGACAGGAAAAAAGTAACCAAACCAATCAATAGAAAGGTAAAAACATAATCTTTTTTTCTTGTTTTTTTATAGTAGATAAAGCGCACAATAAAGGTAAGAAAAATAAAATTGAGCAACAAACGGAACAATAATCCGTAGAGATCAATGCTAAAGATTTCAATGTTTAAGAGTTCTTGGAAATTCATATTTCTGATGTTTTTAATTTATCTAAATGCAATAGTGTCACCTTAAAGTTATTGTATTTAATACTGCTGCCTTTTGAAAGCATGACAAGGCCTATGCAATATTTACTAAATGAACAAGGACGAACTTTAATCTTATTCATCAATTGATAGGCAGGAGAGCGTTTGTTTAGTTTTTTTTGCTTGAGCTCTGCGATTACAACATGACTAATGTTTTTGCTTTGGGTGGTTGAAAACTGTACTTCTAAGTCTAAAGTAAAACGTTCTTCTAAGCTTGGGTTAACTAAAGTTATTCTTTTGTATTCAACCAAAAGACAAGGTTTTATTGTACTGATTTCACCCATGTTTTTTTTGATGAAAAACTGTTCTTTCTTATTTAGGTTGCTTTGTAAGTTTTCAACAGTAATTCTTTCTTTTGTAGTTCTTCTTTTATGCCTTTTTTTCACCTCTAAAAAAGTGGTTTCTGTGTTTTCATATCTTCTGAAACGCACTTTATATCGATGCTCTTTTTTGTTGTGATGGTCTAAATAAAATGAATGCTGGGGCGTGTCAAAATACAAATTCTGATAAGGAGCAATTCGATGCCCATTGATTTCTAAAACAGAATATTGGTCGATTAATTCACTGATAATTTGAGGTAATTTTGATGCTGGGACAATAAATTTAGTGTCGACCCTATTCATAAGATGAGCCGCTTGCAGTCCCTCGAGGTTAAGAGAATGATATGCTTTAAGGATATTGGGTATTCTTTTCATTTCTTAAAGTCATAAAAATAAGAATTGTATCCACATTAACCCTATTATTTATCGCATTCTTTTATGTGAATATAAATCCACTTAAAATTTGAGGATATAGTTTCTGTAAGAAAACGTTATTTTCTCCGTTACCCAATGTTGGTTGGATACAATACTCATTTAGATGAAGAATGATCTCCTGAATAGTTCGGGTTAATAATACAGATTAAGGCTGCTTGTAAGAAAATTATGTGATTAAATTTCCGAAACACATTTAAAATATTAATTTCGTACACCATACACTAAAAATAGTCTTGTATGGGATAATTAGCTAAAATATGAAAAAAGAATTTACATTTTCGTATGATAATTACCCTTCGATTCAAGGATTAAATCGAGACCAGCAAAAAGCAATCAAAGCCGCTGAAAAAGCTTGTAAAAATGCGTATGCCCCATACTCTAATTTTAAGGTAGGCGCTGCTCTACTGTTGGAAGACGACACGCTTGTAAAAGGAAGCAATCAAGAAAATAGGGCCTACCCTTCTGGATTGTGTGCTGAAAGGGTTGCCCTTTTTTCTTACGGAGCTCAACAGACCAAACAAGGAATAAAAATCTTAGCAGTTGCAGCAGAAGGGGAGATGCTTAAAATCAATGATTATTTCTCTCCATGTGGTTCGTGCCGTCAGGTCATGACTGAATACGCTGAAATGCAAGACCAACCTTTCGAGATTGTTATTAAAAATGGTGATGGTAGTTGTTCTGTTTTTGAAGGAATTCACCATTTATTGCCTTTTGTTTTTGGGAGTCGATAATTCTGAATGTTAGAGATAATTCTATTTGCAACTGTTTTTCCTTTTCTTAGTTGTTGTCCGAGGCAGAGATTTTTCCCCACAAAGAATGTAAACCACAGCGAAGTGGATGTCTTAAAACGACAAAACTGCTGCGATATTGACAATTCTCGAACTCAATGACATTCTTTAATATGTTCATTTTGCCCTGATTTTTATTGTCTTGCGTTTTCTGCATTTTGAATCATCCACTATCTAAATTCTACAATCTAAAATCTACCATCTAAAACAATTCGGGTTATAGCGTTTTTAAAAGTTGTCTGTTTTTGATTAAATATGATTTAAAAGACTATTTGGTGATTTTCTTTAGATTTAAGATAATTATATTTTATATTTGTCTACTTGAATTAAACTGTAATAAAAAATGGCAGCAAAATCATCAAAAAAACCAAAGAAGACAACGAAAAAAGAGAGTGCTTCAAAAAAGGCCAAATTTTCTAAGGATACTTATGTAAAATGGTATAAGGACATGTTGCTTATGCGCAAGTTCGAAGAAAAAGCAAGCCAATTGTATATCCAACAAAAATTCGGAGGATTTTTGCATTTGTATATTGGTCAAGAAGCAATTGTTGCTGGAACAGTTAGTGCTACGCGAAAAGACGATCTTCACATAACAGCCTACCGTTGTCATGCCCATCCAATTGGACTCGGAACCGATGTGCGACCATTAATGGCAGAGCTGTTTGGTCGTCAGGCAGGTGTTGCTAAAGGAAAGGGAGGCTCAATGCACTTTTTTGATAAAGAAAAGAACTTCTTAGGAGGTCATGGTATTGTTGGTGCTCAAATTCCAATGGGAGCAGGGATTGCTTTTGCTGAAAAATATAAAGGGACAGATAATGTTGTTGTTTGTTCTTTCGGAGACGGTGCTTCTCATCAAGGCGCACTTCACGAAACATTCAATATGGCGATGGTTTGGAAACTTCCTGTAATTTTTATTTTAGAGAATAACAACTATGGAATGGGGACTTCTGTTGAACGGGTTTCGAGTGTTCCCGATTTATCCACATTAGGATCCGCTTATGAAATGCCTTCTTTTATTGTTGATGGAATGACTCCCGAAGCAGTGCATGAAGCGATTGAAATGGCGGCTGAAAGAGCGCGAAAAGGTGAAGGTCCAACATTTTTAGATATTAAAACATATCGGTATAAAGGACACTCAATGTCTGACCCGCAAAAATACAGAACAAAGGATGAGGTAAAAGAATACCAACAAAGAGATCCAATTGAACACTGTCTTAATATCATTAAGAAGAATTCTTATTTGAAAGAAAGTGAGATAAAAGAAATTCAAGAATGGGTAAACAATGAAATTAAAGAGGCAATAGAATTTGCTGAACAAGCAGAATACCCAAAACCAGAGGAATTATATAACGATATATATAAATCTGATGATTACCCATATATTAAGGAATATTAAAAATTTAAACGAATGGCTGAAGTTGTATTAATGCCTAAACTTTCTGATACAATGACTGAAGGAGTTGTTGCGGAATGGCATAAAAAAGTTGGTGATGATGTCGAATCTGGTGAGTTACTCGCCGAAATTGAGACGGATAAAGCAACAATGGAATTTGAATCCTTTTACGATGGTAAACTACTGTATATTGGAGTGAAAAAAGGGGAAACAGCACCAATTAACGATATACTAGCAATTATTGGTGATGAAGGAGAGGATGTTGATCAACTGATTAAAGAACACGAAGAAGAAAATAAAGAAAAACAGGATCAGTCGGAAGAAAAAGAAGATACAAATAAAAAGGATACTGCCGAAAAAAGTGATGCAGCCGACAAACAAGAAAAATCTACTGCATCAAGTGAGCAAAAATCAGAAGAAAAAAATTCTGACACTGGTTCGGCTGTGCAGCAATCAAATGGTGGTAGAATTATCGCTTCGCCATTGGCCAAGAAACTGGCAAAAGATAAAAACATCAATCTCTCTACTGTTAACGGATCGGGAGAAAATGGGCGCATTGTTAAACGCGATATAGAAAATTTTAAACCAAAAGCTGGTGGCGGTCAAAGCGTTGCTTCTGGTGCTGCAATGAAAGAATCATACACAGACAAAAATCTTTCTCAGATGCGTAAAACCATTGCTAAGCGACTTGCAGACAGTAAGTTTACTGCACCCCATTTCTATCTTACCATTGATATTGATATGGACAATGCGATTGCTGCTCGGAAATCAATAAATGCTGTTGAAGGTATGCGTATCTCTTTTAATGACTTGGTGATTAAAGCATCTGCAGCTGCATTGAGAAAGCATCCAGATGTGAATAGCGCATGGATGGGAGATAAAATCCGAAGATATGACCATATTCATATTGGTGTAGCTGTTGCTGTAGACGAAGGATTATTGGTTCCTGTTGTTCGTTTTGCTGACTCAAAAGGATTGATGCAAATTGGGTCTGAGGTTAAAGATTATGCTCAAAAAGCAAAAGATAAAAAATTACAACCAAAAGATTGGGAAGGGAACACATTTACGGTGTCTAACCTTGGAATGTATGGAATAGAAGAGTTTACAGCAATTATTAATCCACCAGACAGCTGTATTTTAGCGGTCGGAGCAATAAAACAAGTTCCTGTAGTTAAAGATGGTGCTGTAGTTCCAGGAAATGTAATGCGTGTGACCTTATCTTGTGACCACCGTGTAGTAGACGGTGCAAAAGGTTCGGAATTCTTAAATACATTCAAATCATTTATTGAAAATCCAATGATGATGTTGGTTTAACCCGAACTCAATACTATTCAGTGTACCTTCCAAAAAAAAAACGTACCAAACCAGCACGTGTATGAATAATTGTGCTTGGTGAATGGATGTCATAGTAGCGCGGAAGGGAACGTGTATTTCACAAGACTCAATAGAATGATAGATCTACGAAAGCGGATTTAACATGGATTAGCGGGTTAATAATTGAGACTGATTATAACTACTCTAACTCCTCGCCATGCGTTTCTTTTAGGTATTTGTTGATGTGATTGCTTTTACCAAAAACAACCAAAACATCGTTTTCTTTTAAAACAAGTTGAGGTGATGGAATGCCAACGACCTCCTTTTTATGGGTTCTCAGATGGATGAGATTGGCATACCCTCTGATTTCACGAATAACAGTTACTATATTGAGTTTGTACTTGTCCAACAGCTTTACTTCCTCTAATGTCTTGCCCACCATATCTTCATTAATCTCCACTTCAGAAACCAAATATTTCGAATCGATTTCAAAGTTTTCAATACTACCTTTAAGATTCATCGTTTTTGTGAGCCGTTCTGCATATTCTTGTTCGGGATGCACAATTTGGTCTATTCCCATTGCTTCAAAAATTGTATCTTGCAGGGATGAAGATGAACGCGCAATTATTTTTGCGTCACACATTTTTTTTGCTACCGCTGTAATCATAATTGCTGAACCTTTATTGTCTCCAATTCCAATAACAACTCTATCCGTTCCTTTTAAAGGTAAGGCACGGTACGCAACTTCATTGGTCGCATCCATTACAACAGCGTGAGAAACTTTGTCTTTGATAAGATCTATTTTATCAGGGTCGCGATCCGCTACAACAACCTCATTGTCAGAGTCTGCCAGATGTAAAGCCAGAGACATTCCAAAATTACCAAGACCAAAAATAACAACTTTCATAATTTTAATTTTATAGGTTTACGCAATGAATAAATTTTAGTTAATCGAAATGTTTTCTTGTGGATATTCATAATTGTGTGTTCGGATACTTTTCAACATTCCAGCCATTAAATTAATCATACCAATACGACCAATAAACATGGTAAATATGAGTGTATATTCGCTAGCCGTAGAAAGGTGTGGAGTGATGCCAAGCGTGAGTCCTACCGTTCCAAAAGCAGAGAACACCTCGAAAGCAACTTGCATTAAACTGTATTGTGGATCAAACATTAGAATCAACATTATACTAATTCCAATACAAATTAATGAAATAATAATGATAGAAAAAGATCGTCGAACAGCTTCTGGCGCAATTCTTCTTGTTCCAATTTCAATTGCAGGCTCATCTCGTGCGGTTGAAAAAATATTCAATATCGCTATGGCAAAAGATGAAGTTTTAATTCCACCTCCTGTTGAGTTAGGAGATGCACCAATCCACATGACCAACATAATGATTAAGAACCCTGAAGTGGTCAGCTGAGAAAAGTCTACGGTGCTAAATCCGCAGGTACGTGCAGTAACAATAGAAAACATTGAAGTGGTTAATTTTCCAAAAAAGGAATGGTCATTAATCAACACAGTTTTGTATTCTGAAACAAAGAAAAATAGCGTCCCTGCAACAATGATAATAAGTGTTGTATAGACCACGATTTTTGTATTCAAAGTAATGATTCTAACTACTGCTCTTCTCCTTCGTTTGGAAAATATATTAATGATGGATTGCTTCAAATAACTAATAAAATTGAATGAAATAAAATACCCTAACCCACCAAATGTAATCAGCAACATAAGTATCCACTGTAATGAATAATTGTGTCTAAATGCGGGGACTTCAAAACTGCCTGATAGCGTAGAAAATCCAGCATTACAGTAGGCAGAAATGGCATGAAATATGGCAAAAAAAGCCGGACGATCCATGTTCACACCTTTTGCTGAATAATAAATTAAAATCGCTCCAATTGCTTCAATAATTAGAGAGAAAATGACAATATTAACAGTGGTTCGCATTACACTGTTCAATTGGTCATCTCTTAAAACAGTTTTCATATATAAACTTTCTTTGATAGATGCACCACTTTTAAAGAAATAAGCAAAGAAGGAAGTAAACGTTAACATACCCAAGCCGCCAATTTGAATAAGCGCAAGAACAATTACTTTTCCAAAAAGAGTAAATTCTTTTGCGAAATCATTAATCAATAGACCTGTAACGCAAACAGCACTAGTGGAAGTGAATAGAGAATCCGAGAAACTTATAGGTGTTATCGTTGCACTTGGAAGCATTAGTAAAAAGGTACCTGTTAATATTACAATTGCCACACTCCCTACAAAAAATATAGCAGGATTAAAGTAAAGGTTATAAATGGAGCGCATAAAAAAGGTGAGTCGAAGGAAATAATAAAAGAGTAAACCAAATTCGATGACACCGCGATTGTTAAAGAATGTTTCTGTAATGGATCCATTGTAATCCATATAAATAAATATTGCTTCAATTACAATGAGCAATAGCAAGACGATTAAACTGGAACGAATTCTTTTTTTAGCATGGATATTAAAGCGGTATTTAATATATCTATAAACGTTAAAAACAACCAATCCAAGAAGAATGGTAGGGAGGGCAATTAATTTATAGGTTTTGAAATCAGAAAGATCTGTAAAACCAAAATCAATAATTAGAAACGCTATAAGAAGGAGGTCTAAAAAACCAGTGAGAATTCCTGAACTTGTCAGTTTTTTAAACATTTATTGTTTTTTTTTTTTGTACTCTTTTTCTATCTGTTTAGAATTGTAAATGTACATTTTTTGACAGTTTATTTAATTAATTCTTATTTTTTTTTGTCAGGAGGGTTTCTGTGCTTCCTACTAAATACTGAATAATGAACAAATCAACAACATATTAGAAAGTACAGAAGTGTTTGTTTTTTTATAGAAACTTTAGAAGTAGTGATGTAATTTGTGATGGAATCTATTTTTTAGAACCAAAAAAAGGCCATCTTTTTTGGAGATGACCTTTTGAATGAATAATAATGCGGGATAAGAAGTAGACTACGCTACAATTTCGTCTTCTGAAAAGTGAAAGTTTCCTTCGATTTTAGCATTTTCATCAGAATCTGACCCATGAACTGCATTTTCTCCAAGAGAAGTTGCATATTTTTTACGGATTGTCCCTTCTGCTGCTTCTTCAGGGTTTGTAGCGCCAATTAATTTACGAAAATCCTCAACGGCATTGTCTTTTTCTAGTATTGCTGCTACAATTGGTCCAGAAGTCATAAAATCCACCAACTCTTGATAGAAAGGTCGTTCCTTATGAACTTCATAAAATTTCTTTGCTTGTTCTTCAGTCAATTGCGTGTATTTCATCGCCTTAATTTCAAATCCGCCATCCGTCATCATCTGAAGAATGTTTCCAATATTTCCTGCTCGAACTGCATCAGGTTTAATCATTGTTAAAGTTCTGTTTCCTGCCATTTTAAATATGTTTTTATAATCTTGGCGCAAAAATAGTGAAAGGGAAATAATAACCAGTACTATTCATGAGTATATTTTTTAGTACCTTGCTATTTCTTAAAAGAAAATAAGCAATGGCAACAAAAAAAGACATAGACAAAATTAACCAGAGTAATCAAACGGCTGATCAGCGTAACATTGAAAATAAAAATGCCTTGCGAGCACTCGATAAAGATTTCTGGGAATATAGATACAAAAACAATTTAACAGGTTGGGATATGGGTGTTGTTTCACCACCAATCAAAGCCTATGTGGATCAATTGAAAGATAAAGACATCAAAATACTCATTCCTGGAGCAGGAAAGTCACACGAGGCTGAGTATTTATTACAACAGGGTTTTTCTGATATAACCGTAATTGATATTTCATCATTATTGATTAATCAACTGAAGGAGCAATTCAAAGACAATCCCGAAATTTGTTTAATCGAAGGTGACTTTTTTGCGCATTCAGGGCAATATGATTTAATTCTTGAACAAACGTTCTTTTGTACGTTGTACCCAGAAAATCGACCCAAGTATGTTGATAAAATGAATACACTATTAAAAAAAGAGGGCAAACTTTGTGGAGTTCTGTTTGATAGAATATTTGAAGGAGGGCCGCCATTTGGAGGACGAAAAATAGACTATCAACCGTTATTTTCAAGCCGTTTTAAAATCAATAAAATGGAACCGTGTTATAATTCTCATCCAGCAAGGAAGGGAACCGAGTTATGGATTGATGTTCAACTAGACACGAAAACTTATGAGTAATTCGGGTTTAGTATGCTAAGCGTATTTGTTTTGGAATATGGGCGAATATATATCTTCATCACAAGAATAAAAGGATTTACGAACGATTACCGCTGAAGTATTTTTTATCTCCATAAAAAGTATTTATTTTAGCGTAAATTATAAGAATTTGAAACCTGTAATGGGTCGATAATAAATTAAACGCAACTTTTTAGGTCATCAGTTGTAGTATAAAAAAAGAAAAAATGAACGTAGAACAAATTTATACAGGATGTTTAGCACAAGGTGCTTATTATATAACGAGTAAAGGAGAAGCAGCGATAATTGACCCGCTTCGTGAGATCCAACCGTATTTGGATAAACTCAACAATGATGGAGTTGAGTTAAAATATATTTTTGAAACGCATTTCCACGCAGATTTTGTCTCAGGTCATGTTGATTTAGCTAAGGCAACTGGAGCTGAGATTGTTTATGGCCCCTCCGCAAAAACGGAATTTGATTGTATAGTTGCCAAAGATGAACAAATATTTGAGATTGGTGATATCAAGATTAAAGTATTGCATACGCCTGGACACACCATGGAGAGTGTTACCTACTTATTGATTGATGAACAAGGAAAAGACCATTGTATTTTTTCGGGAGATACCTTATTTCTTGGCGACGTGGGGCGACCAGATTTGGCTCAGAAGGCAGGTCATATGACCCAAGAAGATTTAGCAGGACATTTGTATGATTCGTTAATGAATAAAATTATGCCTTTGGCAGATGACGTTATTGTTTATCCAGCTCATGGTGCAGGCTCGGCGTGCGGAAAGAACATGATGAAAGAGACAGTAGACACACTCGGCAATCAAAAAAAGATGAATTATGCACTTAATCAACCGAGTAAAGATGCTTTTATTGAAGCAGTGCTTGACGGACTTGCGCCACCGCCTGCTTATTTTGGCTCAATGGTGCAAATGAATAAAAGAGGTTATAAAGACATCGGAGAGGTGATTCAAACCAATATGAAAGCATTGTCCCCAAAAGAGTTTGAGGCTGCTGCTGAAGAAACGGATGCACTTATTTTGGACACACGAAGCAGCACTGAATTTGCGAAGGGTTTTATCCCCAACTCGATTAATATTGGTCTTCAAGGTGGCTTCGCCCCATGGGTAGGTGCTGTAATTAGAGATGTAGAGCAGCCGTTAATTTTAGTTACAGATAAAGGTTGTGAAGAGGAGGCCATTATCCGATTGAGCCGTGTTGGATTTGATAAAGTTGTTGGTTATTTAGATGGAGGATTTGAAGCTTGGAAAAATGAAAATCGAGAAATTGATAAAGTCAACCGGATTTCCTCAGACGAATTTGAGGCCTGTATGAACAATGAGAAATGTGTTGTTTACGATATTCGTAAAGCAGCAGAGTTTGAAAATGTTCATGTTAAAGATGCATTACTCAAACCTTTATCAAATATCAACGATTGGATGAAAGATATTCAACCAGAAGAACATTTTTTTATTCACTGCGCAGGAGGATATAGAAGTATGATTGCTTCAAGTATTTTGCAGGCTCGAGGATACCGCAATTTTTCTGAAATTGATGGAGGAATGTCTTCCATTACAACAACAAAGGTGCCCACAACATCAGTTTCTAGTTCAGCTGTAAATTAATAATTGAGCCCAAAAATTATAGAATAAATAATAATCAGGTTAATGTTATACCAAGTGGTCAAATTGTATTGAAGTCTTCATATAGACTCAAAAAATCACATCAAGTCCTGCGTTGAAACTTTTCTTAACATTAATAATAATTTACATATCTTGTATTATATTATTTTTGTCTGCGAAATTTATTTGTAGATGAAAAAAATAATTGCACTATTTATAATTTTATTTGTTTCTATGTCCTATGCGCAAGAAGGTCAAGAAATGAAATTCACAGGATTTGTAAATGACACCATCAATGACACCCCTCTAGAGGATGCTGTTATTATGGCAGTGAGAACATCTGATGGTTTGTTGTTGGGCTTTACCCATTCAAAGGCTGATGGTTCTTTTGAATTGACAGGTGTGCCAATTGATACAATGGAACTCATTGTTTCGCATTATAAATTTGATGAAAAACGCTATTTTATTATTGGTTCAAAAGAAAACGATGCAATTGATATTCCCAATATTGTTTTGCCCCAACAAGCAACAGAACTTGATGAGGTCATTGTTTATGCCAACAAAAAGCCGATTTACTTTCGGGGCGATACACTTGTCTATACAGCAGATTCATTTGCGGTAAAAGAAAATGCAACCGTTGAAGATTTACTGAAAAATCTGCCCGGAGTACAAGTAGATGATGAAGGGAAAATAAGCTCTGGTGGAAGACAAGTAACAAAAGTTTTGGTTGATGGAGATGAGTTCTTTGGTGCTGACCCAACCATTGCGACACGAAACTTAAATGCTAAAGGTGTCGATAAGGTTGAAGTTTACGAAACTGAGGATGAAAATTCAGGTGGAAATACGGAAGACAAGATTCAGGTAATGGACATTAAGCTAAAAGATGATGCCAAAACAGGTTATTTTGGAAAAATGGCAGGAAGTGGAGGTCTCAATTCCGAATACCTTAGAGACGAACCCAATGGCAGCTTGTTTTACGAAGGCGAAATGCTTTTTAATTATTTTGATAAAAGTTTGAAAGTATCCGCTTTTGCATTGGGGTCGAATACACCGAATACTGGATTTAGCTATAATGATGCCTCACGTTTTGGCTTGACCAATGAGATGTCAGGGCGATTCAGATCACTTATGAATACCAACAGTTTAAATGGTTTGCCAGAAAACTACAAAGGCGGTTTTTATTTCTCAAATAAATTTACCGAAAAGTTGAAGGTTGACCTCAATTATACCTATAACGATAGTCGTTTAACGACAGCACAGACTAAGAATTCGCAATACTTTTTTGGAGACACAACTTATACAAAAGTGGACTCAATTTCGAGATATCAAAAACAACAGTCACATACCATTAATTTTAATGTGGAGTATGAGTTCAACAATAAAACTTCTTTAAAGCTCAAATCTAACCTTGTGTTGAGAAAAGAAAGCATGAATGAAAGTAATACCAGTGACTTTTTTACACTCGACCAATATCGATTCAGTGCTTCAAGTGTTAAAAATGAATCAGAGAATGAAGGACTAGAAGGAAATATAGGACTGGATTTTAAAAAGAAATTTGACAAAAGAAACAGAGAGTTGGATATTAAATATCAATTTGGGTATACCAAAAATGACCGTGATAACCTGTTGCAATCAGACTTGTATTTTTTACAATTCAATACACCCGATTCTACCTTTGATCAAAAACGAAACAGTATAGACAATACAACTGGTCATCGGTTATTGGCAAAATATACTGAGCCTCTTACACGAAAAATTAAACTTAAATTCCAATACCGGTTGGATTACTTTTATGGACAACAAGCCACAAAAACTTACGACCATACACCAACGGGATATGATGCCTATGCCGATCTATTCAGCAATGATTTCAGCAATACACGGCTGGAAAATAGAGGGGCTATTGGTGTGATGTTTTCCACTCGTAAACAAAGTATTGAAGTCGGATCAAGGGTGCGAAATGTTGTTATTGATAACTTAAACAATGAAACCGATCAGGTAATCAATCAAAATGAAAATGATATTTTACCTTATTTGGAGTACAGGTATAAATTTTCTAATTCACATCAAATTCGGTTGGATTACTCTACGAGCTCAAGTCAGCCCACTTTAAACCAGTTGCAACCTGTTAGGGACAATACAGATCCAAACAGTTTAATGGTAGGGAATCCCAATCTCACACCCAATTATTCGCACTCATTAAGTGTGTCATACAATAAATGGAATGCATTAAAATACAGTTATATTTTCATTTATGGATATTTTATGTATAAAGACAATGATTTCTCTAACTCTATTGTTTACCAACCCGATGGTCGTTCTGTTTCTAAGGCTGTAAATGTTGATGGCAATATTAATGGAGGTTTCTATGGAGGTGGCGGAATTCCTATTTATAAAAAGGTAATCTCTTTGCGACCAATGGCAAGAGGAAATTACACCAATTTTAAATCATTCATTAACAATCAAGAAAACCAAACTGAGAACTATGGTATTGATGGAAGCTTGGCTATAGAGTGGCGTACAGATTCAATTGAGGTCAGTTTGAGTGCAGGTGTGGGTTACAATTATCCAAAAAGTTCATTGTCGATGGGTCTAAATGAACCATATACAGTTCAACGCTATAAAGCAGAGGTGTTTTTTGAATTGCCATTCCGATTTTTTATTGAAAGCGATGCGGAATATCAAATTAATTCGAGAAGAGCAGATGGGTATAACGAGACACCATTTATATGGAATGCCAAGTTAAACAGACGCTTCCTAAAAACAGGGAATCTTGTAATTAATGTTGCAGTATATGATATCTTCAATCAAAATATTGGGATTACAAGAAACGTTGGGAGAAATATAATTACAGATATACGAAGCCAAGTCATTGCGAGATATTTTATGGTTGGAGCAACATGGCGTTTTAATAACAATAATACAAAAGAGGATGAAGGCAGAAATCGGTTTTTCTAAAATAGCACTTCCATTGTTGGTTGCTTTGTGTATAATTTCAACGGATGTGTTGGGTCAAGCCATTCATTCAGGAGAGATTGTTTTTAAACGGCGAACAAATCTTGAAAAACGTTTTGACGGAAGTGGAATGGGTGGCTCATCTAATTTTAAAAAGATGATAAAAGAACCGAAGTTTGATCAATATGTACTTTACTTTAATGATTCTTCTAGTCTTTTTCAACCCATATTGCCTGAGGTGGGTAATGAGGATAGAGAATGGTCAACAATGAAAAACACAACCTATCAAAATTTTAATTCTGGTGAGATGGAGCGTGAGTTTAACTTTATGGGGACGAAAATTTATTTGTCAGATTCTGTAAAAATACGAAAATGGATCATTACAGACAGTCATAGAGACATTGCTGGATTTGATGCTAAGCAAGCCTATTGGCAGGCTAATGACTCAACAAAAATATTCGCTTGGTATACAGAAGAAATTGTCCCCTCGGTGGGTCCAGAATCATTTAATGGTCTCCCAGGAGCTATTTTAGGTCTGGCAATAGAAGATGGCGGTGTAGTTTATTTTGCAGAAAAAGTAAAGCCCTTATCAAAAAAGAATTTTAAAGAATTGATGCCAGAAGGAAAAGAAAAGAATACCTATACAACAGCTCAGCTTCGGGAATACGTTGGTCAATTGCTCAAAGGCCGTGGAATGACTGGAGGCCGGATGAAGGACGATTTATTTATTTGGTAATTCCCCTTTTATTTAAACATTTTTATTTCTATAACGTTTTATATCTTTGCACTTTAAAATCTGGAAGTATTGAAAACAGTTTATATTACACGTAGAGAACATTTTAATGCTGCACATAAATTGTGGAACGATGAATGGAGCGATGAGAAAAACGAGACCGTATTCGGAAGATGCAGTAATCAGAACTGGCATGGACATAATTATCAAATTTTTGTTACCGTAAAAGGGACGCCCTCACCCGATACTGGATTTGTTATTGATTTAAAAGATTTGAGTAAAATTATGAAACAATATATTTTGAATCCATTGGATCATAAGAATTTAAATCTTGATGTGCCCTTTATGAAAGGTACAATGGCCTCAACAGAAAATCTTGTGATAAAAATATGGGAAGAAATTGAACGACCAATTCAAGAGGCAGGAGGAATCCTCACCAAAATTAAACTTTCTGAAACAGAGAATAATTTTGTAGAATACTACGGAGGAAAGAGTCCATTTTAATATATAGAACAAATAAATACTGCATGGAAAATAAATTTGAATACAATAAAGAGGTAACAGAACGATTAGAAAAAATTTACAAAGAAGTTTTAGAAAATATCGGAGAAAATCCACAAAGAGAAGGATTAATAAAGACACCAGAACGTGTGGCTAAAGCACTTCAGTTTTTGACACAAGGCTATCAAAAGAACCCTGATGAAATATTGAGAAGCGCACTCTTTGAAGAAGATTACTCAGAAATGGTAATTGTAAAAGATATTGAGATATATTCCCAATGTGAGCACCACATGCTGCCTTTTTTTGGAAAAGCCCACGTAGCTTATATTCCAAATGGGAAAATCGTTGGTTTGAGTAAAATTCCACGTATTGTTGATGCTTACGCTCGGCGTTTACAGGTGCAGGAGAGGCTGACCCTAGAAATTAGAGATTGTATTCAAAGAACATTAAATCCTATGGGGGTTGCTGTGGTTTTAGAATGCAGACACATGTGTATGCAAATTAGAGGTGTTCAAAAACAAAACTCAGTAACAACGACCTCTGCCTTTAAAGGGATTTTCCTTAACAATGACAGTACACGGAAGGAGTTTATCAACTTAATCCAATCGAACCTGCATTGATTCTTTGTTAATTTGTCGGTCGTCTTCTTAATTTCGAATACAGACGATAAAGGATTTTAAACCACATTGGGGAATGATCCCAAGAATAATGGTAATACTTTACATCTTCACCATTAAATCGCTGATAAAAAAAGCGTATGCCTTCAATACGAGAACCTCCAAAATTAATGGTGCAATTTTGGGCGCAGCCGTACGCTATAAATTGCTCCATAAGGGCATACATTGCACCTTCCTGCTGTAAACTTTGTTTTGTCGCTCCTTTCAGATAAATCAGTTCGTTTTTATATTTTAAACCGATGAGCCCGCCCTTTAATGTCGCTTCAGAATAAATAGCTATTTTATAAAGAAATCCTTTCTTTTCTGCGGCTTCTATTAAGCGTTTTAAAAAAACAACATCTTTGGTTTTGAATAAATTTATTTTCTTAGAGAGCTCTTCTACAACCAGATTATATAAATCATCTGTATTTATATTTTCAGTCCGAATTGTATGTTCTGATTTGTTGAATAATTTGATCTTTCTTTTGGCTTGTGACTTTAATTTAAACGTTTCCTTGGAAACCATTTGATAAATGAACTCCTCCGACTTTGTGTTGGGTAAATAATTTGATCTAAAATGAATATTACCCTTGGGGTAACGTTTAATTAATTCTTGTTCTAATACCAACCAATTAATTTTAGAAACAGCACCGATTGGCTCAACATAACCTTGGAACAATGGAGGGTAAACTCTTTCAATCCCCCCCTTTTTAACTGTACCAATAGGGACAGCATAAGAAAAATCTTCGGCAATGTAAGCGTTCCAATCGATAGCGGTAGCGTCCAAATAAAAAGAACGCACATAAATACTTGCCCCTGGGGTGTTGTCCACCAATTCGTCCCATTTCTGACGATCAATTTCAGTTTGATTTTTCCAAATTCCGTTCATGCTTCTAGGAAGACGAAGATAATTATTTTATTGTATAAAAATGTATAAAGATGCATAACCCATACTTTAACCTGAACGATTCATATATCTTCTATTGCCAAATCTACCATTTAAATTAGCGTTTCTACTATTTCGCCCAATCCTCCCGATCCAAGCTCCTAAATTGTATTGCTTCAGAAATATGTGTGGTCTTTATAGTTGTTGATTGCTCAAGGTCGGCAATGGTTCGTGCCACTTTTAGAATACGCCCATACGCTCTTGCTGAAAGTCCCAAACGGTCCATGGCTTGTTTTAAAATAGCATTACAAGCTTCGTCAATTTCACAATATTTCCTAAGTTCTTTACTCGACATTTGTGCATTTGAATGAGTATCTTCAGATGATTTATAGCGTTCCTCTTGTATAAGACGTGCCTTGACAACACGTTTCCTGATGTCTTTACTTCCTTCATCTGGCTGATGGTATGCCAATTCATCAAATTTAACTGGAGTTACCTCAACATGCAAGTCGATACGGTCGAGCAGGGGGCCACTGATCTTATTGAGGTAGTTTTGAACAATCCCTGGAGCGCAAACGCAATCTTTTTCAGGATGGTTATAGTACCCACATGGACAAGGATTCATTGCGGCAACCAACATAAACCCAGCAGGGTATTCTACTGTGAATTTTGCTCTCGATATGGTCACAAATCGATCTTCGATAGGCTGGCGCATGACTTCCAATACCGAACGCTTGTATTCGGGCAATTCGTCAAGGAAAAGCACGCCGTTATGGGCCAATGATATTTCTCCTGGTTGAGGATAGCCACCACCACCAACCAATGCAACATCTGATATAGTATGATGTGGTTTCCTGAAAGGACGTTGGGTAATTAATCCCGCTCCCACATCGACTTTTCCTGCAACAGAATGGATTTTGGTTGTTTCTAATGCTTCATTGATATTCATAGGAGGCAGAATCGTTGGTAGTCGTTTGGCCAACATTGATTTTCCAGCACCAGGAGGTCCTATTAAAATGATGTTGTGTCCGCCAGATGCCGCAATTTCAAATGCTCTTTTGATGTTTTGTTGTCCTTTAACATCTTTAAAGTCAACTGATAATTGGTCCAACTTATCGTAAAACTCTTTGCTGATATCGATCTTAGTAGGTTCCAATCCTTTTCCTGTATTTAGGAATTGAACAACCTCATTGATATTTGTCGCACCATAAACATTTATTCCATCTACAATTGCCGCTTCTCGAACATTTTCCTTGGGTAATATTACACCTTTAAAGCCTTCTTCTTTTGCTTTTAAGGCGATGGGAAGTACACCTTTTAGGGGTTTTAAACTGCCGTCTAAAGACAATTCGCCGAGCAGAATGTAGGCATCCAAACATGCAGTATCGACTTGTTCACTTGCTGCCATTATGCCTATTGCAATTGGCAAATCAAAGGTTGAACCTTCTTTACGAATATCCGCAGGTGCCATATTTATTGTTACTTCTTTCATAGGATATTTGTAGCCGTTGTTGGTAAGGGCAGCTTTAATTCTTTGTTGACTTTCTTTAACGGCATTGTCGGGCAATCCAACTAAAATAAAACTGATGCCCTTATCAATATTCACTTCAATGGTAATGGTGGTGGCTTCAATGCCAAATACGGCGCTGCCAAATGATTTTACTAACATTTTGATTTAGGTTTTTTTGTTAATTCTATAATTAAGATAAGAAAACTTTGGCTATAAAAATTAATTATTGATTTTTTTTTCTAAAATTTTATCTTTTTATAATGAAAAAATGTTATTCATCTGTGGTATTATCAACTTTGTCGATGAAATATTGGTGGAATCCTGTTTTATTTTCATTATTTTCACTAATTTTACAGCTAACAAAACTGATTGCAAGGATAATGTTCATAAGGCGTTTCTTTTATCTTTTTATCACTTTTACAGGTGTTTTTATTTTGATGCGTTGTAGTACGTCAGAATACAGACCAATTGAAAGAATTCAAGACCAGAAGGAAAAGTTCTATGCCCAAATTGAAGATACCGCAAAAAAGAAATATGCGGGACAAAAATACCAGTCGCTTTCTTATGGAGAAATGAAGGTATACAAACCTAGGGCATTTATAAAACTCGACTCGATTTATGGCATCAAAGCAAAATACCTAAAGAATAATGATCAAATAGGCCTTAGGAAGTCAGGGATAGAAGATTTGATTCCAGGATACCGAGCTGCTGCCCAGGAGGAAATTGATAAGGTGCAATATGAAATTGAACACATCTTCCAAACAGAAGATGCCAACTCGATGCATGTGTATCACAGCTACTATTTGTTTGATTATAAAGACAGCCTCTTGTCCATAACACCGTTTTATGATTTTAAAATTGGGATTGAAAATCAGAATACATTTTATGAATATTTATTCGGTTACCACTTTGTAGACGATAGAAATTTACGCATTTCTATGGATGAACAAGATTTTTTGCACTTTTTTAGACTGCGGGAGGTACAATTGATTGGAAGCGACCAATTGCAGCCGTTTATGCACCATGTTATGCAGGTTATGAATGTGGCCAAAGCATTGCATACTATTGATTTTAGAGAGATTGGACGACAATTGGCTTTGGGTAATTTTAAAACCAATAGGAAGGGTGAGAATGTTACAATTAATAAATTGGGCAAGCTTTTTGAAGTAACGAAAAACGAGAATATACAATATTATGAATTGGCTATTGATTGGACAGATAAATCCAACAAGTTAAATTATAGAACAGAGTTTAAATTTTCTCCCTATTTGGAGATAGTAAATGTAAATACAAATCAATTAAATGAATTAAAAACAGAGAAACAATGAAAACTGCACTATTTATGATGTTTTTTGTTCCACTTATGGTGTTGGGACAAAATGTAAAAAAAGACACTTTAGACAAGAATTATGAAAAAGTGAAAAACTCGGTCGTTTTATGGGCCGATTCGACCTTTAGATACTATGAAGGCGCTCGATTTAAAACCTATAAGGTAATTTATTCCGATGCTTACATCATTGCAAAATTAAGGGAAAAGAACTTAACCAGAGATTTAAAATCCTTAGAAAACCAGTATGAATCTGGTGAATTTCCAGGAACAGAAGAGTTTTATAAACGAAAGTACAGAATGCTGTACGGACGCAAACTGGACGCCCAGAATTCACTTGATACGTTTCAAAATAAAATAAGTCAATTTTATGTTGTTTTTTGTACCAATATAAAATTGGTGACGGGCGTGTTCAATTATACGGAATTTCAGGTTGTTTTGGATAGAAATTACAATGTGGTAAGAAACACTCTGCCTCAAACAAGCGAAGAAAGAAGAAACTCTAAAATTCTTTTTCGTTAGGCTTAAAAGTTTGAGCACCTCTTAATGTACTTATCACATCGAGTGTGTCTGATAAATAAGGATTCCATGCACCTTTGATTAATGTGTAGTTTGAATCTAAAACAGCTGTATTGACGCGGTTGGCAAGAAGGAGTTGTTGACCAAAATAATTGATTTGAATACCTGATTTGGAATGTTTAAATTGAATGTCTTTAGAAAATGTTATTTTTAAGTTCATGGGGAGAGGAATCTTTTCTAAGTCTACCCCAGCGGCCGTTTTATAGCCCTTTACTAAATAATCCAATCCTGAATCCGATGGAGCATTCTCACTGTTGTACAAAACAAATAACCTTCGATTGCTTTTCAGTAGAATTACTTCTTTGTAGTTGTTTAAGATGACCAACTCACTTTTGAATTTGTTGTGCTCCCTATTGATTAACAATGTTATTGAGACGATAAAAGTGAAAATCATTCCCCATTTCAAATAGGCTTTGCTTTTCTTTTTCCAATAAAATAAACAAAATATTAAACCAGAATACAGCAATATGACTTGAAGTATATGGGGAGTAAAGCCTGTACTGATCACAGCTGGAAGGGTGTTGATCCATGTGATGAAGCCATTGAATAAATCAAATATAAAGTCAACAAGCAATGACAAAAAGTCTACTAAATATGGTACAAAATGAAAAAGCAACAAGACAACCACGCTGATTAGAGCAATGGAAGCAAAGATGATGACTCCAATATTGGAAAGAATAAAATAATTGGGGAATTGATGGAAGTAGAAAAGCGTTAAAGGTACAGTTCCAATTTGAGCTGAGAAGCCTATGGCTGTGCCTTCCCATATCCAATTTACAATTTTATAACGGGAATGGTAGAGTTGAACTATTTTTTGATAAAATAAAGCAATACCCAATACAGCTGTATAAGAGAGCTGAAATCCAATATCATACAACAATAATGGATTAAAGAGAAGAAGAATAAAAGCAGATCCAAAAACAGCTTGTAACCCAAAATACTGTTTTCCCAACAATTGTCCGCCAGCTAAAATTGAAAACATCGTAACTGCACGTACAACCGAAGCAGACATCCCTGTAAGGAACGCAAAGCACCAGAGGAAAAGGATTGAAAAATACAAATACAAATGGCGTTTTCTAAAAATGCGAAACCGTTTAAAAATCCATTGGATAAATAAAAGAAGTATGCCCACATGTAACCCAGAAACAGCCAATACATGCATCGCCCCAGCATTTGCGAAGTGCTTTCTTTTCTCTATTGATAAGTCTGATTTGTCGCCCAAGGCCAAAGCAATTGCAAGTCCTTGGTTTTCCTTGCTGATTTTTGACCGAATAATGGTTTCTAGATAGTTCCGTGTACGTACCCAAAAACGAGAAAATGTACTGTTGTCACCTATAATTTGAACGGTTTCTTCCTGTAAAAAAGCAATCCGATTTATGCCTTTGGTTATCCAAAACTTTTCTGTATCAAATTCTCCTGGATTGTTTTTGTTTTGAATCGGTTGAACGTTAGGTTGAAATAGAACAATATGCCCTTTCTCTAAACGGTCCTTGGGTGTGCGAATGTAACACAATAACTTACCTTGCGCATCAATCTGCTTCTCGTATTTTACTACTTTCTTAATTTGTACTATGGCTTTATCATAAGCTCCACTTCCCTTTTGAAATTCAATGATTTCACCAATGAGATAATCATTCTTTAGATATACTGAGGTGTATTCATTCTCATAAGAGGAAGGCATCTTAAAGCGGTATCCCAACATTCCAGAGAGAAAGAAAATCAAGACAATACCCCAATTTAGCCAATTGCGAAAGAAAAGCAATCCTTTTCCAAAATGAACAATGACAATTATGGTGCAAAGAACTATTGCCCATAAGGTAAACAAAACAACCCAATGAGTAGAAGTATAATTGGCGGTTATGATGCCTAAAATAAAAGCAATGAGGACAACTAAAATTGAACTTTTTTGCATAGTTAGATTGGGATTGCAGTATAAATCTTAGATAAAATTAAAAAAAATAGTTCAAGAATCAAGGACAATTAGAGTATTGTGAATAATTTTTAATTTCCTTATCTCTTATTTCCTGTTATTCCAAAGAAAAAACCCTTATTTTTGAAATCAGAATCTAAAAGCTATAATATTGCAAAAAAGAAAAATTGAAATTCAGGAAGTTGAGCCAATTGAACTACTGGGCGTCAATAATGCTAACCTGAAACTCATCAAACGTTATTTTTCAAACCTAAAAATAAGTGAACGCGGAAATGTTCTATTGGTCAATGGGGAGGAAGAGATAATTGACTTGTTTGAAGAGAAAATAGATCAACTCATTTCTTTTATAAAGAAGTATGGTCAGCTAACAGAAAGTAATATCGATAATGTGATGACTGAAGACCCTGTTGAAGTTTTATCGGGTGATGGTTCAGAAATTTTACTTCACGGTGTGGGTGGAAAAAAAATTAAAGCCAGAACATTAAATCAACGAAAACTGGTTGAGGCAGTCAATAATAAAGACATGGTATTTGCGGTTGGTCCCGCAGGAACTGGAAAAACATATACTGCAGTAGCTTGTGCTGTCCGGGCGTTAAAAAACAAACAAGTAAAAAGAATTATTCTTACCCGTCCAGCCGTTGAAGCAGGTGAAAACTTGGGCTTTCTCCCAGGTGATTTAAAAGACAAGTTAGACCCCTATATGATGCCCTTATACGACGCTCTTCGCGATATGATTCCAGCTGAAAAACTGATGAATCTTATTGATTTAGGTGTGGTTGAAATTGCACCTTTGGCTTTTATGCGTGGGCGCACGTTGGATAAGGCTTTTGTAATTTTAGATGAAGGACAAAATGCAACCATTAATCAAATGAGGATGTTCCTGACACGAATGGGTATGAATGCCAATTTTATCATTACAGGAGATATTTCTCAAATTGATTTACCTAATAAACAAAGATCGGGATTGACTTATGCTATAGACAGATTAAAAAATATCAAAGATATCGGAATTATTAGATTGAATAAAAATGATGTTATCCGGCATAAAATTGTGAAACAAATTATTAAAGCATTTGATGAAGACAAAAACAGAGATGAATAGCCTAACACAAACTGATTTTAAGTTTCCGCAACAAACCAATGTTTACAAAGGAAAAGTAAGAGATGTTTACACTATTGGAGAGGACTACTTGGTGATGATTGCCTCGGATAGAATTTCTGCTTTCGACCATATCTTGCCAGTGGGCATCCCTTATAAAGGACAAATTCTAAATCAGGTAGCAACTTATTTTTTAAAAGCAACAGAAGACATTGTTCCCAATTGGCTAATTGATGTTCCTGATCCAAATGTGGCGGTTGGTAAGCGTTGTGAACCTATTCGAATAGAGATGGTTATACGTGGTTATTTAACAGGACATGCTTGGAGAGAATATAGAGATGGAAAACGCACGCTTTGCGGAGTTCAAATGCCTGATGGAATGCATGAAAATGATCCGTTTCCAGAGCCCATTATTACACCCTCAACAAAAGCCGATGAAGGTCATGATGAAGACATCTCGAGAGAAGAAATTCTAGAAAAAGGCATCGTTGATGAAGCAATTTATAGCCAATTGGAAGAATACACACATAGATTATATCAACGCGGAGTAGAAATGGCCAAAGAAAGACAACTTATTCTTGTCGATACCAAGTATGAATTTGGGATGAAAGATGGTGAAATTATCTTAATGGATGAAATCCATACCCCAGACTCTTCCCGTTATTTTTATCTCGATGGTTATCAGGACCGACAAGATAAAGGAATACAGCAGCGCCAATTGAGTAAGGAATTTGTTCGTCAATGGCTAATTAATCATGATTTTCAAGGGTTAGAAGGGCAAACCATGCCAGAAATTCCCAGTGATTTTGTAGCGTTGGTTACAAAACGTTATATTGAGTTGTATGAGAAAATAACAGGCAAAAAGTTTATTAAAGCTGATGTTTCTGCTATTCATCAACGAATTGAAGCAAATACAGTTCAGGCGTTACGTGAAAAAACATTAATTAAATAATAACAGATTCGAATTTTCGATAAAAACGGTTTATTATCTTTGTCGTATGCAAGAAATGATTTTGATACTTGATTTTGGTTCACAATACACACAGCTTATTGCTAGAAGAGTACGTGAATTGAATGTTTACTGTGAAGTGCATCCATTTAACAATTGTCCTGAGATTACGGAAAACATTAAAGGAGTTATTCTTTCTGGAAGTCCTTCTTCTGTTAAGGATGATAATGCCCCAAAAATTGATTTATCTAAAATTAAAGGATCGATTCCACTCCTAGGTATTTGTTATGGAGCCCAATACTTGGCTTTGCATCACGGTGGGAATGTCGAAGATTCAAATACCCGAGAATATGGCCGGGCAAATATTATTGAACATGATAAAGAAAGTGAATTGCTAAAAGGTGTTCCTCAAAAATCACAGGTTTGGATGTCTCATGGTGACTCAATTCAAACCTTACCCGATGGTTTCAAGGTTATTGCAAGTACTGAGGATGTCAAAAATGCTGCATTTGCCGTCGAGAATGAAGCAACTTATGGTATTCAGTTTCATCCAGAAGTTGTTCACTCTGTAGATGGAGAAACTATCCTTTTTAATTTTGTGGTTCATATCGCCAATTGCAAGCAAGACTGGACTCCAGTTGCTTTTGTTGAATCGACTATAGAACAACTTAAACATGAATTGGGAGACGATAAGGTAATCTTAGGATTGTCTGGAGGAGTCGATTCTACCGTTGCTGCTGCACTCTTGCACCATGCCATTGGAGAAAACCTTTACTGTATATTTGTCAATAACGGACTGTTGCGAAAAAACGAATACCAAAATGTTCTAGAAAGCTATAAAGGAATGGGACTTAACGTAAAAGGAGTCGATGCTTCCAATCAATTTTATAGCGCATTAAAGGGACTCACCGATCCCGAAGCGAAAAGAAAAGCAATAGGCAAGGTTTTTGTTGATGTGTTTGACGAAGAGTCGAAACTGGTAAAAGATGCCAAGTGGCTCGGACAAGGAACAATTTATCCAGATGTTATTGAATCGGTAAGCGTTGGAGGAGGAGCTTCGCATACCATTAAATCGCATCATAATGTTGGAGGATTGCCCCAATACATGAAATTGAAAGTTGTAGAACCTTTGAAGACACTTTTTAAAGATGAAGTAAGAAGAGTGGGGAGTACATTAGAAATTTCTCCTGCCATCTTGGGAAGACATCCTTTTCCAGGACCTGGATTGGGTATTCGAATTCTCGGAGAGGTTACACCCAATAAAATTAAAACCTTGCAAGAAGTTGATGCGATTTTTATTAATGAACTTAAATCTTCTGGACTTTATGATAGTGTTTGGCAAGCAGGAGCTGTTTTTCTCCCTGTAAATACAGTAGGTGTGATGGGTGATCAACGAACGTATGAAAATGCTGTTGCATTACGTGCGGTGACCTCAGTGGATGGAATGACAGCCGACTGGTTTCATTTGCCTTATGAGCTGCTCGGAAAGATTTCAAATAAAATTATTAACCAGGTGAAAGGAATCAATCGTGTAACCTACGATATCAGTTCTAAACCACCAGCAACAATTGAATGGGAATGAGAATTACAATCGTTTTACTTTTGCTTTTAGTGACCTCGTTTTCTTCTTTTTCTCAAGAAATTGGAGAAACAACCAAAGAAGGAAAACATTTTAAAATCTATTTGGTGGAAGCAGGAAACACTTTGTATGGACTTCATCGAAAATACGATGTTTCTGTGGAGGCAATTGTTCAAGCCAATCCTTCCGTAAAGGATGGATTGAAAGTAGGGCAGAAACTGTTTATTCCCTTTGATAAAAATGAAACCATAAATAACAAGGATAATGGTGGGAAATACACTATTCATACCGTTGAGAAAAAAGAGACATTATACGGAATATCAAGAAAATACAACTGTTCTGTTGATGATTTAATAAAGTTAAATCCAGAGGCAGAAAAAGGGCTAAAGACAGGGCAAGAATTAAAAGTTCCTAAGGTTGAACAATTAAGTAGTGAGGAAAAAAAGCCCGAAGAAATCCAAAAAGACACCTTGGTTGCTGACCAAAAGGAACAGGATACAATCCAAAAAACAAATTATAAAGTTGAATTTTCGGATAGTATTGTCGATTATGAAGTACAAAAAGGAGAAACATTGTATTCTATTTCACGGCGCTTTATGGTTCCTGTAAAAGAACTGGTGGAAGTCAATGACATTAAGAAAAATAAAATTAAGCCAGGACAAGTACTTAGAATCCCTCTGAAACAGGAGCATATTAAAGAAATTATTACCAAGACTATTGTGCCAAAGGTTACTGTGCCGCAGAAGCGTCCAACTCTTGTTGAACAAAAGGAAAAATATAAGGTTTTGGTGGTTTTGCCATTGAAATTGTACAACAATAAAGAGATAATTTCTGGAGTATATGACGAGTCTACACAATTGAATACATTAACTGACCTTTCCGTTGAGTTTGTGATGGGCGCACAAATGGCTATAGATTCATTAGAAAAACTGGGACTCTCCGCCAATTTTGAATTCTACGATGCTGGAGGAAATATAGAGCAACTTAAAAAGCACCTTGGAGCATCAAATAAAAAGAATTGGGATATGATCATAGGGCCATTCTATCCTGAACTTATTGAATATACAGCTTCGTGGGGAAAAAGAAATAAAGTGCCTGTTATTGCAGTAACAAGAATACCTACACAGCTTTTGGAAAATAATCCCTACTTGCTTTCAATGGTACCGTCAAAGCTCACTTTGCTCGGAGGAATGGCAAAATATCTAGCCAAATATCATGCAGATGATAATATCGTAATGATCAAAGGAGAAAATAAAGAGGTGAACGAGAAAAATGCATTTTTTAAAGCAGCATTTCAAAAAAGCCTCGATTCCAATCAAACAAAAACAATCAGAATGTCTTCTATTGGAGATGCTTCAGGAAGAACTTTAATTCAATCAATTGATCCCGAAAAGCAAAATTTCTTTATTTATTTATCGGAAGATGTACAACATGTGATGCAGTTTATCAATACAATTAATGCAGCAAAAAATTACTCTCCTAAGTATGGAAATGCTGATGTTACTATTGTCGGATTGAATGAATGGAATAAAATGAATTCATTTAAAGACTATTATAAAAATCGATTTAACTTTCATTTTGCTGCTCCAAACTATTTAAACTACGATTCCTTGAAAGTGAAAAAATTCATTAAAGAATTTCGTTCGAGATATGGATTAGACCCAAATAAATATGCATTTCATGGTTTTGATGTAGTCTTGTCTCAATCGGCTTATTTGCTTTTGGGTTATTTAAGAAACAATGGAATTATTGATGATTTTGATATTCAGTCCTTAGGTTGGGATAAAGGAAGTGCAAATAAAAGTGTATTTATCACCAAACAGGATGATTTTGATTTGTATTTACTGAAAATCATCCCCAGTATAAGTTTTATTGAACGTGAATAAAGAAGAAGTAGTACAACGGTTAAAATCTGTTCAAGACTATATCTGCGGGTCGTTAGAAAAATTGGACGGAAAGTCTAAATTTATTGAAGACAATTGGAGTCGAGAGGGTGGAGGAGGAGGAAGAACTCGTGTCTTATC
This sequence comes from uncultured Fluviicola sp., assembly GCA_964585545.1. Classification (GTDB taxonomy): domain Bacteria; phylum Bacteroidota; class Bacteroidia; order Flavobacteriales_D; family Crocinitomicaceae; genus Brumimicrobium. The sequence goes on from CAZPDT010000007.1 coordinate 64,278, forward strand.
AGATGGAGCAATTATAGAAAAAGGTGGTGTTAATTTCTCTGCAGTTCATGGTGCTGTTTCTGAAAAAATGAAAACACAACTGGGATTGAATGGACAAACTTTCTTTGCTACAGGAATTTCAATTGTAATTCATCCTCACAATCCGTTTCACCCTATAATGCACATGAATGTCCGTTACTTTGAAATGGACAATGGAACGTATTGGTTTGGTGGAGGGATTGACCTTACGCCACATTATATCAATACAGAACTTGCGCAGTTATTTCACAAGGATTTAAAAGCGGTTTACGACCAATATCATCCCGACTTCTATTCACGATTTAAAAAGGAGGCAGATAATTATTTCTTTATTCAACACCGCAATGAAACCCGTGGTGTAGGAGGATCGTTTTATGATCATATAACAGAAAAAGAGGGCATTTCTAAAGAGGAATTGTTGGATTTCTCTGAAGCTCAAGGCAGATTGTTTCCCAAGCTGTATGCCGACCAAATCAATTATGACAGAAATCCTTCTTTTACTGAGGAAAACCTAGAATGGAGAAACCTTCGGCGGGGTCGATATGTAGAGTTTAATTTGATCTATGACAGAGGGACAACTTTTGGACTTAAGACAGGTGGAAGAATTGAATCTATTTTGATGAGTTTACCTAGGCATGCTTCTTGGTATTATAATTTCCAGCCCGAGAAAGGTTCCCAAGAAGAGAAAACATTAAATGGGCTAAAGAAAGGTGTGAACTGGATAGAAATCAGTACAGTTTAATGTTTTAGTCCGAACTATTCATAAGATCAATTTCTATTTAATGAATGAATCCATGTTCTTGTATTTTTTCGCCAGCATAATTTTCTAATTCTGCTTTATAAAAATAGGTTCCATCCATACATTCTCCACCTGAGTTTTTAATTCTTCCATTCCATTGGAAATTAACTTCATTGCTCTCAAAAATCAAATTTCCCCAACGATTAACGATAATGATATGTAAGCTTTTGTTGTTTTTACAACCATGTACTATGTTGGTATTTTCTTCACTTTAGCACGATTCCACCTCCGCAATAGACTTCGAAGCACAAATCCAGGGATTGCTTTTATAAAAACGAGACTGAGTTTGTTTAAGAATCCAGGCACCAATTCCCCTTTGTTCCTAAATAAAGCCCGTAAGCTCCTTTTTGCAATATACTCGGGAGTGGCCATTATACCTAATCTTTTTGCCAACTTTTTCTTTGGTGCATCTAGGGCGAATAAATTTGTGTCAACTGCTCCTGGTAAAACACAGCAAACATTGATGTTTTTACTGTATAATTCATTGCGAATTGCTTTTGTAAAATTGCGTATATAGGATTTGGAAGGTCCATAAATAGAAATAATAGGGTAGGGCATGCTCGCAGAGGTAGACGAAATGGTAAGAATAAATCCTTTTTTACGGGCAACCATATCTATGGCAAATAACTGACACAGTAATGTTGTTGTTAATATATGTAATTTTAGTAATGTTGAAATTTGCTGTGGGGTTATATTTATAAATTCTTCTGCAATCAAAATTCCAGCACAGTAAATGAGAACTTCTATGGTGAGCAGATTGACTTGGCAAAAATTATAGACTTCTTGTACGGCATTATCTTGACTTAAATCAATAAATAATGAGACACATTTTACACTGTATTTTTCTGTTATTTCCTTTTCTAAGAGAGGTAATTCTCCTTCTTGATTGCTAACAATACAAATATTATAGCCCCGTTCAGCCAATTGATGCACAAAGGCCAATCCAATTCCTGAAGACCCTCCTGTGACTAATGCAAAGGTTTCTTTTTTTATTGTTTGTGGCATGGTTTATAAATTTTGAATACACTCAAAAGGACCATTATACATCACTGCAATACAATGGTTACAGGTGTCACAACTCGATTTTTTATAGACGTCTAATCGTAAGTTATTTATAAAATCAGGGTCTTTTATTAATGCTCTTGCTATTGCTACTGCTTCAAAATTTTCACTTAAAACGTGATCAATATTTTCCTTTGATAATATGCCGCCAACATATACTAGGGGCATTTTCAATTGTGCTCTAAATAGTTTTGCATGGTCTAAAAAGTAAGTTTCTTTGAAGGGAATTGAAGGTACCATTATTCTCCCAAAGGCACGAATAAACACAGACATTATCTTATTTCCAGCATGGGCAGCTAGTGTTTTTATGGGCATGACGCCACGCATCACTTCCATAGGTGCTTTACTAACAAACCCACTACTCAACACTAAGGCATTGACGCCCATTGCTTCTAACTTTTTGCCTATTGTTAGGGATTCTTTAAGCGTAATACCACCTTTTACCCCATCTATCATATTCATCTTTACCAAAACCGCAATTTCATTATTGGCTGCCTCTAAAACTTCTTGCATTACTTGTTCCATAAAACGCATCCGATTTTTTAATGAACCGCCATATTCATCTTTTCGTTTATTTACGTAGGGCGATAGAAACTGACTAATAAGATAACCATGACCTGCATGGATTTCAACAGCATCAAATCCAGCCTTTTTGACCAAACGAACACTGTCTCCAAAAGCTTTAATGGTTTCCTTGATGTCTTTTTGGTTCATCTTCCTTGGGAAGGACGGGGCGTACAGATTGATGTGTGTTGATGATGAAACTGGACGCATGCCAATTACACTTCGTTTTGCCATGTTCCCACAGTGCCCCAATTGAATACTTATTTTTGCACGATGTTCATGTACTTTATCCGCTAGTTTTGCTAAATCAGGCAATCCGTTTTCTTCTATAAGCAATTGATGAGGAAAGGATAGTCCGCTTCTCTGTACCGCAGCATAAGCTACAGTTGTCATGCCAATACCTCCTTTGGCAACTTGTTCGTGATAATCAATTAATTGAGGTGTTATACGATGGTTTTGACACATCCCCTCAAATGCAGCAGCACGAATTGAACGATTTCGTAAGGTGATTGGACCTATTTTAAAGGGTGTAAATAACATATTTATATTTTATTGCTCTAAAATTGCTGAATTCAATTCACAAATGCAATATTTAAGCTGAAAAAAAACGATGGAAACGCAAGGCCTGAAAATGAAAGCGTTAAAGCGTGTTGTTGCATATGAAGTTAATCAATAGCGCAGCAGTTTTATAGTTTTGATACATCCAATAAATTGAATTTATTTAGAGCGATAAGATGCGTAACTATTTGGACTGTCATTACTTAATCAATCCAATCTCTCGAAGCCTTTCAGTTAAATATTCCCCTGCGGTCATGTCTTCGTATAATTTGGGGTGGTCTTCATCGATACAAGAATCTAGACAATTCAATGGCATGTCTGAACGTGGATGTAAGAAAAACGGAACAGAATATCGACTTGTTCCCAATTGTGCCTTTGGAGGATTCACTACACGATGTGTTGTAGATTTTAAACGCTTATTGGTTAGTCGTTGCAACATATCTCCTACATTGACTACAATATGGTCTTGAATTTCTGTTACAGCAATCCACTTTCCTTGGTTGTTGAGTACTTCTAATCCATCAGCCGAAGCACCTACGAGAAGGGTAATTAAATTAATGTCCTCATGCTGACCTGCACGAACCGCACCTTCTTCAACTTCTCCTGTAATTGGTGGATAGTGAATTGCTCTTAAAATACTGTTTCCATTGTAAATATGTTGGTCAAAATAATCTTCTTTCAAATTCAGATGTAAAGCAATTGCATGAAGCAAATGTCTTCCTGTATCTTCAAATGCTTTGTATGCTTGTTTTCCTATTTTCCCAAACTCTGGATTTTCTTTGACATCTACATTTTCTGGATATTCTTTTCCAATGGGATCTCCATCTTCTACATATTGACCAAAATGCCAAAATTCTTTTAAATCTCCAGCTTTTTTCCCTTTAGCGTGTTCAGTTCCAAAGGGAGTATATCCACGTTGTCCTCCTATGCCTTCAATATGATATTGATTTTTCACCTCTTCTTGAAATCCAAAAAACGACTTCATTTGTTTGTAAAGATTGTCAATTAAATCCTGTGGGATGCCATGATTCTTGACAGCAACAAACCCTATGCCTTCATAAGCATCACCTAATTCATTAATAAATTTTTCTCGTTTTGATTGATCCTCAGATAAAAATTCTGATAAATCAACGGAGGGAATTCCTTGTGGATGACTCATAATATTTTTTTAATCAAATATAATATAAATCTTGAAGAAATTAAATAGGCTTGGAGGTATTGTACCGAAAGAGTAATGGATTTAGTGTTTCAATCCTAGTTTTTAGTGGATTACGTTTTAAAGACAATTAATATTTTTTGATATATTCTTCCAAGACGTTTTGAAGTTCCAGCTGTACAGATTGCTTTACTATTCGAGCCCTTCATTTTTATTCCCAAAGATTGCTCGACATCAGTTTCTTCGAACACCTTAATATTGTAGCTATCAATAATCACTTCTTGATTGTCTAAATCAAAAATAATTGGCAACGTATAATTCTTTTGAGGATTTCCTCGTTTATCCTCTGATTCAACTTTAGGATACTCCAAAAAGCGATCCCACTCGCTCTTCCCTTCACTTTGCCATTCCCCAATCTTCAATAAAGTCTGTAACATATTTAGTTGTTAAGTTTCTATAAAGTTAATTACTCATTTGCAAAATCCAAAGCATTTCCTTTTTTATTTATCCTCTTGCTTGTTGGCCAATAAATGTGCCACAACGCCAACTTGTTCTTCTGTGTGTTCCTGACCATTAATGCGTTGAATACGTACTTCAATTGCATCAATTCCTACTTTAAGCAATTTATAGAAAATACGGTTATTCCCTCTAGGTACATAGCCCAAGTGGTAATCTTTATAGCAAATTTTTACTGCTCTGGGATCGTAAGAATTGTTAGGCTCTAACTCGATACGTAAAAGCGTTCCAATTTCTAATTCTTTGAATGCTTCTGCACCATCGTAATAGGTAAAACCTGCAATGTGAAAATGATCTAAATGTTCTTTCATTTTTTTATTATTTCTCTTTTTCATTTCGATATTGTTTTAATGATTGTGTTAAACTTTCTTTTATTTGATTGCGCAAATATTGCGGTGATAAAACTTCAATTTGTTCGCCCAATTTGAGCAATTGCATCTTTAACTCAAAATTAGGAATGAGATGTAAACTAATTTTAATCCGACCATCACGCATTTCTTCCTTTTTATATTGACTAGAATGCAATGGCAAACTTTCTAAATACTTGTACTGATGTTTTGTAACAGCAATCTCAATGATTTCCTGTTGTTCTGCTTCATCATAATTTAATCCAATAATTTGTTCAAACTTCTTCAATTGTTCTTTGAATCGATCGACAGAAAAACTAAAGTTTTCAGCAATTTTAAGTTGTCTTACTCGAGCCAATCCAAAACTTTTAATAATGGCATCTTTACTCAACTTATTGTTTTTTGGTAATGGAATCCCAACAACATACCACCTGCCTTGATATTCGCGTAACTGTAATGGGGCAATCCGATAGTTTTTAATGGTCTTCTTTATGTAATTTTCATGAACAAATTCTACAATAAGGTTTTGTTGAATGGCTGTGAAAAGGGGTTCAACCATCTCCAATCCTTCAAATTCTGAATGGTCCTCTAGCTTAATTGACTTTCGTAAGTCTTGGAAATCTTTTAAACCTTTGCGGAAGAGTTCTGATAAGTAGACCCTTCCAGCAAAGGTTAAAAATGAGGTGATTTGTTCATTATCCTCAGTATTTAGGTGATAACCTCTTTTTGTACGATTGTAATTGACAGCAATATGATAATCCCTAGCTAAAGATTGAAAATCGCGTTCTATAGTTCGGGCAGATAATTCCACATCATGAAATCGCTCAAAGTAATCAAGGATTCCCTGTTTAGAAATGAAAGGCTGTCTTTCTAATATGTGAATAAGTGTGTCCAATCGTTTATATTTGTCCATAATATGAATGTATTTACAAAAATGAATAACAAGTTCGCCAAAACATGACGAAGTAAATAAAAAAAAATGAAAAATGTATAAATAATTCGGGTTAAAGCAGTAATTCTAAAGTTTAATTGTCTAACAAATAGATCTTTGCAGCTTTATATTTCTCTACATATTCCTTTTTATCGCTCATTTTGTACAATGCAATGTTGGCTTCCAACATATCTTGAACTTGTAGTTGCTCAAAGTATTTTTCGGCGACTATGGAATACATATAAAAACGTTGACCAATAAGTAGAATTTCTTCAAATGAAGTTGGAGACGTGATTTTGTAAAAAGACTTGCTGTCGAATCGCTTTCTATATTGAGGAAAATCCATAAGTTTGCTTTGTTGTTTGAAGAAAACAAAATTAATGAATTTGTGTTGTAAATCCATAAGAATATCGGTATTGGATAATTAATATTGAAAAATGTCATGACACGTAAAGAAAAAGCAGAATTTATTATAGAAGAACTGGATAAATTGTATCCTCATCCTGCGATTCCTCTAGACCATAAGGACGATTATACATTGCTTATTGCGGTGTTATTATCGGCGCAATGTACAGACAAAAGGGTGAATTTAGTTACACCGAATTTATTTGAAGTTGCAGATAATCCTTATGATATGGTTAAACTGTCCATTGATGAAATTCGAGAGATCATTAAACCCTGTGGATTGTCGCCTCAGAAATCAAAAGCAATTTTTAATTTATCCCATATTTTAATTGATAAGCACAACGGGAAAGTACCCGATAACTTTGAAGATTTGGAAGAACTCCCAGGAGTAGGACACAAAACGGCTTCTGTGGTGATGTCACAAGCTTTTGGTGTGCCGGCTTTTCCAGTAGATACACATATACATCGCTTGTTGTATCGTTGGGGAATAACCAATGGAAAGAGCGTTAAGCAAACGGAAATAGATGCCAAAAAGTATTTTCCAAAGGAAACATGGAACACCTTGCACCTACAGATTATTTATTATGGGCGAAGCCATTCCCCAGCAAGAGGACCAAGATTGAGTGTCGATTATATTACAGAGGCCATTGGAAGGAAGTCGGTATTGAAGGATTATAAGCCTTAATAAATTATAAAAACAGCAGTTACAAAAAACAGTAGGTTTTTATTTTCAAAAAAAGCACTACCTTTATCTTATGGCAGAAAAAATTGAACGGGAATATTTAGAACAGTTTGGAAGTCTTGAAATTCTTGCTAAACAAGTCGTAGAAGGATTTATAACCGGATTTCATAAAAGTCCTTTTCATGGATTCTCTGTAGAATTTGCCGAACACCGACTGTACAATACTGGAGAGTCTACAAAACATGTGGATTGGAAGCTCTATGCCCGTACAGAAAAGTTGTTTACCAAGAAGTATGAAGAGGAAACCAACTTGAGGTGTCAATTTGTTTTAGATGCTTCGAGTTCAATGTATTTTCAAAATGAGGACAATTGGTCAAAAATAAAATACAGTATTTATGGTATAGCCTCATTAATGGAAATACTAAAAAGGCAACGCGATGCTGTCGGACTATCTGTTTTTACCGATAAATTAGATCAACATACTGAGAATAAATCTTCCAATAGCCATCACCAATACTTGTATTCGGAGTTGGAAAAACTATTGTATAACTATGAACCTAAAGCATCTAAATTAACAGAGTCTATTCAAGTATTACACGATATTGCAGAGCTTTGTCATCGGCGCAGTTTAATTGTTATTTTTTCAGATATGCTCAATGACCCTGAGCAAAGCGATGCACTTTTTGAGGCATTACAACATCTCAAACACAACAAACATGAGGTTATCTTATTTCATGTTATGGACAAAGAAAAGGAGTTAAAATTTCAACTGGAAAATCGGCCTTACACCATGGTAGATATGGAAACTGGAGAACAAATGAAACTTGTTCCAAGAGAAATTAAAGAACACTACATTGATCAAGTTGCAGGTTACTTTAAGGAATTAAAAGATAAATGCGGAACCTATGGCATTGATTTTTTCCAACTGGATACCAATAAACCTCTAAATGAATTGTTGATACAATTTTTAAGTCGCCGTCAGAAAATGGCTTGACCTACCTCCCAAGACATCCACTTCTTCTATTAATTCTTATACGAAACCGCCTTTACTGCTTTCACTACGCGTTCAACATTCGGTAGGGCTACATCAATTAATGTTGGAGCATAAGGAAATGGAGTATCTGTTTGAGTTACACGCATTACAGGTGCATCGAGATAATCAAATGCATACCGCTGAATATGGTAGCCTAATTCTGAAGAAATTGAACCTAAAGGATGAGATTCTTCGACAATAACACATCGGTTTGTTTTCTTGATGGATTCAACCACAGTAGCGTAATCTATTGGGCGAACTGTTCTTAAATCAACAATCTCACATTCTATTCCTTCCTTTGCTAATTCTTTTGCTGCTTTGTGGGCCACTTTAATAATTTTTCCAAAAGAAACAATGGTCACATCATCCCCTGGTCGTTTAATATCAGCAGCACCTATTGGAATCAAGTATTCATCCTCAGGAATTTCACCTTTGTCTCCATACATTTGCTCAGACTCTAAGAAAACAATCGGGTTTTCATCACGAATGGCTGATTTTAATAGTCCTTTAGCATCATAAGGTGTAGAAGGTGTTATCACTTTCAGTCCAGGAACATTTGCATAAAACCATTCAAAAGCTTGAGAGTGGGTTGCCGCTAATTGTCCTGCTTGTCCATTTCCTCCTCTAAAAACGATTGGACAGTGAAATTGTCCACCAGACATATACATCATTTTTGCGGCACTATTAATGATTTGATCAGAAGCCAAAAGAGCAAAATTCCAGGTCATAAACTCGATGATGGGACGCAAACCGTTCATAGAAGCACCAACACCGATTCCTGCAAAGCCAAGTTCGGCAATGGGTGTATCAATTACACGTTTTTCACCAAATTCCTCTAGCATACCTTTTGAAACTTTGTATGCGCCGTGGTATTCAGCAACTTCTTCTCCCATAAGGAAGATGTTTTCATCGCGATGCATTTCTTCTGTCATCGCTTCATTGAGAGCTTCTCTAAATTGAACAGTTTTCATATCTTAAGCTTAAATTCAACCAAGTTTAAATGTAGCGTAAAACTAAGAAATTTTACACTGATTGTTGGCAAATTTAAACTTTTTTCATTAAATTATAGGTGGATGAAAAGATTCCGCTATTTTTATATGAATTCTAAAGTATTTTATCATGAAGAAAATAGGAATTATTACTTCTGGAGGGGACGCTCCCGGGATGAATGCAGCCATAAGAGCAATTGCTAAATCAGCTATTCACAACGGGGTGCAGCCTGTAGGAGTGATGAGTGGATTTGAGGGATTAATGAAAGGTGACTTTAAGAATTTAAGTTATGCCGATGTAGACAATATCATTCAACGAGGAGGAACAATTCTCGGAACGGCAAGGTGTTCTGAATTTGAAACCAAAGAAGGCCGTAAAATAGCGATAGATCAGTTGTTAAAAGCCCAAATTGAAGGACTGGTAATTATTGGAGGTGATGGCTCGTTTCGAGGAGGACATGAATTGTCGACAGAAACGGGAATTCAAATTGTTGGAATTCCAGGCACTATAGATAATGATTTATATGGAACAGAATCGACAATTGGCTATGATACGGCCTTAAATACAATTGTATGTGCTGTTGATAATATTCGGGATACAGCATCCTCTCAGAAACGCATTTTTTTTATTGAGGTAATGGGACGAAACTCTGGATTTTTAGCTTTAAATTCTGCAATAGCATCTGGAGCAGAATCAGTTCTGATTCCCGAAGTGGTTACTAATATTGAAGATTTGGCGAATGAAATAAGGAGTCAAAATAAAGGGAGAAGAAGCAGTATTATTATTGTTGCAGAAGGAGAGGAGGAAGGTGGTGCAATGGATATTATGCGAAAAATTAAACCTTATTTACCCAATTTTCAATTGAGGACAACAATTCTAGGACACATTCAACGGGGAGGAGCTCCTTCTTATTTTGACCGTGCATTAGCAACGCGTTCGGGCGTGCTTGCTGTTGAGCTCTTACTGGAAGGGAAATCAAAAATTATGGTTGGTTACTCGGGTGATGAATTAATTACAATCCCGCTAAAAGATACTTTCGAAAAACATGTTATCCCAAAATTAGAGAAGGAGGATATTCTCAAAAAACTTTTAACAAAATAAACACGCCACACGTCAGATTGAGTGCCGCAGCGATGCAGAGCGGGAGTGAATGAACAGAATGAGGGAAAACGGTGGATAAACTTCGCTTTCGCTCTTTGCTCCCGCTCGGGTTAAAACCCTTTTCTATTCTTCTCTTTTTTCATCTTCTTCGGCTCTAAACATTGAACCAATTCCTTTACCAAGTTTTTGTACCACGTCAATTCCTTTTGTTAAAGGCACAGATGAGATGTCACCATATTGACTGTCAATGACCTCGTCAAAATGTTGTGGGTAAATAACAAAGCGACTGTTCGCTTCAAAGTACTTATCGAGTTTTGTAGGCAATTGATCCAATATTCTCATGTACGATTTGGCACCTTTTCTTGCTGAAACAAGAACAAAAATATCCTCTTTTGTAATGTCTCTTGATAGAATTAGAAAATCTTCCCAATCTTCAAAGTGCTTTGTAGTTGTTGTATTGGAAATTTTGCCTTTCTTGAATAATTTTAGAATTGCCTCTTCTGTTGCTTTGTTGCAATAAAGTTGGACAGGAATACTCAATTCTTGCGCCAAGATTCCAAATTTATTAACCCAAATGCTAAAACCTTTCTCACGTTCAGATAAAGGAGGAGCAGCAATAACAAGTTTTTTGTGTGTTGCCAAAGGCTTCTCTATACGACATACAAATGTTGTTTTGTATGTTTTTCTTAAGATATCATTTATTTTTTCTCCGATGAGTTTATCAAAAAAACCAGCCCGATGTGGCCAGCCAAGAATAATTATATCTGTCATTATTTCTCTTGATATTCTTGAAATACCATTTGCTGCATTGTGGTCGATTGTGGTAAGAATTTCAGTTTTGGTTTCTGTTGCTGATGCCTCATGCACAAAGTTGTCTAACTTATTTCTCGCTTTTAGGATATTGTCTTCAGCCTCTGCATTATTGGAAACTACTGTAAGTACTGAAATAGGATTGGGTGATTTCTTGTCTTTAATTAGACTTGCAAACTCCAGTAATCGTTCAATTTTATTAATATTGTCTATTGGTAATAGTATCTGTTCACTTGATGCGCCACTCGATTCGGCAAGTCCTTCCACGTCATTTTCCGATTCAATGACAATTTTTTTACTTGCTTTTTCTGTCACAAAAGAAGCCACAATACAGGTAACTAAAATCAGTAATACGGTTCCATTCAGGATGTTGTCATCCAAAATTCCAGCTTCATGTCCTACAACAATAATCGCCAAGGTAGCAGCAGCATGGGCACTGCTCAATCCAAAGATTAAATTTCCTTGTGCTTTTGAGAACTTAAAAACAACCTGGGTAAATTTTGCTGCCAACCATTTTCCAGTTAAGGCTACAATTGTAAGTGTTGCTGCAATAATAATGGCAAACCACCCTGTAAATATTACACTGACATCAACGATCATTCCAACGCTAATAAAGAAGAAAGGAATAAATAATGAATTCCCAAGGAACTCAATACGATTCATTAATGCCGAGGAGTTTGGAATCAATCTGTTTAATGCAAGTCCTGCAAAGAATGCCCCGATAATTGATTCTAAACCAGATATCTCAGATAAAAAGGCAGCAAGAAAAACAACGGCGAGAACAAAGATATAATGTTGGTGTTTCTCACTCGAAAATTTTCTAAAAAACCATTTGGTAATTCTTGGAATAATTAAGAACATAAAAGCTGAAAACAACGCAATGCTTATGCCCAATCGAATCCAAAATTCTTGAGATAATCCACCGTCATGGGAACCAACAATTACTGCTAAGAGGATTAAAACAGCTGTATCTGTTAACATTGTTCCACCTACTGTAATGGCTACTGCTGTATTTTTCGATATCCCCAATTTACTCACAATTGGATAGGTGACCAGCGTGTGTGTTCCAAACATACTCGCTGTTAACAAGGCGGCCTCCATTGTAATGTTTCCATCCCAGTTTCCCAGAACGTAGTAGTAGACGGGAAATCCAATCCCCAAAGGAATTAAAAATGTGAAAATTCCAAAGAATATACTTTTAAAACGATGGGCTTTAAACTGGTTCAAATCTAAATCTAACCCTGCAATAAACATGATATAGAGTAGTCCGATTGTGGAGAACAACTGAACAGCAGAGTCGTTTTCTAATACTCCAAATCCTTTGGGACCAATCACAATTCCAGCAATAATTAACCCTATGATTCCAGGTATATTTAACTTCTTCAATACAATAGGAGCCAGAAGTATAATAAATAAAATCAAAGAAAATACAATGATTGGATTGTGCAATGGAATGTGAAAATGCTCTAAAATTTCGTTGAAAAATTCAATCATGCTTGTATAAATTGGTTGTCTATTCGCTCTAAATTAAGTTTTCAAAAATAATAAATTAATCTATTGAGAATCATTTTTTTTTATGAGAATAGATAAAATGAGGCGAGTTTTAGTGTAATTTCTTGTTGGATTTATGGCGTTTCTTGTCTCTTTCTGTTTTTTTCTTCAGATTTTTATATAAAGCGTGTTCCAAATCTACTCCTGTTTGATTGGCAATACATGTTAAAACAAAAAGAACATCTGCCAACTCATCGCCCAGGTCTTTGTTCTTATCCGAATCTTTTTCACTTTGTTCTCCGTATCGGCGCGACATTATTCGGGCAACCTCTCCAACTTCTTCCATTAAAACAGCAGTATTGGTCAATTCATCAAAATAGCGAACGCCGTATTCCTTAATCCAATCATCAACCTTGGTTTGTAGTTCTGAAATGGTCATTATTCTTTGTTTTTTGTGTCAATAATTATTGTTACGGGACCGTCGTTGACTAATGAAACTTGCATGTCAGCACCAAACTTCCCGCTTTCTACAGCACACCCACTTGTTATTTCTAACATTTGTTTGAATTTTTCATAAACAGGAACTGCGATATCTGGTTTTGCTGCATGAATAAAACTTGGGCGGTTGCCTTTTTTGGTCTTAGCGTGGAGTGTAAATTGAGAAATAACGAGAAAAGAGCCGTTGACATCTTTGATGTCGTGATTCATTTTGCCTTCTTCATCTGAAAATATTCTGAGTGCACTTATTTTTCTACAGAGCCAATCTATATCTTCATCACTGTCCTCATTTTCTATGCCCACAAAGACCACCAATCCTTTATCAATTTCACCACTTACTTCATTGTCGATTGTTACACTTGCTTTTGTTGTTCTTTGAATAACTACTCTCATATTGTTTTGTTTTATCTGTATTTTTCGGTTTGATTTTCCATCATTAGGTTAATATACGAATCATATCGAGAAGGATGAATATCGCCTTCTTCTACTGCTTCTTTTACAGCACATTGAGGTTCGTTTATATGTTGACAGTTGTTGTATTTACATTGATTCATTAAATTTCGCATTTCAGGAAAATAGTGATTGATTACTTTTTTGTCAAAATCAACTACACCAAAGGCTTTTATTCCAGGTGTATCAATAATGTATCCGCCTGTTTTCAACTTGTGCATCTCTGCAAAAGTGGTGGTGTGCTGCCCTTGAAGATGGTGTGTTGAAATTTGGGTTGTTTTAAGGTTCAAATCTTTATCTAAAGCATTGATTAAAGTACTTTTTCCTGTTCCACTATTGCCCGCTAACATGACTCGCTTCCCTTTAATTTCATCTCTTAAAAAGTCGATATTTGTTTGTTCTAAGGCTGATAATTTTTCACAGGGATATCCAATACTTTCATAAATATTGATGATTTCATCAACCAAGGGGAGGTGCTCTTCAAAATACAAGTCCATTTTATTAAATAACAAAGTTGCGGGAATTCGATACGCTTCTGTGGTAACCAAAAAACGGTCGATAAAAGTCAAGTGGGTCTCAGGTGCAACAAGCGTAACCAAAAGATATGCCCTGTCCACATTAGCTGCCAAAATATGTATTTGTTTTGACAAATTAATTGACTTTCTAATAATATAATTTTCTCTTGGAAGAATTTCGGTAATGACAGCTGATTCATTTTCATTAACATCCACTATAACATTATCTCCTACAGCCACAGGATTGGTGCTCTTTGCACCTTTAAGGCGAATTTTGCCACGAATGCCAGATGCAATAATCTTTCCATTATCCAATTCAATAATGTAATCTTTTCCCATTGATTTGAGTACCTTTCCTCTTTCCAAAATTCTAATTTAAAATCTTTGAATCAAAGGTAAATAAAAAAATAGAGAGTGGGGTGAGTGTTGGATAATGGAAAGTTATTCATTTATAAGATTGTCTTTGGATATAAGTTCTCCGCTTACACTCTTTACGGTATAGATATAGATTCCTTTTTTAAGAATTGTTTTTATCTTATTGTCTGTGCTATTATTAACAAACATCAAATCCGAAAAAAAAATCCTGCCTTCCAATATGATACTTTCTCTTTTGCACTTCAAAAAATTATCATAAAACTTTTTCCTTATCCTTCACTTTTTTGTATTTTAGAAAAAATTTAGGAATAAAAAGAACACCTCTTATGAAAAAAATAATTTTACTTGGTTTACTCTTTCTTTTTAATATCAACCAATACAATGCGCAATGTCCTGAAGATGATGAAACAAAAGTTTTATTGGTGGGAGACAGTTGGGCGTTTTTTATGGGAGTGGATCAAACCATAAATAAAGTGTTTAAAAACTGGGGTTTTCCAGAATATAAGTTTTTTACCAATTTAACACTTGCTGAAAATGGTGCTAAGACTGATGATTTTATGAAACCAAGCAAACAAGGTGAAATAGCCAATCAATTGATCAGTAAACCCAGCATAAAGTTTGTGCATTTGAGTTTGGCAGGAAATGATTTGTTGGGAAACTGGAAATCACAATCTTTTACCCAATTTCAAACAGATTCTCTAATGCAATCGGTTGAAGATAGTCTTTATGCTGTTATTGATTTTATTAAAGGCATTCGACCTGATGTTCAAATCATTTGGGGAGGATATGCTTATCCTAACTTTGATGAGGTGTTACATACTTTCCCTACCTCTGCCTTTCCTCAACCTTCTTTACACCCATTTTATGGACAGTGGGAGGATATGGAATTTCCATCAAACCAAGAAATTAATGACCAATTGAATGCTTTTGAAGATAAGCTTGCTGCAGACTTTGCCAATGACCCTCGTGTTGAATTTGTAAAAGCAACGGGCATAACCCAATACACTTATGGACAAATTGATCCACTCGGAGTTTCGCCTTTTGGAACGTATGCTCAATTTAGTGTGCCATTACCAGAAGGAAATCCTGCATATCCTTCTCCAATGGAATCTATGCGAGATTATCAACTCACTAAAGATTGCTTTCACTTGTCTTCAAAAGGATTTAGGGATTTATTTGGTTACGTAACCCAGAAATATTACTTCAAAGCTTTAATGGATGATAAATATATCATTGCCCAAGACAGTTTAAAAAATGGTTCCGTTGCTTCGGATGGCTCGGTGAGTACCGATCTATTGATTGGGAATGATAGTGGGATAGACCATCAAACAATCTTAACTTTTAACACTTTGAATAATTTAGATTCTGTTGCAGAAAAAGCCAGTATTTTTCTTCATCGAATTGAACAAACAGGGGGCAATCCAATTGACGAACAGTTAACCATAGAAATAAATGAAGGTGCTTTTGGAGCTAGTGCTGCCATAGAACCAAGTGATTTTAATGAGATTGGAGATGAAAATGGAACGCCGTGTATACATGGGAGTAATTCTGATGGAAATTGGGTACGTATAGATTTGCCACAAGAATTATTGGAATACATCACGGTAAATAGCATTACACAATTTAAAATTTCTGCACCCAATAGTGTTGATGCTTTGGTAAAATTTTCTGGAACAGACGATTTAGATTTTGCCCCTGTTCTGAATATCACTTATGGAAATCAATCCACTGTATCTGTTCCTCAAGATGAAATCAGTCAAGAAGTAATGGTTTATCCAAATCCATCTTCAGATATTGTCAACATTAGAGTGGATCATGCTCAAATTAAACAAATTAAAATGCTTTCTGTTGAAGGGAGAGAAGTGGTTCAAACGACTTCAACTAAAGTCGATGTGAGTCATTTTCCTTCAGGAACTTATTTTATCAAAGTGATTACCAATAAAGGAGTTTCAACTCAGAAGTTTATCAAAAGATAAATGATTTAATTGAATAAAGGAAGACTTTAAATATAGGGTTAGGTCATATTTACCAAATATAATTTATCTTTGTGAATTATGAAATGGATTGGTAATCGAGTATCTTTTGTAGATAAAAAGGACAATATAAGTTTTGTTATCTATCCTCCGAAATTGGGGCGTAAAAAGAGTCTTATTTTAATATGGTTTGTCCTGTGGATTTTTATTGGCGGATATGTAACTACTGCATTTTTTAGAGATTTTTCAGGAGAAGAAAAGTTGGCGCTTCTTATATTTATACTCTTTTGGCTCTATTTTGCCATTCGCGTTTTGCGTACCTTACTTTATCTGTATTACGGAAGAGAATATATTAAACTTGATAAAAATAGCCTAAGAATAAAAAGAGCAACAGGAAGTTATGGAAAGTCCAATCAATATTTTATTGAGAACATAACCAAACTAAGTGTTGTCCCCCTTAAAGAAGGGTCATTTAAAAAAGTTTTTGAAGACTCTCCTTGGGTCAGGGGAGCCAATAGAATTCAATTTGAATGCTTCCAGAAAAATTATTCCTTTGGACGTAAGCTGGAGGATAAAGATGCAGAAATGATATTTAAGATTCTGACCAGAAGAATTGAAAAATACTTAAAGTCTAAAAAATAGAGAACGATCTTCAACCATCTCCTCCACAACTAATTGGTGTGCATATAAAACAGAAATAGAACAGTACCTATTGAACCAATCGGTATTGAACTCCTTTTTCGACAAGGTTTTCTAAAAGTTCATCATTAATGTCAATTTTTAATGAGCGAGAAGGCATATCAATTGATAATTTATTGATTTCATCTTTGACTTTAAAGCGCACCTGAAACTGACCTTTGTTATCTGCAAATAATTGGTCTATATCATCAATAAACTTTCCGTTTAATTGACTTAAGGCCAGTTTAACTTCTAAAGATTTCACTTTTCCATTTCTCAAGTTAGATAAGAAATCCATTTTTCGTACTTTAAATTCAAACTCATCCTTTTTCCAACGTTTGGGTTGAATTTTACCAACAATGTATATATATGAACCTTCTACCATGTAGGGTTTGAATTTTCCATAATCTTCTTGAAAAAGAAACAGCTTAGTTGAATCATTGTAATCTTCAATAACCATGGTGCCAAAAGGATCTCCTTTTTTAGTATAGCGATGTTCAGCCTTTGTAATAATTGCTGGAACTGTAAATTCTTTATTTCTGTGTTCGTCCAAATTATTGAGATATTCAATACTTCCATTACAAAATGAATCGATATCAATCTTGTAATCATCCAAAGGATGTCCAGAGATATAAATTCCCACAACTTCTTTTTCCTTTTTAAGTTTATGTACTATCGACCATTCTTGAACCTGTGGTATGTTCGGAGCAGGAGACTCTACTCCAGAGGATTCTCCAAATAAACTTACTTGATTAGAGTTTGCATTTTCTTGGTATCCTTGACCAAATTTGATGGCATTATTGAGAAATGAACGGTTGTTTTCTTCCACAAAATACTGTGCTCGATGAATATTAGAAAAGGAATCCAAAGCTCCTGATAGGGCTAAACCTTCAAACGCTTTTTTATTGCATTTCTTTAAATCTACACGCTTTGTAATGTCAAAAATATCTTTAAATGACCCGTTTTCTCTTCGCTCTTCTACAATTGCTTCAACAGGTTTTTCTCCAACACCTTTTATTGCACCCAAGCCAAATCGGATTGCTCCTTTTGCGTTAACAGTGAATTTATAATTGGATTCATTCACGTCGGGACCTAGTACTTCTAATCCCATTCGTTTGCATTCTTTCATAAAGAAAGTAACTTGCTTAATGTCCCTCATATTGTTGCTTAATACAGAAGCCATATATTCAGCAGGGTAATTCGCTTTTAAATAAGCTGTTTGATAGGCAATCCAAGCATAACAGGTTGAGTGTGATTTATTAAATGCATAAGAAGCAAATGCTTCCCAATCGTGCCATATCTTCTCTAGAATCTTTTTATTGTGTCCCCGTTCTGCTCCTTGATTTAAAAATTTGGGCTTTAATTCTTCCAGTAGTTCAAACTTTTTCTTTCCCATTGCCTTTCGAAGAGTATCGGCCTCACCTTTGGTAAATCCAGCCAGTTTTTGAGAAAGTAACATTACCTGCTCTTGGTAAACGGTAATTCCATAGGTTTCCTCAAGATATTCAGCCATTTCTGGAAGGTCATAAGTGATTTCTTGTTCTCCATTTTTCCGCTTAATGAAGTCTGGAATATATTCCATTGGACCGGGTCTGAAAAGGGCATTCATTGCAATTAAATCGGCAAATACAGTAGGTTTTAATTCACGCAAATACTTTTGCATTCCTGGAGATTCGTATTGAAAAACGCCTACTGTTTCTCCTTTCTTAAAAAGTTCGTACGTCTTTTCATCATCTAATGGGAAATCATCGGGAACAAGGTCAATATTGTGCCGTTCTTTTACAAAAGCAACAGCATCCTTAATTAAAGTTAATGTCTTTAATCCCAAAAAATCCATTTTTAGTAGTCCTGCCTCTTCAACTACAGAGTTGTCGTATTGTGTACAATACATGTCCGAATCCTTAGCAAGGGCAACTGGAACATAATTGGTGATATCACTCGGTGTAATAATTACACCGCAAGCGTGAATGCCCGTATTTCTAAGGTTGCCTTCAATGCGTTGGGCACTTTGTAAGACTTCTGCCTGCAAATCATTACCATTGGCAATAGATAACAGTTGGTTGGCCATATTGATACTGTCTTGTTTTCCCTTTAATTTATCTGCTAGTGCATTGCTCTCTAGACTAAAAAGTTGAGATAGCGAAACATCGGGAACTAATTTTGCCAATCGATCTGCTTCATATAAAGGGAGATCCAATACTCTAGACACATCACGAACAGATGATTTTGCCGCCATTGTACCATAAGTAATAATTTGAGCCACTTGATTGGCACCGTATTTTTCGATTACCCAATTGATGATTTTGCTTCGTCCTTCATCGTCAAAGTCTATATCAATATCAGGCATGGAAACACGATCTGGATTAAGAAAACGCTCAAAAAGTAAGTCATACCTAATGGGATCTATATTTGTAATTCTAGTACAATAGGCGACTGCAGAACCTGCAGCAGAACCTCTTCCAGGACCAATAATTACGCCCATTTCTCGGGCAGCTCTACAAAAATCTTGAACAATAAGAAAATAGCCTGGATATCCTGTTTTTTCAATTATTTCTAACTCAAAGTCAAGACGATCTTTGATTTCATCAGTAATTTCTGAATAGCGTAACTTAGCACCTTCATAAGTCAAATGGCGTAAATAATTATTTTCTCCCCGTTTCCCTCCATCTTCCTTGTCCTTTGCATCTTGAAATTCTTCTGGAATTTTAAAGGCAGGCAATAAAATATCACTTGCTAAGTGGTAATGTTCACATTTATTCGCAATCTCTAATGTGTGTTCAATAGCTTCCGGAAGATCGGCAAACAATTCTTTCATCTCCTGTGGAGACTTGAAATAATAATTGTCGTTGGGAAGCCCAAATCTAAAATCTCTTCCTTTTCCGATTGGTGTTTTAACCAATTCCGCTTGTTTAATACACAAAAGAATATCGTGAATGGGGGCCTCTTCTTTATCTACGTAGAAAGTATTGTTGGTGGCAACGATTTTTATGTTATGCATTTTAGAAAATCTCAACAACACCTCGTTAACACGCCGTTCATCCTCTTGATCATGACGCATAACTTCCAAATAAAAATCATCTTGAAACTGCTCCTTCCACCACAATAAAGCCTCCTCAGCTTGCTTTTCACCAAAGTTTAAAATTTTATTGGGAATTTCACCATTCATATTTCCCGAGAGAACAATAAGCCCTTCTTTGTATTCTTCGACTACTTTTTTATCAATTCGAGGAACATAATATTTTCCTTTTGTAAAGGCAATGGATGCCATCTTTGATAAATTGTGGTATCCTTTTTTATTTTTGGCTAAAAAGACAATCTGGTCTCCATTGTCTTTTACTGTTTTGTTGGTGTGATCTTCACAGACGTAAAGCTCTGCACCAATAATGGGTGTAATCTCTTTCTTGTGGTATGGCTTGCCTTCTTTCTCTGCAGCTTCTCGCTCCTTGTGAATGTTTTTATTGTGTTTGGTAATGAATTTCTCAAAATGAAACGCCCCCATCATATTGCCTGTATCAGTTAAGGCTATGGCAGGCATGTTAAAAGATGCTGCTTTTTTTATTAATCCTTCAATACTCGAAGTGGATTGTAAAACCGAGTTTTGAGAATGGTTGTGTAAATGGACAAATGAGGTGTCGGATAGTTGCTCAAGTCCTTCATCGATTTCAGCCTGACTAACCTGGTCTTCTTCTACAAATTTTTCCTTGAGTTCTTTGCTTTTCTTTTTGAGGTTGAGATGTTTTAATCCAATGGGCTGAATTGTATCTGTATTGTGTTCTAAAAATTCTTCAAAGTAACTTTCCGTAGTGTTTAAATCCTGTGAAGTAAAAACCCTCCTGCGCACCAATTCAAAAAAGGATCGGGCTGTTGCTTCAACATCTGCAGTTGCATTATGAGCTTCTCCAAATGATGATCCGAACAAATAGGTATGAAGTTCACTAAGTGTAGGCAATTTAAATTTTCCACCACGCCCCCCAGGCAATCTACAAACATTGGCAGTGGTTTCTGTACAGGTGTCCAATAAGGGCAAATCATGCATTGGAGTGTCCATCCCCATGCGAACAAATTCGGAACCCATTACATTGATATCAAAACCAATATTTTGACCAACAATGAATTGGGTTTTCTCCAATACTTTATTGAACTCAACCAACATTTCAGAAAGAGTAATCCCTTCTTTCTCTGCCAAAAGCGTTGAAATACCGTGTATCTCCTCTGATTGGAAAGGAATGTTAAATCCATCAGGATGTATAAGGAAGTCTTTCGCTTCAATTAACTTCCCATTTTTGTCGTGCAGTTGCCATGCAATCTGTATACACCTTGGCCAATTCTCGGTATCGGTATAGGGAAGATTGAAGTTCTTAGGTAATCCTGTTGTCTCTGTGTCAAAAATTAAATACATGGTTGTTGCAGTTCTTAGCTTTGGGGTTGAGATTAAAGATAAAGGAGATACTAATAATCCCAAAACCCATTTTTATTTCTTTTCAATTGTTCAGGTAAAAATAAGTAATATTTTGCCAAAAAGACAATATGAGTCAGAATATTTTCTATTGATAAAAATAAAACGATAAAAGCATAAGCGTCTGAAAATAAATAGTTTGAAATAATTAAAAACGGATTTCAAAAGCGCTGAAATCCGTTATAACATTATGTTAGAAGGAACTTTATAAGTTACTTTTTAAACTCCATAATTGACTTTTCAATTATTTGTATACACTCCATTAACTGCTCTTCGTTCATGACAAGCGGAGGAGCAAATCGGATAATATTTCCATGTGTCGGTTTGGCAATTAATCCATTTTCTTTCATCGCAATACAGATGTCCCAAGCGGTTGTGCTTTCAGGGGAATCATTTATAATTATTGCATTCAATAGACCTTTTCCTCGGACTTTAACAACCAAATCAGTATTTTCAATAATGCGGTTCATTTCTTTGCGGAATAATTGCCCCATTTTTTCTGCATTCTCCGCTAAGTTTTCATTTTTTATCACTTCTAGAGCTGCAATGGCAACTTTTGCCGCCAATGGATTTCCCCCAAAAGTAGAACCGTGCTGTCCAGGTTGTATAACCCCCATAATTGCATCGTCTGCTAAAACTGCCGAAACAGGATAGACGCCTCCAGACAGTGCTTTTCCTAGAATTAAAATATCGGGTTTTATATTCTCGTGGTCAACAGCCAATCTTTTCCCAGTTCGAGCAATTCCTGTTTGCACTTCATCCGCAATAAAAGTAACATCATTTTGAGTGCATAACTCTCTTGCTTTGGTAAGATAGCCATCATCTGGGACAAATACTCCAGCCTCGCCTTGTATGGGCTCAACAAGAAAGCCAGCAACATTGTCTTGTTTCAAAGCATTTTCTAATGCTTGGGTATCGTTGTAAGGAATTTTAATAAATCCTGGCGTATAAGGTCCGTAGCTTTTACGTGCATTTTCGTCATTTGAAAAGGAAATAATAGTTGTGGTTCTTCCGTGGAAGTTGTTTTCACAAACAATTATTTTTGCTTTATCTTCAGGAATGCCTTTAACTTCATAGGCGTGTTTACGGCATATCTTTATGGCTGTTTCTACGGCCTCAGCACCTGAATTCATCGCTAAAACCTTATCAAATCCAAAAAAATTGGTGATGTATTTTTCAAATAAACCAAGTGTGTCGTTGTAAAATGCCCGAGAGGTAAGTGTTAGCGTCTCAGCTTGTTTTTTTAATGCATCTATAATGTGAGGATGACAATGTCCTTGGTTGACAGCAGAATAAGCTGAAAGAAAATCGTAATAACGCTTGCCTTCAACGTCCCAAACGTATACTCCTTCACCTTTGGCTAAAACTACAGGCAATGGATGATAATTGTGTGCTCCATACTGCTCTTCCATTTTTATTAAATCCGCTGAGGATAGTTTTTCTGTTGTTGCCATAATTCTGTTCTTTTATATTTTAAATTTCTGTATTTGAATAGATATTTTTCTATTGTTGCAAAGATAAGATATTGTTAGAGAAATAAAAATAGAAAATGTATGATTAAAAGAGTTTAAAATGTTGTAGCAGACCTTTACACTTCAGCTGGATCCTAAATTGAATTCCATTGCTTTCCGTTGATTTAGATTAAAAGCAATCGGCAATTACAATGCTTAAGTACTTGGCGTCTTTCTTTATGCCTCCAAGTGTTGCAGAACCACGTGTATGAAGCCAAGGTAAACCAATAAAATACAAGTTGTTGATTGTGCTAACACCGCGCTTGTTTTTAGGATAACCATCGGTGGTCGTTTCAAGTCCCTCAATCCAAGAGAAATTAGGGCGGTATCCTGTTGCCCAAATTACATTCTTAACATCATAAAGATTTTGTTTTTCTGTTTTAATAATACTTTGGTCAGCGTCTTTGGTACGCCCAACATGAGTTACATTATTTCTTTTTAAGATAGTTTTAACATTGGTTCCAATAACAGGCTGACGGTTGTTCATTATGCGTTTACCCAACCATGTTTTCCGACTTATACTTAGAAACCCTGTTATTGTAAACCACCACCATAATGTTTTCCCTAAAAATTTTTGAGGGAGATGTTTTACATTTTTATTGCCTGAATAGTAGGTTTTTCGACCTGTCTTTGAAATTTCATCAAGGATTTGCACGCCACTGTCTCCATCTCCAACAACCAAGGTTGGCCCTTCTTGTAGTTGAGAAGGGTTTTTATAATAATTACTATGGGTTTGAAAAATATCCGATGAAATTTTTGCGTTACAGGGTGGTGTGTAAGGAATGTGAAACGGACCGGTAGCAACAATTACACCTCTGGCTTTAATCGTGCCTTTGTCATGAGTTACAATGAAATGGGCATCTTTCTTTTCAACTTTTGAAATTAAAGTGTTGAGTTGCAGTGGGAATTGAAATTTTTCAACGTAACTTTTAAAGTAGTCTGCAACCTCATACTTTGATGGATAATGGCCTTTAGGTGCAGGAAAGTCGAACCCGGGAAGATTGTTGAACTCTGAAGGCGTAAAGAGTTTTAGGGAATCCCATCGGTTCAGCCACGAATATCCAATTTCATCCTCTTTATCTACAATTAAAAACTTTTTGTTTTGTTGCTTTAGGTAATAGGCAATTGATAAGCCTGCTTGTGCTGCACCAATAATTACAAAATCAAGCATAAATGTGGTTTTCTGCGAAAATAATGGTTCTCATTTATCCAATACGATTTTTTTGCAATATTTTAAACTAACTGCGCACAAATACCCATTTATTTTCTGTAGACATGCCTTCGTTGTATGAGTATCCGTCTATATTGTACCCTTTCAAATCTTCTACACTTTGATATTGATTTTGAATAATGTCTCTAGCCATTGCTCCTCTAGCGTGTTTGGCATACATCATAATAATCTTAAATTGATCGCCTTTTAATTCCTTGAAAACAGGTGTAATCACTCGGGCTTTGAGTATCTTTTGGTCAATTGCCTTGAAATATTCATTGGAGGCTAAATTCACAATTACTTCACCTTCTTCCATTTCGTTGTTGAGAAATGAAGACAATTGTTTACCCCAATATTGGTAAAGGTTTTTGATTTTTGTTGTAATGTTCCATTTTGTACCCATCTCCAGTCGGTATGGATACATCAAATCCAAAGGTTTTAAAATACCATATAACCCCGAAAGTATACGGAAACTTTTTTGAGCATTTTCAAAATCTTCATTAGAAAATGTTGCAACATCTAATGCTTTAAATACTTCACCGTTAAAAACAGTAATGGCAGGTTGTATATTCTCACTTACATTTTTTGGGGGGGTCCAATCACGATACCGTTGATGATTTAAGTCACTTAAATTCTCTGATAGTTGCATCAACTTCTGCAGCTCTTTCTTACTCAGTTTCTGGAGCTTCTTCGCCAAATAATCGGCATCCTCCAAGAAGGAGGCACGAGAATGAAAAGGCGTTTCGATGCCACTGTTATAATTTAATGACTTTGCTGGGGAAGAAAGAATTTTCATGTACTTTAAATTTGATTTAAATAAAACATCAAATATAGTATTTTTGAAAGTGTCTGTCAGACTTTCCTTTCATAAAACTGACACGATTACGGATATTTCTCGTAAGTTGTGACATATTGTCTATTTATGCATTATGGCAATAATTTTGTAAAAGGAACAATAGTTTTTTAAATGGATAAAAAAAATGGGAAAAAGGAAAAAGAAGAGCGCATCGAAGGAGGAGAATCAAGTATTTGATGAGGAGCAAGATGTAACAACAAATGAAGAGGCACAAGAAGAAGCTTCTGAATCTCCAGAATTGTCTGCCGAAGAGGAACTTCAAATTAAATACGATGAATTGAATGATAAATATTTGCGTTTGTATTCTGATTTTGAAAACTTTAGAAAAAGAACAATAAGAGAGAAAAGCCAACTTATTTCTAGTGCAAACTCTGATGTATTGGGTGATTTACTCCCCATATTGGATGATTTTGAACGTGCCATCGAGCATAATGTTGATGTGGATGATTCAGACTCTATAAAAGAAGGATTTCTTTTGATTTATAATAAGTTTAAAAACATTCTTGAAGCAAAAGGGTTAACACCAATGGAGAGTAAGGGTGATGTTTTTGACATTGATCATCACGAAGCAATTACAAATATTCCCGTTGAGGATGAAACTCAAAAAGGGAAAGTGGTTGATGTTATAGAAAAAGGCTATTACTTAAATGATAAAGTATTGCGATACGCGAAAGTCGTAGTGGGTCAATAATTAGAAATTTATGAGTGAAAAAAGAGATTATTACGAAGTTTTAGGAATAAGCAAGTCTGCTTCAGAGCCAGAAATAAAAAAGGCTTATCGGAAAATGGCACTGAAATACCATCCCGATAAAAATCCAGGTGATGATGTAGCAGAAGCCAAATTTAAAGAAGCTGCAGAAGCTTATGAAGTATTGTCAAATTCTGATAAAAAACAGCGGTATGATCAATTTGGACATGCTGGTGTAGATGGTGCAGCTGGAGGTGGGTTTGGAGGTATGGATATGGATGATATCTTTTCTCATTTTGGTGATATTTTTGGAGGACACTTTGGTGGCGGATTTGGTGGTGGCCGTGGCGGATCTCGTCAAAGAGCAGCAAGAGGCTCAAATCTTCGGGTGAAAATTAAATTGACATTAGAGGAGGTGGCAGATGGCGTGAAGAAGAAAATCCGTGTCAATAAACTCGTGAATGCTGCTGGGGTAACGTATAAGGATTGTACTACATGCAGGGGGACGGGACGTGTACAACGTGTTCAACAAACTTTTTTAGGTGCAATGCAAACAGCATCAACTTGCCCCAATTGTCAAGGTACAGGAAAGTTGATTGACAAAAGACCTTCTGGAGTTAACGCTCAGGGATTGGAGCGTAAAGAAGAAGTTATTGAGTTAGACATCCCTGCAGGAGTAGAAGATGGTATGCAACTTTCTGTGAGTGGAAAAGGAAATGCAGGTCCATTTGACGGAATTCCTGGAGATTTATTGGTTGTTATTGATGTTATAGAAGATGAAAAATTACGTCGCGACGGTCAAAACCTTCATTATGAAGCTTTTATTAACTTTGCTGACGCTGCATTAGGCGCTTCAATAGAGGTGCCTACCATTAAAGGAAAGGTAAAAATTAAGATTGCCCCTGGGACACAAAGTGGAAAAATGTTGAGATTAAAAGGAAAAGGTTTGCCGAGTGTACAAAGTTATGGAACTGGAGATCAATTTATCCATGTTAATGTTTGGACACCACAGGAGGTTTCCGATCAAGAACGTAAAGCAATTGAAAAATTTAGAGAAAGTGAAAATTTCCAACCCAATCCTAATGGAAAGGAAAAAGGTTTTTTCCAAAGGGTAAAAGATATGTTTAGTAATTGATTGTTTGTTAAGACTCCTGTTGTTTATAGAGTATACCTGTTTGAGATTTTCAGTCAAAGCTCCATCAACCAATTTTGTCGCATAAAAAAAAGGCAGACTCAAATGAGTAGCCTTTTCTCCGTTTTTGATTTTTTGTTAATTCTACTTATAACTTTACCAATTGAACGCCATCCGCTATAAATGACATTCCGATTTTGGATTCCGTAATTGCATCTATTTCTTCCTGAGAAGCTTCAGCATCTTCTAAATAATGACGCTGTCTGTCTACAGAAATTGTATCCAATACAGCCTCTCCAGAGAAATAAGCAATTGTTCCAACCTCTGTATCTGTTGGAATACCAAAATGGTCCTTAAATCGTACTTGGAATGTTTCTCCACTTCCATCCTTAACGTTTACCCAACACCCCATCTTTGAGCAAGTCTCGTTGATTGCTCCCTTAAAGGTAGCTTTCATTTTTGTCTGTCCTTCAAATTGAGCAACTAGTTCTTCAACTGATAGCGCTTCTGTTGTATCAACTTCTTCAGGGCCAAAAGCAGTTTGTAATGTGTCAGCTTCGTCTGCAACTAATGTGTCAGCAACTGCTGTTGAATCTTGATTGGTTGTGTCATTTTCGCCTCCTTGTGGATTGGAACAACTCATCATAAGTCCTCCAATGCATAATCCGATTAAAAAGTGTGTCTTTTTCATGTTTTCTAATTTTTTGACAAAAATAGAATATTTAATTGACTTTGGGAAAGTCTTTTACATTTTCAATCGAAATCGTTGAGTTTTTTATGATATACACTCAATCGTTTGGGTCAAATCTCAACAATAATTTGACCAGATTAAAAAAAATATAGTACCTTGTATTGCATAGTACTATATATTTTTATATATTTGTCAAAAAATTAATATAGAATCATGAAAGTAGAGAATACACAAGCCCAAATGAGGAAAGGAATATTGGAATATTGTGTGTTGTCTATACTCTCCAAAAAAGAGTGCTATCCTTCAGAGATTATTCAACAATTAAAAGAAGAAGAGTTAATAGTGGTTGAAGGGACACTATATCCTTTATTGACAAGATTAAAAAATGCAAAACTCCTAGATTATCGTTGGGAAGAATCTGCATCGGGACCACCACGTAAATATTATGAATTGACAGGGACAGGAACCGCATTTTTACGAGAATTAAAAAGAACATGGAAACAATTAAACAAAGCAGTGCAACAACTAGAAAATAAAAACTTATGAAAAAGACAACAACAATTCATTTGGCGGGAATGGTTTACCATATAGAAGAAGATGGGTATCGTATTCTACAACAATATATAGATGATATCCATCGTGTTTTTTCTAAAGAGGAAGGCGTGAACGAGATGATTGAAGACATTGAAGTACGAATAGCTGAACTTTTCCAAGAACGATTGAATGCATATAAGGAAGTGGTCACTTTTGCAGATGTTCAGGAAGTCATTTCTATTGTAGGCTCGCCTCATCAATTCGAAGACACTGGTGAGCAAGATAGCCGTCAAGAACAAACAGATGCGTATTCCAACAAGAATGAATCAAAACGACTTTATCGCGACACTGATGAAGGGATGGTTGCTGGTGTAAATGCTGGATTGGGACATTATTTCAATATTGATCCAGTAATTATTCGGGTATTGTGGATAGTTTTAGTACTGGTTGGAGGTTCAGGAATTCTCCTGTATATTATTGCCTGGATAGCAATCCCTGAAGCAAAAACAACTTCAGAAAAATTGCGAATGCGCGGACAGTCTGCCAATCTAGACAACATTAAAGAGTTCACAGATAAAGTAAAACAGGAAGCAAAAAGTGGCGTTAAGCGAGCATCAAAATCTATTAAAAAAACGGTAAATAAAGGGGAGGGTATAATATATAACATACTTCGATTTTTTGCTCGTTTACTGGGTTTGGGAATGGTGATAGGCGGAATTATTGGTCTTGTTTTCGTAACCATTGGATTTATCGGTAATTTTAGCTATATTTACTTAGATGGGGAAGTGTTTTCCGAAGGATTAAAGACAATGGTCGATCTGGTCTTTACGTATCCGGGATGGGCTTTTTGGTTGATTTTAATTGTGTTGTCGGTTCCTCTTATTTTCTTGTGCTTTTTTGGACTAATGTTACTGTCTAAGCGCATGCGTAAATTAAAAGTAATCATCCTTATTTTGTTGGTGATTTGGATTGCTGCAATTGTTGGTATTTCAGTTATTGGAATCAATACAGGCGTAGGGTTTAATGAAAGTTATAAGACACAAAATAAAACTGTGTTAAACCAAGATTACAATGCGCTTGCCTTACATCTATTTGAGGACAGTATAGAAATTTCAGATTACATTGATAATGATTTTGAGCAATTTATATCGATAACAAAAAATAGTGTAAATATGGGCTACACACGCATTAAAATTGCACCAACAAAAGATTCTCTATTTTCTTATGTTATAGAGAAACAAAGTAAGGGAAATACACTAAGAAATGCAAAAGACAATGCGGAGCAAATTGATTTCGGTGTGGAACAAAGCGACAGCTTGTTGAATGTTCCTATACGATATCAGTTTCCTATCGCATCAAAGTTCAGAAATCAAAAAGTATTTCTACGTATAAATGTTCCTATAGGAAAACAAATTGTCTTAAATGGAAATTTAGATGATTATCCAATAGAAATAAAATCTGCTTCTAAGATTTCAGATGATGTACTGGAACAAAGTTCTGTTTGGAAAGCGACGAACAAAGGCTTGGTGTTTGTTAAACCCAACGATTCATCAATCTCACACTAGTATATATTTAGTTTGATTATAATCAATATGTTATAAAAATCATTAGGTATATTTTACGTTCTCACTTTTGGGGTTTAGCCAATTTGTGAATAGTTCGGGTTAATCCGTGATTAAAATAGGGTTGAAACTGGTCTTTTCTTATACCCACGACATTAATCCTGGGTTAAAGGAAAAATACCAGCACACCCTACCATCGTTTTTCATCTCACCTGCATTCCAAGACAGAAATCTCAACGCAGTTAATGAACACGGGTTAAACAATTATTAATCGAGAACTTTGATATCACATTCGTAATCAACACCCAATACACTTCCTTCACTATCACACTGATCTTGAGCGTCTTTGAGTTTTTCATCGTGAATTGTGGATTTATGTGAAAAATCACCAGCCGTGCACTCACACGTCCAATCCTTTTTACACGATGCTAAAAATAAACCTACGGCTACAACTAATGTAGCCTGAAACATTAACTTTTTCATAATTATTTTTTTTTGATTTGTATGGTATATAAGTTATAATAAATTAAACGGTTAAATTTTGTGTTTAAAGAAAATTAACTTAAATAATTAAAAAAGAATTTTATTAAATGGAATAGAATGGTTTATAAGATTCAAAGGCTACTAGTGAATTGCATCTTGGGGTTGTAGGTTCATATTCAACTACTTTACGGGGTAGTATTTGTTCGTCTTTGAAAAAAGGCGAACGTGATGCATGAAGTATCTTTTCCATGGCTTGAATATAATTCTCGTTTCTCTCCTCTCCATTTTCAATGGTTTATTTATCTTTGTCCTAAACGATAAATTACGCATGGAGATTCCAAAAACATACGACTCAAGTAAATCAGAAAACAAATGGTATCAGCACTGGTTGGATAAAAACTATTTCCACAGTGAACCAGATGATAGGGAGCCTTTTACAATTGTAATTCCACCGCCAAACGTAACGGGAGTTTTACACATGGGTCACATGTTGAATAATACCATTCAAGATGTTTTGATTCGACGTGCACGCATGCAAGGTAAAAATGCGTGTTGGGTGCCGGGAACCGACCATGCTTCGATTGCTACGGAAGCAAAGGTGGTGAATAAACTGCGCAATGAAGGCATTAAAAAATCTGATCTTACAAGAGATGAATTTATGAAGCATGCCTGGGTATGGAAAGAGAAACATGGTGGTATTATTCTCGACCAATTAAAAAAGTTGGGCGCTTCTTGTGATTGGGAACGCACTTCTTTTACCATGGATGAGCGTTACGCTGAATCGGTGATTGATGTCTTTATCGATCTTCACAAGAAGGGTAAAATTTATCGTGGTGTTCGAATGATCAACTGGGACCCCGTTGCAAAAACTGCCCTATCTGATGAGGAAGTTATTCACAAAGAAGTGAATTCAAAATTATATTATGTCCGCTATCAAATAGAAGGAACAGATGAGGGGGTTATCATTGCCACAACACGACCTGAAACAATTTTGGGAGATACTGCAATTTGTGTTAACCCCAATGATGCACGTTTCGCCAATTTAGTAGGAAAGAAAGCGATTGTGCCTGTTGTGAACCGTTCGATTCCTATTATTTCAGATGAATATGTAGACATGGAGTTTGGTACGGGTTGTTTAAAAATCACACCAGCACATGATGTTAATGACCATGAAATTGGAAAAAGGCACAAGTTAGAAACCATAGATGTTCTCAATGCGGATGGAACGCTCAATAAAAACGGATTGCACTATAAAGGGATGGATCGTTTTGAAGCACGGAAGGCCTTTGCTCAAGAATTAGAAGAAAAGAAGTTTCTTGTTAAAACGGAAGACCATATTAATAAATTGGGTTTTTCTGAAAGAACGGATGCTGTGATTGAGCCACGACTTTCATTGCAATGGTTTGTGGATATGAAAAAGTTATCGCAACCTGCTCTGAATGCAGTTATGGACGGTGAGATTAAGTTCTATCCAGACAATATGAAAAACACCTACCGCCACTGGATGCAAAACATTAAAGATTGGTGTATTTCCAGACAATTGTGGTGGGGACATCGTATTCCAGCTTGGTATTATGGAGAAGGAGAAGATGAATTTGTGGTTGCAAAAACCAAAGAAGAAGCACTAAATTTGGCCAGTGAAAAAGCAGGGAAAACGATTACTCATGACCAATTAAAACAGGATGAAGATGTTTTGGATACCTGGTTCTCGAGTTGGTTGTGGCCCATTTCTGTTTTTGATGGATTAACAAAACCCAACAACAAAGAAATCAATTATTATTATCCAACCAATGATATTGTGACTGCACCAGAAATCATGTTTTTTTGGGTGGCACGAATGATTATTGCAGGGTACGAATACATGGATAAACTGCCCTTTAAAAACGTATATTATACAGGTATTGTTCGCGATAAATTGGGACGCAAAATGTCTAAATCACTTGGCAACTCACCTGATCCAATAAAATTGATGGAAGATTATGGCACTGATGGGGTGCGTGTAGGTATGTTATTGACAACACCTGCTGGGAATGATTTACCCTTCGATACCAGCCAAGTAGAACAAGGCCGAAACTTCACCAATAAAATATGGAATGCCTTCCGCTTGTTAAATGCATGGGATGTAGCCGATATTAAACAACCAGAATCCTCAAAGATTGCTGTCGAATGGTTTGAAAATAAGTTGAATGCAACTTTAAGTCAGATCAATGATCAATTTGATAAATACAGAATTTCAGACGCATTAATGTTGTCTTATAAATTGGTGTGGGACGATTTCTGTTCTTGGTATCTGGAGATTATAAAACCAGGATATCAACAGCCAATTGATATAAAAACAAAAGAACAAACAACAGTATTCTTTGAGCAGTTGATGAAGATAATTCATCCTTTTACACCATTTATTTCTGAGGAAGTGTGGCATCTTTTAAGGGAAAGAAAAGAGGGAGAGGATATCATTATTGCGCAATGGCCAAAAGTAAAGGAGGTAAATAACAACATTATAGATGAATTTAAAATTGTTGCTGAGGTCATTTCAAACATTCGAAATATTCGAAAGCAGAATAATCTAGCCAATAAAATTGAAATTGACTTAGGGATTGTAAAAAGCAATCAACATCCTGAAAGTATGGATGCAATTTTACGGAAAATGGGGAACATCAAAGAGTTGACATACATCAATGAGAAAATGACCAATTCTTTTTCATTTATCGTAAAAAACTCTACTTTTTATATCCCTTTTGGAGATGCAATTGATACAGAAGCAGAGAAAGCAAAGGTTGAGGAGGAACTGGAATATACCAAAGGATTTTTAAAATCGGTACAGAAAAAATTGGGCAACGAACGATTTGTAAATAACGCACCAGAACAGGTTGTAAACAGTGAAAAGAAAAAATTAGCCGACGCTGAAGGAAAAATTAAAATTTTAGAAGAGAAGCTGAGTAATTTGGGATAAACAAAAGGTATTTCTATTATTTATTGAATAACAAATAAGTACAAATGATGACTTTAGAAGAAATGCAGAAAGACATTCAAGGTGGAATTCCCTCTAAAATTCCTTCCAAAAAACCTTATGATAATGCGATTAATCATGCGCCAAAACGCAAAAAAATACTTTCTAAAGAAGAAGAAAAGTTAGCATTGAGGAATGCGTTGCGGTATTTTCCTTCAGAACAACATGCAGAGTTGTTGCCCGAATTTAGAAAGGAATTTGAACAATATGGCAGAATATATATGTACCGTTACCGCCCAGATTATAAAATGTATGCCAGAAATATTAATGATTATCCTGGAAAGTCGTTGCAAGCCAAATCGATTATGTTGATGATCCAGAATAATTTGGATTATGCTGTGGCTCAGCATCCCCATGAGCTAATTACTTACGGAGGAAATGGTGCGGTCTTTCAAAACTGGGCACAATACCGTTTAACAATGGAATATTTGTCACAAATGACCGACGAACAAACATTGGTGATGTACTCGGGGCATCCAATGGGCTTGTTTCCATCACATAAAGATGCACCTCGTGTTGTTGTGACCAATGGCATGATGATTCCCAATTATTCTCAGCCCGATGACTGGGAAAAATTTAATGCTTTGGGTGTTACACAATACGGACAAATGACAGCAGGCTCTTATATGTATATTGGACCGCAAGGAATTGTTCATGGAACGACAATCACTGTTTTAAATGCAGGACGAAAAATTGCAAACCACGGAGAAAATTTGACAGGTAAATTATTTTTAACTGCTGGACTGGGTGGAATGTCTGGAGCACAACCTAAAGCAGGAAATATTGCAGGTTGTATTACAGTTTGTGCTGAGGTCAATCCTGAAGCTGCCCAAAAACGTCATCAACAAGGATGGGTTGATGAATTAATTTCAGATGTTGATGAATTGGTGACACGTGTAAAACAAGCCAAGGAGCAAAAAGAAGTTGTTTCCATCGCTTATGTTGGTAACGTGGTAGAAGTTTGGGAGAAATTTGTTGAAGAAGATGTAAAAATCGATTTGGGCTCTGATCAGACGTCATCACATAATCCATATGCTGGAGGGTATTACCCTGTTTCTTTGTCTTTTGAGGAAGCCAAAGAAATGATGGCGGAGAACCCCGATCAGTTTAAAAAGGAAGTCCACCAATCTTATATCCGCCATATAGCAGCTATCAATACACACGCCGAGCGGGGAATGTATTTTTTTGATTACGGTAATGCCTTTTTATTAGAAGCTTCAAGGGCAGGAGCAGATGTAATGGCAGAAAATGGTGTTGACTTCAAATATCCCTCTTATGTTCAGGATATTATGGGCCCCATGTGTTTTGATTATGGTTTTGGTCCTTTTCGATGGGTTTGTACTTCAGGGAAGCCAGAAGACCTTCAGAAAACTGATGATTTGGCCTGTAAGGTCTTAGAAAAATTAAAACAAGAAAGTCCTGCGGAGATTCAACAACAAATGAAAGATAATATCCGATGGATCAAAGGTGCTCAAGAAAATGATTTGGTGGTTGGTTCTCAAGCACGAATTTTATATGCTGATGCAACAGGAAGAATAGAAATTGCAAAGGCATTCAATGATGCGATTGGTAGAGGAGAGATTGGTCCTGTTGTTCTGGGACGTGATCACCATGATGTATCAGGAACAGATTCACCATTCCGAGAAACTTCTAATATTTATGACGGTTCACAATTTACAGCCGATATGGCAATACAAAATGTAATTGGTGATGCTTTTCGTGGTGCAACTTGGGTTTCTATCCACAATGGTGGTGGTGTTGGATGGGGGGAAGTAATAAATGGTGGATTTGGAATGTTAATCGATGGAACACCAGATGCAGAAAGACGCTTAAAATCAATGCTGTATTGGGACGTTAATAACGGGATTGCCAGAAGAAATTGGGCAAGAAATAAAGGAGCTTTAAACACCGCAAAACGAGCCATGAAAGAAAACCCTGATTTAAAAATCACTATCCCCAGTTTAGTGGACGACAGTATTTTTGATTGAATTAGGGAATTAGTCAATTACGAATTAGGGAATTAGTCAATTACGAATTAGGGAATTAGTTAATTACGAATTTGCAATTGAACCATTCGTAATTGAACCATTCGTAATTGACCAACTTCTCACAATTCATCTGGTCCATATACCAAATTGATGAATTCTTCTTTCTCTACATTTCCAAAATAGGTGTACAAATCAAATTGATTAAGCGCTTTAGTAATGTCATTTTTCTCATATCGCACACCTTCTAATGCCTTTTCTATATCTTGTACAGGGTCTTTGCCAAAAAAGTCACCGTAGATTTTTACGTTTTCTATTGTTCCTCCCTTCTTTACTTTGATGCGCAAGTCAATAATACCTGCTTTTGGGAAACGCCTTTCTCGTTGTATGTCAAATTTTGGAGACTTCCCATAATTCCATTTCCAACTGCCATATTTTTCCTCTTTTAATCTATAAATTGCTTCCCAATCTTCTTTGGTTAATTTGTATGTTTTGAAATTGGGGTCATCAACGTTAATGCCATGCAGAATTAGTGCTTTAAACTCTTCAGTTGTCATTTTCTTGTCCATGAACTCCGAAATATTGGCAACTCGGGCTCTGGCCGATTTATGACCTTTGGATTTAATTTTTGTCATCTTAACCGTTAATGCTTTTGAAACCATGCTCAAGTCACTATCCAATAAAAGGGTACCGTGACTAAACATTCTTTTGACTGATGCAAATTGTGCATTCCCCGATATTTTTTTTCCTTCTACGACAATATCGTTCCGTCCTTCCGATTCTGCATTGACGCCCATATTTCTCAAGACCTCTACTATTGGAGCAGTAAATTGAGCGAAATTATTGAGTTTCTTTACGTCATAGTCGGTCATAAAACTAAAGTTCAGGTTGCCAAGATCATGGTATACAGCACCTCCACCTGAGATTCTGCGAACCACCTGTATGTCGTTTTCCTCACAATATTCTTGATCAATCTCCTCTAAAGTATTTTGATTTCTCCCAATAATGATTGCTGGAGCATTGATGTAAAACAATAAATAGTCCCATCCAGCAGGTAAATTACGAATGCAATACTCTTCTATTGCAAGATTGGTTTGAGCATCAGTAATGCCTTCGTTATCTATATATATCATTGTGATTTTTCTTTCAAATTTACAAAATATGGCATTCATTTAGAAATTAACTTGACGATTATTTAATGGGTTTATAAGAATTATTGTAGGGGAGAATGAAAGGAGTGTTATCGTGAACATTGAGAAGATAGGAAACATCTAAAAGCTATATGTAAATTCAGTAATAGATTGAGAAAAAATTGAGTTTATAACCTTATTAATTAAAACTTTTTTGAGCAGTATAGTTGTGAAAATTTTGCGGCTCATGCTTGTATATTGGATGCAAGAAAAAAATAAACAAAAAAAAGATGCTCTATTTTATAGTGCATTCATTATCTTTACTTTCCTTTTATTAAATTAAACAAAAATGAAAATAGATTACATCCAATTAGCAGAGAAATATCAGACCCCATTGTATGTTTATGATGGCAATAAGATTGAGGAAAAATATAAGACCTTTAAATCTGCTTTCGATGTAAAAAATTTTAAAATACATTATGCAGTAAAAGCTCTTTCCAATATTAGTATCTTACAATTACTAAGAAAATTGGGGGCAGGGTTAGACTGTGTTTCAATCAATGAAGTTCATTTGGGACTAAAAGCAGGGTATCTTCCTGAAGACATTATCTTTACCCCTAATGGAGTAGGTTTTGAAGAATATAAAACAGCCATAAAATTAGGTGTACATATAACTGTTGAAAATATCTCAATTTTAGAAAAACTAGGACAGTACTATCAGGATACTCCTATCTTTATACGGTTAAATCCCCACCTTACTGCTGGTGGAAACAGCAAAATAAGAGTGGGTCAAATTGATTCTAAATTTGGGATTTCAATTCATCAAATTCCCATTGTTCAACGCATCGTAAAAAAATACAAAATAAATGTAGAAGGTCTCCATATTCACACCGGGTCAGACATCATAGATACCGATATTTTTCATCGTGTAGCAACGCTTATTTTTTCTATTGCCGACGATTTTGAGAACATTAAGTCAATTGATTTCGGAAGTGGCTTTAAGGTCAAGTATAAAGACAATGATTTAGAAACGGATATTAAAGCAGTAGGAAAACGATTCAGCAAAGATTTCAATGCCTATTGTAAAAAACGAAAGAAGGATCTTATTTTACGGTTTGAACCTGGAAAATATTTGGTAAGTGAAGCTGGCTCATTTTTAAGTAAAGTCAATGTAGTAAAACAAACAACGGCTTGCACTTTTGCAGGAATGGATACAGGGTTTAATCATCTTATTCGACCAATGTTTTATAATGCCTTTCACGAGATCGAAAATATTTCCAATCTAAAGGGAGAAAAGAAAATGTATTCTATTGTAGGCTATATATGTGAGTCTGATACTTTTGCAGAGGATAGAGTTTTGAATAACGTTAGAGAAAATGATATTCTACGATTTAAAAATGCAGGTGCTTATTGCTTTACAATGTCTTCCAATTTTAACTCAAGATTGCGTCCGCCAGAAGTGCTTTGTTACAATGGGAAAGACTATTTAATAAGACAAAGGGAGGATTTTGATTATTTATTGCATAATCAACTAAAACCAGATATAGAAGGCTTGGACTAGTTGTTTGGTGAATACGTATTCCCTGTGCGGTTGAATCTGCCAGTCCTTTTGACAAACAGTTTTATATTTGACCTTTCTTAAAATTTTTGTAATTTCGAATTCTTGTAAATACTTATAAAAAAATTAAAAGAATGAAACGTATAACAATAATTCCTTTGTGTGCTTTATTGGCTCTATCGGTTTCTTGTAACAATCAAGAAGAGAAGAAGGATACAAAGTCCGAAAATGAAGCAACAAAAATTTCGCCAGACAATCCTTTTTTAAAAGCAAGTACACTCGATTTTCAAACAGCTGATTTTTCAAAGATCAAAACGTCTGACTTCTTGCCAGCATTTAATGAGGGTATTCGTCAGAAAATGAATGAAATCAATGATATTGTCCAAAATAAAGACAGTGCAACATTTGAAAATACATTGGTTGCATTAGAAAAAAGTGGTCAAATGTTATCAAGAGTTCAGGGGGTGTTTTACTTATTGTCGAGCGCTAATACCAATGATTCCATCCAAAATATTGAAGAAGAAATCTCTCCTAAATTGGCAGGATTAAAAGATGCTGTTTATTTAAATGATACGATTTTTCAAAAGGTGAAAAGTATTTATAATCAACGGGAAAATTTGAATCTGGATGCTGAGTCAAAACGATTGGTCGAATATTATTACCAGCAATTCATCAAGGCAGGGGCTGAATTATCTGCTGCGCGAAAAGAGAAAATGAAGAAATTGAATCAAGAGGAAGCATCTTTAACGACAAAATTTTCAAACAAGCTCATTGCAGCAGCAAAAAACGGTGCATATACCACAAATAATATTGAGGATTTAGAAGGAATGTCAGACGGAGATATTGCAGCAGCACAAAAAAGAGCTGAAGATGCAGATAAAGATGCAGAATATTTAATTCCACTCTCCAACACAACCCAACAACCCGTCTTTACAGATTTAAACAACAGGGAAACACGTCATCAAATTTTTGAAAACTCATGGAATAGAGCCGAAAAAAACGATGAAAATGATACCCGGAAAACGATTCTTCGGATTGCCGAAATTCGAGCTCAGAAAGCGCAATTGTTGGGCTTTGATTCCTATGCTGCCTGGAAGCTTCAAGACCAAATGGCAAAAAAACCTGAAGCCGTATATGATCTTTTTGCTCAGTTGGCACCAGCAGCAATAAAAAGTGCAAAGGCGGAAGGAAAGGCGCTACAAGAATTAATTGAAGCAAAAGGTGATGATGTTGATTTGAAGTCATGGGACTGGAATTATTATTCTGAAAAGCTACGCAAGCAAAAATATGATTTGGATGAAGATCAAATCAAGCCTTATTTTGTTTTAGATAGTGTTTTAGAAAATGGAGTGTTCTTTGCTGCCCATCAACTCTATGGCTTAACGTTTAAAGAGAGGATGGATTTGCCTGTTTATCAAGAAGATGTTCGTGTATTTGAAGTTCACGATGAGGACGGTTCAACAATAGGACTTTTCTACTCAGATTACTTTAAAAGAGACAATAAAAGTGGTGGTGCCTGGATGTCAAATATTGTAGAGCAATCTAAATTATTAGGTACAAAGCCTGTGATATACAACGTTTGTAATTTTACCAAGCCTGCGGAAGGAGAACCGGCTTTAATTTCCTGGGATGATGTAACAACATTGTTCCACGAATTTGGCCATGCACTCCATGGTTTTTTCGCCAATCAAATGTATCCAAGCATCTCTGGAACAGCAACTCCTCGAGATTTTGTCGAGTTTCCTTCTCAGTTTAATGAGCATTGGGCAATGAATGAAAAAGTATTTAAAAATTATGCGGTACATTATAAAACAGGAAAACCAATGCCACAAGAGTTGGTAAACAAGATTAAGAAAGCAGCTACATTTAACCAAGGGT
The DNA here is from genome assembly GCA_964585545.1 of uncultured Fluviicola sp. Taxonomy (GTDB): domain Bacteria; phylum Bacteroidota; class Bacteroidia; order Flavobacteriales_D; family Crocinitomicaceae; genus Brumimicrobium. Next base: position 103,914 of record CAZPDT010000007.1, read on the forward strand.
ATATGTTGACTGAATTGTTGGCAGCTGCAGCTCTAGATATGCAGTGGCATACTATTGCTCCCGATCAAAAAGTTGAAGATGTAGATGTGTTTGAGAGAAAAGCATTGGAGAATTCAGGTTTGTTCCTAGAAACAGTTCCTCCACGTTACCGTTCAACTTATTTTCTCCATATTTGGGGAAATGGCTATTCAGCTGGGTATTACGCTTACCTTTGGACTGAAATGTTGGATGATGATGCCTTCAATTGGTTTGAAAATAATGGGGGAATGACAAGAGAAAATGGTCAACGTTTTAGAGATGAGATTTTATCAATTGGAAACACAAAGGATTTAGCAAAAGCTTATCGTGATTTTGTGGGACACGACCCAAGTATAGAACCAATGTTGAAAGACAGAGGACTTTTAAAATAGATCCTGAATTAAAAACATCTGTAAATAGGAAAGCGATTATTTTATGGCTTTCCTTTTTTTTTTTAAGATTTATTTTTCTAATTTAGTAGAAATCATATTCTTTTTTATTATGCGTCTTAAGACTCATCATTTCTGTTTTGTATTCTTCTTATCAACTCTATTGCTTGTAAGTGCATGTAAAAAAGAGATGAATTGTGGTTGCCAAAAATCATTTTCTGGGTTGAGTAATAGTGTAAATACAGATGCCTTAGAAAATGCACAAAAACTGCAAGACACATTGGATAAATACAGTCAATTAGAAGTATATAGGGTTGTTAATGATCAATATATGGTAGGAATTCATTGTAATATTTATTACCAGGGGTTACAAGTTTTTAATCACAATTGTTCTTTCTTTCAAAGTAAGGATAATAATGAGGTTACCCGTTTAGGAGATAGCATAATTCAAAAATCAATCCCTATCTCATTGAAACCAGCCATTAATTGTCAGAAAGCGGTAAGAATAGCGAGAAAAAATATGAAATTTAATAAAATGTGTCTTTTGAAGCAATTGGGAATTTATGATCTCAATGCAGGAAAGGGAATGACAACGACCAATTATAAACTTACCTGGAAAATAGCTGTTAATGGAGGGGAGGCACCTTTTGTTTATCTTGACGCTAATACGGGAGAAGTCTATAGTAAGTTTGATGGTAAATATGATTAACAAAACCCTAACCTCGATACAAAATTGATAGTCGATATTCTGTTCATAAAGTAAGTGCGGCTATTATTATAGCGAGATTAATGTAATTTGTGTCAATGACTAAAGACAAATAAATATGTAATAGATATTTTTTATATTTTTGACCTGACTTATTTAAAATCTTCATGCGTAAAAAGGTTTCTTTATTCTTAACAAAGCTGAAAGGGTATGTTGATGTTTTAATGAAGATTTATCCTCCGTACTTAATTGCACTATTGCTTTTCCCTGCATTTATGGGAATGTTTATTAATGTACATGCAATAGATATCAGAAGAATTTATCTCCTTGTGGTGTGGATAACACCATTTACCTTACTTGCTTTGGTTTTTAAGAAAAGAATATTTTATTACATTATATTCATTCTGATTTTCATTAATGGATTTATCAATATTAATTTCTGGGTGATGAGTGGTTCGCCTGTTAATCAGCCTAATATATTCGCTTTGTTCAATTCTTTTCTCACAGAAGCTACTGACTTTTTTGTTGAAAAGGTAAATTTCTATGCATTGTTCCTAATTCCATATTGTGTATTGTTTTACTTTTCGTTAAAACGCTTGCCAAACTTAAAAATTAAGCTATTGCGGCGACATTATTATATTGTTTTACTTTTTGGAATTGGATTCATTGCTTGGGTTGGAAGGAAGAATATTCATGGAAATTTTATCGCAAGTGGATTGCCCAGAATGATGTCAGATTCATTTGAATTTTATCGGGTGTCTAATTCCTATAAACAATTAAAAACAAACAAGTTTAAAGATGACAATGGAAAAACAAAAGGACTAGAAACCAATGAAAAACAGATTACTGTTTTACTTGTTGGAGAATCGACAAGTAGGAATTATATGGAAATTTATGGTTATAAAAGAAAAACAAATCCAAGATTAAGCAATTTTGAAGGGTTAATTCGATACGATGATGTAATTAGTTCTTCCCCATTAACTATGGAATCGATTCCAAGTTCCATGAGTGAGGCAAATAGAGACAATCAATTGTCACCTCCAGAAACAATTACATTAGCTGAGGTTTTCAATACTATTGGTTTTAATACATACTGGATTTCTAATCAGTATCCTACTGGCTTTTGGGCAAATAGGATAACCTTGTTTGCACAACAATACAATCAAATAGAATTTCTTAAGCTGAACCCAGAAAATTTTTACGATGAAGATTTATTTGTTCCGTTTAGTGAAGCTTTGAATAATGAGGATAAAAATCAATTTATTGCACTTCATTTGGTGGGAACGCATCAACCCTATACTGATCGGTATACAGAAGGGTTTAATGTTTTTAAAGACGGAAAGTCAAAAAAAGAAAAATTAAGAAACAACTATGATAACGCAGTTCTGTATAATGATTTTGTTGTAGACAGCTTATTGAAAATTTTTAGGGATTATTGCAAATCAAATGATGTTTTGGGATCAGCTATTTATTTTTCTGACCACGGAGAAAGCATCTATGATTGTGACAATTGGGTTGGGCATGGTTACAACAATGGAAGATTCCCGAGGTGCGTGGCTGAAATCCCATTTTTAGTATGGTTGTCTCCCGAATATAGAAAACGATTCCCACAAAAAACAGTATCAATAGAAAGAAATAAAAAGAAACCATTCATGACAGATGATTTATTTCATGCCGTTCTTGACATAAGCAATGTAGAAACACCTGCTTTTGACCCAGAAAGGAGTGTTTTTAATAGAAAGTACAATGATCGACGCTTGCGTTTATTTAAAAATGGCGATAATTATGATGTTCCTTAATCCGCATTGTTCATGGGATTGTTTTAGATGGTAGATTTCAGATGTTAGATGAATTTGTAATTTATAGAGAATAGTAGTCTATGTATTTGCTGGTCGGAAACATAATGCAGTTAATAATACAGGTTAGGTTACCTCGAACCTATCTCTTACTCATCCGCACTCTTATCTTTGTCTAACTTTAGGATTTGCTCAAGTGATGCTTCCCGATGATTCATAAATATAATATTGTGATAGTGTTCTAGTTTGTCCAGTAGAAAGTTAAGCATTTGTTGTTCAGATGGACTCAAATTCCCAGAGATGATATCTGACGCCATTTGCATTCTTGGAAACACCCTTTTCATCTCTTTTAATCCTTTCGAAGTAATCGTAACCAATTGGCTACGCCTGTCTTTTTTATCATCAAATTGAACAATTAGCTCTTTCTTTAAAAGTCTTTTAATTACTTCCGTTCCTGAAGTCTTCGCCATCGCATTCTCTAATATTAATTCGGTTTTAGAGAGCTCTTTATGGATCATTAAAACAACCAAGTAAGAAAACTCCTCAACAGTCTGTAGTTGACTATCAGAAAGCGCCTTTTTAATGTAATCTTTTGCATATCTATAGTTTAAGCTCAGTAACCGCGATAGTGAATTGGACTGACTCTCCTTAAGGTCAAAATGAATTTCCTCCTGTCCTGCATTAAAAGATATTTGTTTCCTTTTGGCGTCTTCCTTTGTGAATTCTTTTGCTTGAATATAATTGATGACATCTCCTAGATTATATTCTTTAAGGTGCTTGTTTTCTTGCTCAAAAAGATCCAAGTATTTGACCAACTGAATTAAAATTTCCTTTGACTGCATAATTGAAAGGTTCTTGTATTTACAAAGATAAAATAAAATAGTATGTTATCGTAATTTTTAAATGCAAGATAGCGCTAAAAAATGCTAAAATATTTTTTAAATAAATGGATTCGTACTAAATTTGTCAACAACAAAGTAAACTGGAATCAAGATGAAAACTGTTGCAGCGATAAAAGATGCCACGAAGGAATATAAAACAGGAGATACTGTGATTACGGCATTGGCAAAAAGCACACTTGAGTTCCACACCAATGAACTTACTTTAATTTTGGGTCCATCAGGTTCCGGAAAAACAACTTTACTTTCTATGTTGGGTTGTGTAATTTATCCATCTTCAGGGAAAGTGCAAATCGAAGGAAGAGAAATCACTGGATTATCAGAAAACAAGCTGGCTCATATACGGTTAGAGAGCATTGGTTTTGTGTTTCAAGGTGCCAATTTATTACAACCGCTTTCTGCTCTTGAGAATGTGATGGCTCCTTTGTTATTGAAGAAGGAGAAAAGGAGTAAGGCTGAACAGAAGGCCAAAAATGCACTCGAAAAAGTAGGCATGTTGTCGAGAATGCATAATTTACCCAAAGCTTTAAGTGGAGGACAAAGGCAAAGAACTGCAATTGCTCGTGCTTTGGTTACTGACCCACCAATTTTATTGTGTGATGAACCAACAGCATCTATTGATTCAAAAAGTGCTGGAAAAGTGATGGAGGAATTACGGGATCTTTCCCAAACAGGAAAAGCTGTTGTGGTAGTAACGCACGATACAAGATTGCGTAAATATGCTGACCGTATTGTTTATATGACAGAAGGGAAGATCTCAAATACTCCTTTTACGGAGGATGAAGAATTTAATGATCATTCAAATTAAAATATTTCAATTATGAAGATTTTTTCAATATTATCGTTTTTGTTGTTGCTAACAGCGTGCAATTCAGACGAAGCAACCGCTGAGAATAAAAGTCAACAAGATAGCATTTCCGCACCTCAACAGGTAAATATTGTTGTTGGAATAGGAAAAGTAGAACCGATAGGCGGAGTTGTTAATCTGGCCTCTAACTCTGGTGGAATTGTTGCTTCGATTTTAAAACAAGCGGGAGATAGTTTAAAAGCAGGAGACACAATTGTTGCACTACAACAAAATGACTTGGCTTTAAAAGTTGATGAGATTCAAGCAAAGATGCAAACTCAAAAAGAACAAATAGCATCAAATAAAGTAGCTGTAGGCCAATATAAAGCACAATTAGAAGAAAAGAACAAGACATTAAAAGTGAGTCAAAAATTGGTCCAATCTGGAGCTGAAACAAATGAAAATGTGAGTGCATTGAAAACCGATAAAAAGGTTTTAGAAGTTGAACTCAATAAAAGTCAGAAAGCAGTTGCAGTAAGTCAATCCCAACTAAATGAACTGCAAGCGCAATTGAAATCGGCAGAAAATAAATTACAAGACCAATTGATTAAAGCCCCTTCAGATGGAATTTTATTGGGTATAGACACCAAAAAAGGAGAAGCGATTCAACCCTTGGAGTCTTTCGCGACTTTCGCTGCAGAGGGACCGATAGTGGTTCATGGAGAAGCGGATGAATTGTTTGCAAATCGATTAGAAATTGGGCAGCGTGTGAAAGTTCATTATATTGGCAACCCAAGAACCATTACCACTGGAAAAATTATTTATTTGTCTCCAATTTTGAGCAATAAATCTCTTTTTACTGATGTCCCAGGAGAGCAACAAGATCGCCGTGTACGTAGATTCAAAGTGCTTCTAGACAGTACGAATAATTTACTGATCAACACCAAAGTTGAATGTAACATTGATTTAAATAGCCAAGAATAATGATACGTATTGCTATAAAATTTATACGATTCGATCGACCCAAGAGTATTGGTATCATTGTGGGAATTGTGATCAGTATCTTTTTGATTGGACAACAATTGGGCACATTACAATTTATCACACATGCGATGAGTGGATTGATTGACAATTCCAATCCAAATGCGGGACAGATTTGGGTAATTGACAATTCAACACAAAACGCCAATGTCCTGTCTGAAATTGACGGTCGATTAGTTCGTGAAATTAGAAGCATTCATGGTGTTGAAAACACTTATCCCATTGTGGTCGCCAATGCGAAAGTCACATTGGAAAACGGTAAATCGAATCCCTTTATTCTTATTGGAAGTGATGCGCCAGTATTTGCAGGTGGCCCCGATACTGCAAAAATTATCGATGGTCAAATTTCATCATTAAATCAATCCAATACAGTCTCAATTGAATACTTTGATGCCAAAACAATGAATGAACCTTTAAAAGTGGGTACTTCAATAGAAGTGAATGGAAAAGCTTCTATTATTAAGGTAGAAACCAAGAATATTCAAGCATTTGGGGGAAATTATATGTACACCAACCTAAGCAATGCTCGGTTCTATGGTAACTTCCCACGCAATAAGGTGAGTATTGTTTCTGTAAAGGTTAAGTCGGGTATTGACGTTCAGCAGGTTGCCGATCAGATTAACGATACGTTTTATGGGGTAAAAGCGTGGAAAACTGGAGATTTAAAAGATTCTACCATTAAGCATTTGTTAAGTACAACAAATATGGGATTGAGCTTTGGAACATTGGTGATATTTGCCATTATAACGGGTTTTTTTATCATCGGATTGACACTTTATTCAGCAGTTTTAGACCGATTAAAAGACTATGGAACTTATAAAGCGATTGGAGCAACAAATGGCTATGTAAGAAAGTTAATATTAACACAAGCTTTACTGTTCGCCTTGGTTGGATTCGTGATCGCCTTAATTTTGTTGTTCATATTTAAACAAGGTGTTTACAATGCAGGATTAATTATTGAACTTTCTCCGCTGTTGATTGCTTTTTTGGGCTTTGTAACGCTCTTTATATCTGTCGGTGGATCTCTTTTTGCCATTCGGAAAATTAATAAGTTAGAACCAGCTTCAGTTTTTAAATAAGAAATATTATGAAAACAAAAATCATCTTTTTATGCTTGCTTATGTCTTTTTGGTGTGTACCAATTTTTGGTCAAGATTCAAAAGAAGTGCCAAAGAAATTGTCTTTAAAGAAAGCTCAACAGATTGCTTTTGAAAACAACCCCAGTCTTGAAGTACAACAATTAAAGTCTAAGATAGACAGCAAGAAAGTAGAAGCAGCAAAATGGGAACGAATACCTAATATTTATGCCGATTATGGATTAAAAAGGAATTTAATTATTCCCACAACACCTGTCCCTGCCAAAGCGTTTAACCCCAACGCGAAAGAGGGCGAATTGATGCCTTTAAAGTTTGCTACTAACTGGAGCAGTAATGCAGGTATAAATTTAGAATATGACTTGTTTAACCCTCAAAAGAATGGACAAGTAAAAGCAACTCAGCAACAAATGAAGCTGAGCAGTATTGATCAAGAAATTGAAAAGAACAACTTGAAATTTAAAGTAGGAAAGGACTATGCAGCATGTATTATCGCAAAAGAACAGTTGGAGTTGGCCGTTGCGGATACCATAAGTAAAACTAAACTTCTTAAAATGACACGTGAGCAGTACGATGCGGGAAGAAAAAAAATAACAGACTTGAATCAAGCTCAAGCCAATAAAAATGAAGCGATAAGTAATTGTGCAGAAGCCAGAAAAATTCTTTCCTCCTCTAAATTGGATTTGTTGGTAGATATGGGGTTTGACCCTTCAAAAGAAAACACTTTTTCTCTTACAGACAGTATTTCAAATCTATTGCTAATTTATGAAGATGAAAATGGCGGTAATCAAGAAAGTCTTTCTCTAGAAAAACGAAGGCAACAGAAGGAACTTACAGAAATTCAGTTGCAGAATGCCAAGAAGGGATTTTTACCTACTGTTTCTTTAAATGGATACTTAGGCACCAATTATTATGATAATGATTTTCGTTATTTTGACAATAAAAACTGGTATGGAAACAGTTTTGTGGGTTTGAAAGTATTGATTCCTCTTACTCAGGGGCTAAATAGAGTAAAGAAAATCGATGAGTTACAATTGCAAAGGAAATTAGACGAGGTTAATTATCGTGTTCAGCAAAATCAAATTCTGTTGGAAATTACAAAAGCAAAGCAAGAGGCAGATTTTCAAGAAAACAATATGAACCAAAAGAAAAAAAGTATGCAATTGGCTAGTGAAAACTGGAAAGCAGCAGTCGATCAGTTTTCGGAAGGACGTCTACTTTCAGGAGATTTGATCAAGGTAGATTATGCGTATAAACAGGCAAAAACAGAATATTTAAAAGCGGCTTATAATTTTCTTATAGCCAAGATGACTTTAGAGGAGTTAAAACGTAAATAGTCTGATTTAATCAGGATGAAAATTAGTTGTTCCCAACGAATTATAGGGTGTAAATCCAATTTCTAACAATAGAAGAATAGAACATTAATACTTAAAAGAAGACAACCGAATCTCTTCTTTCAGTTTGCTTTGTGCGTCCATTAAATTTTCGATTAAAATAAACCGTCCTTCACCTAAAATTGCGGCTTCACGCATATTATCTTCTGCTTTTTTATTGCTTTTTATTCCGACAACACTCATCGTTGTATTTTGTTTTTGTAGGTTTTTTTCAATGATTTTTTTATAGTTTCCCGAATTTCGATTAAAAGCCCCATCGGTTACAACAATGAGATGATTTTGTCCGCCAGGAATTTCGTTTTTCCGAACGTTCTTATAACCGAGTTTTATCCCTGCACCACCATCGGTATATCCTGAAGCCTTTAATTTCTTAACACGATTAATGATTTCTTTCTTCTGGTCTCCTGTAGTTGATTCCATTAAAACAAAAGCATCACTGGCATAAGCCACCAGACCTATTTTATCTTCAGGACGCAACATGTTGACGAGTTGCTCTAAGGCATACTTTAACAGTTCTAATCGACCTTCTTGACGCATCGAGCCCGAAACGTCGATTACAAAAACAACATTAATGGGTTTGAAATAATCAGCATCAAAATTGTTTTTATCCAATGCAGTGAAAGCAGGAGGGAGGGCGTCAACCGCTTCAACTTCCTCAGTTGCATCCTCTAGGACGGGTTCTGCTTTAACAATAATATCATTGATGTCAAGATTTGAAGGCTTGTCCACATCTATTTCAATTACCCGCTCTTCTATTGCCGAAGAAACATCGGGTAGCTCTTTTTGAATTTCCTCGGGTAGCTCTTCAAGTTTTTCTGGTTCAGCCTCTTTTGGTTCATTTTGAGATAAATCTTCAGATACAGTTTCAAACTCTTCAACGGGTTTTTTTGTCAATGCTAATACAACATGATTCCTTTTAAAGTTTACGTACATTCCCTTTTCGGCAGGGAAATAACCGGGATGAGTACCATAGAAATAAGAAATCCCCAAAGGAATTTTAATTTTCATTCGCCCTTTAGAATTTGTTGGCCATCTTCCTAAAACACTACCGTTTTGAAGAATAGCCACTTTTGTTTTCCCCAAATGTTCCCCTGTAGCCTTGTCGATGGTTTCAACTGTTAAAGCAAAGTCCATACGGTTTCCTGTTGCTGGTGCTTGACCAAAGCTAGGGCAGGCTGTCAAATAATTTTCTCTTTCGGGTAAAGATTTAATTCTGCCTTTTAAAACAACATTTGTGGGGTCATTTTTATCACTTGTAAATACGGGAATAGTATAAGAAAACCTTCCTGTAGTTCTTTTATCGATATGAAAGCGAATCACAGTTGTACTATCGGCTGCAATAAAAGCAGATTTTTGAATATAAACCACATCTCTAGGCTTTTTTACACTGAGAATGAAGGCATCATCACCAGTTTTATTTTTAAGGTAGATGTCAACATATCTCGGGTCGTTCCCATTCAGTTCTCCAAAATCGTATTCAGTTTTGTCAAAAACAATTTGTGAAAAACTCAGAACAGTAGAAAAGAGCACTATAGATGTCAGAATAAATTTCATTGATTAAAAGTAAGAATAATTTTGAATTTTAAAGATATTGTTTGTTTTACAAAAAACATACCTTTATGGAAATTTGGCACATATTGTCCGTAAATACCAGCTGCTTCTGTAATTCATTTGAAGTTGGACAAAATAAATTGTACTTTTAATTTTTAGGAACAGAAATAACGCACATTAAAAAGCCATGGTAAAAATTGAATCAAGGACAAGGGAAAACAATTACGCTACAGAAATTACTTCAAATTCAGGTCATACAATTCTGAGTGACGAACCCAAAGATATCGGTGGACAAAATAAAGGCATGTCTCCTGATGAGTTGATTATTGCAGCTTTGGCCTCATGTACTTCTGCAACATTAAAGATGTATGCCCAAAGGAAAGAATGGGCCTTGCATGAGGTACACACTTCTATTGAACTGACTAAGGGGGAAAAGCCAGGAGATTTACCGACTATTCAGAGAACAATACAACTGAAGGGTGACCTTGATGAACAGCAAAAAGAAAGAATGTTGGTGATTGCCAATAAATGTCCTGTACATAAAATCTTGTCTGGAAATGTTTCGATTGATTCAGCGTTGACTGAATAGAGAAGAAAAATGCATCTAAAACTTCTCGCTCTTATATATTTTGCTCCTCTTTTTGTTTTTTTATTTTTTTCTGAAGACGAATCTGTTGAGCAATAAAGATGGCAGCGGCACCATAAACTGGAACAGAACCTTTATCTGTATCCAAATAATTGTTGAGAATCCCATGGAAAAAATACGTGCTCATTGCCAGAACAATACACAAGATAAGCACATACAACTGAGTGTCTTCTGGCGTATAGCGTTGAATATTGAGCAATAAGGTAATTCCCGAGTAGAACAATGCTGCAACAAAGGCAAGGACAGTCAAAAAGCCCAGTATGCCCATTTCGGATAATGGACCGAGGTATTCGGAATGTGCATTGCCTAAATCGCCAAAATTTGTAGAGATAACCGTTAAATTTTCGGGGTCTTGATATGGCGCATATTCAAAAGCATAAGTTGCAGGACCAAACCCAAAAAATGGACGTTCTTTAAACATATTGATTGCTGCAGTCCACCGATTGATACGTTCTAAGTTGCTGGCGTCTGATGAAATATTTGTTGTGGACTGCAATTGGCCTTTAAAAGTAGTTGCTGTATGTTCTGTTTTATTTTTGGCCAATTCATTTTCAATTTTATGCCAAGAAACAAGAACAATAGTGGTCAAGATGAGTCCAATTGTAAGTAAATACTTAAATTTCACCTTGTATTTTATGCACAGCCAAACACATACAGCAAAGGCAACACTTAACCATGCGCCGCGTGTATAACTAAAATAGAGTCCAATAAGCGTTACTGTCATCATAATTAAGAGAAAAGTTTGAACGGCAATACCGTGTTTTTTATAGAAGAGAAGTCCAATCACAAAAAATGTATTTATTGCAACCGCAGCTCCGTAAATAGTATGGTCTTTAAAAAATGGAAACATCACCCAATGCCCTTCCTGCTCTCCAAAATTATACCCTGCATGATGGATCAGTGTATAAAGAATAACGATTGTCATACCAACAGAATAACCCCATAAAAATTTAGCAATATTACTTCTCTTTGAAAAAACGATAAATCCTATGGTGAGTAGGGGAATGATATACCACAACTTCATCAATAAAAACTTAAAAGACACCAATACATGTGTGCTGGTTATTGAAGTTATAAACATCCAAATCAAGTAGGCGAATAACGATATAGTAATGGGATGTTTCCAAAACTTTTTATCAATTACAGGACGCTTAATTTCAGTAAGAATAATCAATAACATCATTCCAAATAAAATAGGTTCAGTAGGAAGGAACAATCCAATTTGTTGGGTAGTGAACTCTTCGATATTGATTGAGAGTGGGGTTAAGAATACCGTAATTAAAAAGGCGGTTTTTAGATGGAAGATTATAGTATAGGCAATAATTAAGACAATAGGCAAGACATTTAAAAGATAATTATCATTGTAGATGAAGTATGAGTTCGCTCCTATAAAAAGCAAAATAAACCCCAATAAAATATAATTTTTTTTGAGTAACTCAACCATTTATTCAGTTAGTTTTATGGCGCGAATCTTGTCTCTAATTAGGAGGATTATAAACATCAAAAGCAATGCTGAAAATGTAAATACAATAACAATAATGGCTCTCTTTGGCTTTGCTTTTTTATCTGATGCCGATGCGGATTCAACTACAAACTTTTGAGGAAGAACCTGTGTAGCATCGGATTCAGCCTGTTCGTAAGAGCTTTCTTGATCTGCTATTTTATCTATTTTCTGTTTTCTCAAGTAAGAAAGAGCATCGTAACGGGAGCCGTATTTTAGATTTACTTCAATTTGGTTTTTAAAGTATTTTTTATCACTTGGTTTCTTAGCATTAACGTAAGCTTTATACAATTCAGTTCTTGATTCATCAGTAACAACACCTAATTTTGAAAGGCTATCCAATTCATTGTTTATTTTTTCTTGTTCATCATACAGTTGGTTGAGTTTTCTTATGTTGATTTTAAATGCTGGAACCGTTCGATCTTGAATGAGTTTACTTTTTAACGTATCGATGAGTACAACAATTTTATTGGCAATTTTTGCGGCCAATTCAGGATCTTTATCCAATACAGAAATGTTAACTGAACCATAACGAGTTCTGTTAAAATTAATATGGGAATCATACGCCTGTTTCAATTTATAATGGAACTTTTCGCCTTCGGGGTCAATATCATAAACCTCTGCCAGTTTAAATTTGTTAATAATTTTGTTGCGCATAGGAGAAGATTTCAATATTTGAATCAAATGTTCCGCTTTCTCTTCGTCTCCAAAATCCATAGAACCCGATTTTGCATTTCGATCTGAATTAAAAGAGACAGTACTCGTTTCTGTTGGGTAAACAATTGCATTCGATTCATACAAAACAGGAAGCAGTAAAGAGATGACAATTGATACCACCCCAGCGATAAAGCCAGTTATGATGAGTACTTTTCTATTCTTATAGATAAATCTTAATAGGTCATTGGTGCTTTCTTCAGAAGTACTTCGTTTCATCTTAAAAATATTTATTTCTATTAACTTTAAATTATTTGAATTATTGTTCCTATCGAACCAATGTCATCTCATCAACCAGATATTTTGCTTCTCCAAACTTATCAATTAGCCACAGAATATAACGGGCATCAACAGATATATTTCTACAGCGTGATCCATCGAATACAAAATCACTCATGGTGCTTTCCCATGTTCTGTCGAAGTTTAGTCCAATAAAATAGCCTTCTCCATTCAAAACAGGCGAACCCGAATTCCCTCCGGTTGTGTGATTGTTGCTTAAAAAACAAACAGGCAGTTCACCATCTTGGGTATATTCACCGTAATCTTTTTCATTGTATAATTTTAAAATTCTTGAAGGAATTGTATATTCATCTTCTCCGGTATTGTACTTTTCAATTACTCCTTTTAGGGTGGTATGAGAGGTGTACTTTATACCATCACGAGGTTCTACGCCCCCTATATTCCCATAAGAAAGACGCAGGGTGCCGTTTGCATTGAACCAATGTTTTTGGTCGGGAAACATTTTGGTTTGACCTTTTACATACTGTTTCATCAATTGTTTTTTCATTCCATAGTAGGTCCGAAGTTGTTCGAGTAGTTTATGGTTGAAAATATAGTCCAATTCTTTGTAGAGTTCGAAACCAGGATCTTTATCGATTTTCTTTTTGGCATATTTCTCAAATGAATTGAGTACTTTTCTGTACTCTTCTCTTTCAACCAAGAATGATTTTTCATAAATGGTATTTGTTAGGTTCTCAATTTTTTGCTTTTGCAATGCGGAGGGCAAATAGGATGAATCAATTAAACTTTTATAGTATTTACTTTGGAGTTTAAAAACCTCTTTGTCAATCGCTTTATTGTATTTATCGTAAAAATTGTCCATACTCTTTTTTTGTTTCGCAAGTACCTCTTTCAACTCCTCCTTTTTGCCCTGATTGTAGAGTTCCATAAGTTTATTTATAGAACGTGCACGCTTAAATACTTCGGCACCAACGTAATTGTACTCAATAAACATTTTGTAGGTGAATTCAACAGAATTATAGGTTGATGACAGTTTGCGCAACGCACTAACACTGTTTCCATAAGTATTGGCCCAAACGGGTCGCTTTCGAGCAGTTGCTATGAAGTTGTCTTCATACGTTATTTTTTGGTTGACAGCCTCAACCTCTTTTAATCCGATAACCTGACCTTTCCATTTTTTATATGCATTGGCAATGCGAGATTGCTTTGATGCATAATTTAACTCTGTTTTTTCAGATTTTTTAATTGCTGGATCAATAACCGATAATGAAAGTTCTCTCATTTGGATTTGTGCAGAACGCAATTTATTAATGATAAAATCCAATTCTGTACTAATTGTGTGCTGGTAAGTTCTTCCTGGAAAACCAAACACCATTGCAAATTCGTCTTTTGTATGTGGTTTTATAGAAACAGGTAAAAAATGGATGGGTGTATACGGAACATTGTCTGTACTATAGTCGGCAGGTTGGTTTGATGTATTAGAATAGATTCTAAACAGAGCAAAATCTCCTGTATGACGTGGCCACATCCAATTGTCTGTATCTCCACCAAACTTACCAACGGTTTTTGGTGGGGCGCCAACTAATCGAATATCCCGAAAAGTTTCTTTGATTAATAGGAAGTAGCTGTTTCCAAAATCAAAAGGTTTAATTTCTGCATCAAATCGAGAGTTTTCCGTAGCTTCCGCCTTAATACGGGCAATATTGATCATGATTTGCTGTTGCATTTCCTCATTGCTCATGCCTTGTGTTCCTTCAAGAACTTGTCTTGTAACATCTTCAATGGCGACCATTCTCGTGGCAGTTAATCCGGAATTGGGCAATTCCTCTTTATGGCTTTTTGCCCAAAAACCATTGTTTGCAATATTGTTATCTAATGTAGAATGGGAATAAATTTGAGAATATCCGCAATGATAGTTGGTGATTAGTAAACCTTCATTTGAAATCACTGAAGAGGTGCATCCACCACCAAAATGAAAAATAGCATCTTTAATACTGGCTTGGTTGACATTGTAAATGTCTTCTGCGCTTAATTTCATTCCTTTCGACTGCATGTCAGATTCAAAAGCACTGAGTAGTGATGGAATCAACATCCCTTCATCGGAACGAGAAAAACTACAAATAAAAATAAATAAAAACAGAACGCTTAATTTCTTCATCATTTTGAATTTAAAATTTCATGACAAAGATAGAAAGTATGTGGGATTTTTTGTATTCTTTGCCCTATAAAGAATTAATTTTTACAAATTTGCAGTGTGGAGGTACTGAATTATATTTTTAAAATAGGAGTTATTTTGGCCGTCTATAATTTTTTATGGTGGCTCATTAAGTTAGGATTAAATGTTTTACGGGGAGGAGGACAAAAGCAGCTTCTTGAAATTTACCTTGTTAAGGCTGTTCGATATACCTTTCTAACAGATGTGTTGTTTTTGTTTTCTCTACAACAAAATGCTGATCAAATTGAACTCGATTCTATACTCTTAACAGGATTAGTTTTGCTGATTTATTTTGTCGGTAAAATACAAAAAAGACAACAGCGCCAATCTTTTTTTTCCGTTCGAGGCCAAGCCAATATTCCAGGGATAAATGATATTTTGGAAAGAATGAAACCCAAGTTTGATCTCCGTTATGAAGCTTTGGTTGTGGTTTTAGCTATGGGCTTATTCTCGGGCTTCTATTTTAAACCTGATCTGGCGTCCAATACAATTTCAAATTGGTTTTTGGAGAATATTTTAGGGATTATGGATGCGCCTGTCTTTGGTTTTATTTTTAAAATTATTGGATTCTTCTTTATGCTTTCTGTGATTTTTAAGATTATAGCAGGGTTTATAGCTGTACTAACAGGAAGAAGTGCCACCAGACAATTTGAGGATGAGGAAAATGATGAAAACGATGATTTCGATCAATTTCAGGATTTCAGATGATAAAAAATATTTTAGTCAGTTGTATTTTCCTGTGTTTGTCATACTTAAAATTGACCATTTTTGGTTACAGAGTTCTACTGTCTTGGAATAGAAAATGTATGAATAATTCGGGGTTAGCCTATAGAGGATATCTGTTTGAGTATGCGGGTGAGCTGTGGAGCGACATCACTTTTTCCATCATTGTTCACTTCAAAGGAGGCCAACGGTCTTTTTTTATCATCACTCCATTGATTGTTCATTCTTGCTTTTATTTTTTCAATTGATGTTTTGTCGCGCTTGAGGATCCGTTGTAGCCTTATTTCTTCTGGTGCAGTGACCAAAACAGTAAAGTCAAAGTCTTTGTACCGTCCTGTTTCAAAGAGTATTGCAGCCTCATTAAAAACAATATTTTGCATTTTATCGCAAAGCGACTGGTGTGCGGTTTGAGTACAAAACCTATCGAATGACTTGATTACTTCAGGATGCACAATGCTATTAAGTTTATCTTTTAAAACAGGATGATTAAAGATCTGATCGGCTAAATATTCCCGATTGATTTGATTGTTGTTGTAGGCATTCTCCCCAAAATGTTTTTTCACTTTTCGAATCACTTTGGGGCTGCTCACCATTATTTCTTTCGCTTTCGTATCTGAATTAAATACAGGATATCCCCATTGTTCTAAAATGCTGCAAACAAACGACTTTCCAGCTCCTATCCCTCCAGTTACTCCAACTTTAATCACGCATTATATTTCTTCGATTTCAATCATTTTAAAGGGAAGCTGTATAATCGCTTGGTAGTCTTCTCCAGCTTCTTCCATATCTTCGTCATCTTCTTCGAAATACCAATTCACCCTGACTTCTGTATTTTTTCCATTGATTCTTTCCAAGATTTTAAACAAGTCAAGGATGCATTTGGATGATGAGGTATTGAAATATTCGAGTTTTACTTCAAAGATTGTAACTTCTTTTGGGCTGTTGCTATAATTTTTAATCCATTCATTAAGGGGGTTGTAAAACTCCACAGAATTTTCTGGGATTGATCTTCCCTTAAGTTCTATTTTACCTTCTTCTGCATTAAAGACAACGGAGGGCGTTTTTGGGGTTCCTTCTAAATTGATATTTTCCATATTGTTTTTAATTTATTATAACATTTAAACAAAAGAAACTGTATTCTTTATCTACATTTATAAACTGATATTTTAACTTATTTCCAGACTTTCTGGCGATATCTATTAATCCTAATCCTGCAGTACCTTTTTGGGATAACTCCCCATTTTTTAAGATTTCTCGGTACATTGCTCTTAACTCTTCCTTATTGAGCAGATTTATTTCATTAATCTTTTCCTCAATTGCAGCAACTTCATCTTTTCTAACATAGTTGCCTGTTTTTATCTCATAAACATCCTTGTCCTTTGAGACAAGAAATATTGCCGATTGAAGAGATAATGCATCTGTATCAATCAAATCTTTCTCATTGTGGTGATACAAATTTTGTAAGCATTCTACCAATACATTGTACACCTTCTTTCTTTTTGATGGAGAGTCTTCGGATTCCCTAAGTTTTACCTCAACTATCTCCAAGACTGTTGCAAGCAATTCTTTAGTTACAACACCTTTAAAAGAAAGCATCGACTGCTCATGCTCTAACTGCTTAAAGAGTGTATAAATTGAATTCAAAGGCATGTAATATAATATGGTTTAGACTTAGCTATCTACAAATATATACTTTTGTTTGAAAATTACAACTTATTAAAGTGTATTTAGCTGTTATTTTATAATTTGTGCTACAAAATGAGATCACTTGTATTCCAAAGCAGCAGACTTTTGTGGTATAAAACAGCCCGTATTTAATTTAACCTGAATTCCAAGACAAGCGTTCTTTGTAACATAAAGTGGCTAACTTTTACGCTTAGCATACTCAAAGGAATATTTTGTCATGATTTTTGGGCAAAAATACACGCCAAAAAGGTTTCTGCCTTCGATACTCACCCTGAATAGCACTTTACTGCGTTGCGTTTATTCAGGGTTAATGAGATGTCGCACCTACAGCGCTTCTTTCCAGTATGCTCATGAAGACAAAAAAAACAAACAGGACTGAATAAAAAGGTGACAATGTGTAATCGGCTAATTGTGAAGTAAGTATCTAATTCATTAGATAGAATTATAAACTTCAATTCGATAAACTTATTACAGCGCATTGAACTTGCAAGCTGTATTCATAGGCTCTTGTGATGAAAGATAAAATGGCAATAGATTTGGGGAGCACAAGGAGACATAGATAGGAATTGAACCTGGTTTTTTAGAATAAACATTTCTATCTTTTGTGCTAACACGAACGATGTACGTTCCTTTTACTAAAGTGTTTTGAAAACGATAGCGTGCCGTGTAAAGATTTTCTTTTGTTCCCACTAAATTACCGCTTAAATTATAAATGTGAATTGAATATGAATCTCCCATTTAAATACTGATCACCAATCAATTTGATAATATAATTGCGCTCTATAAACTGGATAAAACCAATTACTAAAAATATTTATTAATGCAAAATTTGGTTCAACCATTAAAGATAACCCTAAAACATTTCTATTCACTTTATATTCAGTGTCTAATTTGAGTCCACTTAAAAAAATAAAAGCTAACTTATCTTTCTTACCCTTATCTTTCTTTTGTTCACCTAATTCGATCCATTGCCTAGTAGAATAATGGGTCTGATAATATATTCCTTGGGGAAAAATCAAATTTACTCGCCATTTTTTTTGTCGTACAATACAAACACCCAAATGTACTTGAGTTCCAAAACTAAAAGTCTTTTCTGTATATTCCTGATTTGTTTTTGAAGGTTGATAAAGGGAATAGTCATCTGCTAGATGATGCGTGGTCTTAAAAGAAATATCGGCAAAAACACTTCCTCCGATAATAAATCTATTGGGAAATAAAACATGATATTCAATCCCTGGAGACATTCCTAAAGATTGATGCTGACCCTCAAAATAGGAACCCATTGCAAAACGGAAACCTTGCACAATTCTATCTTTTTTTATAGTATCTTGAGCGTAAATATTAAAGCTCAAGAATAACAATAAAAATAGCGATGTTACATAATGAATTTTTTGCTTGTCCATTGGTTTTGTGTTTTAATGTGGACTTTAATTAGAATCTAATTGAAGCCTACCAAACTCTCCCTTTCCCAAATGTAAAGTATCTGCTCCAAAATCAACTCCACTAGGTCTAACAACTTCATAGTTATAAACATGAGTTCCCATAAATACTTTCATATATCCTTCAGGATTACCATCAATACTGGTTGTTTCATATTCATAACAACCTGTTACAGTTGTGTGGTTATCATAGGCTTTAGAACCATAATTCAATTCTATATATTTACCTTCCCATTTCAATGTGTCTGAAGCACCTTCACAATTTACATTCTTTATTTTCTCTCTTAAATACGCATAATAAGTAATTTCATACCGCATTTCATTGTACTGATTTTTTTTAATCGTATAGGCTCCCGGAATAGGGCGTATAAAGAACTCATAATTATTTGGAGACCCTAAAGAAGAAAAATCTGCCGAAGGGGTGTACCAATAATTTACACCTTTTCGTGCTTTAAATTTGAATGCTGCACGACCATTTGCATCTGTCACTCCGTTGTGAAATTCTTCGCCATCTTTTACTCCTTTATTAGTGGCTTTGCTTAAAGAAATCTGTACAGGAATACCCTCAAAGGGTTTGTCATTTGCAGGATTAACAATAACAAATTCCACTTCGGTATATTCATTGGAATACTTCTTACAACTGTTCAGAAAAAACATACAAAACAGTAGTATTAATAGATAATTAATTTTTTGCTTGTCCATTTTCATTGATTTTAAGTAGCAAAATATTAATAAATTATCTCTAACGTGCCTGTCTCCCCTTTATCTAAATGAACAGAATCAGATCCATAAGTAACACCACTTGGACGTCTCACTTCCCATTTTACTTTGTGCCATCCCATATAAACATTGCCATACCCGTCATCAGGAGGGGTTAAAAACAAATCTAAGCAACCTGTTCTTGTATCTTCAAAATCTTCTGAACAACAGCCATAACCACTAGGTAAATTGACATACCACGAATGGTAAACTAATGTATCTGTACTTCCTTCACAATTAATATTTTTATATTTATAATTCAAATACGCAAAATAAGTAATCTCATACCGCATTTCATTATACTGATCTTTTTTAATCGTTAAGGCTCCAGGAACGGGGCGTACAATGATTTCATAATTTTGAGGTGGCCCTAAAGAAGAAAAATCTGCCGAAGGAACATACCAAAAATCTCCTCCTTCTCGTGCTTTAAATTTAAAAGACACACGTCCATTTGCATCTGTCACTCCGTTGTAAAATTCTCCGCCATCTTTTATTCCTTTATTAGTGGCTTTGCTTAAAGAAATCTGTACAGGAATACCCTCAAAGGGTTTGTCATTTGCAGGATTAACAATAACAAATTCCACTTCGGTATATTCATTGGAATACTTCTTACAACTGTTCAGTAAAAACATACAAAACAGTAGTATTAATAGATAATTAATTTTTTGCTTGTCCATTGGTTTTCTGTTTTTATTTGTAGAATCCTAATAATCAATCTCTATCGTACCCATTTCTCCTTTTTCTAAATAGATTGAATCTGATCCATATGTTATTCCACTTGGTCGATGAACTTCCCATTCGTATTTATTTTTACCTGTAAATACTCTGAAGTATCCATCTGGGCTTTCATCTATACCTCCTTCTGTCTCAAGAAGACCGCAACCAGCCCATTCTATATGTCGTATATTACTTAGAGAACCATATTCTATACTCGGATAAAAGTCAAGAAAGAGTGTGTCTGTTGATCCTTCACAATTTGAATTAATATATTTCTCTCTTAAATACGCAAAATAAGTAATCTCATACCGCATTTCATTATACTGATCTTTTTTAATCGTTAAGGCTCCAGGAACGGGGCGTACAATGATTTCATAATTTTGAGGTGGCCCTAAAGAAGAAAAATCTGCCGAAGGAACATACCAAAAATCTCCTCCTTCTCGTGCTTTAAATTTAAAAGACACACGTCCATTTGCATCTGTCACTCCGTTGTAAAATTCTCCGCCATCTTTTATTCCTTTATTAGTGGCTTTGCTTAAAGAAATCTGTACAGGAATACCCTCAAAGGGTTTGTCATTTGCAGGATTAACAATAACAAATTCCACTTCGGTATATTCATTGGAATACTTCTTACAACTGTTCAGTAAAAACATACAAAACAGTAGTATTAATAGATAATTAATTTTTTGCTTGTCCATTGGTTTTCTGTTTTTATTTTAATAATATAGAATCCTTTGGGTAATTTAAATTCTACTATGTTTCCTTTAGTATGATATTCATTTATCAACCGTCCATTCAGATCATAAATGCAATAGGTAAAATAATCAATATCTTCTTCAATCTTCAAATGTACCTGTCCATTAGAGGGATTAGGGTAAAGTACTATGTTTAAATCCCCCACCTTTTTATTAACTTGGCTTGCATTACTTTCCGCTACATAACCACTAAAATAATTGGGGGTTGTTGGATGGGTTGGCAAATCGGATGCACCGCAATACCTACACTGATCCTGATCAATTTTGGCATGAAATTCCGAACCAATCTTTGCATGAAAGCCAGGTTTTAGAGTTATAGAATGACAAGCTATAAAACGTATCTCCCCATTATTGTCAATAGTCACCGGTCTGAAATCAGTACGTTGCGTAACACTATCTCCAGCAAAAATGTTATATTTTGAAACAATATCCGCTTTATAAACATAGTTGGGGTTAGCATTCCATCCATATTTCCTATTTTGGATGTAAGCATTATAAACATCGGCCTCACCCAAAATAAAACTACGTATTTTTGTTCTTACTATAGGTGCGTCTTGCTGCTCCCATCTTTGATGATTTTTATTATTTGAACAGCTGCTGCCATGATTTTCATTATTATTCCATTGTGCACGTCCACTTTGGATGTGAACTGTGTTTTCCTGATCCCAAGCAAAAACTGCATCGAATGGAGTATATTCAGAGTAATGATCGTTGGGGTGAGCAAGATGGGGATAGCCATAAAAGTGAGATGCCAACCCAGTATTTCCAACATCATCTATAGAAGTATACATCAATCCTTCTGCTTTCATGTCATAATTTAAAGGGATTCCGTTATAATTAGAAGAATAAGAAGTAGGGAAATTTCTAATATCATGCGTAAGAACAGTTGGTGTAAAAGAATACATAGCATTGTAAGCGATTATTTTACTCCCTCCTGTTTTCTTTTCCATTCGATTTAGTACCTGATACATAATGTTTGGGTCATCACAACCATTAGGATCAGCTAAAAAGGTAGTTCCGCCAGGTGCATTATCTAATAGATAAGGGTTCTTGGTAACTTTTTCCATCCTTATTTCCCAACTGTGAAACCACGGTTTTTTCTCGTTTTTAAAAACTAAACCTGAAGGTGTCCCAGATAAGTAGACTTCTGTTTTCTCTTTCTTAAATAAAGAATTTTGATCATTCTTAAAGATTAACCGACCTTCAAGTGAATTGTATGGATAAAATGTATGTGGTGGGCTAGTGCTTTTTCTTACGCTCGTTCCATTAGAGATAGATATATTTCTTGTAAATGCTGGGTAGCCAGGATTATCGGTGTTTTTGGTGTGGTTATATAAGTTATAATGTTGATAATAATATTGTCTCGACCAGTGGGGTCCTTGCCCAGGATTATTAGGTGACCCTGTTTCAGTGTAGAAATAGCGTAAAAGCTCTTTAGATAATGGGGCATTAAGGATATAATGCAATCCGTAAACTTTTAAATTAAAAAAACCTCCAAAAGGAGCATGATAATTCCATAAATATTCAACAGAATGTTGAATACCTAAGGGCACATTTGCTCCTCCATGCTCACCATCAAAAGATACATATAATTTACAATGATGGTGTGGGTTGTTTGCATTAGCTAGATTTTCCTTTTCCATCCTTTCCAATGTAAGTCTTACACACATAGAACCAGCACTATAGCCAGATATAACATTCTCCTGATATGATTCGTTATAAAACTTTTCTTCATTCACCAAATTTATTAATTGTTCTAATTGTTTTGAATTTTTTAATATGCTTGCATTGGGTGGGTAAAATTTTGCAAAAACCACATCGTATCCCGATCCCACAAGAGAATCTATAAATCCTTTTTGATTTATACTCCAATAGAAATCTTGAAGAGTAGATGGCCAACCTTGATTCCAATTAATAAGAAATCTATCAGTGTATGGTCCCCAACCACTTACAATTATATAGGGTTTATCCAAAATGTGAGGATGGGAATCTCCCTCCTCACTAACTGGATCGCAACCCCAATAGACTTGAATGTTTAAATCGGGGAGTGTATTTTCAGAAACAGAGATAGCAGGGTCATCTGAGTCTATATTTCCACGAATAGTAAAAAAACCGTAATCCCATAAATAATGGTTAATGTTTTCATTACCTCTGGTATGATTTTCGTCACTTGGATAATATGTATGATTTACTCGAAAGTTATCGCTAAATATGAAAAGTAATTTAGTATTATCTTCAAAATATGTCTCATCAGAAAAGGTAAGTTTAAACTTAATTTCTCTTACTGGTTTTTTTTCTGAATAGAATCTATTTAATGGAATCTCTGTATTTTTAGGAAGTGAGATTATTTCTCCATCAACAAACATTTCTACTTTTAAAATCCTCCTGTCCGTATTAGAAAAGTAAGTATCATCATTCCAATAAATACGAATATCATTATTAATTAGAGTGTCGGCAAACAATCTGGCAACAGTCACGTTTTGGTCTAATATCTGATCTTTCTTAATAGTTGAAAAGGGTTCATCACCTATATGCTCTTCGAATATTTCATGAAAGGCATTCTCATTTACAAAGCTAAAATCAATATCGCCTATTATTAAGGGTATATTTAGTTTATTGCTACCATAATTAGAATAGTATTCATCCATTATTGGGAAAAGAAGACTATCCATTTCATATTGCTGTGTGATATCTGTTGACTCAATCATATCGAGAAATGAGAGCAGTATACTTTTGTTGTTTCCTTTATTTTCCATTTTTTTGAAAAACTCCAGTTTTGATTCAGGAGTAAAATTAGGTACGAAATCTAGAAAATAACCTTTAGTTAATTTTCTCAAATTTGTATTCTGAAAAATATATTTATTCATCTCCTTTCGTGATTGGAATGCCCTTTCTTGACACAATGCCTCTCCTTGAATAAAAACAAGCAAAAGCAATCCTAACATTAACTTTTTCATGGCGCTTATTTTTTAGGGGTTTGTTGTTTCAATTCTTCAATCAATTGCTGTTGCAAACGAATCGTTTCCTGTTGCTGCTGAAGTAATTCTTGCTGTAATTTAATCGTCTCCGCTTGCTCCTGCTGTTCTTTTTCTTGATTTTCAACTTTTTCATTGATTTCAAGCAGATAGAGTGTCAATTCTTCAATCTTTTCCATGGAAGTTTTGGCTGCTTCTCCTAAATTCACACCGTCTGCTTCTATTTCTCTAGCAGAAGGTACGTTGGGCAAGTGTCCGTTTTCTACAATGAAATTTTTCACTTCGTTGAGTGGCATCAAATTGTAATCCTTGTGGAAGACAAAATCGGGCCAGTTGGCTTGGTCAACTTTTATTTCTCTGGCAC
>CAZPDT010000008.1:0-13333 GCA_964585545.1 uncultured Fluviicola sp.
TTTCCAACAAGTTATAAAAACAAAAAAGACTGTCGGAAGGCGGTCTTTTTTTGTTTAGAGTTTGTTTATTTTTAATGCTTGATCTGGCTACTTCCTTTAGAAACATACAATCTTGTTCTATTAACAAATCCAATCCCATACTGTACTTCAATATGGAGTTGGGTTATTTTGTCACAGTATTAAAAAAAAAGAAAATTATTTTTTCCAACGGTCAAATGTATCCATTTGCTCTTGGTTGGGATTTTTAAGCAATCTCAAGAAATATCTTTGATAAAAACTAGAAGTTATCTTTATTGTAGGCAAAGCAACGATGCGTCCATTTCGATTGATCAATATTTCAATAGGCTCCTCTTTAAAAAAGTTAATCCATTGAGAAGCATCATTGGAAACAGAAACTCCATTTATTGAAATAACTTTATCTCCCAACTGTCCTCCAGCCTTGTCATACGCACTATTAGGGAAAATAGAATCAATACAAGACGCTCCGTTCTCAAGTGAAATTTTTGCACCTATAAAAGCAGAAAAATTATCCTTAACAGGTTCTTGTAGCAATTCAATTCCCAAATCATCAAAACATCGTTCTAATAATGGATAATAATCTTTTGTTCCATAGATATAATCGTCAAAAAATGTTTGAAAAGAACAACCTGCAACCTCTTCAATTGCTTTTTGGTAGACATTTCGGGTAACTCCTTTTCCTTGCTTACCGAAGTTATGGTACAAGCTACACATCACATCGTCCAAGTTCTTTTTATTGGAAGTTGATTTTAAAATTTGAACATCGAGCATAAATGCCAATAAACAGCCTTCAGTATAAATTGAAACCTTTCGATTGGGTGCACCTTTAGCATAACCATCCAACCAAGTATCAAATGAAGATGCTGCTACTGAATAATTGAGTCGACCGAAATTATCTCTGTGTTTTTGAATTTGTGTATTCATTTCAATAAAGTACTGGTCTAAAGAAAAAACACCACTTTTATAAAGCATTAGATCTCCCATATAAGTCGTAATGCCTTCTGCAATATATCCCAATTCAGAATAGTTTTCTTTTTTAAAATCGTAGGGCATCCACGCATTAGGACGAATGGATTTTACGTTCCATGTATGGTATAGTTCATGAGAACTCACCCCCAACAACTCAGTATATAAATCTTCGAAAACAGCATAACTCGGTCCCAAAGTAATGACCGTTGATTTGCAATGCTCTACCCCATGATAAGTCTTGTAAGGCAAGATTTGAAATAAAAAATGATATTCATTTACAGGAAACTGCTTGTATTTTTGAATTTGTTTTTTGGTGAAGGCTTTAAAATCGTTCAATAATTTTGACCAATTGGGTTTTACCAGTCCATTAAACCAAATATAAAAAGTAACACCTTCAACTTGATATGAGCGTTGCTGCAATTTAGGAGAACATATAAAGGGACTGTCTGCAAGTTGATCATAATGCTCTGCAACAAATGAATTATTTTCAACAGGTAAAGAATGGGCTATCTCCCAATTGTCGGGGATATTTAATTTCACTTCAATGGGAGCATTGTATTGAGCATCAGTAAAAAGACAGCAGTTTACCGGATTTACATAAAGTTGATGGGCATCCAAAAAAGTTGATCCAGCGTTAAGTTCATGGGCATAATAGGTGTAGGAAACCGTCATTGTAGCACAATCTTCTGTTTGGACCAACCAAGTATTTTTATTCGATTTTCGATAACTTAATGGTTCTCCTTTCTCATCAACTATATTGAAATGATTGATGTTCTTGGCAAAATCCCCTAATTCATATCTTCCTGGACGCCAAGCGGGAACAAAAAGCGTTGTCTCATTTCCTTCCGCCTCGATTTCAGCAGTAATTTGAATGTATTGTTGGTGGGGATTTTCAATATCAAAACTGTACTTCATACTCAGTTATTTATAGGGCAAACTATATAAAAAAGAAGTACGAACACGATCAATCGCATCCGTACTTTTATTGTATAGCACAATCAATTATTTATTTTCTTTCATCTGTACATTAATTGCTTTTATTGGCAATTCAATACCTTCTTTATCAAATCGTTTTTTGGCAATCTCTGAAAAAGAATTAACAACGTCCCAGTATTTATCTGTTGCAAGCCATGCCCTCACATTAAATACCATGAAATTTTCTTCTAAATTTTCTATAAATATTTCATGTTTTGGTTCTTTTTGTAACCCTTCTACCTTAGAAATGGATTCATCAAGAATCTGTCGTACCTTATCAATGTCTTCACCAAAGTTAATTTTAAACTTCATGTTCATTCTTCGGGTATCAAATGTACTGTAATTGGTAATATTTGCATTTGCCAAATTACCATTGGGAATAACCAATTCTTGATTGTCTGTAGAAGCAAGGTAAGTATAAAACACATGAATTGCTTTAACGGTTCCTGATGTTCCATTAAATGATATGAAATCTCCTGCTCGAAAGGGTTTTAAAATGAGAATAATTACACCTCCTGCAAAATTAGCCAAACTTCCCTGAAGCGCTAGTCCAATAGCTAAACCTGCGGCACCTAATATGGCGATAAAACTGGTGGTTTCAATCCCAACCATTCCTGCGACAGAAATAATCAACAACAAACGAAGAATGAATTTTGTAATCGATTTTAGGAAGGGACGCAACGAAATATCTATGTCTTTTTTTTCCATCATTTTTGCTATAGCAGTAGTTAATTTATTAATCAGCCACCAGCCAATAATAAGAACAACAATAGCTAAAATAACTTTTCCTGCGTAGTGAACGGCTAGGTCTTTAACCATGTCCCAATAATACAATATCGTTTCCATATATTTCTTTGTTTTTAATTTAAATGAATGACAAAAATACAATAATTATCTTATTGAACTCAATAGCTTTATAAAATCAATTTGCATCGCTCTCGTCTGTTCGGGTGAATTTCGTAACGCAGTGGAGAAATTTGTATCGAGAACAAGAGAGCATCCCAAGCATAAATTAACTTCCCAGTACAAAACACCGCACGGTTCTCGATACACCTTCGCTACGCTACGGCACTCGAACTGACGTGCTCTCACTCTGGAACCTTCTTTTTCCTTCTGTAATTTGCAGCAATATAGCAATCCCAATCACAAGTGCACAACCAAATAAGTTGAGCCATAAATAAGGCATCCAATCTAGCCACCAACCTATAATAACAATAACTTGAGTAATTATTGCAGCAATAAATACCGCTCTTCCTTTGATGAATTTAAAGAAAAATGCCAGGAGAAAAATACCCAGCACATTGCCGTAAAATATTGAACCAATGATGTTAACCAATTGAATCAAATTATCGAATAAACTTGCGGTGCAAGCAAAGGTGATGGCCAATATTCCCCACATTAAAGTAAACCATTTCGAAGCATTGACATAATGTTTTTCAGATTTATCTGATTTTTCTGAAGTTGCTGATTTTCGATTGCGCCTGTACAAATCTACAACAGTTGTGGAGGCTAAAGCATTGAGTTCAGAAGCTGTTGAAGACATGGCCGCTGAAAAAATAACAGCCAGCAGTAAACCGATTAATCCTCTGGGAAGATTTTCCAAAACAAAATGTATAAAAACATAATCTTTATCGTTTGTTTCAATTTTATCATTGGCCTGCATAATGATTTGATCTCCTTGTTTATGCAATTCAGTTGCTTCTTGATTGTAGCTTTTAAGTTTTAATTTTATGGCTTCTCTTTCAGAAGGATTTGTAGCATTGACGTATGCAATTGAAGCTTTTCCTCTTTTTTCTTGATTGATATCTAGCTTATTTTGCAAGGATTGGTATTGGTCTGCATATTCTGAATCCATCGCTGTTTTTTGTGCAACAGGACTAAAATTTAATGGTGTTGAATTGAATTGATAAAATACAAACACCAAAACACCCACCAATAAAATAAAAAACTGCATCGGTACTTTTACCAAACCGTTAAAAATCATCCCCATTTGACTTTCTCGAACTGATTTCCCCGAGAGGTAACGTTGCACCTGACTTTGATCTGTTCCAAAGTAGGATAAAGCAAGAAAAGTTCCTCCTATAAGTCCACTCCATAGTGTGTAGCGGTTATCAAAATCAAAAGAAAAATCAAGGATTTCCATTTTGCCACTTGCTCCTGCAACTTCAAGTGCATTTGAAAAATTAATTCCCTCCGGCAATTGGTTCAATATTATAAAAAACACTGCAAACATACCGATAAATATGATGCCCATTTGTTGTTTTTGGGTAACGCTTACTGCTTTTGTTCCTCCTGAAACTGTGTAAATAATTACCAATGTCCCAATCACTATGTTAAGGACGAATAGATTCCAACCCAATACTGCAGAAAGAATTATAGAGGGTGCAAAAATGGTAATTCCTGCGGCCAAACCCCGTTGTATTAGAAATAAAATTGCAGTAAGTGTTCTTGTTCTTGAATTGAAACGTCTTTCTAAAAATTCATAAGCTGTATACACTTTTAGACGGTGATATATGGGAATAAAAACAGCACAAATAATCACCATTGCGATGGGCAGCCCAAAATAGAACTGTACGAATCCCATCCCACTGCTAAAGGCTTGACCAGGCGTAGATAAAAAGGTAATTGCACTGGCTTGAGTTGCCATAACAGACAAGCCGATCGTCCACCATTTTGCAGAACTGCCGCCTTTTAGGTAATCATTAACATTTTTGCTTCCACGAGTTTTGTAAAAGCCGTACAATACGATAAATCCCAAAGTTCCAAACAATACAATCCAATCGAGAAGCTCCATTTATATAACTAGTTTAAACTATTCATGATAAAATAAAAAGCAATAATATAGAGAAGGTTAGTGACCAAAACAACAGTATAGGTCTTTTCCCAATGGTATTTTTGACGGTCTTCTTTCATCTTCATAAAAATAATAAAATCCTTGAGTTAATTGCCTAAAGAAAGCAAATTGGTAAACAAACGATAAGCTCCGGCAACTCCTGCGGGCAATTCTCTAAAAAAACTCAGTCCTGTATAAATAAAATATCCTTCTCCATATTTTGCTACCAACAGACTTCCTTTTAATTCCTTTTCTCCTTTGTCATGCATGCCTAAAATTGGAGTGAATTCCTTACCCCATTTGCGAGGAAAGTACAGTCCACGTTCTTGAACCCAACCTTCGAAATCCTTCTGGGTAATCTTGTTTGGCGTGTTTAAAAGTGGGTGTTCTGGTGTTAAAAACTTCACCGCCGAGTTTTCATCGGTTACCCGATCGTGAGAAAGTTCTAATTTATAAGGTGCCACCTTATCTGTCTTTAACTCTCGTGTTGTATTGTATTGATTGACTACCGTTCCTCCTTTTTTGACATATTCAAAAAGAGTGTTTTGTTTTAGCACTAATCCATTGTCTTTATCATACGCTCGGATTCCAACCACCACAGCATCAAATTGTTGAAGTTTCTTAAGGGTGATATCCTTTGCGTTTATAAGGGTTACTTTATAGCCAATTTCTCTAAGACTTTGGGGCACTTCATCTCCCGCTCCTATAATGTAGCCAATATTTTCTCCACGTTTTTGAATATCAAAATGAATCACTTTTGTTTTTGCAGGAAGCAGCACTGTTTGTTCATTTATATGAGGATAATCTATAATGTGTAATTCTTTGCCAAACACCATGCCTTCCCCATCTAAAAACTCTGGAAACAAGGTGGATTCACTCTGGTTTATAGGTGGAGTCACAGTGAATTCGACCGTTTTATGACTGCCTTTTTTATCCAAATCTATCTGGATTTTCTCGGGAGAAATTTTCCACCCTTCAATATTTCTCAAAGCAACGGTTCCAGATATATTGTCTTTGTAGGCTTTAATATCAACTTTAACTTTTTTAGAAGAGGAATCTGCAAAAATCAAAGTTTTATTCAACATGGCTATTGAAACTTTAGGAACAATTGCAAAAGGTCTTTCCACCTCTCCTTGTGTCGGTGTTGATGTTTTAAAAACCAATTTACGTTGAAAATCTATTGGTACATCATTTATGGTTGTATGAAAAACAACGTGCATCTGTGGAGGAGCTTTTGGCAAACCAATTAACTCTTGATTGTTCACCTTGTACATACCCAAAGAATGGGGGTTTCGCAACCAATATGGACTTGTAGGTTCTAAATTTTTAAATAAATCAAAGCTTTCAGTTGTTTTAAAATCAACATTGTTTTTTAAAGGTTGATTCAATTCATAAGAATACCCTGTCGTTGTTGGAACGATACTTACACTTTTTAGGGTTACATCAGCATTAGAGCGGTTTATAGCTTCAATATTTAGAGTGATTTTATCGCCTACTGTAGCAAACTCTTCAGATGTTGCCGATTGTAAATACATTCCTGCACAGTCGAGCAATATTTCTTTTATTTCTTTGAGTTTAATCTTGCGCCAATGGTCATTTTCTAATTTTTGAATCAATTGATATGCTTTAAGCAGCTTTGGAATAGAAGCCGAAGGATTTTCAAAATTAAACTCCTTTTGCACTTTAGTTAATATTTCACCTATTTTAGTACCACCTTCTACCCTATTCCAAGTGGTGTCAATTCCATTAAAAAAAGAGTGAGAATGTATATCAAAATCACCTTTTATCAACTCGAGGTAGTTCACATCTTTTCCCCGCTTGCCTTCTACTCCAAAGCCTTGTGATTTGTGTTGACTCCGACTCAGTGCAGATATTTCAGTATTAGAAAGTCCGCGCATGGGGAAATAACTGCCTACATCTACCTTAAAATACTTGGATTTATCCACACTTTTAAACTTTTTCTTACTGCCAAAAAACCACCAATTGGTATTAAAAAACAACGCTTTAGGTTGCCAAGTATCGACCGACTTTAATTGTTCTGGGTACTTAGATTTGTCGTTTGCTATATCAAATGCCTCAACACTTAACATCGCTGAGGCGGTATGATGTCCATGAGTTGTACCAGGGGTGCGGTGATCAAATCGATTTATAATCACGTCGGGTTGAAACTTTCGAATAACGTATACCAAATCACCGAGCACTTTTTTTTTATCCCAAAAATTAAATGTTTCTTCGGGGGTTTTAGAATATCCAAAATCATTGGCTCTGGAGAAAAACTGATGTCCGCCGTCAATTCTTCTTGCTGCAAGTAACTCCTCTGTACGAATTACGCCCAAAAGTTCTCTTATTTCGGGACCAATAAGGTTTTGACCTCCATCACCACGCGTCAATGCCATGTATCCTACACGTGCATGTACTTTGTTAGAAAGGTAGGAAATCATTGCAGTATTTTCATCATCTGGATGAGCTGCGACATACAAAACGCTCCCTAGAAAATTAAGTTTCTCAATTTTATCATAAATTGCTGTTGATGAAAAATGTTTAGGCGTCTGTGAATAACCAATATTAAATGCCAATAACAGAGAAAAAAGTAAGATCCTTTTCATTTGTGTATAAATTTTGAACAGTCAAAATTAATGAAAATAAACAGACCGTTTCTTAAATGTTTGTTAATGGTAGATTTTAGATTATGGATTTTAGTTGGTAGATTTTGGGAGCAGGAACAGGGTAAGTAAAAAAACACTTTCTTTGTTTGCTTTGATTTCATGAGGTATTTTGGATTTTAGGGTTACCAATTCTCCTGCTGTTAACTTAATATGATTTTCTTCAGTAGTAAAAGTAATTTCTCCTTCAATAACTTGAATGCTGATCTCTGCTTTGGTGGAGTGTTCTTTTAAAAGAGCATTTTGGTGCATGCCTATAAGGACAATCCGCATGTTTTCAGATTTAAAAATAGTAATGGAATTGTGGTCGCTCGTTTTCCATGTCTTTTCAGTTTTTATTTGAGCCTTGTACTTATTCAAATCTGCTTTAACCATCGGTCCCTCAATGACTCTTTCGCCTTTTGGTCGTAAAGGTGTAGATTTATTTGAATGTTGTCCCATCTTGGTTTATCTTAAACTGTTTTTTTACTTTTTATAAAAGTACTACAATCATAGTATTTTATCAACGCTAAACATTAAAAATAATAAAAAAACACCAAATAATACTGTTAGAAAGGCATAAGAAGTGGGCAACCAGGGATTATAATGTCTGGGCAAAGGATAATCTTTTTTATAGTTTTTTACGTAAGCTATAAATCGTATTCCAGAGGAAATTGCAATAAAAAGAGAAAAAAAGACCAACCCAAACCCGATTGTTTTTGTATAGATTTCAATTGTGGCTAAATGTTTTATCTGTAGGCCCATTTTAAAAAATAAAATATCCAATCTGTTGATTGCTATTCCAAAAATCATGGCTGCAAGTGCAGTTCTTATCCATACTGACAATGTGCGTTCAGCATTCATATAAGATCGACCAGCAGAAAAAGTAGTGCTTTTTTCAGAAAGTTCAATTAATCTTTTCATTCCCTCTATTTGAGATTTAACATTCTTTTCATCATTGGTATTCTGCATCTTACGTATTTTAAAATGAATATATTGTTTATCGAAAATAGAAATAATAGAGGAAAATAAAAAGACTATAGTGGGTTTAAATTCCCCATTTCAGGTTAAAAAACTGTAAATAAAATTCGAATTCCTACAATAGCGAGAGAAACAGACAAGACTTTTACAATAAAATTCCCTTTTACTTTTCTGGATAAATTGGCGCCAAGAAAAGCACCAAAAGTAACTCCAATAGACAATGCTCCTATCATTCTTAAGACAAAAGGATCATTGTAACTCCCTTCAAAGATGTGAACAATAACACTCACCGAAGACATGATGGCCAAAATAAAGTGAGAGGTTGCTGTGGCAATATGAACAGGAAAATTCAACCACTCTATCATCGCTGGCACATGAATAATTCCTCCACCAATGCCAAGCAATGGAGAGAAAAAACCTACAATTAAACTGATAAATACACCCAATTTTAAATTGTATGAATATCTATGAACTTCCCCATAAAGATCCGTTAATGTCTGTTGAAAATCACCTGGACGATCTGTATTTGTATGATTTAATTTTTTCTTTCCACCGTTAAAAAATAAGAGCAGTGAAAGTGCAATTAAAATAATTCCAAAAATGATATTAAAAACCGCTTTAGTGAAATATTGATTTACCCAGACACCTAAAATAGAACCTGGAACTGTAGCAATTGCAAATATAATTCCTGCTTTATAATCAATCCGTTTGGAACGCATATAGGAGATGGAACCCATCGTTGCATTAATCGCTACTATCGCCATAGAAATCGCAGTGATGTGTTCAGGACTCATGTCTGGATATAACAATATTAACACAGGTACCATTATAAAACCACCACCTGCACCAATGAGTGTTCCTAATGTACCTACTCCTAAACCCAACAAGATTAGAAGGAAAAAGCTTTCAGACATATATTCTTAATTATTTTTTTTTTTTTTGAATTTGTTGTGGACAAAAGTAATGAAAATGATTTTAGATGGGAGAAAGGAGATTTTAGAAGGTAGATTTTAGATGGTAGATGGTGGATGATGAAAAATAGAGGAACAATAGTAGTAGATAACACATAATTCATTAATTTCGCAGTGAGAAAATAGAAAATTACAAAAAGATATGAATTACGATATTATTGTTTTAGGAAGTGGTCCGGGTGGATATGTGGCTGCAATACGTGCCTCACAATTGGGTTTAAAGGTGGCTATAATTGAAAAGGAGTCGCTTGGTGGAATTTGTCTTAATTGGGGCTGTATTCCTACAAAAGCATTGCTAAAAAGTGCCAATGTCTTTGACTATTTAAATCATTCTGAAGATTATGGAATAACTGTAAAAGATGTTAAAGCAGACTTTGGAGGAATCGTAAAAAGAAGTCGTGATGTTGCTGAAGGTATGAGCAAGGGAGTTCAATTTTTGATGAAAAAGAATAAAATTGATGTCATCAATGGTACAGGAAAACTTTTAACGGGAAAAAAGGTTGAAGTCACTGATGACAAGGATCAAAAGAAGACGTATAGTGCTGCTAAAGGGATTGTTATTGCTACAGGAGCACATTCTCGTGAATTGCCGAATCTAAAACAAGATGGTAAAAATATTATTGGATATCGTGAAGCCATGAGTCTTAAAAAACAACCCAAAAAGATGGTCGTTGTTGGCTCTGGTGCTATTGGAATTGAGTTTGCTTATTTTTATAATGCTTTAGGAACTGATGTAACAGTAGTTGAGTTTCAAGATCGAATTGTACCTGTTGAAGACAAAGACGTTTCCAAAGAATTAGAGAAAACATTGAAAAAACAGGGCATTAAAATCATGACAAAGTCTTCTGTTGAAAATGTCGATGTTAAGGCAGGAAAGTGCAAGGTCACTATTAAAACAAAAAAGGGAGAAGAGCATGCAGAATGTGATGTTGTTCTTTCAGCAGTTGGAATTGAAGCAAACATTAAAGGTATTGGACTTGAGGATGTTGGAATAGCTACAGATAAAGGTAAAATTCTTGTTAATGATTATTATCAGACCAATATTCCCGGATATTATGCGATTGGAGATTGTGTCCCAGGACAAGCCCTAGCTCATGTTGCCAGTGCCGAAGGCATCGTGTGTGTGGAGAAAATTGCAGGAGAAAATCCTCAACCAATAGATTACAACAATATTCCTGGATGTACCTACGCTACACCAGAAATAGCTTCTGTAGGTTACACCGAAGAACAAGCAAAAGAAGAAGGCTATGATTTAAAAATTGGAAAATTTCCATTTTCTGCGTCTGGAAAAGCCAGCGCTGCCGGAGCCAAAGAAGGTTTTGTTAAATTAATTTTTGATGCAAAGTACGGAGAGCTTCTTGGTGGACACATGATTGGTTTTAACGTAACTGAAATGATTGCTGAACTTGTGCATGCAAGAAAATTAGAAACAACAGGGGAAGAAATTATCAAGACAGTTCATCCACATCCTACGATGTCTGAAGCTGTTATGGAAGCTGCAGCAGCAGCGTATGATGAAGTAATTCATTTGTAGAAATATTTTTGCAATTGGGGCGTTTTGTAAAATGTATGTATTACAAAACTCCCCTATTGTGCAATCAAAACAGGTATGTCTACTTCATGTCTTACTTTATTTACCGTTTCACCATATATAAAGTCACCAAAACCTTTGTGTCCATGACTTCCCATAATCAATAAATCAGCTTTACTTTCTTTACAGATTCTTACTATTTCAATATTTCGGCGGCGAAACCCTGTTATTGCTCGTCCTTTATAGCCGCGATTAACAAGCATTTCTAAATATTTATTAATCTTCTTCTCATCCTTTCGTGTTTCAAAATCTTCGGCCAGTTCCCCCATTAATTTTGGTGGTACACTTTCAGTAATGTGAATAAGAACAAATTGAGTATCTTTCTCAGCCATTTTAAGTGCATATTGAAATACTTTCTCATCCGAAGAAGAAAAATCTACAGCCAAAGCAATCGTTTTAAAAGCTTTCGCAGGCAATTGAGGCAGTTCCTTTATGGGATTGTGTATATCAGAAGATGTGTCAGATTTTCCCTTCTTCGTTAACGGATATATAGTGGTGTAAAACAATAACAGCACAAGTCCAATGATAACTGTAACAATCAATCCGTCAATCCACCAACTATCAGAATCGTTCATCCAAAGGACGGTTTCTTCATAAACTAATTTTATATTGAGTCCAACAATTACAACTACTATTAACCAAGAAATTATTTTAAGCCATTTTTTCAATGCAAAAACACCCATTTTTTTCTTCTCACTTACAAAATGAATCAGTGGAATTATTGCAAAAGCAAGCTGCATACTCAATAACACCTGACTAAATATCAATAAGTTATTAACTTGTCCTTCTCCTGAAATCAAAATAATTATGACTGCGGGAAGAATGGCCAACAAACGGGTAATAATTCTCCGAAGAACTGGACTTATTCTCAATTTTAAGTAACCTTCCATAACAATTTGTCCTGCTAAAGTCCCTGTAATTGTAGAGCTTTGTCCTGCTGCCACTAATGCAATACCAAATAAAATTGGGGCAATTTTGGAGCCCAAAAGAGGTTCTAATAGTGCATAAGCATCTTTCAACTCTAAACTGCCCGAAATACCTGAATTAAAAAACACAGCAGCTGCTAAGATTAATATTGCCGCATTAACGAAAAAAGCAATATTTAACGCTATTGTAGAATCCAAAAGATTGTATTTTATCGCTTTTCTTATCGACTTTTCATCCGTTTTAATATTTCGTGTTTGAACAAGTGCAGAATGTAAATATAAATTATGAGGCATTACAGTAGCACCAATGATACCAATTGAAATATAGAGCGCTGTAGAATCAGGCATAGAAGGAATAAAACCTCGTGCAATTCCACCCAAATCAGGTTGAGCAAAAAACAATTCAACGACAAAACAACCGCTGATGATAACAATTAAACCTAGAATGAAGGCTTCGACCTTTCGCATACCTAGTTTCTGCAACCACATTAATAGTAAAGTATCAAAAAAAGAGATGACTACCCCCCAAAGCAAAGGAATATCGAATAACAATTGTAAACCAATTGCCATTCCTAAAACTTCAGCTAAATCAGTTGCAGCAATTGCAATTTCAGCCAATATGTACAAGATGAAGTTTACAAATCTAGGGTACTTTTCTCGACTGCATTGTGCTAAATCCTTTCTTCTGACAACGCCCAATCGTGCACTGAGCGATTGCAAAAGAATAGCTACAATATTACTCATGAGCATTACCCAAATTAAGGCATACCCATATCGACTACCTCCCTCTAGTCCAGTTACCCAGTTCCCCGGATCCATATAGCCTACACTAACGAGATAGGCAGGTCCAAAAAAAGCAAATAAGCGTTTCCATCTGGAACCTTTTTTATGAACATTTACGGACTTGTTTACATCCGATAACGATGTATACTCTTCCATAGAGTTTTATTTTAGACAAAACTAATTATTTATTTACTACATGCTTAATAAATAATCATTTTTTTTAAATTTTATTTTATCTAAATTTACTAAACAATTGATTAACAGCTTTATAAGTTAATGTATTTATTGCGTTTAGGACTTTATATAACAGCAGAGTCATTTTATTATGGATTCTTTAGGTTAGGAGAACAAATAAATTTTCTAAACAAATCTCGAATAAAATAATTAAGGTTTTATTGGGCGCATAAAAACAAATTTATTCAAGATGAATACATCTTGAATAAAATAAAATGATATATTTGCCCGTCTATTATCGGGATGTAGCTTAGTCCGGTTAAAGTGCTCGTCTGGGGGGCGAGAGATCGGAGGTTCGAATCCTCTCATCCCGACATCAAATAAAAATTATTGCCGGAGGCAACAATAAACCCCTCTATAAAATGTCTGAAATTTTTCATTTCAAGGATTTTATAGAGGGGTTTATTGTA
>CAZPDT010000008.1:13433-128300 GCA_964585545.1 uncultured Fluviicola sp.
ACAATTTTTATTGATGTCATCACCCAAAAACGGATCATGAAATAATCCTCTCTTGCTATAAAATGTCTGAAATTTTTCATTTCAAGGATTTTATAGAGGGGTTTATTGTACGTACGCAGTACGGGAACAATTTTTATTGATGTCATCACCCAAAAACGGATCATGAAATAATCCTCTCTTGATTTTAGATTTTAGATTTTAGATAGTAGATGATATTCCTATTTTTTCTTAATCACTCTTGCAATCTGAACATCGTAGAATATATCTTCATTGGGCTTTACATGATCGAGCAAGCCTTTTTTACCATACGCCAATTCTGAAGGAATCTTAATCATTAATCGATCTCCTTCGCGGCCGTACAATAAAGCTTTTATTAAGCCAGGAACAGCATTGCCTTCTTTCATTTGCAACTTAAAGGTTGTGCCTCGCTTGTAATTATTATCATAGCGTGGTGTACTTTCAGCGCTTGCCCAATAGTTGAGGTAAACTTCATCTCCCATTTGAATAGAATCTCCTGGTTTTTTATATTCGTCGTACTTCCATATTTGAATGCCATCTATTTTTACTGTTGGTTCAAATTTCCCTAAAATGCGCATGGAAATAATATTGGCTGAATTTGGGGGAACAACTCCTTTAATTCCTTCTTCCCCACGGGCATATTTTGCAGGAATAAAAATATCTACATCATCACCAATGTGAAGATGTTCCATAGCAATATCCCAACCTGGTGTTTGCTGATTCCAACCCACTAAAAATGGAATACTTGGTTTTTTAATCAAATTATTTCCATCGAAAACGGTTCCGTCAAGTAATTTGGCACGGTAATCAATTTTTACCATTTCTCCTTTTTGGATGGCTTCTCCTTTTCCTTTTTTGAAGTAAGTAATAACAATTCCATTGTCTAACCTCAAAGTGTCACTGGCCTTTTCTGGTGCTTTTTGTTTGCCTTTGGAAAGTGTATCTTTCGTCCATTCTTGATTCAATAAATGTTCGGTAAGGGTATCTTGACTTTTCTTCCGATCAGAAGTATCTACACCTTGTATATTACAAGAAGATAAAAACATAAAGAATCCACTTACAATTAATATATTTTTCATTCTAATTAATTTTAACCAATTGAATATCAATAACCAACACTTCTAACGGTGGAATCTTATGGAAATCTCCTAAGAGTCCATGACCGATATGACTTGGCAGAATAAATTTAGCTTTATCTCCTTCAGAAAGGTACTTTATCCCTTCCATAACACCCGACTCAATATCTGCGTGATCAACTTTAAAGGAACTTAAATCCCCATCCTCTGTTTTGTAAACCTCTGTATCATCAAGCAACCTAATATCAAATTTAACTTTTACTCGGTCTCCTTCTTTTGCTGTAGGGCCGTCATGATTTTCATAAATCCAATACCTTAATCCTGTACCCGTTTTCGTAACTTTCCAATTTTTTCTGTGGTTTAAATACAAGCGGATTCTTAGCTCCTCTTCCTCCATAAACCTCTTATTGATTTTCGTTGATTTCTCTTGTGTCCATTGGGGAACAGATACTTGTTTTTCTTTGTTATCCGAACAAGAGAATAACATCAAAATTATAAAAGAAGAGATGAGATATTTCAACATACTAATTATCATATTCAGGCAAAACATTCTTTACTTTAGCCACGGCTTCCTTTAAACTTCCCTCCCATTTTCCTCCAGAAGCATTGGCATGTCCACCACCATTAAAATATTTCCCTGCCATTTCATTAACAGGATTATTGATGCCTTTAGAACGAAATGAAATCTTAATTATACCATCTTTTTCCATTAATAATATCGATTTGTTTACACCTGTAATAGACAAGCCAACATTGACCAGTCCTTCAGTGTCTCCTTTTACATAATTGAACCGTTCTAAATCATCCGCAGACAAATAAATCAATGCTGTTTTGCCCGCATCAACAAGCTCCATTTTTTCGTTAATGGCAAAACTTCTTAAACGCAACTTATCGAAAGTATTAGTATCAAAAACAGCTTCGTGAATAACATAAGGTTGAACGCCATATTTTATAAGTCGAGCTATTACTTCGTGGGTGTGTGCTGTAACACTGGGGAAACGAAAAGATCCTGTATCGGTCATGATTCCACAATATAAGGCTTCTCCAATATTTCTATCCAATAATTCGTTATCTCTCATTGCATCAATAAAATCGGCAATCAATTGAGCTGTAGAACAAGCAGTAGATTCAGAAAAAATCAAATCAAATTCATCTTCATTGGGTTGCAAATGGTGATCAATCATAATTTTCTTTGCCTTGGCATTCAGCAACATTTCTTTTAAAACTCCAGTTCTAGACATTGTATTAAAATCCAAACAGAAAATAAAATCAGCTTCTTCTATAAGTGAACGCACCTCTTTTTTATGTTCTTCTGCATTTTTAATTTGTTCTGCACCATTCATCCATTCAAGAAAATAAGGTGCTGGATCGGGATGACATATCGTAACATCATGTCCTTTCTTTTTCAAATAATGATATAATCCAACAGAACTGCCTACAGAATCGCCATCTGGAGATTTATGAGCGACAATTACACCTTTTTTTGAATGAGAAATGATTTCCTGTACTTTGCCGATCCGTTCTTTGTTAAATGTATCCATTCTAATTAGCCCTTAATTTTATTTAATTCTTGCTCCATCTTTTGTTTCAAGGTTCCACTGATTGGTGTTAAAGGCAAACGTACGGTTTCATTACAGATATTCAAAAGTTGTAAACAATATTTAACACCCGAAGGATTCCCCTCTGCGAAGAAATCTTTAGTAATGTCCAAAAGATTAAAATGAATCGGCAAGGCTTTCTCTAGGTCTCCTAGAATTGCAGTATTGACCATTGTAGAAAATGCATTGGGTAGCGCATTGGCTACCACCGAAATTACACCATGTGCCCCCATCGCGACAAAAGGCAAGGTCAAAGCGTCTTCCCCTGATAAAACGGCAAAATCTGTCGGTGCGTCTTTAAGAATTTCCATCACTTGATTGACATCACCTGAGGCTTCCTTAAC
The DNA here is from genome assembly GCA_964585545.1 of uncultured Fluviicola sp. Lineage (GTDB taxonomy): Bacteria > Bacteroidota > Bacteroidia > Flavobacteriales_D > Crocinitomicaceae > Brumimicrobium. The sequence goes on from CAZPDT010000008.1 coordinate 16,470, forward strand.
ACCGACAATATTGTCAATTTTAGCCAATTCTAATGTTGTTGTTGCCTCCATATTACTTCCCGTTCGTCCAGGTACATTATATAAAATAATGGGGATATCTGTAGCTTTAGCAATTGCCCTAAAGTGTTCAATAATTCCGTTCTGACTCGGTTTATTGTAATGAGGAGAAGCGCTTAAAATTCCATCCACTCCTTTTCGTTCAAATGATTTTATTTTTCCAACCAAAGCTGTAGTGTCATTGTCCGCCATTCCTACAACAATGGGTAACTTTCCTCCATTTTGGTCAATTACAATAGAAAGAGTGTCTTCTTTTTCCTTAGTGTTTAATGTAGCAGCCTCTCCTGTTGAGCCGTGAACCACTAAAAAGTTTGTTCCGTTTTCAATTTGAAAATCCACCAAATTGCGAAGTCCTTTTTCGTCAACACTACCATCTTCATGAAATGGTGTAACCAGAGCAACACCTGTTCCTTTAAATTGCATTACAATTGAATTTTAGTTAAATAATTATTGATTTTCTTATAAAAGTTTTTTCCTTTAATATCTGTATCTTTAAATGAAATATTAAAATGAGGTAAGCGTTCTTTTTCTATCCCAATACTAATCAATTGAGCACTTTTCAATACTTTTCTGTACACTGAAGAACAAAGTTCAGAAGTACAAATTAAAATTCCCGAATCTCTTTTCTGAAGAAGTTTTTTAAGTTCTAGGGGCTTTAATTTACCAAAAATAGAAAAATCTTTTTTTGAAATATAGTGAATTTGAGGAATATGTGGTAATTCTTCAACCTCCTTTGCATTCCGAATACAGAATAAATAGGTGAACGAATCAGCATGAGCAATTTCTTGTTCTATTTCAGATTTTAACTTCTGATAATCTGCTTTACTTTGCCAATCTGTTAAAATGATGATTCTTTTTCCCATTTTACTTCTGTATCATTTGAATAAAGTCGTCTTCACTCACGATTTCAATTCCTAGTTTTTTTGCTTTCTCCAGTTTTGATGGTCCCATATTGTCTCCTGCCAATACAAATGAAGTTTTAGAAGATATACTGCTCACGTTTTTCCCTCCATTGGCTTCAATTGCAGTTTTTAATTCTTTCCTACTAAAGGAATGAAACACCCCTGAAACAACAATCGATTTACCTTCTAAAATTGAGCTGTCTTTTTCTTTTTCCTCAATTTCAAATTGTAATCCTGCAGCTTTTAAGCCTTCAACTATTTTTATATTCTCTTCTTTCTGAAAATGTTCTTGTACAGCAATGGCAATCTTTTCTCCAACCTCGTCAACTTCAATTAATGTATCGTAGGAAGCCGCAATGATTGCATCAATATTTTTTAATGCTTTTGCTATTTTTTTTGCAACGGTTTCACCTACATACCGAATACCCAAGGCGAATAAAACCCGTTCAAAAGGTATTTTCTTAGCTTCTTCTAGACCTTGCAATAGGTTGTTGGCCGACTTATCCCCCATTCGATCTAGTTCCGCAATTTGTTCAAATGTTAAACTGAATAAATCAGCACTATTTTGAATGTATCCTTGTTTATAAAGCTGTTCTACGGTTTCTGAACCAATTCCATCTATATCCATTGCCTTTCGGGAAATGAAATGGATGATTCTCCCCGTTATTTGTGGCGGGCATCCCAAATCATTAGGACAATAATAATGGGCCTCTCCTTCCAATCGTTGCAATGCTGTATTGCATTCTGGACAATGGGTAATAAATTTTATTTTTTGGCTATCTTCCTTGCGTTGTACTAAATCTACCCCTACAATCTTTGGAATAATCTCTCCTCCTTTTTCAACATAAACAGTATCGTTTTCATGTAAATCAAGAAGATTCATTTGATCCTCATTGTATAAAGACGCCCTTTTCACAGTTGTTCCTCCAAGTAAAACAGGAGAAAGATTGGCGACAGGTGTTACAGCTCCTGTTCTCCCTACTTGATAGGTTACTTTATACAACTTGGCACTAACTTGTTCTGTTTCAAATTTATAAGCAATTGCCCACCGTGGTGATTTTGCAGTATAACCCAATTCCTCCTGTTGATGGTAATCGTCAACTTTAATCACCACACCATCAATTCCAAAAGACAAATCATTACGCTTTTCGTTCCAATACTCTATGAATTCCATAATTCCTTCAATAGAATCTGTTTTTTTCAGAAATTTCTTTTTTGCACTTGGAATTTTAAAGCCCCATGTCCCTGCTTTTAAAACACTTTCATAATGACCCGAAGCTGGTAAGTCAGCTCCATAAACACCATATAAAAAACAATCTAAACCACGCTCTGCAACAACTTTTGAATCTTGGAGTTTCAATGTGCCAGAAGCCGTATTTCTTGGATTGGCAAAAGGCTCTTCCCCGTTTTCTATTCGTTTTTTATTTAAAGCTTCAAAATTGTTAAATGGAAAAATTATTTCCCCCCGAATTTCAAATTCATCTGGAAAATTTCCTTTTAGTTGTAACGGAATGGTGCGAATTGTACGCACATTAGCGGAAACATCCTCTCCTTGCGTTCCATCTCCACGAGTAACCGCTTGTTTAAAAGCGCCATTTTCATAACGAACACCAATAGCAAGACCATCATATTTTAGTTCACAGACATAAGTGACTTTATCTGTCACCAATTTTCTTACACGATTTTCCCATTCAACAATTTCCTCTTGCGAATAGGTATTCGACAAAGAAAGCATCGGGTATTCATGCTTAACAGTATTGAATTTTTTGGTAATATCTCCGCCAACTCGTTTTGTAGGACTGTTTGGAGAAGCTAACTCTGGGAACTGCTCCTCTAGCTCCTGTAATTGCTTGAGCAATTGATCAAACTCAAAATCAGAAACCTCAGACACATTTTCAATATAATATTGATGATTGTAATGATTCAATCGCTCCGTTAAGCTTTCTATTTGTTTTTTTGCTTCGTCCTTTGTCATTTTCCTTTATACTTGTGCACAAACCATACGGTCTTTCCCTTGTAAATCTTGTCGAACTTCGATCTTTGAAAATCCATGTAAAGTTAATACTTTCTTAACTTCTTCGGCAAGGTTTTCATTGATTTCAAAAAAGAGTTTTCCTTCTTTATTGAGATGTGATTGTGCATATTCAGCAATTGCATTATAAAACATTAAGGTATCATTATCAGGTACAAATAAGGCGGAGTGGGGTTCATAATCCAAAACATGTGCCTGCATCATCATTTTGTCTTTCTCGGGAATGTATGGCGGATTGGAAACAATAATATCCCAACTTTCTCTGTATTGTTTGGAAAGACTCAAAGCATCAGCCTGTTCAAAATCAACCTTTAAATCCATAGCCATAGCATTTTCAACGGCCAAATCCAATGCTTCTTGCTGAACATCAACTCCATAAACATCACCATTGGGCAATCCCGCTTTTAAAGCAAGCGCTATACAGCCTGAACCTGTTCCTATGTCAAGTATTTTAGGGGACTTACTTTGTAGTTCTTTAAAAATCCAATCCACCAATTCTTCTGTTTCTGGTCGAGGAATCAACGCTCGTTCATCAATTCTCATTTCAAAACCATAAAAATAAGTGGTACCCAAAACATACTGAACAGGTGTTCCTTTTTTTATTTTATCTAAGTCTTGTTCTAGTTGAACCCTAATTTCATCAGCGACTTCTTCATCTTTTCTCAACAGAATTTCAGAATTTTGAATATCCAGATAATTCATAAGCAGCATTTTAGAAACTTGCACCTTCTCATTTTGAGAAAAAGCATCTCCCAGTTGCTCTCTTATGTGGGCTAATATTTCTTGTATTTTAGTCATCCTTTTTAAGTATACAAAAATAGCATATAGTTTGGAATTTCCGATGGTAAAGTCGCCTGTAAATTAACCCTAATTATTCATCAATCTCACACTAAAATATTGTTATTTAATGTTTAATCAATCTATTATAAAAATTATTAGGTCTATTTTGTGTCCTCGTTTTTGGGGTTAAGTTTATTTATAAATACAGCTTGTGAGTTCAACGCAGTGAGTAGTTAGGATTAAGTTGTACTAAACCAGACTATTCCTCGCAACCAAAGACCAATTTCTATCAATATGGAAAACTTTGTTGATATTTAAAGTTATTTATGGTTTATATTTCCACATATTTATAGAAATTAGCATCTATGTTATTGAATCGTTTATGGATTGGACTTTTTATAGTCGCCGTAGCTGTAGGTTTAGGAAAGTTATTCTTTCTTGGGGACATGATGGTTTTCAAGGATATTGTGGATGCTCTGTTTGAGAGCGCTGAATCTGCCTTTAAAATTGCATTATTTCTTACCGGAGCACTTTGTCTATGGATGGGCTTTCTAGAAATTGGTGAAAAAAGTGGAGCCATCCGTATCCTTTCAAAATTTGTTTCTCCTCTTTTTGGCAAATTGTTTCCCGATGTTCCTAAAAATCATCCAGCTGTAGGTTCAATGATGATGAACTTTAGTGCAAATATGCTTGGCTTAGATAATGCGGCAACCCCACTTGGCTTGAGAGCGATGGGCCAACTTCAAGAATTAAATACAAAAAAAGATACCGCTTCTAATGCTCAAATTATGTTTTTGGTACTGAACACCTCTGGTTTAACCATTATTCCTGTCAGTATACTCGCCTACAGAAGTGCTGCAGGATCAATATCTCCTTCTGAAGTCTTTTTACCTATCCTTTTTACAACTTATTTTTCCTCATTGATTGGATTGATTGCTGTATCCATTAAGCAAAAAATTAACCTGCTGAATAAAACAATCTTATTATATATTGGCACTTTAACTGTATTTGTGGTTAGTCTATTGGTTTGGCTCTATTACTATCCCAATTTGGTTCAACCCGTTTCGAATATTGGCGGAAACTTGCTCTTAATTTCTGTTATCGTTCTCTTTCTAATTTTGGGCGTCAGGAAAAAAGTGAATGTCTACGAATCTTTTATTGATGGAGCAAAAGGAGGTTTTGAAGTAGCTATAAAAATTGTGCCTTATTTGGTAGCAATACTTGTTGCTGTTGGTGTATTTAGAGCCTCTGGGGCAATGGAAATGTTATTTGATGGGGTGCGATATGGATTACAACTTTTAAATGTTGCGCACACAGAATTTGTTGAAGCACTCCCTACTGCTTTTATGAAACCCTTTTCTGGTAGTGCTGCACGTGGAATGATGCTCGAAACGTTTTCGGCACATGGTGTCGATTCTTTTGTAGCTAAAATGGCAGCTACTTTCCAAGGATCTACAGACACCACATTTTATATCTTGGCTGTATATTTTGGTTCAGTAGGTATTAAAAAGACAAGATATGCAGCTGGAGCTGGATTAATTGCAGATATTGCAGGAATTGTTGCAGGTATTCTCATTTCCTATTTATTCTACTTTTAATGATGAGAAGAACACATAAACTGGACAATATTAAACCTGAAGATGCCGTCCCTTTACTCATCAAAATAAGAAGATTTATTCTCGGTGGTACAAAACCAGATGGTTTTACACGTTTAATGTTTACTGTTTCTTTATTTTGTTGGGTGCTCCTCTCCTTTTGGAACGGTTTAAGTTATTTTATAGTACTAAGTTCTGATATTATCGAAGAATACAAGGGCTTTTCAGTAAATCAAATACTCATTAGAAATGGCCAAAATTTAGGCTTTAATGGCCCTGAATTTCTTGATACTATTACCAGTTTTTACTTCTATACACTTTTTATTTGGGGTTTTATTTTCATTGGGTTGGTTTTAATGTATCGCAAAAAAAGGAGTTATACTTTCTTCGTTCTCGGAGGCTTGTCCATCCATTTTATTTACATGTTTATAGTGCTCGGATTCCAGTACTTCATAGAAGATGTTTCTCCTTTTGACAAAATACTTTATGGTATTCTCATTATTGTTACTTTCTTACATTCTGTATTGATGAAAAAAGAGACGGAAGAACAGGTCAATTATGAATGGGAGAATTACGAATGAAAAAGTCATAAAATTATCCCATTGTAATTTGTAATTGCTTATCCCGTATTCTTCATGAATTTAATTTTTTCCAAAAGTATAATAGAAAGTCATCCGATAAACCAAATCATAATCGTTTTTTGCTGCTCCTGTTGCTCCATTGTATTGACTTTGGTATGAATTGAACCAAACATTGGGCATAAAGTGAACACCTTTTACTGGGGTATAATCCAATCCTAAAGTGGCAAAATATTCTTTTACATTTGGATTGTATCGTGCAGAAAGTCCACTATATGATAGATTATCATCAAATTTTAAATAAGGATTAAACATATCCATTCGTGCAAAGAAATTCAATTTATCAGGAACAATAATCCCTCTAACAAACACAGATAAGCCAATAGAGTTCATGCTGATTGTATCAATACTTCCCAAAGAATTAGCAATCAAATCACTTTTTCCATATCGTAAAAATCCCTCAACTCCAGCAGTTAATTTAGTTCCCGTATATCCAAGAAATACCTTTGCCATACTTTCAGAATGATGAAATCCAGGTTTCCAATCTAATCTTTCATAATCAGCATAAAGGTTAATAGTAAAATTTTTGTCAAAAAACTTTCCATAAACATTCCCATAAACGTTTTTAAAACGATTATTTTCTGCTTTTGCACCGCTTCCATTACCAATTAAAATATGATACCCATAGTTTTTTGATGCATCAAATGTGCCTTTTAAAGCAATCCCTAAATCAATTGAAGAGGTACGGCGGATATCCACTAAAGTTCTTTCAATTGAACGATACCCCCATGCTGTTGAACTTTCAATAAAAGCCGGAGTTGGTTGCAGTCCTACAATTAAATCAGTCCCTTTCCAGATATTGTGCCATTGGATGTTCATTATTTTTAAATAAGGTGAGAACTTTGTCGTTTGATTCCAATTCTCTGATGCTAAAATCATGTGGGTTGAAAAGCGTTTGCTAATATTAAAATCATACGCCAAATAAGCTCTTCTAAGTGCAAAAGCATTATCATTTTTATCCAATCCTGTATATTGATTCACACCACCTCGATTTAAGGAATCACTATGTCCTTTAAAATAATAGTCCCCAAAAGCAACCCCCCAAAGGCGACCACTCATGGGGGTTCGTTCTTTGTATATCGAATCTGAATTCATTATTACTTGTCCGTTTAATAACTGCCCCAATCCTGTCATAAGAGCCAAAATAAAAAGTGTTCTCGTTGCTTTCATATTTTAATCATTAATTTAAACCACCTTGTTTACCAACAAAAGTAATGGAAATCTAATGCCTGTTTACTAACAACCTTTTTGTTTTTATATGACTTTTATCAATAAATTCAATAAATAATTATTTAATTTTACCGTGTTAATCGTGTAGGAATAATCTCGCTTAACTGATATTTAGTTATTCGTTTTAATGAATGCTAATATGATAAATATCGCCTGTTTTAATGGTGATTGTTTTAAAATAACTTTGTAATCATTTTGTATATGTATCGTGTAATTCTATTCTTTTATTTATTTCTTATTTCCTGTGAATCTCCAAACAACAACATACCGTCCAAACAAAAAGTTAAAACCGTAAATGCGGATACAGTATCACAATTCATTAAAAACTACATCAATACACAGTTAACAGATGATGGCGCAGCTTTCTATTTTCTAAATGACACCCTGGATATTCAGTTGAAGTTTAAAAACATTCACCAAATACACAATCCTCTAAAAACAGTAAACCATTTTTCTGTTTGTGTTGATATGGTAAACAATAATGGTGATTTGTACGATATTGATTTTTTCCTTAAGCAAGAAAATGATTCGATTCGATTTGTATCAACGCAATTGCATAAATTTGACGATCAACCTCAATATATTTGGAAAAAAGCTAAAAATGAAACATGGCAGCAGATCCCCATAGGAGCAGCTTCTAAAAAACTAATGAATGTTGTTGAAGACAAAGATCAATTCACATTTCATTATGATGTTACTGTTCCAGAGCTTACTGAAAATGCAGAAATGTGGATACCCATTGTACAAACTAATCTTTTCCAAACTGTACAGGTGATGGCTCAAGATGTGCCCATAAAACATGATCTAATTAAAGACAAACAATACAATAATGAAGCCTTATATTTAAAGCTGAGACCTGAAGATAGTGGAAAAAAAATCGAGCTTTCATACAAAATCATTCGCAAAGAAAAAATGCCTTATGTCGATGCCGATTCTGATCCTAGTAATTACCTAAAAGAAACACCGTTGCTCCCCGTAGGAGGAAAATTCACAAAAATTGATGAGAAAATATTTAAAGACGCAGGTGCCACAACTGATTTAGAGAAAGCCAGAGCTATTTATTCTTACATTATAGACCATATGCGGTATACCAAACAAGTTAAACACGGCACAGGAGATGCCTATTACGCCTGTGATATGCTTTCGGGAAATTGCACTGAATTTCATTCTTATTTTATCACTTTAGCAAGAACGGCCAATATTCCTGCTCGTTTTTTTATCGGGGCATCTATCCCATCGCTTAAAGACAGCGGAGAAATTGGAGGATACCATTGTTGGGTTGAGTTTTATGCTGATGGAAAATGGTGGCCTTTGGATATCAGTGAAGCTTTTAAGTACAGCCCATTAAGATCTTATTTCTTTGGACACAATCCCGCCAACCGTATATTATTTAGTCAAGGAAGGGAAATTGATTTTAATCCTGTGCCAAACTGTGGACCCATTAACTTTTTTGCGTATCCTATTTTAGAAATAAATGGAGAACCCAAAAAGGCAGAAACCCATTTTTATTTTAAGAGAGAATAGTTCAGGTTAAATCGCACTATGGATTGGACGTGGCGTATCTTCACTATCTTTTTTCTTTATTAAATGGCGACCAATTAACAAGATTATAAAGGAGGTTGTTCCGCACAAAAACATTGTAAATGCCATAGGAAATGCGCTTCCACTTGTAAATGCATTAACAATTGCTGTAACCATAGCACCAATTCCCAATTGTACTGCTCCCATTAAAGCCGATGCTGTTCCAGCATTCCTACTGAACGGAGCAATACTTAATGCAGAGGTATTCGGATATACAAAACCTTGTGTGGCCAAATAAATCCAAATTGCTGCAATTGTACTGTACAAATTCAACCAATTAAAGTAAGTAGATACAACTAAAAATAGTCCAGCAACGACTTGAAAGCTCAATGCAGCAAGAGAAATTTGTTCACTGCTGTATTTTCGTAAAAGAAACGTATTTACTTGACTGGCAGAGATAATTCCTACAGAAATAATAGCAAATATCCATCCGTAATGCTTTTGAGTAACCTCAAAAATATTCATGAATAAATTGGGAGACCCCGCAATATAGGCATACAAACCTGAGGAAGAAACAGCTGAAATTAAAGCATAAGTATAAAAAGAAGGCACTTTTGCAACAGAAACATAACCTTTTATAATCGATTTGGGTTTTAACGATAATTCTTTATCCGGTGGATTCCCTGCAGGTAACCAAAAAAATATCAGTATTAAAATGATAAATGAAATTGCGGCCAATGCATAAAATATAGCTCTCCAACCAAAAATAGCGGTTATATAGCCTCCAAAAGTGGGTGCTATAATTGGAGAAATCGCAATGACCAACATTAAATAGGAGAATATCTTGGCATTTTCACCAACTGGGAAAATATCTCTTACCAATGCACGTGCAGCAACCATTCCTGCACAACTCCCAAGGGCTTGAAAGAACCGAGCTGCAATCAGATGATCGACATCTAAAACTAAGGCACATAAAATTGAAGATATTACATATATGATTAAGCCAACATAAAGCGGAATTTTCCTTCCAAATCGATCGAGCAGCGGTCCATAAATTAATTGTCCTATAGAAACTCCAATAAAAAAAGTAGAAAGGCTCAACCCCACTTGTGAAATTGAAGCGTTAAGGTCACCTGCGATATCTTTAAAACCAGGCAAATACATATCAATTGAAAAAGGACCAATGACTGATAGCAATCCTAAAATAAATATGACAAATCCTCGATTCCTTAATTGCTTGATGTTCATTTATATACTCTCTTTAGTATTTGTCCGTTCAATCAGATCGTGGAAATTCACAATTCAACCAGAACAAATGGGTTGTTTTAATATTGTAGTATTTTTGACCTGTTACTTTTTAAATTGACCAAAAACTATTTACATTGACCAAACACTAAAAAAATGAAATTGTTGAATGAAAGAGGGAATTTATTTTCCAATTATAATTATTGCAATTGTTAAAGATTTTTAACCCGCATTCTCTACACCTAAAATCAAATAAAATCAGTACATTTGTTCATCATAAATTTTAGCTATGGCAGACGACAAAAAGGTTATATTTTCTATGCATAGGGTGAGTAAATCCACGCCAGCAGGGAAGCAAATCATCAAGGATATTTCACTTTCTTTTTACTATGGTGCAAAAATCGGTATCATCGGTTTGAATGGTGCTGGAAAATCAACTGTGATGAAAATCATTGCGGGGATTGACGAAGCATACAACGGGGATGTGTCAATTTCTGATGGGTATTCTGTTGGTTATTTGCCTCAAGAACCCGAATTGGACCCCACAAAAACGGTTAAAGAAATTGTGATGGAAGGCGTTCAAGAAACTGTTGATATACTTAAAGAATACGAAGAAATCAACAATTCCTTTATGGATGAAGAGGTGATGAATGACCCTGACAAGATGGAAAAACTCATCGCCCGTCAAGGTGAAGTTCAAAATAAAATTGATGCCGCAAATGCCTGGGAATTGGATTCGCAATTGGAAAGAGCAATGGATGCTTTGCGGTGTCCGCCCGACGATCAATCGGTAGAAAATCTCTCTGGAGGAGAACGCAGAAGAGTAGCTTTGACCCGTTTATTGCTTCAAAAACCCGACATTCTCCTATTGGATGAGCCAACGAACCACTTGGATGCAGAGTCTATCCATTGGTTAGAACAACATTTAGACCAATATAAAGGAACTGTGATTTGCGTTACGCACGACCGTTATTTTTTAGATAATGTAGCAGGCTGGATTCTCGAATTGGACCGTGGCGAAGGTATTCCTTGGAAAGGCAACTATTCTTCTTGGCTCGAACAAAAGTCAAAACGATTGGAACAAGAAGAAAAGCAAGAGTCGAAACGGAAAAAAATGCTCGATCAAGAATTGGAATGGGTGCGTATGAATCCTAAAGGAAGACATGCTAAGAACAAAGCACGTTTAAGCAACTACGACAAATTATTAGCCGAAGATGCTAAAGAAATTGAAAAGAAATTAGAGATTCGCATCCCCAATGGACCACGTTTAGGATCCAATGTAATTGATGCCGTCCATGTGGCTAAATCCTTTGGCGATAAATTATTGTATGATGACCTCAATTTTAGTTTGCCCCCAAATGGGATTGTTGGAATAATCGGTCCAAACGGTGCTGGTAAAACAACCATTTTTAAAATGATAATGGATGAATTACAACCCGACAAAGGAGAGTTCAATGTTGGAGAAACGGTTGTGTTAGGATACGTTGATCAATCTCATACCGATTTAGATGCAGAAAAAACAATTTATGAAATAGTATCTAATGGTGCAGAATTTATAGAAATTGGAAATGAAAAAATAAATGCTAGAGCATACCTCTCAAAATTCTCTTTTGCAGGGTCTGACCAAAATAAAAAGGTGGGCGTACTATCAGGTGGAGAACGCAACCGTTTGCATTTGGCGATGACGTTAAAAACAGAGGCCAATGTACTCCTTTTGGATGAGCCAACAAACGATATCGATATCAACACACTCCGCGGATTAGAAGAGGGAATTATGAACTTTGCAGGATGTGTAGTTGTTATTTCTCATGACCGATGGTTCTTGGATCGTATTTGTACACATATCTTAGCTTTTGAAGGGGATTCTAAAGTTTATTCTTTTGAAGGAAGCTTTTCGGAATATGAAGAGAACAAGAAAAAACGACTGGGAGATATCACTCCAAAAAGATTAAAATATAGAAAATTAACGGTTGATTAATAGAACGTAGATGCTCCGACAATTTAATCAAGTAATTATAATACGAGTTAAAAATTAAAAAATAAAACATGTCTGAAGAAGTAAAAGCATTAGAACCAAAGGAGATTTGGGAAAACTTTGTTGCATTAAATGCGGTTCCTCGTCCGAGTAAAAAAGAGGAACGGGTACGTAAGTTTATGCTGGAATTTGGGAATAATCTCAACCTAAAAACAGCTGAAGACAAGATAGGAAATGTTATCATTAAAAAGCCAGCTTCTGAAGGAATGGAGGATCGTAAAACAGTAATTTTACAGTCTCATTTAGATATGGTACATCAAAAAAACAATGCCACCCAATTTGATTTTGATAAAGAGGGAATTAAAATGTTAATTGATGGAGACTGGGTTACTGCTAATGGTACAACGCTTGGTGCAGATAACGGTATAGGCGTTGCTTCAATTATGGGGATTTTAGCCAGTAAAGAAATTCCACACCCTCCTTTAGAAGCAATGTTTACTGTAGATGAAGAAACTGGAATGACAGGAGCTAAAAACTTAGATCCTTCTTTTTATTCGGGTACAATTTTACTTAATCTCGATACAGAAGACGACAATGAATTAAGCATCGGCTGTGCTGGTGGAATTGATACCGATACTACATATCAATATGAGGAAGTTGAATCCAATATAGATGTAACTACTTATAAATTAGAACTGAAAGGCTTAAAAGGAGGACACTCTGGAATGGATATCAACTCAGGAAGAGCCAATGCTAATAAATTAATGGCACGCTTACTTATTGAATTTCAAGCTGCACTCGACATCCATCAAATTGAAGGAGGAGGCGTAAGAAATGCTATTCCAAGGGAATCTGTGGCGGTTATCTCTGTGCCCGATAAAGAAGCTTCAGACTTCGAAAAGCACATTAAAGCCATGGAAAAGACGTTTATTGCCGAGTACAAACCCGTTGAAACCAGTATTTCTTTAATTATTTCAAAAACAGATACACCCGAAAAGAGGGTCGCGGATTACGATAAAAATGCCATTTTATCAACTGTAAACGCTGTTTACAATGGAGTTTTTAAATGGAGTTTAAAATTTGAAGACTTAGTAGAAACTTCAAGTTCTCTGGCACAATTTAACATTAAAAACGGAAAATTTGAAACAAAATCTTTGCAACGTAGCAGTGTAGAATCAAACAAAGAAGCAATTGCAAGAACCGTTCGTAGTCCTTTTGATTTATTGGGTGCTGATGTTGTACAATCTGGTGATTATCCAGGATGGGAGCCCAATCCAGACTCAGAGATTTTAAAATTAATGCGTGAAATTTATAAAAAACGTTTCAACGAGGAACCCGATGTAAAAGCATGTCACGCTGGTTTAGAATGTGGACTCTTATTAGAGCATTTGCCAGGTATCGACACCATTTCTTTTGGCCCAACAATACGCCACCCTCACTCTCCTGATGAGAAGGTGAATATCAAGTCGGTACAGAAATTTTGGGGTTATTTGTTGGAGGTATTGAAAAATATACCAAAAGAATAAAGACTTTTCGTGATGAGGTAGTTCTTACGTAGGAGTATAAAAAAAGCACTTCCAAATAAATTTGAAGCGCTTTTTTTTTAATCTCCACTAAATTGGGGCACCCCGAAAACATCAAAGATGCAGAGAAGTAATTGTTCTACTGGTTTATTTTAAATTTGCTAAAATCTTTTCTACGCTGTCTTTGGCATCACCCAATAGCATATCAGAATTGGGTTTGTAGAACAACGGGTTATCTTCACCCGAATAACCTGTAGACATTGAACGTTTCATAATAATTACTTCTTTTGCTTTCCATGCTTCAATTACGGGCATTCCATAAATTGAGCATTCTGGATCGTCTTGTGCATTTGGATTGACCACATCGTTCGCACCAATCACCAAAACAACATCTGTATTTGGTAGGTCAGGATTAACTTCATCCATTTCCAAAACAATATCGTAGGGTACTTTCGCTTCTGCTAGTAATACATTCATATGTCCAGGCAACCGCCCAGCAACTGGATGAATCGCAAAATGAACTTCTTTTCCTTTGTCTTGTAGTTTTTTAACCATTTCAAAAATAGGATATTGAGCTTTTGCTACCGCCATACCGTATCCCGGGACAATCACTATTGAATTGGCATTTTCTAGAAAATTTGTGGCTTCTTCATAGTCAATTTGAGTCACTTCCCCCTCGATGGCCTTGTTTGAGCCAGATGTATTTCCAAACCCACCAAGAATAACACTTACAAATTTTCGGTTCATAGCTTTGCTCATGTGAATTGACAAGAATGCACCTGAGCTACCCACTAAGGCACCAGTTACAATTAACAAATCATTGCCCAACATAAATCCTGCTGCAGCGGCTGCCCATCCAGAATAAGAATTGAGCATACTCACAACAACTGGCATGTCACCTCCTCCGATGGCCATCACCATCATTACTCCAAAGAATAGAGAAATAGCTGTCATAATATAAAGATAAATCAATCCTGTAGTTCCTTCTTGCTGACAAAACAGAACTCCCAAAACAACACAAACAATAATCAATGCAATATTTAAAGCATGTCTTCCGGGAAATACAAGTGCCTTACTTCGAATTTTACCGTCCAACTTCCCCCATGCGATAATTGAACCTGTAAACGTAAGGGCTCCAATAAAAATACCGACATAAACTTCCACCAAATGAATATTTAAAGCAGCGCCTGTTAAAGTATGGGTGTGCGGATCAAGATAAGATCCAAAACCAACCAGTACTGCTGCCAATCCAACAAAGCTATGAAGAATGGCAATCAATTGAGGCATTGAAGTCATTTCCACTTTAATAGAAAGTGCAACGCCAATTACTGAAGCAATTGCAATGGCTACAATAATATACACATAGCCATCTTGAACATTGGGGCCTAAAATGGTTGCAGCAAAAGCAATCACCATTCCCACAATTCCAAAAATAACACCTCTTTTGGCTGTTTCTTGAGAGGACAGTCCGCCCAAGCTTAAAATAAATAAAATACTAGCAAATAAATAAGCTGCTGTTTGTATTTCTAATGAGATATTCATGGTTTAATTATTTTTTAAACATTTTCAACATTCGATAAGTAACAAGGAATCCTCCGACAATATTGATGCTGGCAATAAGAACCGCAACAGAAGCCAAAATGGTTAGAGGATTTGTAATATCACCATCAATTTGTAATAATCCTCCGACAATTATAATTCCACTAATTGCATTTGTTACCGACATTAAAGGTGTGTGAAGGGAATGAGTTACGTTTGTAATGATTTGCCAACCAACAAATACAGAAAGTACAAAGACCGTAAAATGCTGAATGAATTCAGGAGGTGCTGATTGTCCTACAAAATACAATAATACACCAATCACTGCCAAAAATACTACGGTTGAAGTTGCTTTCTTTTTGAGTTTTGCTTCATGAGCTTTTCTATCTGCTTCAGGATCCGGTTTTATAGTTTCCTTTTTAGACCCAGCTGAAGGGCTCACCTGTAAGGGCTTAGGTGGCCAATTTATATTACCCTTGTAAGTTACCATGGAACGGGACACAATATCATCTTCCATGTCAATTTTAAAGTTTTCAGCTTTCCCCATATCATCTAGCAAATGACATAAGTTATTGCCATACATTTGTGAAGCCTGATTGGGCAATTGATCTAATTTTCCAACAATAATTACTCCATTATCAGAGGTTACAATTTCGCCATCTACAGATTGGGAACAATTACCCCCTGTTGAAGCGGCTAAATCAACAATTACAGAACCTGATTTCATTGCTGCAATATGTTCATCTGTAATTAATTTTGGAGCAGGCTTTCCTGGTATTTGAGCTGTAGTAATAATAATATCTACCTCTTTTGCCTGCTCGAGGAACAGTTTCATTTCTGCTTCAATAAACTCTTTACTCATCACTTTTGAGTAACCCGATTCTGTCGCACCATCTTCATCAATGTCAACACTTAAAAACGAAGCCCCCATGGATTCAATCTGTTCTTCAACTTCCAAACGGGTATCAAAAGCACGAACAATTGCTCCAAGAGAACTGGCTGCTCCGATTGCGGCTAATCCAGCAACTCCTGCTCCAATAATGAGAACTTTAGCGGGGTCCACCTTTCCTGCTGCCGTTATTTGTCCATTTAAAAAGCGTCCATAATGGTATGAAGCCTCTACAACAGCGCGGTAACCAGCAATATTTGCCATCGAGGAGCGAACATCCATTTTCTGTGCTCTTGATATTCTAGGAATCGCATCCATAGCTATTGCATTCACCTTTTTATCGGCTAAATATTGAAGCAGTTTTTCATTTTGTCCAGGCCACAAATAACTTAAAAGGATCAACCCTTCTCGCATTTGATCAATCTCCTCAAAAGTAGGTTCCTTAACTTTTAATACAATATCAGACTCACTGTATATGACTGATGATAAGTTAACTATATTAGCACCTGCCGCTTCATATTCTTCATCAGAAAAGTTTGCTTTTTCACCTGCCTTTTGTTGAATAAACACATCAAAACCCTGTTTTTTCAGACGTTTAACAGTTTTAGGAGTTGCAGCAACTCGTAACTCTTCAGGTGATATTTCTACTGGAATTCCAACTTTCATATTCTAATACTACTTTTTTCATTCGGGCTACAAAGTAATATAAATAATATGATTAAAAGTCTATCTTTTATAGAAAAGTTAATAGAAAAAATATATTATTACAGAATTAAGGAGTTATTTCTTGGGTCGTATAAAGTATTTTTTATCTAAACGAGCATACTCTTTAGGAAAATACACTTTTAAAAAAGAAGCGTAATAATTGTAAGGCTTGTGTTGCATTGAGAATCTATTTTTCTTATACAAACTTTTGTCTTCAAAATGTCCTTCTTTATCGCGTTCCAAAGTGTTCATTAATGAATCGTCTTTAAGAACTGTGGAGTCTTTCAATTCTAAAGGATAAACTGTCGGTGGAATTATAATTAAATTTCCTGTAGCTGAATAATTCAGTTCATCACTAAATGTAGGCATCTCTATTTCTCCCAGTTCTTTAAAAATTTGTGATTCAATATTCTTTGACATATTCTTTGCAAGATCAATTATTTGATCCTTAAAAAGCATTGAAAGTCCTCCTATAGCAACAGATTTACCTGAAAAATTATCTCTATCTGTTAAGAATTTCGATAAATTCTCCTGCCAAAACGTACTGTCGTTGTAGCTAAAAGGGAGTTTTGTGACAAAATCTTCAGGATTATTAATTAGAAAACTCATTCCCGGTTGGCAATAGTTTTTGTTGTATTCATCTACAAAAGACTTATCTCCCACCATTGGGCTGGCAACTGCATAGACTTTGAAAACGTTCTTCTTACTCAATAATTTTTTGGGCAGATAATCTAAGTAAGCTCTTACCAACTGTGCCAATGATGCACCCTGAGAGTGACCTGTAAGATAAATATTATAAATACCTTCTTTATTTAATTTATCAATTTGTTTTAATAAATCATCTTTAAAATAGTAAATGGCTAATGTATAGCCTGCATGTACATGACTTGATTTGTTTTGTCCCATTTGGTATGTAAAAGCATCTCCATCAACAATAATTTTCCCTTTTACAGGAATCATGGAAGCATAAAGATTTTCCATCCAACTTAATTGTTTGGGAGTTGTTCCTCGAAAGTTTATTATTGCTTTACTGCCACTTGTGTAAACTTGAAACTTATTGTCCATCCCATAGGAAGGCGAAGTGTATACTTTCTTATACCTCTCTGGCAGTATTGACTCATCATTATTGTACAAATCCAAATAACTGAAACTGTTGCAAATTTGAATCATTTGCTTTCCTTCCAATGGTTTAAAGCCACGCTCTATTTGAGAATAGCCTGCGGATATGAATAGGAAATAAAAAAATAAGGCGATCACGACTTTTCTGTTCATACTAATACTATCGGTTATAATTTGTTTTTATTGTAAATGCTATAAGAGAAAAACAAATATAGTAGTTTAAAAATATTGTATTTTACAAAAAAAGATAAATATTTTTTGAATTGGTGTTCAACTTTAAATTTCTTTATCAAAATATACTATATTTGTTTGCTATATTTTAACAAAGAGAACCTTGTCTTTTGAACATTAAACTTCGTTTAACTATTTTTAGTTTCCTCCAATTTTTTGTTTGGGGAGCTTGGCTGATAACTATTGGCGATTATTGGTTTCACAATAAAGGCTGGAGCAGCACAGAGTTTGGAGCTGTCTTTGCGACTCTAGGACTTGCTTCTATCGTTATGCCTGCAATCGTGGGCATTATTGCCGACAGGTGGGTTGATGCTGAAAAGCTATATGCGCTTTTGCAATTGCTTTATGCGGGGGCTTTATTTTATCTTCCCCAGGTCACCAATCCTTCTACATTTTTCTGGATATTTCTATTGGCAATGATGTTTTATATGCCAACAATTGCTCTTTCCAATTCAATCCCTTACTATCTTCTTAAAAAAAACAATTATGATGTTGTAAAAGACTTTCCCCCCATCCGTGTTTGGGGAACAATTGGTTTTATTTCTGCAATGTGGATTGTCAATCTAACTGGGAATAAAGATACTGTCAATCAATTCTATATCGCGGGAAGTGTTGCTGTTGTATTGTCTTTTTATGCGTTAATGTTGCCCAAGTGTCCGCCTTTGTATAAAATTCCACAAAAAGCTACACTGGCTCAAAAATTAGGATTAGAGGCTTTTGTGCTTTTTAAGAAATATAAAATGGCTTTATTCTTTCTTTTTTCTATGTTGCTGGGTGCAGCACTACAATTAACAAATATGTATGGAGATGCATTTTTATCCGATTTTGCAAACCATCCCATTTATAAAGACAGTCTAGTGGTGAAATATTCAACAATTATAATGTCAATATCACAAATGTCTGAAACCTTATTTATTCTTGCTATCCCCTTCTTTTTAAAACGTTTTGGGATTAAAAAAGTAATGCTATTATCAATGTTTGCTTGGTTCTTTAGGTTTATATTCTTCGCCTATGGTGATCCTGGTGGCGGACTGTGGATGATTGTGCTTTCATGCATTGTGTACGGAATGGCGTTTGATTTTTTCAATATCTCTGGATCATTATTTGTGGAAACGACAACAAGCCCTAAAATTCGATCTTCTGCCCAAGGCGTATTTATGATGATGACCAATGGTTTTGGTGCTATACTGGGAAGTCTAATTAGTGGATATGTTATTCACCATTTCTTTATCTTGGCTGATGGTTCTAAAGATTGGCAAAATATATGGATTACTTTCGCACTTTATGCTTTAGGTATTGGGATTTTGTTTGCAATACTGTTCAAACACAAACATCGACCTGAAGAAATAAAGCAAAGTCTTTAATGGAATATTCCAAAAATATTTTTGTATTTTTATGTTTTTGGCTTAACATAACTTAAACAAAAGTCATGTATAAACTACACTTTTCCTTTCTGGCTTTACTCTTTGTTTCTTTTATAAGTGCACAAGGCGTTTATGACAATTGTTATTTTGGAACTGCAGGACTAAACTTTAGCACAGGCTCCCCTACTGTTCTTACCAATAGTCAAATGGTGGCTCAAGAAACAGCTGTTTCAATTTCTAATAACTATGGAAATCTTTTGTTTTATAGCAATGGGGGCAATAGTCCGACAAATCCTTCAATTACCGGAGCTGTTTGGAATGCCAATCACCAAATTATGGAAAATGGAATCTTAGGAGATTCTAGCGGCTGCATTAGTTCTTTTCAAGGTGCTGTTGCTTTTCCTGAAATCCCAGATACAAATCAAAAATTGAATGGATTGTTCTATTACATTTTTATGCGTGATTGTATTGAAAGTTCAATTTCAGCTCCTTATTATAATTCAGGACTCACATACTGCAAAATTGATATGGGAGCGAATAATGGATTGGGTAAAGTGGTGAGTAAAAATAATGTAGTTGTTCCATTTTCAACTGGAGGCGATTTAATGACAAACCATGAACCAGTTGCTGTAATTTTAAATTCAAACAATACTTCGTGGTGGGTATTTTCTTATAACTCCGACTCCCTATACAGTATTGAAGTAGGTACAAACGGAATAGGCAATTACAAAACCCATGTAAAAGGAAAAGGAGCCATTATTTTCTCACCTTCTCGAAATCACGTTATGGTCGGAAGCTCACTTTACACTTTCAATGCCACTATTGGAACGCTAACATTTCTTCTCTCACTACCTGAAAATCATTACGCATTTTCACCCAATGGCAAATTTCTTTATGGAATTAGCAGTGGAATAAAGCAATATAATTTACAATCACCTGATATTATAAGCAGTCAAGTTACTATAAATACAGGAACATCTGCAGACAACCTTTATCTTGCTCCTGATGGTAAAATTTATTTATTTAAAACCAATGTTAATTATCTTCCTGGTGTTATCAATTGCCCGAATAAGCAAGGAGTAAATTGTAATCTATCCTTGTCATCCATAAGTCTAAATGGTAAGAAGTCTGGAGATAATTTCACCAACATCCCTGCTAATTATTTATATCGAGAAGATATTGATTGCAGGTTATCAACGATTTCCGAAAAATCTATTCACAAAGCATCATTTTCTATATATCCAAATCCAGCAAACAATACACTAACCATTTCAATGCCACACCATAAAAAAAGAATACCTTTCTGCATTTTATCCATTGAAGGCAAAGAAGCTTTAAGTGGAATTATTAAAAGTTCAAAGCAAGAAATCGATCTCTCAACAGTTGAAGCTGGGATTTATTTTATAACAGTTTTAGGAAATCGCAAGAAAATCATTATCTATTAAAAAGAAAACCATACGAACTTTATACCTCAAGGTTCTCGAGGGAAACATCTATAGTATATCCACAGTCATAATGTCCAAGTGGACATTTTTTACGACCGTGAAAGGTGCAAGGCTTGCAGTCTAAGATTTTCTTCGTCTCAATAACCTTTGAATTTTCAGCCAATGGACCAAATCCAAATTGAGGTACTGTTGAACAAAAGAAGGCTCTAGTAGGCGCATTCATTGCAGATGCTATATGCAGGGGTCCTGAATCATTAACAAAATTCATTTGAGCTCCTTCCATTAAAGCAGCGCTTTGGAGTAGTGTCAACTTTCCTGCAAGATTTTTTACACGATTGGGAAAAGCATTCTTAATGTAATTACACAATTTAACATCACTTGGACCGCCAATAAGTACAACTTTCCCTTTTTCCAGTAAATGCTGTATTAATTCTATCCATTTTGAGGCTGGAAGACGCTTCGTTGACCAAACTGAACCAGGAGCCAAACAATAATATGGAGTTGAACAACTTTTTTTTGCCAATTGATAATCTGCATCTGTGGGATAAAGCTCTGGTCTTATTAATGTTTTTGCGCCATGATGATCAATTGTTTTTAAATTTCTTTCCACTTCGTGTATACCTTCTAGTAAAGAATGAGGTACAATTTTATCATACATCCAAGAGAATGTATTTTTGGCAAAACCAATTCGATGATCTGTTTTGGCAAAACGGGTAATCAATCCTGCATTTGTAAATCTCTGTAAAGTAATTACTTCGTCATATTTATGTTTTCTTATCTTTTTAATGAGGGCCAAAAGATTCTTGTACTTATTTCGCTGTTTATTCCAAATGAATAAATGATTGATTTTCGGATTATTAAATAATAATGATTCATTTCCCTTCCTTACCACAACATCTATGCGTGAATCGGGATAAATTCTTTTAAGCTCCGCAACCACAGGTGTAGAAAGAATTACATCTCCTAAAAATGCCGTTTGTATAATAAGGAATTTTTGCACGGAACAAATATACAAAAGAAGACCACAATAATTTGCTAATCCATTAGCGAAACAAAGAGAATAAATAAAATCAGATTTTGCCAATACCAATAAGCAAAGCGCTATTCATTAAATATTCAAGAAATCGTGTAGATATACATCCTCTGACAAAATACAAAAACATGTCATTCACTACACAAAAGTACACATTAAAACATCTAAAAGTGTTGTTTGATAAAATTACTGAATATCAAGGTCTTTTAAAAATAAGTCAATTTTTATTAAAACTTTAGGTTTATTTATCATTTTTTACACTTATCTTTAACCCGCACTTATTTATTAATAACCAAATTGAAAGTACAACTTTACGACAGCCCAGTAGCAAAAATTACCTATGACGAAAATGGTGTTTTTATTTGTACACTAAAAAAAACTAAAGTTCCTTATGATAAAAAAGAAACGAAAGACCAGTTTGATTTTTTCATTAAGCATTCTAAAGGTTCTGCATACAAAGTGATACTAGATACAGCGGAAAGTTATAACTTTCCTACAGATGGTTCTTTCGATTATTTTTTCAAAAACAATAAATCAAGCAATAAAATAGCAATTGTAACGCATACATTGTCCATGCGTTTATTGCTCGAACAAACCTATCGTATAAACGAAGTGACCAATGCATTGTTTTTTAAAACAGTCGAGGAGGCATATAATTGGATCATTAAAGAATGAAGCACTGTAATTTCTTTTATATTTTAAGGCTTAGAATAAAATTTTGCCTATATTGTCAACCAAACAACTGTGAACCAAAAAAGTAAATGTCTAATACTACTCAATACAATAGTCCTATTGCTTCGATAAATATTGATGAAAATGGTATTTTCATTTTTAATTTGAAAGATACTTATACGTCTTATGATGGTAACGAAGCAAGAAAGCAATTCGATTTTTTTCGTGACAATTCGAATGGTCAACCTTATAAAGTACTTGTCGATTCTTCAAACAGTGTTAATATACCTACAGAAAAAGCGGTATTGGTTTTTAAAAAACAGAACAAACCTGAATATAAATTTGCAATATATGTCACAAATCTTCCAATTCAGATATACGTAGGCCAGCTCTCAAAATACAATAAGTACCATAATGTAAAATTATTTAAAAGTAAAGAAAAAGCAATAAAATGGTTGATTAGCAGTTGAGGATGTTTTATTCTAAAAATTCTTTTAAATTTATTACCAAAAATACGAACTCAATGTCTAACGAATTAAAATATGAAAGTGATGTCGTCCTTATTGTATGGGATGAAGTCCTTGGTATATTTAAATTTAAAATGAAAGATTCAACTGCTGTATACGATGAACTCGAAGTCAAAAATCAGTTTGATTTTTTTGAAAAATACGCCAAAAATAAACCCTATAAAGTATTGGTTGACACAAGAGGCAGTTTAACTCTTCCTACTGAAGAAGCTTTTGAATACTTCTTTAGTAATAACAACCCAAAAAGTAAAAATGCTATTATAGCTGAGGAGTTATCCTTCCAGTTACTGATGGGTCAGATGTACAAAATTGGGAATGTTCAGAACCACAAATTATTTAAAAAAGAAGAAGAGGCAATAAATTGGCTTTTAGAAGACTAAATTTTTTCTTTTTCAACGCCAATCTCCAATATATTGATTATTTGTTCAACTGTTTGTTGGTCGCGGCTCAACTTATGTTGTGATAAATTATAGTACGTTTCTCTTTTTGTTAAACCTGCCTCAATAAACTCAAGGAGTCGATCGTCGTCTAAATCTTTAATTAAAGGCCGTTTTTCTCTATTCTTGCTTAGTCGTTGGTACAATTCTTTAACTGGGCGGTGCAGATAACAAGTAATACCCGACCGATTTAGCAAAGCCATATTGTTATTAAAAACAGGCAATCCACCTCCAGTT
Organism: uncultured Fluviicola sp.; assembly: GCA_964585545.1. GTDB lineage: Bacteria > Bacteroidota > Bacteroidia > Flavobacteriales_D > Crocinitomicaceae > Brumimicrobium. The sequence continues at coordinate 40,166 of CAZPDT010000008.1, forward strand.
GCTATAACCGCATTCCGATCTTCGTCAATTATCTTATTTACCATTCTTGTTTCCTCTTCTCTAAAAATAGACTCTCCATAGAGTTTAAAAAAAGAAAGTATACTCATCTCAAATTTCTTCTCAATTTCTTGATCTATATCTATAAATTGATAGCCTATTTTATTGGCTAATTTTTTCCCTAAGGTTGACTTACCTGCCCCCATAAATCCGACAAGAAATATTCGTTGGTTTTCCATACGGACAAAGATAAAATTAAATCAACAATTATACAATTATCTCATGATTACAGCGTGCACGTACAACGTTATGGAGGAAATGTTCCAGACTGAAGTTGTAATTAAATAGTTATCATAATGCTCTTTTGTACTCACAATCAGTGATTACTCGTGCCCTCTTGAGTATTGTCGAAATAAGCGTTTTAATACAGCGTATGGATTGTGTGAGTAGTGTGGACTAGGGAATACAGCAACAAATAGCAAAAGTTTAGAATATCTAATTACTAAAAATCAAAAGGTTAAAATTAAAAATTAATTTTTTCTAAAAAATAGTTGATTTTCAACTTGCCAATCTAAATAAAGCAATTATATTTGCACCCGCAATTAATACAAATTAATACAAAAACAACGGTTTTTGTAAACATAATAAAAATTAGATTCCGTAGCTCAGCTGGTAGAGCATTACACTTTTAATGTAAGGGTCCTGGGTTCGAACCCCAGCGGGATCACTAAAAGGAGAACTTTTTTGTTCTCCTTTTTGCTTTTATAGAAAACATATATGGGGTGAGAAGTCTATGCCGATGTGTATTTTCAATTCCAACACCAATAAAAAGCAGCTATCTCAAAAGAACAAACTCTGTAGTAAAATAGTGGATGTTTCAATAGCACAGAGAATACAAGGCGCTAAAATGAGAACGAAATAAGCATACTAAAGTATGTGATTGAGTTCGAAATTTGTCAATAACGCAACAGTTCTGCAGTTTTGAGACATCCACTTATAGATGATTAAATTTAATAAATATCTATTTAATATCGATTACTTCTATTTATTACGATTGTTTTGTAAACTGAATATCTACGACCAGTTTAACCTTATCGGAAACAACAACGTTACCTGCTTCAGTTACTGCGTTCCAAGTCAAATTGAAGTCTTTTCTATTGATTTGTCCTGTGATTTCAAAACCTGCTTTTGTTTGTCCATAAGGATCTACTACAATTCCATTAAAGTCTGTATCTAAAACAACTTCTTTTGTAACGTCTCTTAGGGTTAAATCTCCTACAATTTTCTCTCCATCAAAAGATTTAGAAACAAACTTCATTTCTGGATATTCTTCTGAATTAAAGAAGTCATCCGATTTTAAGTGTGCATCCCTGTCTTTATTTTTGGTATTAATAGACGCTGTTTTTGCCGTAAATTCAAAACTTGCATTTTTAAAATCATCTCCTTCAGCAGTCGCTTTGGCTTGAAAATCTTCAAAATGACCTGTTACGGTTGAAATCATCATGTGCTTTACTTTAAACGCAATCTCTGAATGTGCGTTATCTACTGTCCAATTTGTTGTGTTACTCATTTTACTTTATTTTTATTTGTTATTACTAATTATTAATTAAACTTTTTACTTTTCTAAAACTATATACATTACACCTCTTCATCTTAAAGCTTTTTGGTTTTCATCATCAAATAATCAATCGAATATTTCCCGGCTCCAAGGAGGGTAATCATAAGGTAAGGAAGTGCATAAAGAAGTGCGAATTCTTGTTTTCCAAAACCATCATTAGCATGAATGATAAAGGCGATTATGATCATGTTGATGAATAAAGTAATCCCTGCAATCCGAGTTCCTAATCCTAAAATTAAGAAAATAGAGCAGAAGAATTCAGCAAAAACAACAAGAGCTAAGGTTACTACAGCACCAACTCCAAGAGGATCTGCAAATTGAATAGGGCCATCACTTAAAAATAATTTCTCAAATTTACCTATACCATGGGTGAGCATAAATATTCCAATCACCACCCTCAGAATGAAAAGTGAAATATTGACTTTACTCGTATAATCATCTGGATTAAATATGATTCTTGTTAGTTTTTTCATTTACTTAAGTTTTAATTTGTTGTTGTTTCACTCTCTTTTATTGTTATTTTTATCTTGAAGTTTTCGGTTCATTACAGTGACATAGGAACTTCCATCAAAAGTACGCGTGCACTTTCCGTTGCTTTTAAGTTTAATACATCAGTGTTCCAAACCCCCATTCCATCTCTTTTAGAAAGTTTTTCGCCGTTGATTTCAACTTCTCCTTCCAGGATGAAAGCGTAAACGCCATTTCCTTCTTTCTTGATTGTGTATTTATCCGTTTTTCCTTTTTCAAAATCCCCCAAATGAAACCAAGCATCTTGATTGACCCAAACGCCTTGTTCCTCTTTATTAGGAGAAACAATTTGATAAAACTGATTTTCTATCTTTATGTCTTTTAAAGAAATCTGATCATATCTAGGAGTTACATTTCTTTTATTTGGAAAAACCCAAATTTGAAGAAACTTCACTTCCTTGTCTTTGTTTTTATTGTATTCTGAATGTGTTACTCCTGTTCCAGCACTCATCACTTGTACATCTCCTTCTTTAATTACGGCAATATTTCCCATACTGTCTTTGTGTTCTAAATCGCCTTTTAAAGGAATAGATACAATCTCCATATTGTCGTGCGGATGCGTTCCGAACCCCATCTCTGCTTGTACAGTATCATCGTTCAAGACACGCAATACACCAAAATGCATTCGGTCTGGATTGTAATAATTTGCAAAGCTAAATGTGTGGTGTGAATTCAACCAACCATGATTAGCATGACCTCTCGTTTCTGCTCTATGTATTACTGTGTTCATCTTCTTTATATTTTTATTCGGTAAATGATTAAATCCTACTTTTTGCATCAATGTATCGTAAGTAGAATGAATAGCTTCTTTATTGGAAGCACTTAGTATCTAGGGTGCGATTGCTCCAGCGACTCCTGTTAAAATTGCTCTTTTTAAAAACTTCTTTCGATACATTTTCTTTGCTTAAATAGTACAGTGCAAAGATGCGGAAGTTATCAGGACTGTGGAATATGAAAAATAGGGGAAAGCTTATAAAAATCCGATATTTGAGAATTTCTTTGTAGTAGTTCGATGCAAAAGGTTAAATTGAAAGTAAAACCTTTACAGTTCATCTATTGGCAGAACCATTGATAGGAAGCATTTCCCCCTTTGGGAAGCCTATACCGATATAATCGGGAAGAATAAATGGGGAGGATTGTATACACACCATTCTATCCTGCTTTATTCATCCTCCCACCTCTTTCTTCTTAAAACTTGAAGGCGAAATTTGTGTGTGTTTTTTGAAAAAGGCACTAAAATTAGCGGGTTCATTAAAACCCAGTTCATATCCAATCTCCTTGTTGTTAAGGTCAGTAAAATAGATCAATCTTTTGGCTTCGGTAATGATCCTGGATTGAATATACTCTTTCGCTGTTTTTCCTGTTCTGGCTTTAAACGTTCGATTGAGATGGTCTGGAGATATATACAATTCAGCCGCATAGAAAGTGGTTGAATGTTCTTTTTTATAATGTTTATTGACAGCATCTTTAAAATTCCGAATCAAATTATTCCCAGAAGCATCAACAACCGATTCGATAGGGTTGATGGAACAAATATTATTGCATTCAATTAAAAGCAGTTTCAACAATGATCCAATAGACCAAAGTTTCATATTTTTATCGCTATTGAAAAACTCGAGTATATTTTCTGCATAGTTTTTTATAATTGTAAACTTCTCTTTGTCTGGTGTTAAAGGAGGACTTTGTCCATAATTTTGAAATAGATTTAAACTCTCTATAAACGACAAAGGAATTGCATTTTCGATTAAAAATTGATTGGAGAAAGTCATAGCAAATCCATAAGATTTTTCGGACTCTATGACTTGGTGTACTTGTCCTGGCGCCACAAAAAACACTTGTTGGTTGGCCAAGTCGTAGGTATTAAAATCTATCTTGTGTTCTCCTTTTGCTTTTTTAACAACTAACACCGTATAAAAATTATGCCTGTGTGGTTCATCGGACTTTCCTTCTCTTCTCACATAAATATCTTCCATGCGAGAAATGCCAAAGTTTAAACTTTCCTCTTTGGCGTTTACTTTTTGATATGTTTTTACAGTGTTCATTTTTAAATTGTATTGTATTTTTCCAATATTACCGAAACTACATTATAAATTTTTCTCTATTCTTCGGTCTGGTATTAACCACATAATGGTAACTACAATATAAATAATTCTGCTGGTTTATTATATTTATTAAAATATTCAAACAACTATTGTATTGGAACGTGGAAGACATCGAGCTCGAAAAACAGAGCGAAAGCGAAGTTTGTGCTCTGTTTTCCCTCATTCTGTTTATTCACTCCTGCTCTGCATCGCTACGCTACTCTCACTTTGTTCTTTCTCTTCAGGCAATGTTCTGATTAATACAATAACAATGCTATCCTTGTGGTGTGAATTTACATCAAGAAAAATCTGAAAACTTATGTTAAACACAAACTTTTGTGTTTTAAAATTGGAGTTGTTTTAACAATTGAAAATCAAGGCTGCAACAATAAATGAAGAGCGTTTTCTAATACAAACCTAATTTACCATGACTTTTTGACTCAATAAAGACAACGGCACATTGAATGAGTTTTGGCTCGTCTTTGGGTCCCTTTACACTTACCCGAATGATTAAGCGACGAGACCGATCTGAATAAAAAATAGCCGGATCATCAGAGGTCTTACTATCATATAAAACAACCTCTTCGTTCTCATAGATTGTTTTGCCATTCTTTTCAACTTTCTTAACTTGTTTACCAATCAGTTGAAAGTCAATTTCATCTTCCGTAAACTCTTTAGCTTTAATTCCAGAAACAGCTGTAATTCGATATTTAACACCACTTTGAGCAACGAATCGCATTTCATATTCATCACCAGGACGCAGTGACCCCGACTTTGATTGAGAATTTTGTTCCCACCCATTATCACTGTCTGCTTCTAAAACATCACCGGGGTTAGGACATTGTGCAAAAGTATATGCACCAATGGAAAGAGCGAGTAATAATACTATTTGTTTCATATTTGAAATCGTGTTTAAATTATGATATAATTGAAGTTCGAATAGATTCAATGAGTTCTTTCATTTCGCTGTATGAATCTGGAGTAAATAAACATGAAGAGCCTCCATTTAAAATCATTGTTTTTCCTTCTTTCTCCATTTTTAATGATGTTTCTTTACAATCTAAATTGTTATACGCTGTTTCAATTTTATTCAACTCTCCTATCATTTTACTTACATCCTCATTGTCTGAATAATTTGATAGAAAGCCTTGTAGATTGATAAGTACATTCTTTTGGTCAACGATATTCTCCTGAACATCAAAATCCTCGTCAAATTCTCCAGCTGTTTGAAACAGAATGTGCATTGTTTCAATCCATGCACCACTCAAAATTAATCCCAATTTATCTCCATTTTTATTTTCAATCAATTGGTCATATATTTTTAAGTAATTCTCAGATGAAATTTCAAATAATCGTTCCGTATCACCGTCAACACTTTCAATTTCCTTAATCAATTCCTTTTCGTAAACTTTCGTGATTCCAATTTTTTCACCCAGTTTCTCTAAAGTAGAGATATAATTTAAAAATACATTCTTACCTTGTTCGTATTTCATTAAATAAGCAGCATCAGAAACGTAAATACCAAAATTAACAGCCATTTTATAATTTGTTGCATAATCCATCGCACCATCTAAACCATGCGTTAATTCCGCGTTAACATTACCATCTAAGGAATACAACAGATTATATTGCTCATTTGGAGAAGGCATGCTGTATACAATTTCATGTTTTGGTTCGTCATTCATTGTAGAATCCATATCGGAATGAGTAGCATCCCCAATATCTTTTTTATGATCGGGGTCGGAAGTACAAGAAATAATCCCAACCAGAACGGCTACAAATAAGTAAATTGCTTTTTTCATAATGATTTTACATAATGTTAATTCAATCCAAAATTAAACAATTTTTTTAAACAGTTTAACAGTTTTCTAACAAATTAGCGAATTTATCTTCTTTTTGAATACATTTCAAGTCAAAAAGCAACCGTAAATTACAAACAATACGCTCTGTGGTTGAGTATCGTTTTATAACTTATAATTGACCATCACATACAAGATTGATGATTTGTCTTTTACCTGACCTTATTAATTTGTGTTCAGTAAATTAAAGTTCTCAAAAATCATTGTATCAACAACCTATTCATCCTTCGATTGACTTTCTTTTTCTTTCTTTTCATCTTTCGTGAAAAAATCTTTTATCTGTTCTCCAAAGCTGGATTCATCATTTTTATTTTTGACATCTTCAGGACCTATACTGTGATCAATGTCAGCTTTGTAAGCCTCAATAATTGCATTTCGGAAAACATTCATAATTGTTGTAAACACATGAACATTAGGATCATCATATTTCCCCGAAATCGGCACTTTTGTCCCCGAACTTTTCTTCACTTGGTTCTTTGTAATGTTAAAGACCAATCCAATGAAAGCTTGCCAAAATTTATTTAATGTTGTCCCTTTTTCATTAACGTTAAAGACGTCTACTCCTGTTAGAACAGGCTTGACATATCCTTTTATTTGTTTGTCAATCATATCAAACTCACAAGCTAATGCAAAATTTCCTTTTTCAAAATCAAAATTTGCATAGGCATTCGTGAAATCATTTAAAGCCGTTAAATCCACCTTTTTAATGTTTAAATTAAGATCTAAATCTGGAATTTCTTTTAAAATATTCAATTTTCCATCTAAACGCAGTTGACCTTTTCCAAAAATTTGAGAAGTCAGCTTTACACGAGAAGGCAATGCCTCTTCTGATTTTGTGGAGTTGGTCAAATTTTTTGCCACTAAATTTAAATTTGTAAGTTTCAGATTCACTGGAGGCTTGGAAACCGCATTTTCAAACTCAATCTTTCCCTTTGCAATTGAAAAAGTATTAATTTTAAGAGGTATAAAATCAATTACTGGTTGTACCCATGAGGCATCACCAACTTGTTGCTCCTTCTTATTGCTTCCATCTGCAAAATATAAATTCGGTTCATCCAAGTAAATCTCACTGACAATTGATCCATGAAAAATCTCTTTCCATTCCACAGAGATATCAGCGTTTTTAATATATACAAATGGCTTTGTGACATCATTTGTCGTAATTTTTATTTCAAACCCTTGAAAAATCATTGCTCCACGAAACAACGCTAAATCGAGATCATTGAGCCTACACTCATAACCTTCTACTTTATTTACAGCTGCAACCAAACGATTTTTTAAAAAATAGGGAAGCCCTATACGAACACCTATTAGAACAAGTAAGATAATGAGTAAAACAACCCTTCTTCTTCTCTTCTTCGGCTGAGAAGGAAGTAAAATTTCTTTAAAACTTTTCATTTATTTGGTTTTCGTGTTAAAATTTAAAACTGTATTTAGTTAGGAAGTTTGATTGGACAATAAAACAATATACTATAATGGTTTATAAATTAAAAATTTAAAATTTTAAAAAATGTGAAATAATCGTATCGTTTTCATTTTTTTACTTTTTTTCTCATTTAAAATATATCTTTTATTTGTTTTTATTCCTAAAACAAATTATGTACTTTTGATTGTATGTAAAAAAATACAATTTACTTTTAGTAATACCTAAATCGGATATTTTATGAAAACATTTATACAAACCATCTTTTCTGTCTTCTTTATAATTTCTTTTTCATGGGGGCAAAATCAAACTTATAATACAGGCACAAACACCTATCAATTTAATAACACGGGGACATTTCAATTAACTGGAATTCCTGATGGCACAGTCGTACAAATAGAATGTTATGGCGCTGGCGGAGGTGGAGGTGGTATATGGACTGCCAATTTTGCTTCTACCTCCAGTGGTGGTGGAGGTGGCGGTGGCTATGCAAAATTAAATTACTTCACTGTTAGTGGAGGAAGTTTGAAAGTTATTGTTGGGAAAGGAGGACTTAAAGGAACGGGAAGTATACCATTAGAAGAGGCTTATGACGGACAAAATGGTGAAAATTCTGCCGTGTATTTTCTCCCTTCATCGGACACGATTTGTAAGGCAACAGGAGGAGCAGGTTCTCTTCACCAAAGCGCAGCAAATGGCTCTTGGTTTTCACCAGCAAAAGCACTTGGTCCCGCAGGAATTGGAGGTCAAGGAACAATCGGTGATGTCTTAATCGATGGTGATGATGGCACGACAGGCACTACTCCCTCATTTAGCAGTGGTCAAGGTGGAGATGGAGGGAATGGAGCAGGACCTTTAGGTGGTAATGGAGGAATATACAGTGCCAGTTCTCCTGGTGCTAATTATGGATCTCCTGGCGCTCCTTATGGAGGTGGTGGAAGTGGATGTGCAGATTATGAAGGTGGTGGCGGTGCTACATATAAAATAGGTGGTGATGGTGCCGATGGTGGAGTCATTATTACCATTTTGGACATGAACATCACAACACAACCACTACCATCCAACACTTTTTGTGCTGGAGACCAAATCACCGTTGATTACACGGCTACTGGAACATTTAACACCGGAAACACATTCAGTTTACAACTTTCAGATGCAACTGGTGATTTTAGCACACCAATAATTATAGGTTCAACAAATTCAACCACCTCGGGGAGTATTATTGGAACCATTCCCACTTCAGCAACAGGAACGGGATATCGTGTACGAGTAGTTGGAAACAATCCTCCAGTTGAAGGCTCTGATAACGGTTCAGATATCACAATTAAAGCAACACCTACTGCACCTTCGTCATCAACTCAAGATTTTTGTGGCATGAAAACAATCGCAGACCTTTCTCCAAATGGGGCAAATATTTCATGGTATTCATCTTCTTCTAGCACGACACCTTTGTCTGGTTCTCAATCACTTTCTACACAAAACTATTATGTTACTGAAACGGTAAATGGCTGTGAGAGCGATAAAACAACAGTTCAAATTAATATACATTCACTCCCAACAATTGATGCGGGAACCGACCAAATTGTTTGTGATGGAGATGCTGTTACCCTAAGTGGTTCGGGAGCCGGTGCAGGAACTTATACTTGGAATCATTCTGTTGCTGATGGTGTAGCGTTTACACCTGCAATTGGATCAATTACTTATACCGTAACTGGAACCGATGAAAATGGTTGTCAGAACACAGATGATGTAACGGTTACTGTAAATTCTAATCCCTTGTTTACGCTCTCTTCTACTGATCCGACAACTTGTACTGGAACTGATGGTGCAATTACTCTATCTGGTCTTTCCCCGAACACAACTTATGATGTTTCTTATGCTGGAAATGGGCCAACTTCTATGACTTCAAATGCTGCAGGTGATGTTGTAATTTCAGGACTTTCCTCAGGTACTTATTCTGGATTTACTGTAGCAACAGCTACGACTTGCTCGACAACAGACAACTCAAGTATTCTTCTTTCAGCGCCCTCTGCACCCAGTATTTCTGCAACAGGAGGAACAATTTGTGCAGGCGAAAATATTGTTCTATCTGCATCAGGTTCACCTTCAGGCGGCACTTACAGTTGGGATAATGGTGCTGGTACAAACGCTACAGCTACTGTTAGCCCAGGAGATACAACAACTTTTACCGTAACATATACATTAAATGGTTGTAATGCTTCGGCTTCTACAACAGTTTTTGTAAATCCTCTTCCAACAATTGATGCTGGAACTGACCAAACTGTTTGTGATGAAACACCGGTTACATTAAGTGGGTCTGGAGCAGGATCTGGAGCAACTTACACCTGGAGTCATTCTGTTACAGATGGAATGCCTTTTAAACCTACTCTAGGAACCACTACATTTACAGTTACTGCTACAGACGAAAATGGATGTCAAAATACAGATGAAGTAATCGTTACTGTAAATCCACTTCCAATAGTTGATGCAGGTTCGGATGCTTCTATATGTCCCGGTGATTCTGTTGTTATTGCAGCAAATGGAGCTGCTTCATATTTATGGAACAATGGACTTGGAAGCGGTAATCCTCAAACGGTTGCGCCAATTGAGGACAGCTATTATGTTGTGGAAGGCACCAATCAATACGGTTGTTCTAATACAGACTCAGTTCTTGTATCAATTGCCCCTCATCCTATTGCTATTGCTGGAGATACACTTCCTTCTATTTGTAAAAATGAAACCTCTATTGGGATGAACGGATCCATTAGTGGTTCTGCTAATAATGGCTATTGGACTGGTGGCAGTGGTTCTTGGAACAATGCATCTGATCCTCTAAATGCAAGTTATAATGCGGGACTGAATGATTCAGGATGGATTCAATTGCAGTTAATTGCTACAGGAGGGAATTGTCCAAATGATACTGCATACAATGCCATTTTTATCGAAAGTTGTATTTTATCAGTAAAAACTGAAGTACAACAACAAGTAAAACTCTATCCCAATCCTGCATACAATACCATTAATATAGAAGGAGAAAACTTAGCATCAAATTACGGTTATTATAACCTAACAACAATGACAGGAAAAATTGTGAAATCAGGTACAATTGACTCAAATCATCAGGTCATCAATGTTTCGAATATCTCCAACGGGTTATATTTACTACAGATAAAAGGGAAAAATCATAAAATTGTAAAAATAGAAGTGCAATAACCCTACTATTTATTGAATAGAGTTTAGTTATTTTTTATAGAGATTTCAATCTAAACAAAAAAGATAATATTTCCCCCTCCGTTATTTTCAAAGGGGGAATATTTTGCTCTTCTTAGCTAAAAGAATATTTATCAAAGTTATTCTCTTTAGCATTAGATACCTGATCAAGAATATATTTCATCATCAATTGATACAAAAATAATAACATATAACACGCCAGCCCCAGTTTACCATTTCCCATCAGAAGTTTTATCATAGAGTCGAGCATGAGCTTTTTCTATCATCCCTGAGTAATCATTAAATATATTGCTCTGCATTTCCGAAAATGTAAGTCGTTGACATATCCCTAGATATTGATAACCATCAGCTTCAACAAAAACATGGGTGTTTACGAATCCACCTTCAGCTGGTACTGCTATAGGTAAAGCAAATATCATATCTTCTTTCCCATCTTTAATAGCATTGATATATTCCTCCAAATCGACAAATTTGATACTCTTGGTGTATTTACTCTTAAACTCCTCTTCTGAAATCCCATCCAACCATTCTCTAGGAATGTATAATGTTTTTTTAGAGAAAACATCCGCACGTTGTTGAGCTACCTTTTTCAATTTCTTACTTTTCGACAACCCTTTTTTATCAATGGTGTTTAATTTGGAATTCAATATTTTAACGCCCAAATCAATCGACAAATCCTTATTGTTATTAAATCCCTCAGCATAGCATAGATACTGATGGTAAAAACCATATTTATTCCCTTTTATATTTAATTGAATACCGTAGGAAGTTGATTTTGCATCAACCCCAGATTTATCTGAAAATAAATTACTAGAACCCACTTTAACAATTGCAATAAAAGCAATATTTTTTCCATCTTTCATTTTCTTTTTAAGTGATTCAATTGAATCTTCACCTACAATCTCGGTAAAACGCCAACTCTCTTCTAATGCCTTTCGAAGAGCACTATCTAATCCATTCTCTTTGGATAATCCCAAATAAACATCTGCATTCTTCAGATATTCAAGATCTGCCCTTTTGAAATTCTGTTCATAACGATATTTTTGTGCAACACCAGAAAATACAAATAATAGAGCCGTAATAAATAAATATATTTTTTTCATATTCATACAATTTATAATTTTAAATAGACCTCAAAATTAATGATTATGAAGAAAAAGACAAAGTTTTTAATCTTTGGACAACTAAAAACAGTTGTAATATATCCTTTGTATTGGTTAGAAATAATGAAATCAATTCGTTAACGATCTGTTCAAATTCATTGCTCTCTTTGCAACAGCAAAGTGTCCAGGTTATATTTCAGTTTGAGCCAGCGCCTCAGCTTGTCTTGCTCTTTAGGAATGTCTTCTTCATTGATGAGTGTATCTTGCCATTTTACTGTAAATTCTACAATAGTGTCTATAGTTTTAAAATTAGAAGAAATCACACTTGAATACGATATTCTATCGATATCTTCATAATTAATTTTAACCTCTTTTGTCAATTCTTCAAAAGGAATATGAAGTGCTTCATATTTTAATAATTTTCTCACTTTATCTTCAAGAAAAGTAATTTGATCAGATTGAGACAATAAATCCAAAGAGTCCCGATAACGAATTTGTGACATATATCGAAGGTTATCCAGGTTCTTTGACCGATTTTGGTTAAATACCAATTCTGCATTGATTAGTGATGGATAATCTTTCATTCGATTTCTCAAAATAGAAATGGTGTTTTCTGGAATTTCATCCAATCCAAAACTATTTAACTCTATGATGGATTTTTTATTTTTTGCATCAGAGTATTTATATATGGCATTTGATTTTATAAATTCATCATGAGGTAAGGTTTCTAGCTCTTTATTTATAAAAGCCTGGGCATCAACTTCAAACCTACTTTGTTTCCATACATCAATGAATGTAAATATGGCAGGTATCATAACAACAATGGCCACAGCTGTTGCAATTCTAGAAATCCTCTTTCGTTTTTTAGAATTGGCATATTTAAGCATGGGGAAGCGCAATAATTTAACTACAAGAAAAGTAGCCAAAGCAATAAAAATTGTATTGATGGTAAAAAGATATAATGCACCAAAAAAGTAAGTAAAATTAGCTTTTGCCAACCCATATCCAGCAGTACATAAAGGAGGCATCAAAGCAGTAGCAATAGCGACACCAAAAATTACCGAAGCAACGGTTCCTTTTTTTGTTCTAGCAATAATCAAAGCCAATCCACCAAAAAAAGCAATTAAAACATCTCGAATATCAGGCTTTACTCGTCCCAAAAGCTCAGATGTATCTTCACTTAGAGGAAAAAATCGAAAAAATAGAAATGCAGTGACTAAACTTAGAACAATCATAATCACCAGATTAATTAAAGATCGTCTAAGTGTATCAATATCATTAATAGCAATTGATAAACCTATTCCTAAAATCGGTCCCATCAACGGAGAAATTAACATAGCACCAATAACAACAGCTGTTGAATTGGCATTCAAACCTATGGACGCAACAAGTATGGAACAAACTAAGATCCAAGCTGTCGCTCCTTTAAAGGAGATGTCTCCCTGAATTGCTGATAACGTAGAATCTCTGTCGGTCTCCTCTCTAAAACTCAATAATTTTTTGAAAAACCTTTTAATGCTTTTCCAAAATCCTTGTGCATCCTTTTTTAATGTTTCTTTTGTTTCATCTAAAGCTCCATTTTCAGCATCATCTTGATTGTTATCCATTGTTCAAATTGAGTTAAATTTATTCTCCTTACGATTTATTCATGCGGACAAGCAATAGAGTTTGAATAACCATTAGAATACCAAACAAGCTTACATAATGCACCAAAAAAGGCTTTAAAAACGTTTTAGAACCATACCAAACCACTAAAATAATAACAAGGATAGAAATCAACTGAAAAGTGGTTAACAATAAAAAACGTTGTGCAAAAGACTCAGGATTGTTGTGTTTTCCAATAACAATTATTAGACCTCCGGCAATAAACTGAACCAATAATGCACTATTTATCAGAACAATTAATTTTATAGGTAAACTGTTTTTATCGAAAAAATAAAATATATCCAACAATGCAAGTACTATAAATGTAGCACTGGTTATATATACTAAATAATTGCTTTTCTTCATTTTTGTATTTCTTTATTCTATACAGAGTTAAGCACACAATCGTGATGTAAAAATACCAAACTTTACTTATCATTAATAAATTTTGGTAAATATATTTCAGAAGGTCTATTTTAAGTAAAAAAAATATAAGCATTCAGACAATATACCTCCTCTCCAAAATAGACATTCTAAAAAATAAAAAAGATGAATTATTCTAAACAATAAGTATTCATTCGTTTAAGAAATCGAAATTCTTTACTACTTTTGTTTGAAACAAAAACAAACAAATTTATTAAAATGATACAAGCAAACAATCCCTCTTTAAAGTCATGGGTTGAAGTAGAAAAGGACTCAGACTTTCCTATTCAGAACTTGCCTTTTGGTATTTTTAAAACAAACCAAGAAGATGCACGGGTAGGCTCAAGAATCGGTAATAAAGTCATTGACTTGAATGCCCTATTTGTTCTTGGCTATTTAAAAAATCTACCTTTCTCTCAATCCGATTTCAAAACAGATGCACTCAATAGTCTAATGAAGAAAGGGAAAGATGCAACAAGTGATTTAAGAAACCGTTTATCAAAACTATTCAATTCAGAAAACAACGATTTATCTGCTAATTCTCATCATGTTGAGCAAGTATTAATTAATGCTGATAATGTAGAGATGATCATGCCGGTAAAAATTGGAGATTACACTGATTTTTATTCTTCACGTGAACATGCAACCAACGTAGGAACAATGTTTCGTGATCCAAAAAATGCCTTAAAACCAAATTGGCTTTGGCTTCCCGTAGGTTACCACGGAAGAGCAAGTTCGGTTATTGTTTCGGGACAAGATGTTTATCGTCCAAAAGGTCAAATTAAGCCCGATAAAGATGGAGATCCTATTTTTGCACCTTGCCGTCGATTGGATTTTGAATTAGAAACTGCTTTCATCACTTATGATGGAAAACCGCTTGGGGATTCTATTTCAACTGATGAAGCAGAAAATTTTATTTTTGGAATGGTGCTTTTCAATGATTGGTCGGCTAGAGACATTCAAACCTGGGAGTATGTTCCACTTGGACCATTTCTCGCCAAAAGCTTCGCTTCTTCTATCTCCCCATGGATTGTTACGATGGATGCACTGCAACCTTTTAAAGTTGCTAGTCCGAAACAAGAACCTGAAGTATTGGATTATCTTAAATTTCAAGGTGATAAGTCGTATGATATTAACTTACAAGCACTCATTCAGCCTGAAAACGGTGAGGAAAACTTGATTTGTAGAACCAATTTCAAATATATGTATTGGACAATGGCTCAGCAACTTGCTCATCATACAGTTAACGGATGCAACATTCGTGGTGGAGATATGCTTGCATCGGGAACTATTTCAGGTAAAACTCCTGATTCTTATGGATCCATGTTGGAATTGTCATGGAATGGAACAAAACCTTTAAAATTGTCCGACGGTAGTGAACGAAAATTTATTGAAGACAATGATCGTTTAATCATCAGAGGATACGCAAAAAAAGATGGAGTTAGAGTCGGATTTGGTGAAGTAAGTAGCAAAGTTCTCCCTGCCAAATAATGGCTAGTTGGAAACAAGCAATTGCTATTCCCAATTCAACTCTTCTGTTTTCAAACAACCATTAAATACAGTTAAAAAACGGTCTTGACAAATTTTAAGTCCGTTTTTTTTATTCGATTTTATTTATCTTTGTTTAAACAGTTCATTAGTTTATAGTGTTACATTAAAAAAATTATACTTTAAGTTTATAAAATATCATTTAAGAAGATGACAGAATCAGATTCGAAAACCCAAAATATTGATCTTGAAAAAGAGCGAAGGGAAATACTCAATGCTTTTCGAAATCTTCTGCGTGTAACAAAAGACAAAAGAACAAAAGAGGAAACAAAGCAAATTAGAAAAGCATTTGATGTAGCGTTAGAAGCTCATAAAGATGTCCGTAGAAAATCAGGAGAGCCTTACATTTATCACCCTATTTCAGTGGCAAGGATATGTGCAGAAGAAATGGATTTAGGTTCTACTGCTATTATTGCTGCTCTGCTTCATGATACGGTTGAAGACACCTATATAACATTAGACGATATAGAGGAATTATTTGGAGAAACTGTACGGTCTATTATTGACGGATTGACAAAAATACCCGAAGTTTTTGATGAAAACGTATCTATTCAAGCAGAGAACTTTCGCCGATTAATTCTCACCATTTCCGATGATTTAAGGGTTATCCTAATAAAACTAGCGGATCGACTACACAATATGCGAACTTTGGAAGGTATGCGTGCCGACAAGCAGTTAAAAATTGCTTCCGAAACCAATTTTTTATATGCGCCCCTCGCCCATCGTCTTGGATTGTACTCCATGAAAAGTGAATTGGAAGATTGGTGTTTAAAATACATGAATCCCGATGCCTATCAAGAGATTACAAAGAAATTAAAATCTACTCAAGCAGCCCGACAGCGTTTTATTCGCAGATTTGTTCGTCCCATAAAAGATGAATTGACCAATGAAGGTTATGTTTTTAAAATTAAAGCAAGAACAAAGTCTATTTCTTCCATTTGGAGAAAAATGAAGAATAAAGAAGTCCCCTTCGAGGAAGTCTATGACCTCTTTGCGGTTCGAATTATACTGGATACACCTGAAGAATTAGAAAAACCCGATTGTTGGAGAGTTTATAGTATTGTGACCGACTTTTATCAGCCCAACCCTGGCAGGTTACGTGATTGGATTTCTACACCACGTGCTAATGGATATGAATCGTTGCATACAACAGTAATGAGTCCGCGTGGAAGGTGGGTTGAGGTTCAAATTCGTTCCATTCGTATGGATCAAATCGCAGAGAAAGGTTTGGCGGCACATTACAATTACAAAGAATCGAAATCGGGCGACAATAAATTTGATCGGTGGATTGGAGAAATAAGAGATTTAATTGAAAGTCATTCTTCTAACGCCATGGACTTTGTAAATGCTTTTAAACTTAACTTATTCAATGATGAAATCTATGTGTTTACACCTAAAGGAGAACTGCGGGTACTTCCAATTGGAGCAACGACTTTAGATTTTGCTTTTGACATCCACACGGATATAGGTCTGAAATGTATAGGTGCAAAAGTGAACAATAAACTGGTTCCTTTAAGTCACCAACTAAAGAATGGAAACCAAATTGAAATTATTACCTCAAGCAAGCAAAAGCCAAAAGAAGAATGGCTAAAGTTTGCGATAACCAGCAGGGCAAAGCAAAAAATAAAAACCGCATTAAAAGATGAGCGCAATATTATTGCCCGAGACGGGAAAGAAATCCTTGAGCGGAAATTCAAACAACACAATATAAAATACAATAGTGAAAACATTTCCCTCCTAGAAGAATACTATAAAGTCTCAACCGCCACCGATTTGTATATACGCGTTGCCAAAGGAAAAATTGATTTATCAAAGTTGCGAAGTATTGAGAATGTTGGCGGAATGCTAAAAACTGAGAAAAAGAAGAAGAAATCAAAAAAGATAAAAGATTTTTCCTCGGTTCACAAAAAGGTTGATAAGAAAAAAGACACCATTATTATTGGTGATGATTTTAAAAATATTCAATATGAATTTGCACAATGTTGCAAACCCTTGCCAGGAGACCCCGTTTTTGGATTTATCACAAAAAATAATGGAATACGAATTCACCGCATGGATTGTCCCAATGCAGAAAACATGATGTCTAAAAGAAATTACCGTGTATTGAGCGCAAGATGGAAAAATCAAGCAATTAAAGAGCATATAGCATTACTCAAACTTGTGGGAATTGATGGCGTGGGAATTGTGAATAAAATCACCGAAATCGTATCTTTCCAACACAATGTGAACATGCGTTATATATCTTTCGAGTCCAAGGATGGCATATTTGAAGGAAAAATTCAAGTTTACGTTTATGACAAACACCATTTGGATGAACTTATGGAAAAGTTTGAGATGCTCGAGGGCATTCAACGTGTAGAAAGGTGGGATGATATCTCAGAGGAAAGTGAAGAGGATTATGAAGAAGATTTTGATGTTTAAATGAAGTTCTTTTCTTATCTATTTATATTATTAATTGCTGGTCGGAAACACAGCGATATTCCTCTTAAACTCATACAATGAATCGCTACCTTCTCTTTATTCTTATCATTCTCACAATTACCTCTGCAATGGATTTTTATTTGTGGTTGGGGTTACGCGCAACAATGAGAAAAAAGTTTTTCTACTTTTACAGATGGTTAATTCCATTGACAACTTTTATCCTGATCTTGACTTTAGGCCTACAAATCTATCGCATTTCAAACGGTCACTTTAACAATACCGCATTGTACAATCTTACTTTTGGTGTTTCTTTAGGAATTTTTGCTGCAAAAATAATTCTCACCGTGTTGTTTTTATTAGAAGACCTTTTTAGGGTTTCATTCTTTGTAAAACACAAAATAATGCCCAGCCAAAAACTTCCAACGCCTTCTTTTGGCCGACGTAATTTTGTTCGTAACCTTTCCCTCGGATTGGCTTCTTTTCCCTTAATCGGTTCTGTTTATGCCATCACAAAAGGAAAACATAAATTCCACATAAAAAAACTTGATTTATTTTTAAAAAGACTCCCTTCCTCCTTTAATGGTTTGAAGATTGTTCAATTTGCAGATTTTCATGCGGGAAGTTTTGATGACATTAAAAAAGTAGAAGCTGGATTGAAACTCATCAATGACATGCAGCCAGACATCATTGTATTTACAGGAGATTTAGTTAACAATAGAGCTGTAGAAATGCATCCCTATTTGGATATTTTTAAAAACTTAAAAGCGAAATATGGGAAATTTGCTGTCTTTGGAAACCACGATTATGGTGAGTATGTCCCCTTTGACAACGAGGAGGAGCACCGAAAAGACCAAGAGGAAATGGAACGTATTTTTAAGGTGACAGGTTTTAAACTCTTGAGAAATAGCGCAATCCAAATTAATAATAACTATGATAAAATAGACCTGATTGGTGTTGAAAACTGGGGCAAAAAACCCTTTCCTCAGTATGGTGATATCGACAAAGCCACCCGCGGACTTCAAGATGATCAATTTAATATTGTATTGAGCCACGACCCTGATCATTGGGAATATGTTTTGCGAGAACATCCAAAACATTTTGATTTAACACTTAGTGGACACACGCATGGGTTTCAAATGGGTGTACAGATTCCGGGCTGGAAATGGAGCCCCGCACAATATCGATACAAAAGATGGTTGGGACATTATGAATCAAAACAACAACATCTTTTTGTGACCAAGGGTTTTGGATTCTTAGGTTTTCCTGGAAGAATTGGGATGCCTCCTGAAATTGTTAGTTTTAGACTGTTCCAAACTTAATCCTAACTATTCATATTGAAAACCTATGAATAGTTCGGGTTAAAGCTTAAACATTTGTGCTGCTTTGTTGTTTGATAGATGAATCGTTGAATTGGGTAAAACGAAAATAAGAGATTGTGTTGTTTTTAATTGAATTTGTGTAAAACTTCTTTATAATTCCTTTAAAAACACAATACCAATCTTACAATTTACTTATTTTTGTGATTGATAAGTATTTGATGTATGGAAAGTGTGCAAGAAACAGTTAAAAATATTTTTTCTGCTTATTTAGAGAAAAACGGTCATAGGAAAACACCCGAACGTTTTGCTATACTGGAAGAAATATATAATTATGACGGTCATTTTGATATTGAATCTTTGTACATCAAGATGAAAAACAAAAAGTATAGGGTTTCTAGAGCAACTTTATACAATACTATAGATCTTCTTTTGGCATGTAACCTAGTTCGCAAACACCAGTTTGGCACAAATAACACTACACAATTCGAAAAATCTCACGGGCGAAATCAACACGACCATTTGGTATTGACTGATACAGGTGAGCTTTTAGAATTCTGTGATCCGAGAATTCAAAATATTAAATCGTCGATTGAAGATATATTTGGCGTTGAAATCCAACACCATTCACTATACTTTTATGGGGTAAGAAAAAAATCCGAAGAAAAGGATACTACAAAAAAATAATTTCTTGTGCGTTGCATCTTTAACATTTATTCTCCTTTTCTATTTGATTCCTACTTTTTTGGTCAAACGCTTACTACAAACAAAAAAAATAACCTAAAAATAGTTGATAAGTTCTTTCATTTGGCAGTAAAGACAATAAAAAAAATTGATTTCTTTGTACTTTCTGTTAATAACAATAAATAATAACAAGTAAACAATTAAATGCAATAGCATGAATAAAGTAGACGTATTATTAGGATTACAATGGGGAGATGAGGGCAAAGGTAAAATTGTAGATGTGCTTACACCAAAATACGATATTATAGCACGTTTTCAAGGTGGTCCAAATGCTGGTCACACACTAGAGTTTGAAGGTATTAAGCATGTTTTACACACTATTCCATCAGGTATTTTTAGAAAAGGAACTTTAAACATTGTTGGCAATGGAGTAGTTATTGACCCTATTATCTTTCAGCAAGAGATTGATTCTTTAGCAACCTATAATTTACCACTAAAAGAAACCCTTTTGATTTCTAAAAAAGCCCATTTGATTTTACCTACTCATCGTCTACTTGATGCGGCTTCAGAACAATCTAAAGGAAAAGCCAAAATTGGCTCCACATTGAAAGGAATAGGTCCTACATATATGGACAAAACAGGAAGAAATGGATTGAGAGTTGGTGATATCCTTTCATCTAATTTTAGGGAAAAATACGACAATCTTGTTAAAAAGCACAGGAGTTTACTCGATCATTATGGGAATTTTGAATACAATATTGAAGAATTAGAACCCGCATTCTTTAAAGCTATTGAAGTACTGCGTTCATTGACAACTATAGACAGTGAAAACTATATCAATAATGCCCTTAAAGAAGGAAAAACTATTCTAGCAGAGGGAGCACAAGGAACACTCCTTGACATTGATTTTGGAAGTTATCCTTTTGTTACTTCTTCAAACACAATCACTGCAGGGACTTGTACTGGATTGGGTGTGGCTCCGTCAAAAATTGGAAATGTTGTCGGCATCTTCAAAGCGTATTGTACACGTGTAGGCTCTGGTCCATTCCCTACAGAATTGCATGATGAAATGGGTGAGAAAATTCGGAAAGCAGGTGGAGAATTTGGAGCAACAACAGGGCGACCAAGACGATGTGGATGGATTGACCTTCCAACGTTAAAATATTCTATAATGATTAACGGTGTTACAGAGCTTTCTATGATGAAGGCAGATGTGCTTGATGATTTTGACGAAATAAAAGTAGGTACACATTACATCATCGATGGAGAAAAAATAGACTATATTCCTTTTGATTTGTACGACAAAGAAATTGAAATCGTCTACGAAACAATTAGTGGCTGGAACAGTGATACTACCCAATTGACCTCTTATGATGATGCACCCAAAGAACTTAAAGAATATGTTGAATACCTTGAAAAACAACTCAATGTCCCCATTACAACAGTGTCAATAGGTCCCGATCGTAAGCAAACTTTGAATACACAAAGAGTAATTGAAACGAAAGTATAACATATTAAAGTTCATACTTCTAATAGGGTTTTCGTTTTTACTATTCCCGAAAACTGCCTTTAATCAAGATGTTATAGAACTTTTAAAAGGATCTGATGAAATTAGATTGGATGGTAAAACAGGGAACTATATCATTATAGGTCATGTTGTTTTTCAAAAGGAAAACACCAAGCTTTACTGCGATTCTGCTTATTATAACATTGCAAATAAAACAATCCGTGCCTACGGTAGAGTGCATCTTAATAAACAAGATACACTCAATTTATTTTGTGACTCAATATTTTATGATTCTAAAAAAAAATATGCTAAACTTTACAGTAATGTTAGAATTCGAAATAATGAATACAAGCTCACCACAGATTCTATTGACTATGATTTGAACAAAGATGTTGGCATCTATAAAAATCATGGATTGATTACCAGTATTGCCTCGGAAGACAGCTTGAGTAGTGTTATTGGTTATTTTTATCCCAAATTGGACCAATTTAATTTCAGAAAAAATGTGCGTTATAAAAATAAAAAATATACGGTAACGACAGACACTCTCCAGTTCAATACCCAAAGTAAAAGGGCTCATTTTTTTGGCCCTACACATATCGTAGGCGACAGCAGCACAATATATTGTGAAAAAGGATGGTATAATTTAAACGAAGATATTGGTGTGCTGGAAAAAAATGCCTACATCAATCAGCCCGACATATACATTAAAGGTGACAGTCTCTATTATTCCTCTGTCGATAGTATTTATATTGGTAAAAATAATGTTGAAATTATTGACACCACCAATAAAATAGCTTTTGAAGGCGATTATGCCTATAATGATGGTCCTAAAAAGTATGCTTTTATAACTGGTCATGTTTTGGCCAAACGCTTTGGAGAAGAAGACACACTCTATATTCATGCCGATACTTTATACAACTTTACAGATTCGCTTAACGAACCTAAACTGATGCTTGCCTATCGTGGTGTAAAATTATTTCGAGGCGATCTACAAGGTGTTTGTGACTCGCTTAGTTTCAACAAAAAGTTGGGGAAAATGAACATGTACATCGAACCTATTCTTTGGGCTAAAAATGCTCAATTGTCTGGTGATACAATAACGGTTTTTGAAAAAAACAATAAAATCCAAAGAGCATATCTTAGAAAACAAGGGTTAGTCATTACAAATGTTGATTCTACCAATTACTATAATCAAGTTGCGGGCACAACCATGAATGCCTATTTTGACAGTACACAAATTAAAAAAGTAGACATCGAGGGCAACGCAAAAACCATTTATTTCTTAGAAGAGGAAAACGAAGAGGACAGTGTAATTGTAGTGGAAAGAAAAGGCATGAACCGTTTATATGCTTCAGACATTACACTGCGATTTGAAAAAGGAGATATAGAAACCGCTACCTATAGAAATAAACCAGACGGCATCATTTATCCAATGACCGACATTGACAAGAAAGAAGAACGCGTCGAACAATTTAAGTGGAGTGTTGAAGACCGACCACTAAGTTGGCAACAAATTATGTATAGTGAAGAAGAGCAAAAAGTTATCTTGAGGATTTTTTCAATCATGAGCAAAGGATCCTCCCCCTGCCTTTAAATTCCAATTGACCAATTCCTAATTGAACCATTCGCAATTCCTAATTGAATAATTCGCAATTGACCAATTCGTAATTCGTAATTAAATTAAACTCACTTCCTTTTCAAACCACTTCCACAAATTATCATTTGGGACATCTGCTGTTATTGTAATTCTTTTATTTTTAATTGGATGAATAAAAGAGAGACTTCGTGAATGCAGAGAAATACTTCCGTCTTTATTCGATGTTTTAGCGCCGTATTTAAGATCTCCTTTGATGATACAGCCTATGTTTCCCAATTGTGCTCTAATCTGGTGATGACGCCCTGTTTCTAATTGTACTTTCAATAAAAAATACCGGTCACTTGCCGCCATTAATTGGTAATTTAATATGGCTTTCTTTGCATTGGGAGTTCCTTCTTTTACTGAATAACTTTTATTTTGCTTCTTGTTTTTTCTAAGATAATTAATTAAGCGACCTTTTGATTCTTTTGGTTTATTCTCAACAATTGCCCAATAGGTCTTTTCAACCTCATGTGTTTTAAACAATTGATTCATTCTCGACAGCGCCTTACTTGTTTTTGAAAATACCAAAACTCCAGAAGTTGGGCGATCTAGACGATGAATTACACCCAAATATACATTCCCCAGCTTATTGTACTTTTTTGCAAGCCATTTCTTAATTTTATCAGGCAATGGTTGGTCACCCGTTTTATCACCTTGAGCAATATCTCCAGCTGCCTTATTGACTGCAATTAAATGGTTATCTTCATAAATTACATTAACACCCATCCTTATAGCCTAATTCTCCATTTCTAATTCGTAATTCAACCATTCCTAATTCGTAATTGACTAATTCCCTAATTCGTAATTCAACCATTCCTAATTCGTAATTGACTAATTCTCTAATTCGTAATTCAACCATTCCTAATTCGTAATTGACTAATACTGCTCCTCATCATTTGGAAAGTCTCCAGAACGTACATCTTGAATATAGTTTTTAACAGCTCCTTCGATTTCATCAAATAAATTAAGGTAACGCCTCAAAAAACGAGGATTGAATTCATTGTTAATTCCCAACATATCATGCACAACCAAAACTTGTCCATCGACTCCTCCCCCTGCACCGATTCCTATAATTGGAACATTAACTGTTTTCGCTACTTTTGTTGCCAAATCAGCTGGTATTTTCTCCAACACAATAGCAAAACACCCTGCTTCTTCTAATGCTTTCGCATCTGCAATTAAACGATCTGCCTCCTCCTCTTCTTTGGCTCGAACAACATAAGTACCAAATTTATATATGGATTGAGGTGTCAGTCCTAGATGTCCCATAACAGGAATCCCAGCAGTTAGAATGCGAGAAATTGATTCAATCACTTCTTGACCGCCTTCCATCTTTACAGCATGAGCTCCCGATTCTTTCATGATTCGAATGGCTGTTGAAAGCGCTTCTTTAGAATTGCCTTGATACGACCCAAAAGGCATATCTACAACAATTAAGGCACGCTCAACGGCTCGAACAACAGAAGAAGCATGATAAATCATTTGATCTAAAGTAATGGGCAAGGTAGTTTCATGACCTGCCATCACATTCGAGGCTGAATCACCTACAAGAATAACGTCTATTCCAGCAGTATCAAGAATCTTAGCCATTGAAAAATCATAACCTGTCAACATTGAGATTTTCTCATTGTTGTCTTTCATTGCTTGTAGCGTATGTGTAGTAACTTTTTTTACTTTTTTATGTACAGACATTGTTTATTTGTTTTAAAACAAATGTACAATAACTATTAGAAGAACCCACATTTTAAAATAGAGAATTCTATACCAAACTTATAACTTTTGTCTAATAATATAAAAGGGAAGTTAGAGTAAAAAAATTTTCGTCCTAACTTCCCTCTTTTAAAGATTGATTATTATGATTTCTTATTATTGAACCACGACTTTTCTTACAATATTCCCTTTTTCGGTATGTATATTGAAAAAATAAGTTCCTGAACGCAACGTATCGACATTAATAACAGCATACTTTTTAGAAAATGTATAGGAGCCTACTGTTCTCCCAGAGATATCTTTTACTTCAATTGCTGAGATATCTACACCATTCAACTGTACGTAGACTTTATCATTACTGGGGTTTGGAAAAACAGATAGATTATTTTCAATATAATCAGTTGTTAAGCCCAAATCATCACATCCGTTAATGTGGTAAGTCATATCGCTAAAGTCAACATAACAAGCAAAGTTTACACTATCGATGTATGGATTCCTGTTATTTTGAATACTGAATACCTTTTCGTGCCGTGCAATTTCGTAACTGTCGGGAAGATCTTGGAAATGCCATTGTTTTAGGACATCTTGATTCTGTGCTGCAGGCAAGCTCCAATCATCTCCAGTACCGTTTGGACCATTGTATGCTGTTGCCATATAAAACATAGCTCTAGCAGCATTTCCTTTTTGAGCATCTCTTGGTTCATATACCAAAACTCCGTTTACATTTTCTCCTCTCTTTCCATCTAGGTATTCAAAAGAGGGCGTTCCCACAACTTCTCCTAAAGGCAAATTACTTCGTGGTTGATTGGCCATATTTTGATTCACTGGATACAAATTATGATAATCCGAATACTCTGGATCATTCTGATCCGTTGAACCTGAACCGAACCAGGATTTTGGATAGGTGTGTTCTCTAGAAAATCCAACATCATTCCATTCGAACGTACCATTGTATACTGCACGTTCTCCAGTATAAACCCCTACAACGAAACTCTCTCCTCCAGTAGTATCCATGGCTTCAAAACCATCCATCATTTTTAATTTATACATATAATATGAACTAAAGTCATGGGGATTGATAAGTGCAGTTAAATCATTAACTAAATTAGGGTCTGACGAAGAAATACTCCCATAATACGAGCCAATTTGGCTGCCTCCCGACATCTGATTTCCTTGTAAATCATCTGTTTGGTTATAATTTACATGGGTGCCGTATCCATTAAAAGCATATACCTTATAGTAATAATCAATATTAGCACGAATTCCACGTGGTGCAAATGATGCATTACTTCCAACATAAGCAATTTTATCACTACCAATCATATCACCACGTAGGTAGGATGTCCCATCAACAGGTTCTCCGGTAGGCATACTTCCTTTGTTCCAAACAACCAAATAGCCATCAGCATCAGTTGCCATATCATAACTCACCTTCATACCATAAGCTTCTATGTTAGAAAATGACAAGTTTGTTGCACCATTTGTAGGTTCTGATGCCAATCCATCTGTTCCAATACCGTACAGTGTAATGATATAAGTAGGATTGTCTGGATCATTTGATACAATTTCTAAATCTGCAATTCTTGATCCTGTTCCTGCAGGTGAGAAATCAATTGTTCCACTTATATTTGCACCGCCTGAGATAATTCCAGTGGAAAGAGTAGTCGAATATTCAGCGGCAGCTGGTCCCGTAAAGTTTATGGATGAAATTGTCAAATCATTGGTTCCAATATTTTCAAGCACCAATGGTATCGATGCTGAAGTGCCCATATTTACAGTTGCTCCGTTTAATTCATTTGTTCCATCAACAAGCACCTGAATCTTCTTATCTGGTGCAACGTAAGGAAAAATATCAGCTGCATCTCTAACAAGTAACTGAAAAGTTCCGCTGAATTCACTCAATAATCCTACAACAGTTTGTGCACCACTTGGAATAGTTGTTCCCGCAAGATTTGTTCCTGCATTGATGCGTACTTCTGTAGTATTCGATCCATCAGAAATGACAAAATTGCTTCCATTGGTAAATGATGCTCCAGCATCATTGAATGTGACATTATCTAGCTGAATCAGACGCCCTTCATAATTATTTCCAAGGTCTGTTACATTAAGCAACCAAGGATCTATTTCTGTTCCTTGCCCGTGTGCTACAAAATTTGTAATGGGATCGATTTCTAATAAACCATTAAAAAGTTTAAGTACCCCTGTTACTTCCACCGAATCGCCTCGATTTACCACTCCATTAACCGTATTGTAACCATAAATTGGAATTCCTCCCGTTTGGTCCTGAATATAACGAATTGACCCGCCCAATTCTCCACCGTCAGCAGAAACGCCACTAATGGTTACTGTTGATCCAATAGCTTGAGAGCGTGCATCTGCAATATTTGCTTGTCCAAACAATGTCGCTAATCCCGACAATGTAAACATTGCACTTAAAAGTATAAACTTGTTTTTCATTTTATTTAATTTATTGTATTTATGTATTATTTTAGAATTCAAACCCAAGACCTACATTAAAGGTTGTACCTTGCCCAAAGAATACACCAGAGGAAGCAGCATCGAATCCACTTCCATTTTGATTGTTTCGAGCATCAGATATATATTTTGTATTTAAGATATTGAAAACACTTCCTTTTATCATTAAACTCGTTTTTTGAAATCGGAAACGGTAACCTGCATGAATAGACATCAGTCCATAACCTGGAATCATCCAGGACTCTCTTCCTCCATTCCCGCTAGCTTCTGTTAATGAAAAGGGGTCAAAATCGCTGTAATAGCGATCGAAATAGGTATATTGTACTTTTAAATACATGCGTTTTATGGGTTCATAACGAAGAGCAGCTGCATAAGTGTTTTGGGCTTGGTCTCCAACATGTACACCTGTAGCGTCAAACGTAAAGGTCTGTCCTAAAACACTAATTTCCTCTGCTGATTGCCATGTCCAACTTCCGATAGAGACCATACCTTCAACGGCAAGGTTGTGTAAAATTTTATATACGCCATCAAATTCTGCTCCCATGTGTAATGCATCCATTCCATTCAAATTGGCCTTTACATATTCTGTTGGATCCATGGGGTCGGGCACAGATACACCATGGGGAAATGGTTTGTTTTTCCAAATGGTATAATATCCATTTACATGAGCACTGAACTTTTTAGATTGAAATCCCCAACCCAACTCAAAAGCTATAATGTTTTCATTAAGAAGTTCAACAAAGAATTCATTTTCATCACTATTAATAACATTACTATATTGTGGTGTTCTTGATAAATACCCCGTATTCACAAAAACATTCATTTTTTCTGTAATATTAAAATTAGCTCCTAATTTTGCCGTATATCCAATCAACCATTTCCAAGGGGTATGATTAAATTCTAGTTCTGGCGATTGAGGATGATAATAAACACCATCGTATTTTACCACATCATGACCTCCAATATAAAGTGTGGTATCTTCTAAATGCGCCTCTTTTTTCTTAAAATAATCAATTCCTTTATATCCGTTCACTACTCCAGATAAATTGAGAAAAGCAGACCATCTTCCTTTAGCATACTCTACTTGTCCAAAACCTCCAATCCATTGCTCTAAGGCGTCTCGATGATCATGATAAGTAAGCCAACCTACCTTATCTCCTTCTACCTTCATGGCCGACATTTGATTTTGATTAAAAGAATTAACCCAATAGTCTCCACCTAACAAATCGCGCAGTTCTATATAATGTGTTCCTTTATAATAACGATAATCAAGACCTCCAGATATTTTCCAATTTGAGTTGGCCTTATAATCAAATTGAGAAATACCTCCAATCCACATGTGATTATTTACAGCAGATGTAACAACTTGATTCGATTTTAATAAGTTAGGATCATGTACTGGATCGACTGTAGGGACTTGTGAACCAAACAAAGTTACTTCTTGGTTATTGGCGATAATTTTATCCCAATCTACATGCCCATCATCATCATAAACAATTCCACTTGAATTTTTTAAGCGCTCTCCTCCTCCTCGACCAATAGACATATAAACCATATTGGAAATAGAAAGTTTATCATTAACTTTCCAAAAATCCTTTAAAGTAATTTGGGGTTTATGATAATAATTCCTTCTTTCAGAACGGGATTTCCTCTTGCCATTTTTATCTGTATAGTAGCCAAAATGTTGATTGTGACGAATACCATGGTCTATATTTTTAGCATCTTCTGGAACATCTATTCCTAGGTTTCGAGCATAATCTGCATCCCAATACTGAATTTTTTGATTGTAACTCCGTTGACCATGTTCTTGTGGTGCACCAAATCCACTCAACGACAACAAGTGGTTCCCTGCTCGCTTTTGAATTTTTAAATAATAGAAAGCACCGCGCGTATACAGTCCGTCTACCCAACCATCACCTTGTTTGTATGAACCCGAAAACAATATTCCCCATCCATTCTTTAATTTTCCTGATTTATAAGAAAAAGAAGTTCTAAAATAATTGCCCGAACTGTAGTCTTGGCTCACTTTAATCATTCTTTTTCCTCCTGTAGGTTGGGTGATAATATTAATTGTTCCTCCAACCGAAGGCATCGCTAATTTTGTTGCGCCCAAACCACGTTGCACTTGGATTTGATTGGTGATTTGATCCAATCCAAACCAATTGCTCCAATAAACCCAACCATTTTCCATATCATTCACTGGAACACCATCTATCATTACTCCAATGTTTCTTTGATTAAAACCCCGAATACTGATACGTGCATCACCATCTCCTCCCCCTTGTTGGGTCGCTTGGACGCCTGGAGTTGAATTTAAAACCATCGGCAAGTCTCTAGTCCCCAGCTCTTCGTTGATTTGTTTGGCAGAAATTTGTGTGACTGCAACTGGTGTTTTTCGATCTACAGCCAACTGTCCAATAACGTCCACCTCCTCCATCTCTTGAGTGTTCCCCATTTTGAAATCTTTATTCACTTCGGGTTGATCAATGCTCAAAGGAATAGTTAATGTATCATACGAAAACATAGAAACTTTGACATCATAATCACCGTATGGAATGTCCTTAATTACAAAAGAGCCATCCAATTGTGCTTTTGCTCTGTAATCTTTTGAAATAAATACATAAGCACCAATAACAGGTTCATGGGTGGCATAATCGATTACTTTTCCTTTCAATGTTCCCTTTTGACCAAAAATAAAAAACGGAAGGAAGAAGGCAGATAGAAGAATTTTTTTTATCAAAACCAAATAAATTAATATTAAAAAAGGGTGTTGTATTCAACACCCTTTTTTATACCTTTACTTTACGATTAAACGTCTTGAGGCAACTGCCCCATTAATCGTTTTTATATTTATTAAATAAACCCCTGCTTGGTTTCCAATATTTATTGATTGGATTCCCGCAGTATCTTTTTGAGAAAACACTTCTTCCCCTAATGAATTGTAAACTACAATTTCTATAATTTCACTTTTAGCCTGTAGTTTAAAAACTCCTGTTGATGAAGGATTAGGTGCAATTGATAAATGAATTACAGCACTATTCTTATCAACTGAAGTTGCATTACCACAATCGCAAATATGTGATCCTAAAGATTCCCAATTTCCATCTACAACTGGATTGCCATTTGTATTGTAAATTGTGTCTCCATTGGCATCAAATCGATAGGTTACAGGAGGAAGTGAATCCCATTCTGCTAATGGATCAAATAATCCCGGATTAGTCGTAACTCCTTTTTTAATATTCGCCTTGCGTATCAATGAGTGGTCGGCTGTAACATCTGCACCTGTTCCAACAAAAGGTGTTTCAGAAGACCAACCTTTATAGGTACCAGTTGCTGGATCCTCTCCAATTTTACCAAAGATATCAATTGCAGTGGAGTTATCAGGGTCTGAAGCGATTCCTTTTGCCAAAACTACAGCATCATTACCGTTAAAGTAAAACGTATTTTTCACACCGTAATCCGAATTGTAAAAACCGTCAGCCTTTGCTTGCAATTCATCCCAAACGGGTGCTTCCTGACCCTGTCCATTAGGATCCAACTTTTCAAGTACTGCAACATAAACGTCCTTTGGTCCTAATGTTCCTATTAATTGTGTTGCGTTTTGTTCAGAAGCAAACATTGACCCGTTAGAATAACGAATAACTATATAATCACTTAAATCAATTGCTTGATCGGTGGGATTATAGATTTCAAGTGCTTTGTTATTGGACCATCCCTCAACATATTCCGAGATAAACAATTCTGAGCAGTCCTGTGCTCCAACTGATAAACCAGTCAAAAGAGCGATTGATAGTAAAATTTTTTTCATCAATTTAATTTTTAATTTGTAATTTTAATTCTGATGATTTTATGTCTTATTTTATTGTAGTAATAGAATAACATATAAAACCATGAGGCAAAATTAAAGTATTCAAACGACTTAATAAACTCAAGTTATTAACAAAAGGACAGTTTTTATCAATAAACAGCTCGAAAATTTCTATTATATTCGCAGAATAAGCCAAGGAATTTATGAAGAATAGTCTAGTATTGCTCACATTATTTATAGGTCTTACCCATATCAGTTCGGCACAAACCGAAAAGAAAGACCATCAATTAACTGTTGAAAAGATTTGGAAGGAATATCAATTTTTTGCCAATAAAATTAATGGATTTCGGTCAATGAATGATGGAGAACATTACACGCGTTTTGTTCAAGGGCTTAATCAAAAATCAATTGTTAAGTATACTTTCAAGGACATGACCAAGCCTGGAGACACTATTTTAAAAGGGAAAGACCTAAATTATAAAGGAGAACCTTTAGAAGTTGATGGCTATGAATTTAATGACGATGAATCCAAATTATTATTGACTGTAAATCGAAAAAAGAGATACCGAAGAAGCTTTTATGCTGAATATTATCTGTATGATTTAAATACAAAAAAATTAACGCCCTTAGATGCTGAACGAACACCACAAACATTAGCTTCTTATTCTCCTGATGGGAAAAAGGTTGCATACATATACAAAAACAACTTATATGTAAAAAACTTGGTGAAAAATAAAGTCAAAGCAATAACGAAAGATGGAGTGAAAAATAAGATTATTAATGGTACAACAGATTGGGTTTACGAAGAAGAATTTGCACTCACCAAAGCTTATGATTGGTCACCAAATAGTGAATTTATTGCCTTTTTACGCTTTGATGAAAGCAAAGTCAAAGAATTTACGATGATGTATTATAGAGGTTTGTATCCAACACCATATACTTTTAAATATCCTAAAGCAGGAGAAGACAACTCAAAAGTAGAATTAAAAGTAGCCAAAGTGAAAAATGGGAAAACAAAGACGATTGATATAGGTCAGTACGAATATATTCCGAGAATAAAGTTTTCGGCTACGGAAAATAAATTTATGGCTTTAACTTTAAATCGACATCAGAACCATATAAAGTACCATTGGATTGATGTTCTAGAGAAAAAGATGCCCGCAAAAGTTGTTTATGAAGAAAAAAGTAAAACCTATTTAGATATTGATGACAATTTATATTTCTTTAAGGATGGTCAACATTTTATCAGAACAAGTGAAAAAAATGGTTACAATCATATATATAAGATAGGCCTAGATGGGTCTGAACAACAAATCACAAAAGGCAAATGGGATGTAATTGCATTTAAAGGCATTAATGAAGAACAGCAAGTCTTATATTATACATCGGCAGAAGAAGGTGCTCCTTACAGTGCATTGTATTCGATTCATTTGGACGGTTCACAAAAAAACAGAATCAGCAGTAACAGGGGTACAAATGAAGTTTCCTTTTCAAAAGGTTTAAAATATTATGTCAACAAATGGTCCAATATCAATACTCCTTTCGTATATTCTTTGCACAAAGCTGATGGAACGTTAATTTCTGTTTTAGAGGACAATGCTTATTTAACTCAATATATTAAAGAACTCGACTTTCAACCAAAGAAATTCATTAAAATTATGGGGGCTGAACAGAAACTCAATGCATGGATTTTATATCCACCTCATTTCGACAGTACAAAAACGTATCCTGTTTACTTTCATATTTATGGAGGTCCAGGCAGCAATACTGTTATCGATCAATACAATGGAGGAAACGGTGCATACCACCAGCTGTTGGCTCAAAAAGGATATATTGTCATGAGCGTAGACCCCAGAGGAACAATGTATCGTGGTGCACAATTTAAAAAATCAACCTATTTGCAACTTGGAAAGCTAGAAACTGAGGACCTCATTGCAGTAGCCAAACAGATTAAACAATGGGGCTTTGTAGATACCAATCGTATTGGAATTATGGGTTGGAGTTATGGCGGTTATATGTCATCATTAGCCATTAGCAAAGGAGCTAATGATTTCAAAATGGCTATTGCCATTGCTCCTGTAACAAACTGGCGATATTATGATAATATTTACACTGAGCGTTTTATGCGAACGCCTCAAGAAAACAAAGATGGATATGACAATAATTCACCCATCAATTTTGTCAATAAAATCAAAGGGAATTACCTTATTATTCATGGAACAGGAGACGATAATGTGCACGTTCAAAACACCATGGAAATGATCAATGCACTGATTGCCGCAGATAAAGATTTTGAACTTAAAATCTATCCCAATAGAAACCATGGAATATATGGAGGGAATACCCGTAACCATCTGTACAGGCAAATGTTAGAGTTTACTTTAAAAAATCTTTAAAGTCTCTGGATTGTCTAAACCTAAGGCTTGACAATTGCTTTTTATATGATTGATGTTCATAAC
The DNA here is from genome assembly GCA_964585545.1 of uncultured Fluviicola sp. Taxonomy (GTDB): domain Bacteria; phylum Bacteroidota; class Bacteroidia; order Flavobacteriales_D; family Crocinitomicaceae; genus Brumimicrobium. Next base: position 73,643 of record CAZPDT010000008.1, read on the forward strand.
CTTTTCATAAAAAATCAATCCTTTTAAAAAACCATTTTGAAATTTATTTGTTATAGAATAAAAATGGTGGTAAAAAATGCCTCAAATTAAAAGAAATAATTATCTTAGGCAGCCAAACACAGTCTTCATAATACTACAAGTAATAAGACATATATAAAAAACAAGTAAATAAAATGAGTGAAACTGCAAAAATTGAAATTGATGGGAATTCCTTTGAGCTCCCAATTGTCACAGGTACAGAAAATGAAAAAGCCATAGATATCAAGACCTTAAGAGGTACAACTGGCTATATCACATTAGATCCTGGCTTTAAGAATACAGGAAGTACATCAAGTGCCATCACTTATTTAGATGGTGAAAATGGAATATTACATTATCGTGGCTATCCAATTGAACAATTAGCAGATGAGGCGTCTTTTCTAGAAGTTGCCTTTCTTGTAATATATGGAGAATTGCCCACCCAATCAGAATTAGATGAATTTAAAGGCAGTATTACCAATCATACATTGGTGCATGAAGATATGAAGCAGTTTTTTGAAGCTTATCCTTCAAAAGCTCACCCAATGGGCGTTTTGGCTTCTATGGTTATGAGTCTTTCTACTTTTTATCCTGAATCATTAGACCCTAATCGACCAGAGGAAGCCGTTGATTTAACGATTCATCGATTAATTGCTAAGTTGCCCACTTTAGCAGCAATGTCTTATAAAAATGCCATTCGACATCCTTTTATTTATCCCAAAAACAAGTTGGGTTACATAGAAAATTTTCTCAACATGATGTTTGCTATGCCTACCGAGGAATACCAAGCAGATCCTGTTGTTGTGAATGCTTTAAATAAACTATTGATTCTCCACATTGATCATGAACAAAACTGTTCTGCTTCAACGGTTCGAATAGTTGGATCAGCCGACACCAATTTGTATGCTTCCATCTCTGCTGGAATTTCTGCATTGTGGGGGCCCCTACACGGAGGTGCTAACCAAGCAGTGATTGAAATGTTAGATAAAATTCAGGAAGATGGTGGAGATTTGGACAAATGGATAGCAAAAGCAAAAGATAAAAACGATTCTTTCCGTTTAATGGGCTTTGGTCACCGTGTATATAAAAACTTTGATCCTCGAGCAAAAATTATTAAAAAAGCAGCGGATGATGTCTTAGAGAAATTAGGCATAGAAGATCCTGCATTAGATTTGGCCAAGAGAATGGAAAAAGTAGCTCTTGAAGATGAGTATTTTGTGAAAAGAAAACTCTATCCAAATGTGGATTTCTATTCAGGTATTATCTATAAAGCACTTAATATTCCTACAGAAATGTTTACTGTGATGTTTGCTTTAGGGAGATTACCCGGTTGGATTGCACAATGGAAAGAAATGAGAGAAAATAAAGAGCCTATTGGTCGACCGCGACAAGTTTACGTTGGAAAAACCAAACGCGATTATATACCTATAAATAAAAGATAAGGTTTTATTCAATAGTTTTTTAAATGGTGCCACTCGCACCATTTTTATGTTTAATAACCTTATTATACATTTGATTTCATAAGTTTATTTTCTCAAATTCAATTTTATATGACTATTTACCCTCTACATACCGGAAATTTTAAACTGGATGGTGGTGCAATGTTTGGTGTTGTTCCAAAATCCTTGTGGTCGAGAACCAATAAAGCAGATGAAAACAATATGTGCCGCTGGGCAATGCGCTGTATGCTCATCGAAGATGGCAAAAGATTAATGCTCATTGATACAGGAATTGGAGACAAGCAGAGTGAAAAATTTTTTTCCTATTACTATCTTCATGGCAATGATTCTTTATTGGGAAACCTAAAGAAATTGGGCTTCACTCCAGATGATATAACTGATGTTTTTCTTACCCACCTGCATTTTGACCATTGTGGAGGTGCTATTGAAAGAGTTGGTGAGCATCGTTTTCAACCAGTCTTTAAAAATGCAACTTACTGGAGTACTGAAAAACATTGGAAATGGGCAACTGAACCCAATGCCAGAGAAAAGGCATCTTTCCTTTCAGAAAACATACTGCCAATTGAAGCGTCAGGACAATTACAGTTTGTTTCTCGAAAAGGTAACTTTACCCAAAATGCTTTCCCCAATATAGATTTGTTATTTGTAGATGGCCACACTGAAAGTCAAATGATTCCCCATATTCATTATAAAGGAAAAAAGATAATTTTTGTAGCTGATTTACTGCCTTCAGTTGGACACATTCCATTGCCTTACGTTATGGGATATGATACACGCCCATTATTAACCTTAAGTGAGAAAGAAAAATTCTTAAATAAAGCAGCAGATGAAGAATACATTTTATTTCTTGAACACGATGTTGAAAATGAATGCTGCACTTTAAAAAGAACTGAAAAAGGAATCCGTCTCAATCAAACTTTTCAATTTAATGACTTATTTTAAGAATTTTAATTATCTTTAAATTCTAAATTGCACTATTATGGTTAAATACATTAAACAGCTTTTACAACTTCACTCAAAAGTAATACTGCCTCAATTTGGAGCGATCGTCCTCTCAGATGAGGAAACAGGAACTTTAATGTTTAATGAATACTTAACCTATGATGATGGTAAAATCCTAGAATTAATTGAAACTGAAGAGAAAATAGAACGAGAAAAAGCCAAAACACAAATTGATCAATTAATTCAAGAAATCCAATCTGAATTGAAAAAAGGCGCATCATATTCCCTTGGAGATTTAGGTGTTTTTACTATGGACGATGACAAAGTTATCTTTCAAGGCAATTTGAAATCTGGAAAAGTTGCTTCTTCAAAGAAAAAGGAACCGAAAGAAAAAGACACTAAACAAAATGTTTATGTGGAAAAAAAAGATGACGCCCCTGCCCCACAAGAAAAGTCGAAAAAGGAAAAAGAGGATACAAAGCAATCAAAACCACAGCCAAAAGACAAAAAATCAAAGTCTGCCGATAAATTAAATGCAGCGCAAAAAAAAGCAGAGAAGGAACGCCTTAAAAAAGAAAAAATAGAAAAGAAAAAGGCTGAAAAAGCAAAAAGATTACAAGAAAAGCTAGAAAGGAAAAAGAAAAAGCAAGAAGAGAAGCAAAGAAAGAAAGAAGAAAAGGCCCGACTCAAAAAAGAGAAGGAAGAAAAGAAGAAAGCGGAGAAAGCAAAAAAGACATCAAAAGACATTAAAGATAAACAAACAAGCGACAAAAAGAGTACTAAAGAAAAGACCAAAGCCAATAAAAGCGCTGAGGTTGTTTCTTCTTCTAAAAAAGAGGAGACCAAGAAATCAGACAACAAAGAAGATTTAAAAGTCAAAAAGAAAAAGGCCTTAGAAGACAAAAGGAAAGCAGAAAAAGAAAAGAAGCTCGCCGAGAAAAAAGAGAGAGAAGAGAAGAAAGCAGAGGAGAAACGCAAGAAAAAAGAGGAGAAAGAACGCCAAAAGAAAAGTAAAACAGAGCAAGCAAAAGCACCTGTAGTAAAAGAAGATGCTAAAGCAACCGCTGTTAAAGACAAGACCAAAGCAAACAAACAAAAGAACAAAAAAGAAAAGAAGGAAAGAAAACAAAAGCCTATTGTTTGGTTTTTGATTATCCTTCTACTTTTACTTATAGGTGGTGGAATTTGGGTAGGATTCAATTATCAAAAGGTTGAAACCTATATGGGTTGGAATCAATTCGACAATGTTAATAACTCAAACGAAGACGAAGGATCTATTAACAATGAAGGCTCAATTCCAATTATTGATTCTCTTGAAGTCGAGGAAGAAAATGATACTTTGAATGAAAGCGCACAAAACGATAGTTTGACTGATTCTGATTTGGTTGCTGATAAAGACGAATTAAAAGATTCTGACCGTTCTGAAGAAGAGACTACGGTGGAAGCTCCCGTCTCAACACCTTCATCTGCAGGTCATTTCCATATCATAGTAGGTGGTTTCCAAGTATTGTCCAATGCAGAAAATATGGTTCAGAATTTAAAAAGTCAAGGATTTAATAGTTCCATGTTAGAAGGCACACGAACAGGCTTAGAATTGCACTTTGTATCGGCACAAAGTTATTCTTCCCTAAGTGATGCGAAAGCTGATTTACAGCGCATAAAGCAGTCGGTTAACGACGGTGCCTGGATATATAAAAACTAAAAAGGACATTTTTCTTAAAGATGGATGATGAAAGAGTAAAAATCATTGAAGTAGAGCGACTGATACATGAAAAATCGCCAAAACTTTTAAAGTATTTACCGAAATTCATTATTCGATATCTACAGCGTATATTGCACGAAAACGATGTCAATGAATTCATCAATGCACACAAAAATGATTCTCCTGAAGAGTTTTGTCGCTCTGTAATTAAAATGTTCAATATTGATATTCAATATGAAGGTTTAGAAAATATTCCTAAAAACGGTGGTGCTATTCTTACCATGAATCATCCCTGGGGCGGTTTAGACGCAATGGCTTTAGTGACAGTAGTTCACGATAAACGCTCTGACATTAAATTTATTGTGAATGATGTTCTTATGCACTTGGAAAACCTTCAACCACTTTTTGTAGGGGTCAATAAATTAGGAAAAAATGCATCCCAATCATTGAGAATGGTCGATAAAGCTTTTGCAGGAGAAGAATTACTCTGTATTTTCCCTGCAGGATTAGTCAGCAGAAAAATTAAAGGCGAAGTAAAAGACCTCAAGTGGAAGAAAACTTTCATCACCCGATCTATTAAATACAACAAAATAATTATTCCCACATATATTGATGGCAAACTCACGAATTTCTTTTATAATTTAAGTAATTTTAGAAAAAAAATTGGAATTAAGTCAAACATTGAAATGCTCTATTTGGTTAATGAACTGTACAAACAAAACAATAAGAAAATAAAAATTAAATTTGGCACTCCTATAATGTCCGAAAATTTTGATGATTCAAAATCACATGATGAATGGGCACAGTATGTAAAGAAAAAAGTCTATCAATTAAAAGATTAAAATGTCTCAGAAAGTAGAGAAAATAATACCCCCAATAGATCGATCACTTATCAAAAAAGAGTTGGATTTATCACACTTTGGTCGATATACTCGTAAAGGAGGAAGTGAAATATATATCATTAACCATCATGATGCACCCAATACGATGCGTGAAATAGGACGCTTAAGGGAGCTTTCTTTTCGTTCTGCAGGAGGTGGGACGAAAAAATCAATAGATATAGACCAATATGATACTTGTGAGAATTGCTACCAACAACTTATCGTTTGGAATCCTGAAGATGAAGAGATTATTGGTGGACTTCGTTTTATCAATTGCGCAGATATCCTTACCGGAGAAAGAGACCAATTTATTCCCATGAGCACTTCTCACTATTTTACATTTTCTCCTCGATTTAAATCGCATTATCTTCCTTATGCTATTGAATTAGGCAGAAGCTGGGTGCAACCCATGTATCAACCAACGGTAAATCCTAGAAAGGGCTTGTATGCACTTGATAACCTTTGGGATGGATTGGCTTTATTAACAGTACTTTACCCCCGACTTAAGTATTTCTTTGGAAAAGTAACAATGTATCCCGATTACCACGAAGAGTCTAGAGATTTCATCTTGTACTTCCTTAAGACATATTTCCCTGATAATGAGAATTTAGCGACCTCAATTTATCCATTAGAGCAATCTTATGACGAAGAAAAGTTTAAACGATTATTAAAGGGGTTAGACTTTGATGAAGGATACAAAGTTTTAACAAAGTTTGTTAGGAGTAATGGTGAGAACGTTCCACCTTTAATGAATATTTATATGCATCTTTCTCGTACTATGCGCTCGTTTGGAACGGCTGTAAATCCCGATTTTGGAGGTGTAGAGGAAACTGGAATCATTATGACTATAGCAGATATTTATGATGATAAAAAAGAACGACATATTGCACCGATTGTTTAGATCTTAGATGGTAGATGGTAGAAATTGGTGGATTTAAAACTGTCTCAATACTGCAATTCTTTTTTCAATTGGAGGATGGGTAAGAAACAAACTATTTAATCCTAATGAGAAACCACCTTTTTCATCTTTTTCTTTGGCATTTTCTATAAACATTTGTTGTACATCATCGCTTTTCACCTTCTTTACTGAAGAATTACCAGATATTTTTTCTAATGCCCTGGCCAAGGCGAGTGGATTTTTGGTCATTTCTGCTGCGCCAGAGTCTGCTAAATATTCTCTTTTTCTACTCAAAGCCAATTTAAATAAAAACGATAAAAAATAAGCTACAGCAGCTAAAACGAGTATAACAACCATAATTATTGCACCGCCTCCTTTATCATTACTATTGCTTCTTCTACCCGTCATGCTACTAAACAATATTGAACGCATAGCAATTCCCATTATAAAAGAAAAGATTCCTACAAAAACAATAGTTACGATTAACAATTTAACATCATGGTTTCGGATGTGTGTCAACTCATGGGCAATAACACCTTCTAATTCATCGTCTTCTAATGTGTCAATTATACCCCGTGTAAGTGTAACCGTATATGTTTTTTCGTTAATTCCGCTTGCAAAAGCATTAAGAGCCGAAGATTCAATAATTCGCAATTTGGGCATCTTCATTCCAACGCTCATACAGAGGTTCTCGGTGAGGTTATACACCCGCATGTTTTCCTTTCTGGTTAGGGTTTCAGACTTTGCAGCACTATTAATCATGGAGGTATTCCCAAAGTAGGCAATTACAAACCAAACCCCGACAAAAGCAAATACCCATGGAATTGCATTGATGAATTGATTTAAAGTTTCACGAAATGGAACAGGAACTTCTTGATTGAAGTTAATGATCCAAAAAAAGGCAAACACCATCACTAAAACCAAGATGGGAAATGCTGCAAGCAACAGAATAGATTTCCTATTATTTGAATTTATTTGTTGTTGAAGTCCAACATATTTCATCGTTCAAAATTGATTTAGAATTTCACCTCTGGAGCTTTATCTAAATCTTCTCGTTTAGCCTCTCCAAGATCAAACATTGGTTCGATTTTAAATCCAAACATCCCTGCAAAAATAACATTGGGGAATTTTTGAACTGAGATATTCAACTCTTTCGTTGCAGAGTTAAAAAACCTTCTTACAGCAGCCAATTTGTTTTCAATATCAGACAATTCATTTTGAAGTTGTAGAAAATTTTCACTGGCTTTTAAATCTGGATATGCCTCCACTTGGATATTCAATCCACTCAATGCTGTCGTCAACTCTTTTTCAGCTGCAATTTTATCATTTACAGAAGAAGCTCCTATCGCATTTTGACGTGCTTGAGTAACTGCTTTTAATGTTTCACTTTCATGGTCTGTATAACCTTTAACAGAGCTTACCAGTTGAGGTACTAAATCGTGACGTTGTTTTAATTGAACATCAATATCAGCAAAAGCATTTTCTCTATTTTGTCTTAAACGCACTAAAGCGTTATAGATAGCAATTACCCAAATTACTAAAACTGCAATTATAATTACTACAATCCAAACTCCATTCATCTTTCTAAGCTTTAATTTATTCTAAAGATACACAATTATTCGATATGTTCACTATTTTGGTTTTCTTTAGCTGCCAATTCCTTAAATTTATTTTTCTTTCTGGATAAATCTGCCATTATTGGACTTGCAATACAAATCGAAGAATATGTACCAAAGACAACACCTATCATCAATGCGAAAATAAATCCTTTAATTGACTCTCCACCGAACAGGAAGATTGTTAACAATACAAGAAATGTTGTAGATGATGTATTAATTGTACGACCTAATGTTGAATTAATAGAGTCATTTATGATAGCATTGGCTGATTTGTGGCGGTATCTTGCCAAAAACTCCCTTATCCTATCGAATACAACCACCGTATCGTTAATAGAATAACCAACAATTGTAAGTACTGCTGCAATAAAGGATTGATCGATTTCCATGTTAAATGGCAGAACACCGTGAAGTAAGGAGAATATTCCCAAGACAATGGTAACATCATGGGCAATCGATATTACAGCTCCCATACTAAATTGCCAAGTTCCGAAACGAATCAATATATAGACAAATACCATGACCATTGCAAGAACCACAGAAATCATAGAGTCTGTTTGGATTTCTTCTGAGATAGCAGCAGAAATTGAGCGACTGTTTTCAATTGTAGCCGTTCCAAACTCATCTTCTTTAGAAGCCAATGCTTTCAATAAATCATTATGCGCTTGTGTTTCCGAGTTGGCTTTACTTTGTAGATAATCCGTAGATATTTCTAAACGGAAATCAGAGTTTCTTATCTTTGCTTCAATCGAAGCAGGAGCTCCATCTTCCCTTAAATTGTCTCTAAGTACGGATTTAATTTCATTCAATTGAGAAGAAATATCCTTTGTAAAGAGTACTTCGTAGTTTCTTCCGCCTGTAAATTCTACAGAAGGCTTTAATCCACGAGAAAAGAGACCTACTATACTAACAATAACCAAGATACCTGAAAGAATATAAAGTTTTTTCCTGTTCTTAATGAAAGGAATATTCATGTTTCTAAAAATATTCTTTGTAGACGGTGTAGAGAAAGTAAACGATCTCTTTCTTGCAATTTGATATTCAAAAATCAAACGTGTAACTACCACAGCTGTAAATACAGAACTGAAAATACCGATAATTAAAGTCGTTGCAAAACTTTCAATAGGCCCTGTTCCGTATATCTTCAAGACAACAGCAACCAATAAAGTGGTAACGTTTCCATCTAAAATAGAAGGTAATGCGTTTTTATAACCATCCTTAATAACCATCTTCATTCCTTTGCCATTTCTTACTTCCTCCCTGGCCCGCTCATATATAAGCACATTAGCATCCACCGACATACCAATTGTCAGTACAATACCAGCGATACCTGCAAGCGTCAAGACTGCACCAAAAGCAGCCAAGAACCCAAGAACAAAAACAAGGTTAATAACCAAAGCAAGGTCAGCTATCAATCCTGCACGACCATAATAGAAAATCATATAAATCAACACCAGAATCAATGCAATACCAAAAGACATAAGACCTGATCTTGCATTTTCAGCACCAATAGTTGGTCCTACAACTGCTTCATCAACAATTACAGCTGGAGCAGGGAGTGCACCTGCATTTAACAAATCTGTTAAAGCTTGTGCTTCTTCAACAGTGAAATTCCCTGAAATCAAAGTATTCCCTCCTGTAATGGGGCCGTTAATCACTGGAGCACTAAACACTTTGCTGTCCATGGTGATTGCAATAAAGTTTCCTACATTTTCAGAAGTCATTTGTCCCCACTCTTCTGTTCCTCTATTGTTCATTTCAACACTTACTCCACTTCCTCCTTGGTTTGGATCAAAAGAAACTCTTGCGTTTTCAATGTCAGACCCTCCTACTCTCGCTCTTAGATTATCAGGTATTTTAAGAGCATATAAAGTATAATATAGAGTATCTTCAACACCTAAATCCTCTGGTTCTGCTCCCCAAACAAATCGGATGTTATCCATTAATGACTCTTGAGCTTTTTCAACAAGGATACTGTTAATTTTTGATGTATCTTTTGCTTTTGCAAATCCTAATCTTGGGCTATTCTGAAAGCGTCCTTCTTGGTCAATATTTACTTTAAAAATCTTTCCAAATGAAGTCAATTGAACATTAGATGTATCTTGATCGTCAACATCTTCTTCATTTGCCAACTCATCGTCTAAATTCAAATCTCCTGTATCGGAAACTTCTTTTATATTATTAGAATCTTCCATTGATGCAGTAGCGGATGTATCGTTTTTATCACTGAACAGGTCATCAATATTTTCATCATTTGATGTATGAGCAGATGAATCTTCTTCATCACTAAATAAATCATCAATCTTCTCGTCGCTCACTTCATCTTTACGCTCTACAAGTAAGTCGTTAAAGAAGTTTCCCAACTCAGTACTTTTATAACACAAGTAAAACTCTAAGTTAGCCGTACTTTGTAGTCGTTCTTTTACAGTAGCCTGATCTTTTACACCAGGAAGTTCAATATATATACGGTTAGTTGTTACATCTTTTGTAATGTTTGGTTGAGCAACACCAAATTGATTAATACGATTGGCCATAATAGTTTCAACACCATTTAAAGCTCCTTTAGAAAGTCCTTTTAGATATGTTTCTACCTGCTCATCTGTTGCTTTATTTGTAATTTTTGAAACGACTTCATCAGTTGAGAATTCACGAATCATTTTTCTTTTTGGAAACATTTCGCGGTGTTTCCTTACAAAAATAGAAACAAAATCTCCACCCTCCTTTTGGTATTCTTCATAAGCTGCATCATAAGGTTTCTTAAAATGTAAATCATTCGGATTAATGGCAGTATTTTTAACAATATCAGGCATCGATAACTCAAGCGTTACAGACATTCCTCCAACTAAGTCGAGTCCCAACGCAACACTTTTCCCTTGAACTTCTCTAAAGGTATTTCCTAAATATACCTTTTGATCACTTTTCTTTTTAAGAAATTCATTCACAAACGCTGATTTAGCCAATCCGTGAGCTTCCTTATCGGTATTGAAATTAACATAAGTACCGTTCGGTAACTTTACGGAGTCCAATCCCTCTTTTTCTGATTCAGCTTTTAACGCTTCTACACTTTCTTCAGCATTTAGCTCAGCTTCTTTTTTAACATTGCTTTCTACAAAAGAAAATGTTAGCTGATAAATGCTTACTACCAAAAGTAAGATCGTGAAAAACCAAAAAAACCCTTTATTACGCATAGTAATGTGATATTTATTTTATTATTTTATAATAGCAGGCAAATATAGAATTATCATTTATTAATCACAACCTAAAATGAAAGTTGTTCTTTATTTTTTTTCTTAAAAGTCTAAATTTAATGTTTGCCTACTTCGAATGTATTGCTTATTTCTTATAATAAACACTATGACTCCCTTAGTATAACTACCATTCATTATCTTTTCCTTTACGCTGATTCTCCTCATCAATTAATTTCTTCCAATTATCGGTTCCATCATCAGAATCTTCAATTATGGTCTTGTACGCATACTTTTCAAGGTTATATATTGCAATTTTATTTCCTGTATACATTTCAATTGCAGAAAGAAGTTCTTTTTCATCTGTACTACAAAAAGAAATAGCCACTCCTTTCTCTGTTCCACGACCTGTTCTACCAACACGATGAACATAGTTTTCTGGAGCTTCTGGTAAATCATAATTAATAACTGCCCCTACTCCAGCAATATCGATTCCTCGTGCTGCAATATCTGTTGAAATAAGAACCGATGCCGCATCCTCTTTAAATTGATTCAATACATTAAAACGCTCTTTCTGTTCTACATCTCCATGAATGGATAGTACTTCAATTCCTACACGCTCCATAGCTTTCACTACACGTTCCACTCTTATCTTAGTTCTTACAAAAACCATGATTTTTAAATCCTGATTCTCCTTGATGATATTTTCCAAGAAAAAACGTTTATCATCCATCTCTACAAAGACAACTGCGTGGTCTATATTCTTGGCTACTGGATTCTTTGGTGAGATCTGAATTCGGATAGCATTACGCACTATATCATAAGCTATTTTCTTTATTTTCTTATCTATTGTTGCTGAGAAAAATAAAGTTTGACGTTTTTTCGGTACATGTCGTATTAAATCATGAATATCTTTAATAAATCCTAAGTCCAACATGTGATCCGCCTCATCTAAAACTAAAGTTTGCAATTGATCTACTTTTAATTTTTGCTGTGCAATCAAATCAAACATTCTTCCGGGTGTAGAAATAACAACATCAACTCCATTTTCCAAATCCCTAATTTGATCCTCCTGTGATACTCCTCCCATTAAAGAACGCACACAAACTTCTGTTTGCTCCCCTATTGTCAGAAAAACGTGTTTAACTTGCTCTGCCAATTCTCGTGTAGGAACCAAAACTAATGCCCTTACAAAGTGTGATTTATCCCTCTTTAATTGATAATGAATCTGATTGAGAACAGGAATTACATAACTGGCTGTTTTTCCTGTCCCTGTTTGCGCAATTGCCAATACATCTTCTCCTTCTAATATTGGTCGAATGGCCTTATACTGAATATCTGTAGGACGGATCCATCCTTTTTTATCAATGGCTACTTTTAAGACTTTCGCTATTTTATAATCCGCAAACTTCATGGGGCAAATTTAGGTTTTATTTGGTTGGTTTAAAAGTTTTTGCAACAATTAGTTCACATACTAATAAATTACTATATTTGCAAAAAAAAACTGGATTTTAAACTGTATTTTAATGATTAGACGTACACTATACTACTCACTACATATGTCTGAATTGGCATATATTTTTCAAATGAAAAAAGAATTTGGCCAATATAAACCTTCAGGGAATCGATTGACAGAATTGTCTCAATCAAGTGATGACATCAGCTTTTGCTATGAAGCTTTAAAAAAAGTGTCTCGATCTTTTGCCGTAGTTATTCAACAATTACCAGAGAAGTTAAAACGACCTGTTTGTTTATTTTATCTTATTTTACGAGGACTTGATACCATTGAAGATGATATGAGTATCGACAACTCCACCAAAGAAAAGATGCTCTTGGCATTTGCTAATCGGATAAACAAGGAAGATTTTACGCTTGAAAATGTTGGAGACACGCAGGTTTACCAAGACCTAATGTTGCATTTCGATAAGATTGTTCGAGAATACCAAAATCTTGGTCAAGAATATAAGGATGTTATTACTGAGATCACCCATGAAATGGCCATTGGGATGAACAAATATGCGCAAAAAATTGTCAAGAGTTATCAAGACTGGAACGATTACTGCTACTATGTTGCAGGCATTGTCGGAGTTGGCTTGAGTAAATTATTTTTAGCCTCTAAAATTGAATCAAGCGAAGAATTGAAAACCAAAGCAGTAAGTATAGAAATGGGCCTTTTCTTGCAAAAAACAAATATTATCCGCGATTTTGCTGAAGATTTAGAAATGGGACGGGTTTTTTGGCCAGAAGAATCTTGGAAAGATAAAGTAAAACACCTTTCCGAATTGCAATCGGGTGAAGAAAAAGGCTTGGCTGCATTGAACGAAATTATTTGCAATGCTTTGAGTCATGTCCCCGCTTGTTTAAAGTACTTAAAATCAATTACAAATCAAGAAATATTTAGATTCTGTGCAATTCCACAGTTAATGGCTATTGCAACCCTACATGAGTTATACAACAATCCGAAAGCTTTGCATAAAAATATAAAGATTAGAAAAGGTAAAACAGCAAAGTATTTTATGTCTATTCAAGGATTCGATAAAACCAAAAAAGAGTTTATCTCTATCCTTCAAAAATTAGAGAAAAAAGATTCAACAGGAAAAGTTCAATCAATATTAGCTGAAATATTATAAATGAATTCAGAAGAGTTTGATATAATTGTTGTAGGAGCTGGAGTAGCTGGAGGTGTATTTGCTGCTTCTCAACCCAGCAATACAAGGGTTTTGGTGATTGAACGTGACCTTACTGAACCTGATAGAATTATTGGTGAGCTCATGCAACCTGGAGGAATTCAAGCATTAAAAGAATTGAATCTTGAATACTTGCTTGACGGGATTGATGCCCAACCCGTTCACGGGTATAATTTAATCAATGGTGAACAACGTTTCACCATCAAATACAACGATGTCCAAAAAGGAATTACGGGAATGGGACTCAGAAATGGAAAGTTTCTAACCAATATACGAGAAGACCTAAAAAAGCGGGATAATGTTACGTTGGTACAGGGTAATGTTACAGAATTCATTGAAAGTAAAAATCGCATTACTGGGGTTTATTACACAAAAGAGGATGGCACAAAACAAAAACAACTTGCCGACTTGACCATTGTATGTGACGGCCCAATGTCAATTTTAAGAAATAAATTAAGTAAGGTCAATAAGCAAGTGTCTTCTTACTTTTTAGGATTGGTTCTTAAAGATTTAAGTTTGGAATTCCCTTCTTATGGACACATGATTATTAGTGGTAATTCTCCTATTTTGGTTTATCCTATTCATACAAATGCTTACCGTATTTTAATTGATTATCCAAGTGTAAAGCCTCCTAGAATTGGCAGCAAATCAATGGGTGAATTTAAGAATAAAGTGGTCAAGATGCTACCAAAGGAAATGCTGCCTTCTTTCTTAAAAGCAATGGATGAAGGTGATTTAAAAGTTATGCCCAATCATGCAATGAAAGGCCAAGCATTTGATAAGAAAGGTGCTGTTTTACTCGGAGATTCTTTAAACATGAGACACCCGATAACTGGTGGCGGAATGACCGCTTGTTTTATAGACATTATTTGTTTAAACAACGCTTTAAAGAATATTGATTTAAAAAATGAAATAAAACTTGAAAATGCCGTTAAGGAATATTACATCAATAGAGGGAAAGGGGTGGAAACAATCAATATTTTAGCAAATGCCTTATACAAGGTGTTTCTTGATAAAGATTTAAAAGAAGCTTGCTTCGAATACCTCCAAAAAGGGGGAAAACAAGCGGAAGGCCCATTAGCTATATTAGCAGGCATGAACAAAAGCAAAAAATTCCTATTAAAACACTTTTATAGAGTAGCAATGCAACACCCTATACATTTTATTACTAAACCAAAAAAGAAATTACGAATTTATAAAAATGCAAGAAGAATCATTCTTTCGATTTTAAAAGAGGAGAATGTACCAGCACAAATAGAATGAGAAAAATTGAACATGAATCGTTAGAAGCGGCAGATTTGAGGAAGAAAAGTCATTTGGACTTGGCTTTTGCCTCACAAAGTGACCTACTGGATGGTCGGTTTTATTATGAACCTATGTTAGCGGGACACCCTGAAATGACAGATATCCCCTTTCAGCTTGGTCAACACAAAATGCGTTATCCTATTTGGATTTCAAGTATGACTGGCGGTACTTCTTCTGCGGGTCCAATAAACAAAATGCTCGCAAAAACAGCAAAGAAATTCGGATTGGGAATGGGATTAGGTTCCTGCAGAATGATTGTGGAGGACAATACCTTTTTTGATGATTTTAATCTGCGACCAATTCTCGGTGATGCTTCCCCTCTCTTTGCTAATATTGGCATCGCACAAGTGGAACGATTTATAGACTCGGGACAAGCCTCAAAATTAAAGGCTATGGTCGATAGATTAGATGCCGATGGGTTAATTATTCACGTCAATCCACTTCAAGAGTGGTTACAGCCTGAAGGTGATTTAATCAAACGTTCTCCATTAATAACGATTAAGCAATTGCTCAATGAGATTGATACAGACCTCATTGTAAAAGAAGTTGGTCAAGGTTTCGGACCTGAAAGCATGAAAGAATTACTAAAGCTTCCATTGCTTGCAATTGACTTTGCAGCAAATGGAGGAACCAACTTTTCAAAACTAGAATTATTGCGTAACAAAGCCTTAAAAGAACATTATGAAAGTGTAGTTTTATTGGGGCATTCTGCTGCTGGAATGGTGAATTTTTTAAATACTGCAGTTAAGGAATTGGGCAATCAACGCAAATGTAAAAATGTTATTATAAGTGGTGGCATAAAAAATTTCTTGGATGGGTTTTACCTTACTTCAAAGTCAGATATGCCCGCCATATATGGTCAAGCCTCTCCATTTTTAAAATATGCAAACGAATCTCAAGAAGCTTTAGATTCTTATGCAGAGATGCAGATAAAAGGATTGTTAATGGCTAAGAATTTTTTAAAAACTATATAATGTCAGGATTAATTGAAGGGTTCTCGAAGAAGAACAAGGAAGAAAAACTAGAAGCAATAACACAACTTTTCAGTTCACCAGAAAACACACTAGAAGTTTTTAAAAGCTTCCACCATTCTGATGATAAGCTCCAAAACATCATTGATGAATTTAGTGAAAACACCATTTCTAACTTTCACTTACCCTACAGCATAGCACCTAATTTTCTTATCAATGGAAAAACATTTGCTGTTCCTATGGTGATTGAGGAAAGCTCTGTTGTTGCAGCCGCTTCAAAAAGTGCAAAATTTTGGTATAATTACGGTGGATTTCACACCAAAATTATCGATACCGAAAAAGTGGGGCAAGTCCATTTTTTATGGAAAGATGATGTTCAGAAGTTGAAAACGAATTTTCCTGAATTAAAGCAACTTTTACTGAATAGTTCTGAGGAAATCACTAAAAATATGCGCAAGCGTGGTGGTGGTATCAAAGATATTGAACTCAAGGACCTCTCCAATAAAGAACCTAACTTGATGCAATTGTTTGTCACCTTTGAAACAATTGATTCTATGGGTGCAAATTTTGTTAATTCATGTTTAGAAAAGTTTTCTGACTGTTTTAAAACATGGCATAAAGAACATGAAGATTTTGCAGATGACGGATTGGAGATTGTTATGTCTATCCTTTCAAACCTAACGCCTAAATGTGTAGTGAAGTGTTGGGTAGAAACTGATGTAGAGAATTTGGAAGGAATCGTTTCCAACGTTTCAGGAGAAGAGTTTGCTGATAAATTTCACACAGCTGTCCGCATCGCTCAAGTAGACCCCTACCGTGCTACAACACACAATAAGGGAATTTACAACGGTGTTGATGCTGTTGTCTTGGCTTCTGGAAATGATTTTCGTGCAGTAGAAGCATGTGGACATGCCTACGCAAGCTTAAATGGAACTTATACTTCTTTAACAAATTGTACGGTTGAGAATGGTACGTTTCGTTTTGAACTTACTTTACCAATAGCATTGGGTGTTGTTGGCGGATTAACCAATTTGCATCCATTGGTGAAACTCACACATGAAATTTTGGACCATCCTGATGCCCGAGAGTTAATGGGTATTGCTGCCGCTGCTGGATTGGCCAATAATTTTGGTGCAGTAAAATCTTTAACAACAACAGGCATTCAAAAAGGACACATGAAAATGCATTTATTCAATATCATGAATCAGCTAGGAGTGAACAGTGAAGATCGCCATAAAGTAATCGATTATTTCAAAGACAAAAACGTTTCTGTCTCTGCAGTTCGCAATTATGTTGAATCACTTGAATTGGTTTAATTGTTAATTTTGGAAGATACAATAACAACATATAAAGCCTCCGGGAAGCTCATGCTATTTGGTGAGTATCTAGTTCTAAAAGGAGCCGACTGTTTGGCCTTTCCTCTAAAATTTGGACAAATTCTTACCATCCAAAAAGCAAATCAGTTGCGCTGGGAGAGTTACTCAAAACATGGACTTTGGTTTAATGTTTCCATGGATAGCAACTTCAAAGTTATTGAAACTAATAATATTAAAGTAGCTGAAATTTTACAACAGCTTTTCCTCGTTATTCGAAGAGAACGTCCTGAACTTGATTTTCAACAATTTTTTAAAGCTGAAGCCAATTTTGAATTGGATTGGGGACTTGGCTCAAGCTCTACTTTAATTAGCTTGCTGAGTCAATGGTCAGCAGTTGATGCACAACAACTTTTAGAGGTCTCTTTTGGTGGATCAGGCTATGATGTAGCTTGCGCTGAATCCAAAAGACCTATCGTATTTGCAAACAATCAAATTAAACAAGAAATTCAGCTCTCTAAATCAATTACAGATAAACTGTTATTTATCTATTTAGGGAACAAACAAAACTCTAAAAAAGAAGTACAGCGTTTTGAAGAAATTGATGTTCATTCTGATGATATATATGCAATGAATTCAATTATTGAAAAGGCAATCAAAACAGATAAAATAGATGTTTTTGAACAATTGTTGAACAATTCTAATGCGTTGATTGCCCAACTTATTAAAATGCCAATGCTCAAACCTCGATTGTTTAAGGATTATCCTTACAGTATAAAATATTTAGGAGCTTGGGGCGGTGATTTCTTTTTGGCCACTTTTCGTAATTTAGAAATGGCAAAGTCCTACTTTAAACAGAAAGGATATAATACGATGTTTACATATAATGAATTAATCAAATAAATGGAGACTGAAACAGAACTTATAAATCAGATTAAGGTAAAATGGCGTTGTCCATCCAATATTGCAATCGTAAAATATTGGGGAAAAAAAGGAGTTCAAATTCCTTGTAATCCATCGTTAAGCTTAACATTGTCGAACTCTTTTACCGAAGTAGAAGCGCTATTGTCAGAGAAGACTGCTAAAGTCCCTGTTCAATTAACTTACTATTTTGAAGGTGCAATTAATGAGCAGTTTAGCCAACGTGTCACCCAATTTCTAGAACGCAATCGTGCATCTTTTCCGTATTTAGAAAATCATGCCATTACAATTCATTCTACGAATAGTTTTCCACATTCGGCTGGAATTGCTTCTTCTGCATCAGCTTTTGGAGCCATTGCATTGGCAACGTTGGATATTTCCTACCAATTAGAAGGAAAAGAGATTGATGATACGTTCTATTACAAGGCAAGTAATCTGGCACGTTTAGCAAGCGGAAGTGCTTCACGCAGTTTATTTTCAGGATATGCCATCTGGGGTGAGCATCCCGACATCAAAGGAACATCAGATCAAAATGCAATTGAAATCACGGATATTCATCCAAACTTTCAATCAATGAAAGATGCTATTTTAATTGTAGATGATCAACCCAAAAAAGTATCCAGCTCAGTTGGACATGCGTTAATGGACGGCAATCCTTATGCTGATATTCGTTTTGAGCAGGCCTATAATCGCACAGTAAAATTGGTTGATATATTAAAAACTGGAAATAGAGATGCATTTATCCACGTTTGTGAATCAGAAGCTCTAACTTTACATGCCATGATGATGGCCTCAATGGACTACTATTTATTGGTGAAGCCAGGGACAATCACCATTATTGATCGTTTATTGGAATTTCGAAATAAAAACAATATTCCCGTTTGCTTTACCTTGGATGCAGGTCCAAATGTTCACGTACTTTATCCCAAAGAAGTGGAAAAAGAAGTGGAGTTGTTTATTCACAATGAATTGGCGGACACCTATACAAATGTCATTTTCGACGAAGGTGGAAAAGGTCCTAAAAAATTAAAAAGTTAGACCGTGGAAAAAATTAACTCAAAAGTTCTTCTTTTTGGTGAGTACAGTGTCCTTCACAACAGCATGGCGCTAACAATTCCCTACAGTAAATTTTCTGGAGAATTGGGATATCCCAAAAACAAAGAAGAAAGTGCAATTGCAGTATTGTCCAATAAAGGTATACGAGAGTTTTGTAGGTACATTTTAGAAAACCATACCGATCAAACTTTCAAGCTGAATGTCAATCAATTATCTCAAGAACTGGACAAAGGTTTATTTTTTAGAAGTAATATTCCTCAAGGTTTTGGTTTGGGAAGTTCAGGAGCACTTGTTGCAGCCATATTTTTACGCTATTTAGAAAAAGCAGGTGATTTTAAGGATGAATTGAAAGGTTTTACGCTCCAACATATACAAAATTTAAAAAAATGTTTGGGCAATTTGGAAGGTCATTTTCACGGTGCAAGTTCGGGAATCGACCCGTTAAGTATTATTATCAACGAGCCATTATTGGTGAAATCAAATAAAGAAATAATAAAAGTAGACATTCCCGCACAAAACAAAAAAGGAAAAAACTTTCTATTCTTATTGAACACCCACATTAATAGAGACTCTAACAAGCTCATCAAACAGTTCAATAATGCTTGTGCCAAAAATGAATTTAAACAAAAGCTAGACATTGAATTGATTGAATATACCAATTCAGGAATCAATGATTTTTTGAAAGGAGACATCAAAAATTTCTATCTGAATTTAGAAAAAATAATTCGTTTTCAACATCAAGAGATGAATTACCTCATCCCCAAAAAATATCTGCCAATAATCAATCAAGGCATAAAGCATGGTGATTTTTTCTTAAAGATTTGTGGATCTGGTGGAGGCGGTTATATGCTAGGATTTACCCAAAATTGGGAAGCTACACAACAACAATTAAAAAACGAAGATTTAGAAATTCTTTATCAATTTTAATATATGATGACAACAACAATTAAAGAGGAGTTAAAAACTCTAAGGGAAGCCATTGTCCATTCTTTAGAGACAAAAGTACTGGAAGGATTTCCGAGCAATTTAGCAGATGCCACGCATCATATCATGTCATTAAAAGGGAAACGTTTACGCCCAATTATGGTCTTAATGTCTGCCCAAGGATTTGGCATAAGTAAGGAAAAAGCAATGTCTGCCGCAATTGCAATCGAAGTGTTTCATAATTTCACCCTTATCCATGATGACATTATGGATGAAGCTTCCTTAAGAAGAGGTGAAATAACTGTCCATAAAAAATATGGTGTGAATAAATCCATTGTGGCGGGTGATGCCATGTTGCCATGTTCTATTGGCTTTTTAATCAAAGGAAATGAAGAAAAAGCGGTTCCTTTAATTGATAGTTTTATCAAAATGGCCAAAGAAGTAATGGAAGGGCAGCAATACGATATACAATTTGAAGAGCAGGAAAATGTGGGAATTGACGAGTATATGAACATGATCCGATTAAAAACATCTGTTTTATTTGGCTGTGCTTGTCAAATTGGAGCTATTCTCGGCAATGCTTCAAAAGAAGACCAACAAAAATTGTATGACTACGGTTTATACACCGGCTTGGCGTTTCAGATTATGGATGACTATCTCGATACCTACGGTGATGAAACCTTTGGTAAAAAGATTGGTGGAGATATTCTTTTGAATAAAAAGACCTGCCTTTTGATCAATGCGCTTAAAAACGCCAATGACGAGCAGCAAGACCGTATCAAAAAATTGTTTAAAGAAGAAGATAAAGAAACCAAAATAAAAGGCTTCAAAAACATCTTTGAGGAGACTGGTGTTGCTGAAATGACATTGAATAAAATGAATGAATTACACAATAAATCAGTCGAAGCGATTCAATCCTCTAGCCTTTCAGAAGAAAGCAAAAGAAAAATGATTGAGATTGGAGAAATCATGCTTCAACGGACAATTTAATTGATGATGAATTTTTCTGAAAAAAAACATTCTTACTTTTGGAAAACATGGAAATTTTCCTCGAAGAATGGCCGACAATTTTGGAACTTTGAGACTCCCGAAGCCCTAAAAGGCATTGTTGAGGAAGAATCTGATTGGGAAAAGCCTGAAGCAAAAGCTTTTTTAAAGGCAATGGATCAAGCGTTTATATTTGATAAAAAGACCAATCCCAATTCAGCCGACCGAGTTTTTCGCTATTTGAGAGAGCAACAAGTTGAGCAACCAAAAATTATTTCCTCTAATGAAAATGCTTCGTTAAAAGAGAAAACACGAACAGGATTATTGAATGGGTTTTCTTTTTATGAAACATTACAAGAACCCGATGGGAATTGGGCAGGCGATTATGGTGGTCCGTTGTTTTTAATCCCAGGGCTGATTATCGCTTCTTACATTACAGAAAGTCCTTTTGAAAAACCCCTTCAGGTACTCATAAAACGTAACTTATGGAACCATCAAAATGAAGATGGCGGTTGGGGACTTCATATCGAAGGACATTCTACAATGTTCGGAACGGTGATGCAATATGTAACATTACGGATTTTAGGAGAGGATTTGTCGAATCCCGATTTAAAACGTGCCCAAGATTGGATTCTAGAGCATGGTGGTGCTATACATATACCACAATGGGGAAAATTCTACTTATCATTAATGAATGTATACGACTGGAAAGGCAATGATGCTCTTTTACCAGAAATGTGGAAGTTTCCAAAATGGATTCCTTTTCATCCTGGTAAATACTGGTGTCACAACCGAATGATTTTTTTACCGATGTCCTACTGTTTTGGCAAAAAAGTAACAACCAAGAAAACGCCTTTTATTGAGGAATTAAGAGAAGAACTTTATGTTACGCCATACAGTGAAATCAATTGGAAAAAGGCACGTCGTAAAGCCTGTGAAAAAGATATTTTTAATCCAATTCATAAATGGTATCGACGGGCAAGTCACATTATCAATGGCTACGAAAAGATACATTCAAAGCGATGGCGGAAAAAAGCCTTGAAATACGTTGAGGATTATATCGACCATGAAGACATTCATACACGTTACCTCAATATTGGTCCTGTCAATCAAGCCATTAACTCCATTTGTGTTTGGCACAACCACGGGAAAGATGCCGAAGAGTTTCAAAACCATGTAAAGCGGTGGAAAGATTATTTGTGGATTGCTGAAGATGGTGCTAAAATGAATGGATACAATGGTTCTCAACTTTGGGATACTGCATTTGCGGGTCAAGCCTTACTCGAGGCAGATATGGAGACCGATTTTGTGGAGATGGCAGAGAAGATTTATCATTTTATGGACATCACCCAAATCAAACGCGATCCAAAAGAACATAAAAAATACTGGAGAGATACCACTTTTGGCTGTTGGCCTTTTTCGACAATTGACCATGCTTGGGCAGTAACAGATTGTACAACTGAAGGTATGAAAACAGCACTTTTGTACAATAACAAGAAACATGTTAAAAAACAAAACCATATTGATCTTGAACGTTTAAAACCTGCTATCGATTGGTTATTGTTTATGCAAAATGATAATGGAGGCTGGGCTTCCTACGAAAAACAACGTGCTCCAAAATGGATTGAAGTGCTTAATCCTGCCTTATTGTTTGAAAACATCATGACAGAAGTAACCTATACAGAATGTTCTTCTGCAACCATGCAAGGATTAAAGGAATTTTCTAAAAACCACGACTATCGAAAAGCAGACATTGAAGCGGCTTTAAAACGTGGAGGAAAATTTATACAATCCAAGCAAGACCCTGACGGATCGTGGTATGGATGCTGGGGCGTTTGTTATACCTATGGAACATGGTTTGGAATTGAAGGTTTATTGTGTGCTGGTCAAGAAGGTTACGAGAACAACAAGCCCGCCAAAGCAATAGAAGATGCCTGTGCATTTTTGTTGCGTAAACAGCGCTCAGACGGAAGTTGGGGAGAATCTTTTGAATCGTGTGTAGAACATCGATACATTGAACACAAAGACGGCCAAATCATTAATACCGCTTGGGCTTTATTGGCTTTAATGAAGGCTAAACATCCCAACAAATCAGCAATTGAAAAAGGAGTTGAGTTTATCCTTTCTCGGCAAGAAGCAAATGGAGACTTCCCCCAAGAAGGAATCTCTGGTGTTTTCAACGGCAATTGCATGGAAACCTACACGTCGTATAGAAACGTATTCCCGCTTTGGGCACTCGCAAGATATTATCGGTATTATTCTTAACCCATATTCCAAGACAGCCGTCTTTTGTAATATAAGATAGTTCTCTTTTCCGCTTAGCATAGTCAAAGGAGTATTTTGTCATTATTTTTAATCAAAACGATTAAATTTTAATCTATATTGTGATTATATTATAATCATTTATTACATTTGTACGGAGATTATTATCCCAAAATGATAAAATTCTAATCATCAACGATATGCAGTTTTATGAGTTAATCGTGGTTTTAAGAAATCCTTAAAACCACATAAAACTGTTATGAACTATGCAACAACGTACAATCGTCCACATGGATTTGGATGCTTTTTTTGTCTCTTGTGAACGACTTGCCGACAGTCGCTTAAAAGGAAAGCCTATTATTGTCGGGGGAACTTCTGGGCGCAGTGTTGTCGCTTCATGCAGTTACGAGGCACGTAAATTCGGCGTCTATTCTGCCATGCCAATGAAAATTGCTCTACGGCGCTGTCCCGAAGCTGTTGTAATTAAAGGAAACTTTGAATCCTATACCCATTACTCTGGGATTGTCACTGAAATAATTAGAGACACAGTACCCATTTATGAGAAAAGCTCTATCGATGAGTTTTATATCGACTTGACAGGAATGGACCGTTTCTTTGGTACTCTAAAGTATGCACAGGAACTTCGGAAACGCATTATTCGGGAAGCTGGATTGCCAATTTCTTTTGGTTTATCAGAAAACAAAACTGTTTCTAAGATTGCTACGGGAGAAGCCAAACCCAATAATTCTATAAATGTAGACCATGGAACTGAACAACACTTCCTCGCACCTCTGTCCATTCGAAAAATCCCATCTGTAGGACTAAAAACGTATCAAACCTTTGCTGGATTAGGCATTAAAAAGATAAAAACATTACAGGAAATGCCTGTTGAATTATTGGAGCAAGTTTTTGGAAAAATGGGCAGAGCAATTTGGAAAAAAGCCCATGGAATTGACCCATCTCCGGTTGTTCAATACAATGAAAAGAAATCTATCTCTGCCGAACATACATTCGAACGTGATACCATTAATATTGAACAGATACAAACCTTGTTTTATACGATGGGCGGAAAGCTGATTTATCAATTGCGAAAAGACAATAAAGTGACGGCATGTATTACTGTAAAAATTCGATATACAGATTTCCAAACCAAAACCATACAACGAAAGGTTCCATACACCTCGGCAGATCATCAAATTATCCCAATCATTTTAGAATTGTTTGAAAAACTGTACCAACGTAGAGTACGGATTCGATTGATAGGTATTCGATTGAGTCATTTGGTACGTGGTGGGCAACAAATCAGTTTATTCACAGATGATACAAAATATACACACTTGTACCAAGCCATGGATCAAATTAGAAGTCGGTATGGGCCAGAGAGTGTAGGGTATGGCATTTCGGCTAGAGCCTATGAAGATTGAGCAAGAGCAAGAATTTTAAGTTGGGTTATAATTTCTAGAACATTAAATGGTTGGATTTTAAAGCCTAATTAAATGTATTTAAAATTAATTATAATACAATGTTTATTCACACACAATACAGTATTAATTATGGGATGAAAACTCCTGAAGAAATAATCGATTGGTCTTTGTGCAAAGCCAGACTGCCTTTTATTGTTATTGCTGATATCAACACCACTACGGCGGTTATCAGCAGTGTTAAATATGCACAAGAGAAGAACCATCATGTGATTGCGGGAGTAGATATACGAAACAAAATAAAGCACTGCTACCTTATCGTTGCTGAAAATAACAGGGGCTTTAATGAAATCAATACTTTTTTAACACGATATCTACACAGTGGCAAGGATTTTCCTGTAACAGCTCCTTACTTTGCGAACTGTAAAGTCATCTATCCTTTAGAAAACCATCCAAAAACATTAAAATCAAATGAATATGTAGGAATTCAAAGCAATCAGGTCAACAGGCTTCCCTTTATTAAAAACCTTCCACAAGACAAATTGCTCGCTGTTCAAATCATGACATTTCAATCTAAAAAGGAGTACAACGCCCATCGTTTATTGCGGGCAATTGATCTCAATATTCTTCTTTCTCAATTGTCAGAAAAAAAGCAAGCTCCTAAAACAGAACGCTTCTGTAACTTTAAAGAATTGGAGGACATTTATGCTCAAGCTCCTTTTCTTTTGAAACAAACAATGGCGCTTTTATCAGCATGTCACATTTATTTTGGGTTTGGAGAAAAAGTGCAGTCAAAAAATCCAAAAACATATACAGGGACAAAAAGAGAAGATCGGCAACTCATTGAATCACTGTGCTTAAGAGGGCAAGAAAAACGCTATCCAAAAGTTGATTTTTCTCACAACAACAATGCTTCTAAAACGATTATAAAACGTGTTGAGCATGAAATTAATGTAATTGAGCAGAAGGAATACCTCTCTTATTTTTTAATCACTTGGGACATTATTCATTATGCAAAATCCAAGGGTTATTTTCATGTTGGTCGAGGCAGTGGCGCCAACAGTATCATTGCTTATCTACTCGGAATAACAGATGTTGATCCTTTGGATTTAGATCTTTACTTTGAACGTTTTATCAATCTATACCGTAAAAATCCACCTGATTTTGATATCGATTTTTCATGGAAGGAACGCGATGATGTATTGCATTATATTTTTAATCGCTTTCCCAATACTGCATTAATTTGTACTTACAATACATATCAGTATCGAAGCTGTGTACGCGAACTAGGGAAAGTACTGGGGCTCCCAAAAACAGAAATTGACAAATTGAGCCGCAATAAATTTCAATTGCATGAATTGGATGAAATGAGTCGGCTCGTTTTAAAATACAGTCAATATATTGAAGGGCTTCCCTCCCATTTAAGCATACATGCTGGTGGTGTCATCATCAGTGAAAAACCATTGTCTTGGTTGGGTGCTACTTTTCTTCCCCCAAAAGGCTTTCCAACAATCCAATTTTCCATGTTTGAAGCAGAGGATATAGGCTTGTATAAATTCGACATATTGAGTCAGCGGGGATTGAGTAAAATACGAGAAGCTCTGGATGTTATCCAATACAATCAACCCGAAAAAGAAATACATGATATTCACGACATTAATTTTTTTAAACAGGATAAGAAAATTCGGTCACTACTTCAAAATGGTGAAGCCATGGGTTGTTTTTATGTTGAATCACCTGCCATGCGGTCGCTCATGAAAAAACTTAAAACTACAACTTACCTCGATTTGGTGGCTGCAAGTTCCATTATTCGTCCAGGAGTATCCAGTTCTGGCATGATGAAAGAGTATATTTTACGGCACAAAGACAAAAAGCGAAGACTACATGGTCATCCTTTGTTATTAGAACTCATGCCCGAGACTTATGGCATTATGGTTTATCAAGAAGATGTGATTAAAGTAGCCCATCATTTTGCAGGACTGAGTTTAGATGAAGCCGATGTGTTGCGCAGAGGAATGTCTGGGAAATACCGATCCCGAGGGAGGTTTACAGAAATCCAAAAAAAATTCTTTTCCAACTGTAAAGAAAAAGGCTACAGCGCTAAAGTTATTCAATCTATTTGGCATCAAATAGAAAGTTTTGCGGGTTATGCTTTTTCCAAAGGGCATTCTGCATCTTATGCTGTCGAGAGTTTTCAAAGTTTGTATTTAAAAGCGTATTTCCCCTTAGAATATATGGTTGCAACCATCAATAATTTCGGTGGTTTTTACACAACAGAGTTTTATATCCAAGAAGCAAAACGATTGGGTGGAAAAATTGAAGCTCCTTGCATTCAAAACAGTCGGTGGGAAACAACAATACAAGGCACGGTTATTTATCTCGGTTTTCAGCACATTATGGGAATCAATTACAAGGAAATGAATAAAATACTCCAATACCAATCTAAGAATGGGAAGTTCTCCTCATTTGATCAATTGTTAAATACTTTACATCCTTCATTAGAAAATATACTTTTACTCATTCGTATTGATGCTTTCCGAGCCTTTTCCCCCACCCAACAAGCTTTAAAATGGAAGGCCCACTTATTTTATAAAAAATCACATGCCTCTGCACTACACCAAAACTCCCTTTTCCAACAAGAAATAAAACAATATCAACTTCCGAAATTGGAAATTACTGAACTGGAACAATCTTTTGAAGAACTGGAGTTATTGGGTTTCCCTTTATGCAATCCTTTTGATTTACTGGAAACGCCTATTGCTCCTTCACAAATTATTTCTATAAATGATTTAAAGAACTACAACAACCAATCGATTGTTCTCTATGGTTATTTAGTAACCATTAAATATGTCAAAACAAAAAATAAAACAGTAATGTATTTTGGCACTTTTCAAGATTATTTCGGGAATATTTTTGATACTGTTCATTTTCCGGAGCGTGCAAAGCTATATCCTTTTCAAGGGAAGGGTATTTATAAAATAAGAGGGAAAGTGGTTAACGATTTTGAATATTACAGTTTAGAAGTTATCCAACAGAAAAAGTTAAAAGAAAAAAATTGGGATAATTAATGATGCGGATGAATTCACGAAATTATTTAATTTTTCAATTTTAATATTTTTTATGATTCTTAAAACCATAAATCTCAATATTGTAGCTATATTAAAAAGAAATATATAAATCAAAAAAAGTTATGAAAAACAATTCAAAAGTAGTTTTAGCCGCATTTACAGGCGCTGTAGTTGGAGCAGGTGTCGCATTATTATTTGCTCCTGCGAGTGGAAAAGAAACACGAGAAAAAATAGGCGACAAGTTAAGTGATGCAAAAGACGCATTGGCAAGCAAAGGAAAAAGAGCTCGAGATCGTGTAAGTGAGAAATACAATGAAACCAAAGATAATTTAGCCAATAAAGGTCAGGATGCTTTGGAGAAGATGAAGTCTTAATGCACTGCTTTATCATCAATTTATTAAATTAATAATTTTTAAAAAATAGTATGGGAGACAATTCAAAAATCATATTTGCCGCATTAACAGGTGCCGTAGTTGGAGCAGGTGTTGCATTATTACTTGCACCAGCAAGTGGAAAAGAAACACGAGAAAAAATAAGCGATAAATTAAACGAGACTAAGAATAAACTAGCCGATAAAGGTCGGGATGTTCTGGAGAAAATGAAATAGGACGGTTAGTCAATTACGAATTGGGAATGGTTGAATTACGAATTGGACAATTATGAATTGGGGAATTGGGACGTTCAAAGTAAACAGAATTACATTTTAATATATAAAAATGAAAAATCCATTTAAAGGAGGAGTCGAAGAAATAAAACGCATCATCAATGCATATTTCAATCTTATAAGGATAAGAAGTATTAAAAGAGGAGCTGAAATCAGTTCTCGGGTTACATTTGGTCTATTGACCATTATTTTCATTCTTCTTGGCTCTACTTTCTTTTGTATTGCATTGGCGTTATTTATTGGTGAGTTAATGAATTCTTATGCCTTGGGTTTCCTAACAGTTGGTGCAGTACCAATACTGGCAATGCTGTTGATGCTCATATTTAAGGAACAAACTTATCGTCGATTGCTCAATTTCTTCACTAAAATAATGACAAAAAAATGAAAGGAAATGTGAAAAATTATAACGACTTATTGGTAGAAGAAGAAAGGTTGCTTGCTCAAATCGATCAATCTCAATCAAATTTAGAAAAGGAAATCGAAGAGTTGTTGAGTATTGCTCACTTGTTTAAATTCTTAAAAAGTAAAATAAAAGAAAAAGTAAAACAGGATTTTTCATCAAAAATAGCACTCAAAGAATCCTTAATTAATGTTTCATTAGACTTTGTCTACGAGAAGTTAACCTCACTATTAGATGAAGATGAGAAAAGTGAAGATGGAACCAAAAGTGCGGCTGCGGGTATAAAATCAACAGCCAAGTTGATATTGGACGCTTTCTATATCGATTATAAGCCTATAGCAATTGCTTATATATCAGATTTCATTGATGAAAACATTGAAAAACTAATGAAAAAATAGAGCAAAATGCCTAATCTACCAGTTCTCCATACAAATCATAATGATCTGCTGAAGTAATCTTAACAGGAGCAAAATCACCTATTCTAACATAGTTCTCGTTGGTCGCTTTTACCAATACTTCGTTATCTACTTCTGGAGAATCATATTGGGTTCGTCCAACAAAATAACCGCCCTCAACCCGATCAAACAAAACTTTACGTGTTTGTCCTACATGACGTTGGTTTAGTTTATAACTGATCCCTGATTGCAGCTCCATTATTGCATCGGCACGGTCTCGCTTAACCTTATCAGGGACATCATCTTCAAAATTAAATGCATGGGTGTCTTCTTCATGAGAATAAGTGAAAATCCCCAATCTTTCAAACTCCATGTTCTTTACAAAATCATAAGTTTCTTGGAAATCTGTTTCTGTTTCACTTGGATAACCTGAGATAAGCGTTGTTCGAATTGCAATCTCAGGAATCTTATCGCGAATTTTAGCCACTAGACTTTCTGTTTTTTCCCGTGTTGTTCCACGACGCATTGCTTTTAAAATTCTTGTCGATCCATGCTGCAATGGCATATCTAAATAATTGCAAACGTTACTTCTGTTCTTAATAACATCAATCACATCCATGGGGAATCCTGTAGGGAAAGCGTAATGCAAACGGATCCATTCAATCCCTTCAACATCAGCCAACCGATCAATCAATTCCGCCAAGTTTCTCTTTTTGTATATATCTAAACCATAAAAGGTTAAATCTTGTGCAATCAGCATTAATTCCTTCACTCCTTGCGCTGCCAAACTTTCGGCTTGCCTTACCAAATCTTCAATCGGTGTAGAACGGTGGTTTCCTCTCATGATTGGAATGGCACAAAACGAACATTTTCGATCACATCCTTCTGCAATCTTAAAGTAAGCAAAGTGAGAAGGCGTTGTCAATAAACGTTCTCCAACCAATTCATGCTTATAATCAGCTTTGAGCGTTTTTAATATCTTCGGCAATTCTCTTGTTCCAAAATAAGCATCTACTTCAGGAATTTCTTTTTCCAGATCTTCTTTATAACGCTGAGACAAACAGCCTGTCACATAAACCTTATCAACTTGTCCTTCCTTTTTGGCTTCTGCAAAACGCAAAATAGTATCAATTGATTCTTGCTTGGCATTATCAATAAATCCACAAGTATTAATAATTACAACTTCTGAATCGTCTTGTTTGGCTTCGTGTTCTACCTCAAATTTATTGGCCTTCAGTTGTGCCATTAACACCTCTGAATCAAAAAGGTTTTTTGAACACCCCAAGGTAACAACATTGACTTTATTTTTCTTCAGCGTTTTTGTTTTCATAGTGCAAAAGTACAGTTAAAATAATATATGTCGAAAGTTTATCTTAAAAGATTATAAGTTGCTGCTGAAATACTCTACAAACGTTAATTTGTAAGAAGAGATTAATTCGCTATATATCAAAGATTTGCATATTATCTTTAACATTTGATAAATATCCTTCTGAGTTACTCAAGGTAGTAGCTGTCAAAAAAGTGTAAAAAAATGCAAGTTACTGAAAATGAGAATGAAATGAGCACACTAAAGTATGTGATTGAGTTCGAATTTTGTCAATAACGCAGTAGTTTTGAGACATTCACGTTAATTTATTTTTTAGTTCTCTCAAATTTTTATAAATTAGTAGAATAGTACTTGAAATAGTGCCTGTTCAGAGACAGATAGTTTTTAAAATTAATAACAATGAAACCAAAACGATCTATTTTAACACAAAATCTTTTTACTACATTCGTCTTTATCGGATTAGGATTGTCCTTATTTGCGAATGATTACAATCAAAAAAAGTCTTATTTCAATCATCTTGTTGAAATTAATAAAGAATGGAACCACCATAAATCTGCTTGTCCAGAAGGTTTGATTTCTTTTCAATCGGATGTCGATAGAATCCAATTGCATTTGAATCTGGTAATTGACTACCTAAAATCCAATACTCCAACAGAATTTGATGCAAAGCAAAAGTCAAATCGACTTTCTTTACTCAATAAACTTCAAGAATATGCAGACCAAAAAGTTTTCCCTATTAATAACCACCATTCTATACGTACACCTTATTTCGTTGATGATTACGGAACAAACTGCGCTGTTGGTCAAATGATTTATGTCTCTGGACACAAAGATTTGGTTAAGCGCATCAGTAAAGCGCACAACTATGATTATATTAAAGATATTGACACTGAGGGTTTAATTGAATGGGCGCAGCAATATGGTTTTAAACTAGAGGAACTAAAATGGATTCAACCAGCTTATTCGCCCACAAGAATCATCGAGCAAGTTGGCGACGGAACCAATGGAAGTGTCAACAATATCGTATACAATAACCAAACTCAAAGTCTTATAGTTTCGGGTGATTTCACAGAGTTAGACAGTTTACCATGCCTCAATATTGGCGTTTATATAAACAATCAACTTTCTTGCTTGGGAAATGGAATAGAAGGAAAAATCAATGATGTAGTTGTCAATGATGGCGTGATTTATGCTTTTGGTGAACTGCATCACAACGGGGCTACTTTTCCAATAGCCAAACATGATGGTTCAGGATGGAGCTATATCAATATACCCAATAGAACAGATGCCATTTGTACAGCAGCCAATAGTGGCAGTTTTGAATACCAATTTGAACTCTCTATTTCTCATAACACAATCCCAGATCATCAAGAAATATGGCGGTTTTTAAATAACAATACCTGGGAGAAAAAAGCTATGGTCAAGGGTTTTATACTAGACATCATAATCAGTTCACAAGGAAAAGTTTATGCTGGACATTTTGATTCTGTTACCGTTTATAACTCCTTGAATACAGTAGACACCACTTTTGTTGGAAAAAATGTAGTGATTCATCCTAGTCATACAAATAATTGGTATGGAATAGGAACTGAAATCAGTGACACTGTTAAGACAGTAGCCCAAATTGGGAATGCACTAATTTTTGGAGGATCGTGCAGCAGTAGTTCTGGTACTAATAACATTTGCATCAGCAGATACTACAATTCCACTTTACAACCATTGTATTTAAATCATTCGCCTTCAGCGAACTATTCTGTTAATGCAATCACTTATAATTATGGAAATAAATTCACATTTGGAGGCAAATTTGAAATTAATCCGATAACTGGAACGATAGGCAATAACCTTGCAACCTATGACTTGGTTCACAATAGAATTGAAGCCATTGCGCGTTTAGATCAGCCTGTTTACAGTTTAGCCTATTTAAATAATGAAATGTTTTTAGGAGGTGAATTTCAAGTCAATAACTATTCACTACCTGTTAATCATTTGGGGAAATTGGGAGGAACTGTTGGATTAGATGAAATTAAAATTGATAATAGCAGTACAGATATCTATCCCAACCCCTTTACTTCTACTGTCCATTTTAGAAACATTGAAGATGGAGTCCCTTTTACTATCCAAAGTATCAATGGTCGTGAAGTAAAAAAAGGAACCGTAATTGATCAAAGAATAGATGGTCTTGAAACATTGCCCAAGGGAACGTATTTATTGGTTCTCGAAACAAAAAAAGGTGCTGTGTTCAAGAAGGTTTTTAAATAGTGAGTGATAACCCGAATTCTAAGACAAGTGTTCTTTTTCACATAAAATAGCTAACTTTTACGTTTAGCCTATTCAAAGGAATATTTTGTCATGATTTTTGGGCAAAAATACACGCCAAAATGGTTTCTGCCTTCGATACTCACCCTGAATTGCACTTCACTGCGTTGCGTTTATTCAAGGTTAATAGGATATCGCATCTACGGCGCTTCTTTCCAGTATTCTTATGAATACAAAAGAAACAAACAGGATTAAATAAAAAGGAGGTGATGTATAATCAACTAATTGTGTAGCGAAAAACTAATTTGTCAGATAGAATTATTCATGAATCTCACAAATTAATTGAACCCCAAAAATGAGAACTTAAAATAGACATCGTAAAACTTATAGCATGCTGCTTATCAATTATATAATAATTTAGCAGTGTGAGATTGATGAATAAATCGTGATAAGAAAACTTGCTGGAAAGTTCAAAACTACAATTCGAAAGCTGAATTATCTATAAAACATCTTCACTTCATATTCATAGCTGCGTTTAAAAATCAAACAAAGTTATATCTTTGCCTAAAGCCTTTGTTTAAAAAATAAAGGGCTGTTAAAACCATGATTTAGTAGCTATGACAAAAATTAAAGCTTTTAGAGCTGTCCGACCAGCACGCAGCAAGGTGCACCTCGTTGTTTCCCGAGCAGTTGCAGCATATAAACCCGATCTTTTAACAGCAAAATTAGCGACCAATCCTTATTCATTTATCCATATTATTCATCCTGAATTTTTTGAAAATGATGAAACCCGGACACAACCCAACACAATAGAGCGTTTTCTAAAAGTTAAGCACAAATATGAAGCATTTGTAAAAGAAGGTATTTTTATCCAAGACAAAAAGGAAGCCCTTTATGTTTACCGAAAAACCAATTCTATGCATTCCTATTTGGGCGTAATTGGTGGAGCAAGTGTAGAGGAGTACAAGCAGAATAAAATAAAAAAACACGAAGCTACTTTGGCTTCTCGGGAGACCATGTTTACCAACTATCTCGATACAGTAGGTTTTAATGCAGAGCCTGTTTTATTAAGTCACAAGAAGAGTAAACGACTCGATCTAATCCTCTCAGAAATCATTAAGAAAACACCAGAATATGAATTCACTACTACTGATGAGGTTACCCATGAATTATGGATTGCCAATGAGGAGGAAGTAAGCGCCATTCAACACGCCTACAAAGAAATTGAAACCTGTTATATTGCCGATGGACATCACCGCTCGGCTTCTTCTGTTCGACTTCACGCACTTAAAAAACAAAAATCAGATTACAGTCCTGATAAAAATTACAATTCATTTTTAAGTTTTTTCATCGATGAAGAACGATTAAACATTATGTCTTTTAATCGCTTGTGTAAATCTTTAAATGGCCATTCAGAAAAAGCATTGATAGAAAAAATAGAAGCTCATTTTGATGTTCAAAAAATGAAATCACCCCATTTACCAAAGCAATTGCACGAAATACAAATGTATATCGGTTCAAATTGGTACAAATTACAATTAAGAACAGACAAACACCCTAAACTCGATGCAGTGAGTAGCATTGATGCAGAAATCCTCACCCGATATATCTTATCACCAATTTTAGGAATAGCAGATTTAACGACGGATGATAACATATCTTTTCAAAGTGGCAAAAACAGTATCAGTGCCATTGAACAATCTGTGCATTCAGGGGTTTATAAAGTAGGTTTCCTTCTTTATCCTGTAACGATGGAGCAATTAAAAGCAGTCGCTGATGAAAATGCGATTATGCCTCCAAAATCGACTTGGATAGAGCCGAAAATGCGCAGCGGTTTAACCATTTTTAAAATAGACGAATGATTGCGGAAAACTTACAACAAATTAAATCGGAGCTACCAAAAGATGTTCAATTGGTTGCTGTTTCTAAAACAAAACCCAATTCAGCTATTTTAGCTGCCTATGAGGCGGGACAATATGTTTTTGGAGAAAATCGAGTTCAGGAATTAACACAAAAACAAGAAGAATT
Organism: uncultured Fluviicola sp.; assembly: GCA_964585545.1. Taxonomy (GTDB): domain Bacteria; phylum Bacteroidota; class Bacteroidia; order Flavobacteriales_D; family Crocinitomicaceae; genus Brumimicrobium. Next base: position 108,333 of record CAZPDT010000008.1, read on the forward strand.
ACCTAAAGATATTGAATGGCACATGATTGGACATTTGCAAAGAAACAAAGTCAAGTATATTGCTCCTTTTGTAAGCTTAATTCACAGTGTTCATTCTTTTAAACTGCTCAAGGAAATCAATAAACAAGGAAAAAGATTTGACCGAAGTATAGATGTATTGATCCAATTCCATATTGCAGAAGAAGAAACCAAATCGGGCTTTTCTATCGAAGAAGCAAAGGAAATGTTGGACAGTGAACATTTCTCCAACTATTCTAACGTTAACATTCGCGGTGTAATGGGAATGGCTACTTTTACTGATAACAAGGATCAAATCCGTGAAGAGTTTCGCTCCTTAAACCGCTTCTTCAAAACACTAAAAACACACTATTTTAAAGATAACGAAGCGTTTTCAATCCTTTCTATGGGCATGAGTGGCGATTATGAAATTGCAATTGAAGAAGGCAGTAATATGGTGCGTGTAGGCAGTAAAATATTTGGAGAACGAGAATACCATAAATAGCTTTTCTATAACCTTATCCTCAATTGCGCACCAAAATCACTCTTCACATTTCCTTGAATCTCCTCTGAGCCCGAACTGAGCGTTCCTTTTTGGTCGTAAACATATATTCCGTAACGGATCCATAAATCACAGCGTTCCTTCCAAAAGGTATAGCGCAATAAAACATAAGCCCTACTCCCTTTATCAAAATATGTGGGAATACTAAAAACGTTTTGCAAATTGTATTCATATACATAAACGCGGGTATCGTAATTGTCTGTATTAAAAATAGAATATCCTAATGTAAATTGTAAAGGGAATCGTTTACTTCGATAAAGAATATTTTGTGTCAAATTATACCCTTTGTTAAATCCTTTGCTCTCACGTTGATCAGTAACAAAATCAACTCTAGATTTCCATTGCCAGCCTGAACCCAATTCGAATTTTACATTTAATTGGTATTTGCGTTGCTTGTACCGTTCCACAGGCCGCATATTTCCCTCATATTCAGAAGCATTAATCATCTTATCTTTTTCCCTCACTCTTAAGTAGGCTTCAAAATGAGTTGAAGGTCGATATTGCAATTGCCCAAGCACCTCATAGCCATCGCTAGGCTTATCTACTCTATACTTTAACCAAGGTGATTTAAAAAAGTCGACATAACTATTAATACTCCAGGCTTTATTCAATTTAAAAGAGCCCCCAAAATAAATCCCAGATTCATTAATGGTATTGCTTCCATCCCCAAAGCCTTGTGCATAAAAAGTATGGTAGTCCTTTGGATAGTGCCGATAAAGTGCTGATAGTTGTACTTTTCGTCCCAAGGCTACAGAAATCCCTTGTAAAAATGCTACTGATTTTGTGTCTCTGCTTTGTGCCACTTCCCCAAAAATGCTGATATTTCTATAGATATAAGAATAGTCGGCACTTAAACTCAACAATTCCTTTCCTTTAAATTGATATTTGTTTACCAATCGGTCATCACGCTGGTAATAGGTATCATAAGTTTGCTGAATTGCTGAAATCCCCACTTGAAAATTACGAATTTCATATTTAAAGTTGGCACCATAAATAAGTTCTTGTAAACTGTTTTTACGTTCCAGTTCTGATGTTGTTCTGTGATAACCCGACATATTAATTGAAGATGCCATTCGCGCTGCTTCTTCTTCTAAGGAGTCAAGTTCTTGTATTGATCCATCAACTCCTTTATAAGATACCCAAGTGGTTAAAGAAAAGTCTTTTATGCCCACTTCTACCCCTGCACCTCGCATAAACCGTGTTTCATCAGTAGATGTATAGGATTTTAATCCATGTGGGTTCTTTCGAATAGAAGTTGCTTGAGACGTTTTACTAAAACCATATCCTGTCCACATTGCCAATCCCTGACCAATCTGAACTTGATAATCACCAATTACAGCCTTTCTTAAATACTTTCCTCCTCCGTAATAGGCATGAAAACTATAAAAGTCAAATCCATAAGGCTGGGTTTCTCCAAAAATTTCCTCACCAGGATCTTTTTCCATAGTCACACCAATATCCAAATCATTTTTATGTGTATATCTCAGACGGGAATAAATTTTACTTGGGTCTCCCCAATAATATTTATTGCTTTCTTTCTTTTCCTCATCACTTACATTTTCATATCCCGCTTTTGGTTCTATATTCCTGATGTACCGAAAATAGCTTTCAAATTGACCTTCCTTTATATAAGTTTTAAAATTCAGCTTTTTCTTTTCCTCATCTACTTTAGAAACACGGACAAAAGGAATAATATTATCCAATGTCTGCAAATCCCAATACTCAAGGTCTTTCAACTCAAATAAAGTTTTAAAAGGGCCATTTTTATCTCTTGCTTGAAGCAAAGAATTGATTTGAAAATCGTTAATCATCATCAACTCTTGAAGCTCTGCTTTTGTGGCGGTATTGAGGTTCAGTTTATGATCGTAATATTTATTCAGCACATCAAAAACATCTTCCAATGAGACGTCTTCAGCATCTAAATCTTGCGCAATAAACTCGACCCTTTGTTGAATAATTTCATCTTTGGTTTGTCCCAATAAAGCGGTTCCAACTACTAAAAATAATATGAGAATGGAATATTTCATTATTTATTGGGGTTGTAGAAGTCAACCATTAAAGAAACACCAGGTGTCCAGCCTAAAATTTGGTTGTATTGTGTAGCCAAATCGAGTTTAACCCCTTTAAAATTAAAACCAAACCCAAATGAAAAGTCCATTGGAGCACCTTGTGCACCGACCCGAACATAAAGTAAATCTATGGGGTGGTATTCAATACCTGCTCTTATCCTAGGGTTAAATCCAATTTCTGCTTCAACTTCACCTACAAGAAGCAACTGTTCAATCACCTGATAGGAAACGCCAAGTCTTAAGAGTGTTCCCCACCGTTCATCTTTAAAATCTGACAATTTTGATCGTCCCAAATTAACCACAGAAAATCCAAGCCTTACTTTATCATTAAGTTTTGCCAGCACTCCCAATTCTGCCGACACTCCATCCTTTCTTCCATAATAAGACGACCCAAAGCGCATCCCGAGATAATTAATTTGAACGCCTGCTGCAATTTTTTCTCCCAACTTCATGCTATAGCCTGCACCCGCACGGATTGTACGATAAGCATCATAACCGTAAAATTGTCCGCCTGCAGAAATAACACCAACTTTTAAAGGAACCGCGACTGCAACACCTTGAGTTTGCAATTCTTTTAAGGCATATCTCGTTTGATATGAAAGTCCTGCTGCGCCTTTTTTCAAAAATCCTAGTGCTCCAGGATTATGGTGGTATGAAAGTACATTGACAAAAGTTACTCCGTTATTTGCCAAACCAAGTGACCGTGCACCTTGCGACATCCATCCCTGTGCATTTACGGCAACTGTAAATAACGTCATTAGGCCTCCGAGTAGAATTTTTCTCATCTGTAAATTGATCAAAAACAAAATAAAACTTAATTAAATGATAAATTTATTGAAATCATTCAGAAATCAAATGAATAATTGAAAATACTTATTTTTTTGATGGTTTTTATTTTAGGATTGGTGGGTTGAGAAGTTTTGGTTGGCGTTGTGGAGAAAATGGTTTACGCTTTGGTTTGTCGGGCTACGACAACCTTTCTAGAAATATTTTCCGTTGGGTTTACCGAATGTATTCCAATGTCTTCGGGAGTCAGGAGTTTTGGGAGTTTTCAAAGAACTGTGTCATCTGACTTCTCACTACAAATATAATCATCCTGTATCTCCCCTATCTCTTTTTACGAAATTTATGACATACCTTAACACCACCTTGCCATCTAAAATCTAAAATCTAAAATTAACATCATCAGTATCCTACCCTTTCAACATTTCTCGAACTTTTGAAAGACTAAATCCTACGGCTTGATCTACAGTTATCTTAGGAGGCAACACCAATTCATCAGGATTGATTTCAACGTTTAAAATTGCTGGGCCTTCTTCCTTAAAAAAATCGGGGAGAATTTGGTCTAATTCTTTTGAATTGTGTGTTTTATATCCAATCATTCCAACCGCTTTTGCCAACAACATATAATCGGGATTATGCAAATCAGTTTGTGCTTCTGGATAACCCTCCACTTCTTGCTCTATCTTAATTAATCCCAACTTGCCATTATTAAAAACAATGATTTTTACAGGCAATTGGTATTTGACGAAAGTCAGAAGGTCGCCCATCAACATATTCAACCCTCCATCTCCCGACAAGGAAACGACCATTCTGTTGGGAAACGCCAATTGTGCTCCGATGGATGCAGGCATTGCATAAGCCATTGATGCTAAATTAAAACTGGCTGTAAAACGTTGTCCTTTTTTCATTTTTATATAACGCGCACCCCAAACCGTTACTTCACCTGTATCACAGGCATAAATGGTGTTTTCTGGGGCATGTTTTGAAATTAAATGAGCAACCTTCTGGGGATGAATCGTGTCTTTAGTTCTACTCATCTCTGAAAAAGCCTCCGAAGCAAAATTCCATAGTTTACTGGGGTGACAAACTTCTTTAACAAATTCATTACTACTTTTTTCTTCTGTGTGTTTGAGCAAATAAGGAATGACCCATTCACAATCGCCAACTATTGGAAATGCTTGAGCAACGCGTCGATTGGCATCCAATAATTTCCGATTGACCTGAACAACAACTACATTGTCATTGACCCAATCATGATAAGGGAAGTCCGTACCCAGCATCAACAAAAGATCACATCCTTTCATGGCTTCAACACCTGCTCGATCACCCAAAAGCCCTAATCCTCCAGCATAATTTGAATGGTCTTCTGGAACTATGTCTTTTGCTTTTAAAGAACGTATAATTGGTGCTTTCAAATGTTTTGCTAAATCCAACAAATCGTCTTGAGCACCTCGTGCCCCTTCACCTGCAAAAAGTGTTACCTTTCCTGCCCTATTTATTTGTTGAGTCACCTTTTTTATACGATCCAATGAAGGCACCAATTGAGATTGGATATTGCTCATCTCAATATTGAATGTAGATTTTTGAACATTAGCACCTCCAATATCATGAGGGATGATTAAAATAGCTGGTCCTCTTTTCTCAAGCGCGGCATTACAAGCAGCTAAAGCGATACGCGGCATTTGTTCAACGTTGATAACTTCCTCAACAAATACACCAACATCACTAAACAACTGCTTCAAGTTCACTTCTTGATGGTATTTTGACCCCATTTCTGCCGTAGGTACTTGTCCACAAATCGCCAGAACTGGAGCATTGTCCATCTTAGCATCATACAATCCATTGAGCAAATGAACAGCACCTGGTCCCACCGTTCCAGTACAGACTGATAGTTTTCCTGTTAATTTGGCTTGACACGAGGCTGCAAATGCACCTGCCTCCTCATGACTCACATGAATGTATTTTACATCTTTGTCTTTTCTAAACACATCGATAAATGGATTGATTGCATCTCCTGGGACACCAAACAATTCTGAGACTTCATACCCTTTTAAAATCTCTAATAGTTGCTCAAATAACTTCATATTCCTAATTTTTAATATAACATCTACAAGTTACGTCCTGTACCTGAAAAATCAAATTCAATTAACAGTTTTTATCAAAAATCGCCATCAATCAAATTTATAGAAGCAAATACAAAAAATCAATTCTCGTAATGGATTTTAGAACTCCCCTTTGGAGATAAGCTTCTTTTTTTAACATTTATCCTCTTTCTAAACTACTTTTAATCGATTTCCTTGAAGGGAAATACACATCTCGATAAGAATTTCACACAAATCTTAGATACATAAAAAATATTATGCGTACATTTAAATCATTTTAATAAAGAATAAAAATATGACCATAGAAGAATTAAAAGAAAGCCTAACCATCCCTGTCATTGCTGCACCAATGTTTATTGTTTCAGGTACAAAAATGGTGATTGAATGCTGTAAAAATGGAATTGTAGGCACATTCCCTTCACTTAATGGAAGAACCAGTGAAGATTTTGAGAATATGCTCAAAGAAATCACAACAGAGTTGGAAAACTTCGAAAAAGAAACAGGGATAAAACCTGCTCCTTATGGTGTTAATCTTATTGTCAATAAAACCAATCCCCGAGTGCTTCCTGACGCACAATTGTGTAAAAAATATAAAGTTCCTATTATAATTACATCTCTCGGGGCCTTAAAAGAAATTGTCAATGAGGTGCACAGTTATGGTGGACTCGTTTTTCATGATATTGTTAAAAAACGTCATGCTGAAAAAGCTGCCGAAGCTGGTGTTGATGGAATCATTTGCGTTTCTGCGGGTGCTGGAGGACATGCTGGAACTGCTCATCCTTTTGCTTTGGTACGAGAAGTAAAATCGTTTTATGATGGTGCAATTATTATGGCAGGAAGTCTCAATACAGGCGAAGAAGTTTTGGCCGCTCAATTGGCTGGAGCAGATTTTGCATATATGGGAACACGGTTTATCTCCACTCAAGAATGTATTGCTCCCAATGATTACAAGAAAATGATTATGGATTCAGGAATTGATGATGTAATCTATACTGCCGGTGTTTCGGGAGTGAATGGAAATTTCTTATTGAAAAGTATCGAAAATGCTGGAATCGATATCAAACAGAAGAAAGTAGAAGATTTCTCAAAATTATCTGGAGAAGATAGCAAAGCTTGGAAGGATATATGGTCGGCTGGACATGGCGTTGCTGGAATTAAAGATAATCCATCCGTTCAAGAGTTGGTTCAGGAACTGAAAAATGGATATAAATCTGGAATTACCAAAGTAAAGGAGATTGAAGAGAAGTTGAAATTTTGAGTTTGTTTTATTATGAATTTCAATCAATTAAAATACATAATCGCTGTTGACAAGCACAGAAACTTTGCGCGTGCAGCAGAAGAGTGTGCTATTGCTCAATCAACTTTAAGTAAAGAAATCCAACGGCTGGAAAAAGAGTTTGATATTTTGCTTTTTGACCGATCACGTCATCCGGTAACACCAACAATGAAGGGGATTGATCTGCTGCATCAAGCCAAACTTATTTTAGATGAGTACCAAGCTTTTATTGATATTGCCGAGAAAAAATCCAATCGACCAACGGGCGATTATCATTTGGGGATTCTACCCCTGCTTGCTCCTTATCTATTACCATTGTTTATTCAGTCTTTGTCCAAAAAATATCCTGAACTCAATATCGCTATTCTAGAACTTACACCACAAGAGATGGTCGATCATTTTGAACGTGACGAATTGGATGGTGCAATTACCGTTTCTCCCTTCATTAAAGATGGATATTACGAAGCTCCTTTGTTTGAGGAAGATTTTGTTTTATATGTTGGAAAAAAACACCCACTATCTAAAAAAGAAAGCATCAGTTGGTCGGAAATTCCAACCGATGAATTAATACTCCATGAAGGCTTTTATCATTATATGCACATTTCCGACGATATTGAAAAAGTATCCGATATTTCACTTAAAAACCTAAGCAATATTAACTATCAAAGTGGATCATTAGAAACCATTCGGAAAATTATTGACCGCAACGGAGGACTCACCCTATTGCCTAAATTATCTTGTATTTATATGGGGAAAAGGCGACTTGAAATGGTACATCCCATTATCAATCCTTCTCTCAATCGAACCATTTCCTTGGTTACTGCTAGAGGTTTTGAGAAAACTCGCATGACGAAAGTGATAAAAGAAGAGGTTCTTAAAGGAGTGAAAAAGGCTTAACCTCTAGTTTCTCTGTCCCCAACCGTTTTAACGGTTTACCCTTACTTCATCCTACTACACATCCAACCCAATCGCTTTTCGCCATAATTCCAATCGCTTTTGTGTCATTGACTTGACCTTACATTCGCTCTATCTTTGTTCATACAAAAGAAAAGAATTATTAACCGATTAAAAATAAAAGTTATGAGTGAAGTTCAAGATTTGGTTCAACCCACGAAAGCAAAAGAAAATACCCAAACAGAGGTTCAAAAATTAGCTCAGTTTGTGCAATCTAGAAAATACAGTGAATTATCAAAAGACGCTATTCGAGAATTAAAAATTCGATTATTGGATTCATTAGGCTGTGCAATTGGAGCAGAGGAAGGAAGTCCAATTAAAAATATACGTCAACAAATTGAAGACTTTGGGGGAAATCCCTTAACAAGTCTCATCGGAGGCGAAAAAACAGCTCCAGATCGTGCATCGCTTTACAATTCAGCACGTGTGAGGTATTTGGACTTCAACGACAGTTATCTCGCTAAAAACGAAACCTGTCACCCTTCTGATAACATTGGAAGTGTTTTGGCCGCTACAGAATATGCCGATAAAGACGGTGAAGATTTCCTAACCGCTTTGGCAATTGCTTATCAAGTGCAATGTCGTTTAAGCGATGAAGCACCTGTTCGAGACAAAGGATTTGACCACACTGTTCAAGGTGCGTATGGTGCAGCCGCTGGTGTCGCTTATGGCCTTGATTTAACAGAAGATCAAACAGCGAATGCGATTGCAATTGCCTCCACAGCATATAATGCGTTAAGAGTTACAAGAACAGGGAATCTATCCAATTGGAAAGGATTGGCTTTTCCATCAACAGGCTGGACTTCCACCCACTCTGCATTTTTGGCAAAATATGGAATTACAGGACCTGAAGAAGTATTTGAAGGCAATAAAGGATTTAAAGATTCCATCGCAGGAGACTTTGAACTCGATTGGTCGAAAGAAGATTTAGAGATTGTGACCAAAACCATTATTAAGAAATACAATGCAGAAATTCATTCACAAGCGACCCTTGAAGGAATTCAGGAGTTAATGCAAGAAAACACGATAAATCCTGAAGAAATTGAGACTATCGTATTGAACACTTTTGATGTCGCTTTCAATATCATCGGCGGTGGAGAAGAAGGTGGAAAGAAAAATATTCGCATCAAAGAAGAGGCCGATCACAGTTTGCCGTATATGATGTCAGCTATGATCTTAGATGGCAATGTAATGCCCGCTCAATATCAGCAAGACCGAATTTTAAAAGACGATATTCAAGAATTACTTCAGAAAGTTGAAGTAAATGAAAAGAAAGCATATTCTAATCGATTCCCCGATGAAATGGCTTGTGATATCACCATCACAATGAAGAATGGAGAAACTTTCAAAATTGAGAAAAAAGACTACGAAGGTTTTTATACCCGAAGAGCATCCTGGGAAATGGTAATTCAAAAGTTTTATAACCTGTCCACACCCTATGCCGACAAAAAAATTCTAGATCAAATAGTCGATATGGTTCAAAATCTGGAAGATTATAAAATTAGAGAGTTAATGTCCGTTCTCAGAAAATTAAAATAAATGTTTAATCTAAAAATACAATATCATGGCACAAGATAAATTTAAAACGCATCCAGTCGCATTTGATTGGTTAAAGCGCAACGAAAGACAAGCAAAACCTAGAACAATAGGTTTAACAGAAATACGATCTGCATATTACTCTAACTTCGGAATGTCTTATTTCAAAGATATTTTGGAAATGAGTGGAAACTATGTCGACAGTATCAAATTCGCAGGAGGTTGTTTCTCCTTTATGAATCCCAAAAAAATCAAGGAAATGACCAGTTTAGCACATGAATATGGTGTAATGGTTTCCACTGGAGGCTTTATGGAGTATATCCTAACAACTGGAAAGGAAAATGTCAAAAAATACATTAATGAAGTTAAAGAATTAGGCTTTGACATCATCGAGATTTCTACAGGATTTATTTCTATCCCAACAGACGACTGGTTACGCGTAATTGAAGAAGTTCAGAAAGCTGGATTAAAAGCAAAACCAGAAATCGGAGTTCAGTTTGGAGCTGGAGGAGATGGAACCGCTGCGGAATACGAAGCCGAAGGCATCCAAGATGTAGATTACGCCATCGAACAAGGAAAACGTTTCTTAGACGCTGGAGCCTATATTATTATGATGGAATCCGAAGGCGTTACAGAAAATGCAAATCCTTGGAAGGTCGATGTCCCTGCAAAATTTATTACAGGACTTGGACTGGAAAATGTAATGTTTGAAGCTGCTGATCCTCAAGTTTTCAAATGGTACATCAAAAATTACGGTCCAGAGGTAAACTTGTTTGTTGACCACAGTCAGCTCGTTCAATTAGAAGCTACCCGAGAAGGTATCTGGGGAACGAATGATGTCTGGGGAAGAATTGTAACGTATAAAGGATAGTTACTTCTTAAAGTCTAACTTCTAATTAAGTAGGAGGTGTCAGATAAGGACATCTCCTATTTTTTCCATTCCCTATACCTACAAACATTTCTAAATCCAGTATAACTGTTGACCAAATTAGTGTCAACTCTGCATTTATTGTAGTTTTCATCACAGGAATCAATAAAACTTAAACCGTAAAATACTCCTTTTGTGCTGGTCATCTCTCTTACGTTTCCTTTAAGATGATAGAAGATGTCCTTCTTACATGGAGAAACAGGTGTCGTTGGGTCGACACCATAGGGTAACGAGTCGGTTCTATTGGGAATATGTTCTAGACAATTATATCCATCTATCAAATGCATATTTTTACATGATTTGTGATTCCTACCGTTTGTTGAGTCTATGAATTGATTGACCATAAAATAATCCATTGAATCTGGCAGACTATATTCCGGGTAAAGTCGAATATTTTCATCTGGTTTATAGTCTATGTACTGTCCAGTAAAATACTTTTCGATTGTGAAGATAGAATCTTTATTGTTCTCAGGGTTAAAAGAAATTATCCCAGCTCTTTGTAGATTGTATTGCATAACCCTGTCGGATCTCCACTTTGTGTAATCCACGGCTTGTTCATAGCTTATGCCTACAACTGGATAACCTCGATAAGCAGGATGCCTCAGATAACCTTCATCAAGATTTGAATAGTTTTCATTGAGCCTTAACCAGACTGTATTGTTAGGAATTGCATTTAGATATTCTTTAGAATTCTCACCGTAAACTCGTTTCAGCCAATATAAATATTCTAGCCAGTTAAAATTGGAATTTTCAGCGACATCAAAATATAGATTATCCGAAATTTGAATCGTTCCAGGGGGTGCCTTTACGTTATCCAAAGATTGTAGTGAGACCATCTTTGATGTTTTACATGAAAAAAGCAAAACTATCGTTATGGCGAGTGCAAGTGTTCTTATCAAAGTCATGATTAATACGTATTAATATTATCTGTTTTACGTTTAACAACATTACAGTTTTAGTCTGAATATAAAATTAATTTGGAAGTTTATAAATGATTCCTTTATTTATGTGTTTATTGAGTACAGTATCTCGATGAAATGAATTCACAAACTAAAGTTATGGAAAATAAAAAACATTATGCAGTTGTTGACGATTACAAAAGAAAATTGACGCTTAACCCGGATTATTCATGCATTTAATTTTAAATCTATTCTAGGCACAAGACCTAAAGTAATATATGTATATTTCGCGGGGCTTGTAACGACGAATAGATCAAAATTAAATCAAAATCTTGCCAAATTATCAATACCCAAATTTGGGATTCTTAAAAAATGCTTGAAATACATTTAAACATATAACTATCAATCGTTGGTGGTTTTATATTTTAAGATTGGTGAACCGAGCTTGTGAGCTCATGAATACCTATTACTATTTTAAAGAATGAATAATAATTCGAGTTAAATGCACGCATATTAAAAGAAGTAAGTAAGACTGTTCACAATCCCGTTTTCTACTTCCCGAAAGAAGACATCGAAGTCGAATTGGTAAAAGAAAACAACCGGAAAAGCCATTGTCCTATTAAAGGCGACGCTACTTATTGGGTGATGTCTGATGAACCAATGGATGACTATTTCGCATGGAGTTACGAAGATCCTTTAAATCAGGCAGAGGAAATTAAAGGATTTATTGCGTTTAATATGTTTGAACTCACACTTATTTCGGAGCCTATTTGACATTGTGGTTAATGCTTGGTCTCCTCGTCTCGTCAATGCCTACAAAAGAAAGGCGTGCTGTTCTCGATACAACTGCGCTGCGGCACTCGAACTGATGTGTGAAAGAGATTTATCAATTTTTAACGAAATCATCAAAGTTTTCATAAAAAATCCGACTTATCATTCATTAATTCTTGAGATAATTTTTGATTTTTGTATCTTACACAAGATTATTTTTTCGCTCATCTTAAACAATTGAAACCCAATGTCACACAATTGGATTCGTCAGATTTTACTTTATATCGTTACCTTACCTTTGATTGCGGTGGCAATATATTTTTCTTTGAGTGTTTACCAAGATTCCTTAAAACGGTCAGAGATAAAAGATGATTATTCTGCTCTTAACAGTATTCACAATGGAATGCTATCAGTAAATGTCTGGAAAAAATCAGTTGTAAACATTGTTGAATATCAAATTGATAGTTTTGAATTGAGTAAAAGTCAGGACAGTGCACTCCATGAGCAACTAACTGAAATGTTGTGTAACCTAATTGATAAAGCTGACAATTCTATCCAAACAAACGATGATGGATTTAAAAATACCATCCGAAAATGGGCAGTTAATGCTTTTATTGATAAAGACAAGTTAAAAGCCAAAACCCCACAATACAGCCGTGAGATCATCGATGAGGCAATGAAAGAGAAGAATAAGAAAAAGCTAAAAGGTTTGGCAGTGAGCAAGCTTAACGAATTTGCAGAAAAAACTTATGATCAAAAAGATTCCTCCGAGGTAAAAGCTCTCTATAAAAAGTACAACATGGACTTTAAGGAAAACATCAATACGGTGCTCCTTACTAAGGCAAAAAAGCTACAAAATATAAACTATCAAGAAGCATTTTATATTATCGGAATTATCATTCTTTTCCTTCTCTTGTGGTTGTTTGTTTTAAAGTACAACAGTTTACAAAAACCATTGTTTTTTATGTCTGTAGCTTTGGCAATTGTAGTTTTACTTGTCGGTTTATCCAGTGCTATGATTGAAATAGATGCACGCATCGACAAAGTCGATTTTGTATTGCTGGGTGAACACATTAAATTTACAGATCAGGTTATTTTCTATAGGAGCAAAAGTATCCTTCAGTTGGTAGAAATACTATTAAATACAGGAAAAATAGATTCAATATTTGTTGGCGTTCTCGTTCTTGGATTTAGCGTTATTTTACCCATTACAAAGTTAATTTCAACCGAAATTTACCTTTTTGGAAAGAAAAAATGGAAATCTTATAAAATCCTTCATTGGCTAGCTTTTAAATCGGGTAAATGGTCTATGGCTGATGTTATGGTTGTGGCTATTTTTATGGCTTATGTTGGTTTCAACGGTATTCTCGACAATCAATTGGTCGACCTCAATATTCAAACAGATACGCTCACAAGTATTGCAACCAATAACACTTCACTTCAACCAGGATATATTTTATTTATCGCTTATGTGATTTTTGGATTGATCTTATCGGTTATTTTAAAACGGATATTGAAGAAGCAAAAAGAATAATACAACCTATTGTTCATTTAAGAAAAAATAATCTTGAATTTTATAAATTCAAACTGTTTAGTATCAAGCCACATTTAACGTTGATGTAAAAATTCTGAATTAGTTTCCTCAAAAAGGTACGATCAATAATCAACCCAATTCTCAAACGAACTATTCCTTTTGATACGGTTAGAGGCTTTGGAAAAAAACAAAATAACCAAAGCAATAAAACAAGAAGTTCTTAAACGGATTTATTTATCTGCATAGGGTGTAGCAAGATGAATAGAAAGCATAAATTTAGCAACTTAAAAGACTTTAACAAAATAATAAAAAATTAAGATCTTCTTAGCTATACTCGGACTCCTATAATACAAACATCATCCACCTGCTCGAAATCCCCTTTCCAATCCCCAAAAGTTTTTTCTATAATGTCTTTTTGTTCATCCATATCTTTGTCTTGAATTGCAAGGATGAGTTTTTTAAAGTTGGCTGATTTGAATTTTTTGTTATTTGCTCCACCAAATTGATCTTGGAATCCATCTGTAAAAATGTATATTGAATCTCCTTTTTGAAGTGTCAGTTCGTGTTTAGTATAGGGTTTTGGATTTCTATACTTTCCTATGGGTTGTTTATCGGCTTTTATTTCTTCTATAGAATTTAATCCTTTTCGAATAATCCAAAGTGGATTGTTTGCACCCGCCCAACTAAGTGAACCGGCTGATAATGAGAGTGAACATAGAGAAATATCCATTCCATCTGTTACCACATCCTCTGATTTTTCAAACTCTTGAACAATAATTTCTCTTGTCTTATTGAGAATTATATCAGGGTCTGTTAATCCATATTCTCTAACACTTCTATTTAAACCATTGTTACAAACTACACTAACCATAGCACCAGGAACCCCATGACCTGTGCAATCCGCCGCAGCAAAGAGAATATTATCACCCACTTGTTCCATCCAGTAAAAATCACCTGCCACTACATCTTTTGGTTTATAAATAATAAAAGAATTTTCTAAGTACGATTTTACAAGTTTTAGTGGTGGTAAAATCGCTGTTTGAATACGTTTTGCATATTGAATTGAATCTAAAATTTCAATCTGTTTGGTCTCTATTTGGCTCTTTTGTTGGGAAATTAATATGTTTGATTTATTTTTATTTCGATAAGCTCTAAAGAGTAAAAATGCAATAATTAACAAAGAAAAAGTACCACCAATTCCTATTGTTGAGAAGAATTTTTGTTGTGCCAATTTTGCTTGATTTTCTGCTTTTTCTTTTTTGATTTGTAATGTTACTTTTTTTCTTTCTTCAACTCTTTTTATAGAATCCACCTCCATTTTTTGTTGATAGAAATATTTTGTTTCAAGTTGCGATACTTGTTCCATTTTTTGAAGACTTAATAATGTATCAAACAACTCAAAGCCTTTATCTAATTGATCATAAGCCTCTTTATATTTTTTATCCACATACATTATTTTAGCAAACGTTGCATAAAATTCACGTTGATTCTTAATTGGAACATTGATTGAGTCAAAAAGTTGCATTGCAGCCCTAATTTCATTTTCTGCTTTTTCATTCTCTCCTCTATCAAAATAATAATTTGCTAAAAATTGTCTAGCTTGAGCTATGTTTGTAGAGTTATTTGTTTTTTTATAATAATTAATACTCTCCTGAATGTGGTATTTTTCGTTTTTATAATCATTAGTATTTTTATATAAACTCGCTAGATTTGAATGTATGTCAGCAATGTCTCGATAATATCGGGGATTATCTGCAGCGTAAGAAATCGCTTTTTTTAATGATTTTTCACTCTCTTTATATTTTCCCTTTTTACGTAGAACAATCCCCAAAACATTGAGTTGTTTTACCATATCATCTAATTCTTTTCCCTTTTCGAGCATTTCCATTGATTGTTCTAAGTAAAACTCAGCTTTATCCAATTCATCAATTTCATTGTACAACATTCCAATATTTCCATAGAGATCTGCAAGTTTGGTTTTATCATAAACCTCCATCATCTTTGCATCTTCTAAATAGTGCTTGAGTGCCTGGTCATAATTATTTAATAGGTAGAATATGGCACCAACATTCATGTGTGCAGCAATTAAAATTGATGTGTCCTGGTATTTTTCACCAAGCGACAAAGCGTCGTTAAAATGAATCAAGGCTGCGGTGTATTCACCTCTATGATATTCCAATGTACCCTTCGTATTATGATATGAAAACAAACTCCTAATATACCCAGACCTCTTATAAAGCAACTTTAAACTGTCGCTAATTTTGTTGGCTAAATTTTCATCTCCCTTATTATAAAGAGTTTTAGAAAATCGATCATTCAATTCATTTGTTTCGGTTTTGGGATCACTCTTTTGTGCATTGACAAGCTGAGTGAAGAAAAAAAGCATTAAAAAGATTATTCCTCGAGTCATAGTATAGTGTTAAATCTCAAAGATAAAAATAAATACTTATTTGTCGCATTTACTAATTGAACTTACCATGGAGATTTAATTCTTTAGCAATAAAATATTTTGACTGTTTTAGCTTCAAATAGGCTTCTATTTGATACCTTTGCTCAATAGTTATTTGTTTCATACCAAACTCTTTAATGTGGTTGTTAAAAGTTTAAAGAAACAAACTATTTTAAAGTTCAGGGAGAAGTTATCACTTTAACCTGAACTTTTTCTTTTTATTGGTAAAAGTTATTTCCGAGGATTTTTTTGACCTTTTTAAGGAGGTCAAAAAATCCTCAGAATAACTTTTGTGTTTAAGAAAAGTTCATTTAAATACTACTTTTGTCGCATTTACTAATTGAACTTACGCTTTTACCTATTGTGGAAACTTAACTCCCTAAATTGGTAAAGTTTTTCTCTATCCAACCTGAAAGTTCAATGAAATTTGGTTTTGCCGAAGGTCTTATTTTTATCGGTTTATGAATATTTGATTTGGGTACAATTACAATTTTCTTGATCTTATTTGACAAAGGAGAATGTGTTATTTTATAACCTTTAATTTCATGAAATTTTAAACTTTTGTTGACAAACAATCCCTTAAGATGAATGCCATCATTTAAAATATTCAATTTCGTGTGTATAAAACCAGCATAGGCAATAAAACCAGCTATAATAAGAAAACTTGAACCTATTGACAGATAAACCAAAACATGATAATCAAGATTCAGTTGCAAGATCAAACCCGAGATCAATGACATAGAAAGGGGTACAAACAATACCATCGGTAAAACATTTTTACCTACTCGATATGATTTTAAACTCAATCCAGACTCCTCTAGGTTAAAACCTACTTCTTCAACAATTTGATTTTGATACTCATCTAATTTTAAATCCTCTTCTCTCTCTACGCGACTGCCTAACCATTCTATAAATTCAGACAAATCATCCTTAGGTAACGCTCCAATTTTCATTTTTTCCTTTTTAGGAGAATTTGGATTGATAATTATAATATTAGATTTCCCAGAGAATGAAGAGTTCATCACTTTAAAAGAAGCAATCTCGCTCACTTTCAGCTTCTTACTAGACAATAAACTTTTAAATTCTATACTGTCGTCTGTTACGATTAGCTTTTCCCCTACAGATCTAAATATTCGAAAACAAGACAAATAAATTCCAATTAACAGCGGGTAAGACCACCAATGCGAACTGAAAAAGGAAGGAAATAAAAATATAAACAGATAAATCAATATTATTCCTGAACCTAAAAACACCATGTATGTAGTTCCGCTAGTTCCTACAGGATAGGTTTTCTTTTCTAGGTTCGTGTTTGCTTTATCGCTCATTTTCCATATTTTATGCTGATTCAAATATAATATTTTTTCTATCGTTTCTTCCCACTTGGATGGAGGCTTTTCATTTTTATCAAAAGCAGTCAGATCTATTTTATATCAAAATCTTTCAGTCTTTTTTCTCTCTAATGTTTGCGCTATAGCTTTGGAGATATCCCCAAGAAAATTTTAAAAATGAAATTTTACCAAAAATATTTTGCCATTCTTAGCATTAATGGTTATAAAATAATAGCTGATTGATGTATAATTGTAATCTTTTAAACGCGGACTTATGAGATTTGGGTATTTAGATGTATTCATATCATTTAATTTAGGCAGTATTAAGATAATGAAAAGATTAAAATAAATGAACGGATTAGGAGCATTTTATTGACAATGAGGTAGCTTCCCAAAGTTACTTTCCGATACAGAAATTAGCAAATATATTTCCCAGCAGATCATCTGAAGTAATCTCTCCTGTAATACTTGCTAAATGGCGAATAGCACTCCGAATATCCATCGCCAACAAATCCCCTGGTATATCCATTTCTAAAGCCTCCTCCACCTTCCATAAATCTTCCAAAGCATTTGAAAATGCTGTGTGATGTCTTGCGTTAATAACGATTGTATCACTTTCTGTTTTTAACGCAGAAACAATATCAAAGAGTTGTTCTTTTAAATTCTCCAGTCCTTGATGTTCCTTTGCCGAAATTGGAATTATAGGATAGTTTTCACTGTAACTTTTAAAGTTATCATCTGCCCTACCTTCCGTTTTATTGGCCAAAATGACAATCGATAAATTACCGTGTTCAATCTTTTTAAGATCGTTTTGAACTTCTTCTCTTGACAATTCATTGATGTCAAATACATAGAGCAAAATATTGGATTTCTTCACCTCAGAAAGTGTTCGCTCAACTCCTATTTTTTCAATTTCATCATTCGCTTCCCGAATTCCTGCTGTATCGATAAAATTGTAAAGAATTCCACCGATATTTAACCGTTCCTCAATGGTGTCTCGTGTTGTTCCTGGAATGGCTGAAACAATCGCACGTTCCTCATTCAATAAAGCATTAAGCAAAGTAGACTTTCCTGCGTTGGGTCGACCTGCAATCACTGTATTAATTCCATTTTTTATAGCATTCCCATAGGCAAAAGAATCTATCAGAAGCGTGAGTTTTTTTTTCAATTCTTTGATTAAATCTTTCAAATCTGTCCGACTTGCAAACTCAACATCTTCTTCCGAAAAATCCAATTCTAATTCAATCAATGAGGCAAAGTCCATTAACCGCTGACGCAAATGTTGGATATGATCAGAATATCCTCCCCTCATCTGATTCATAGCAATATCGTGTCCCACTTTAGAGTCAGCCGCAATCAAATCCGCAACAGCTTCTGCTTGAGAAAGATCCATCCGTCCGTTAAAATAAGCACGCATCGTAAATTCTCCAGGATTCGCCATTCTACAACCATTTTGAAAAAGTAAATTGAGGATTTGTTGTTGGATATAATTTGATCCATGACAAGAAATTTCCGCTACCGCCTCACCTGTAAAACTTTTTCCCTCTTTAAAAACGGTTACGACAACTTCATCAATAATATTTCCCTTTTTATCGCGAATCGTACCAAAATGAGCCGTATGAGAATCTACTTTGGTCAGGTCTTTTGAAAAAATCGCAGAAGTTAAAGAAAGCGCCTGATCTCCAGACACTCTAATCACAGCAATTGCCCCAGCACCACTAGATGTAGAGGGTGCGCAGATGGTGTCTTTTTCGATCAATGCCGACATATTTTTAAATTCACTTTTTGAAGTATTTTGACAAAGGTAGGAATGTTTTTACTTTCAATTCCCTAAATCTGCATTATTCCTGAGATAATTTTTGATTTTAGATGAGATTCGTAATAAAAAGAAAAATAAACCGCAGCGCAGTAAGCCCATGAAAATCTTTGAGAAATATTACGATTGAATAAATATTTCTCAAAATTTATACAATTATAAAAGAACCATCTGTTCCCAACCAATAACTATATCAGAAAATTACAAATCCCATCCACCACCTAAATCTACATTCTACAATCTACAATCTATATCGAAATACATGTTCCAATGCGTCCAATATCACACCCAACTCACATGCTGTGTTAGAAAGCTGATGACACGAAACATCCTGACAATCATAAATTTTATACATTTTGGTTTTTCTTTTGAATGTAATCTTCAATTGCCTTTTTAGATGTCAACCAATTTCGACCTTCTTTATAAGCATCAATCTTTCCTTGCCTCGCTAAAAGACTGATATAATCCTGACCATAAGGGACAGCTTCCTCTTGTACTAAGTTACTGATTACTTTGTAATCATCATCACTATCGGGCAAGGCATTAAGATAAATATTTAAAGTTCTTTCTAAAGCCTGACTTATAACCAACATCAATTTACGGTAATCCCCTTTATTGGCCTTGTTTAATGCTGAGTAATACTTTTTTCGATCATTTGATAATATTATGGCTGGCGGAAAACCTGCATTCATAAGCAAAAGATTCATTGCTAAACGAACAGTTCTTCCATTCCCATCAAAAAAAGGATGAATCCAAACAAATTTATGATGAAAGATTGTGGCCATCTCAATGGTGTTAAATTTGTGAGATTGGGCATTGATAAAATCAAATAATTGATCAAATAAATCAGGAACTTTGCGGGCATTTGGAGGAATAAAGTTGGCACCTGCAATACGTACCCCCGCTGAACGTCAAACTGTCTAAAAACCCACCTAAATTCAACAATTTGATTGTTAATAACTTA
>CAZPDT010000009.1:0-125456 GCA_964585545.1 uncultured Fluviicola sp.
GGTCTAAAACCGTAGGTGTTCGGACTAAATTCACTCTCCCATTTCGGCATCAATAATTGATTGTTTGCTTGCTGAAGTTCAGAATCTAGGGGTTATTATTAAAACTGAGGCCAAGGTCAAAAAATTGATTCCCAAAAGTGACGGATTTCAAGTCTATTTGGATGAAATCAATGCTATTTTCTTTGATCGAGTGATTGTAGCTTCTGGAGGGAGCCCGAAAGAAAAAGGATTGCAATGGCTCGCCGATTTAGGCCATAAAATAGAGTCTCCTGTGCCCAGTTTATTTACCTTCAATATGCCCCATGAAAAAGTAAAAACTTTAATGGGTGTTGCGATAGAAAATGTAACAACCCGGATTCAGGGGGAGAAATTAATGGGAAGCGGACCTTTGTTAATTGCCCATTGGGGCATGAGTGGTCCAGCTATCTTGGTTCTCTCCTCTTTTGGTGCGCGATTGTTAGCAGAAAAAAATTATCATTTCAATCTGCAAGTGAATTGGACCAATGAGCAAAATCAAGAAATTGTAAGAGATTCTATTCAAACCATTATTACTGACCACGGTCAAAAGCAATTACAGAATATACGTCCTTATGAATTACCCGCTCGATTGTGGTTGTATTTATTGGAGAAAATCGATCTTCCCCTCGACCAGAAATGGGATGAAATTGGAAAAAAAGGTGTCCATAAAATGGTAGAGGTGCTCTCGAATGATCTCTACGATGTGCGAGGAAAAACGACATTTAAAGAAGAGTTTGTAACCTGTGGCGGTGTGAGTCTGAACAGCATCAACACAAAAACAATGGAGAGTATGATTCTTCCTGGATTATTTTTTGCCGGAGAGGTGTTAGACATTGATGCCATTACAGGTGGATATAATTTCCAAGCTGCTTGGACGACGGGATTTGTTGCAGGGAAATTGGGCGGAAATCCTACCTAACGCTTTGGGGTAAATCCTACACAACCCTTTAACCCACTAACAATAAGCTGAATGCCTTCTTTAAATTCAAAATTATTGATGGGAATTCCATAAATAAGTTTACTCGATAAACAGGAATGTCGTTTCACGGGGCTTAACGCTACCATCTGAAAAAAAGTTAAAAAATTGTTAAAAAAGATTTGGTTTTTAATAGACCTGTCAATACATTTACCTCAAAAACAAATTACTTATGAAGCTAGATTTAACACACACACACATTTAGGGGTAATGCAAGAATTAATGCTTTATGCATTATAATCTTCTTTCCTATGTTCCTAATCACCAATTATTCACAATCCCAGACTGTAAATAAATGGGCGACCCAAGGAAATATCGCAGATTCTACTTCATTCTTGGGAACTAAAAATGCATCTTGTCTGAGGTTTCGTTCGAATAACATTGAGCGAATGCGAATAACAAATGATGGAAAGGTTGGAATAGGCATACTTAACCCCACTAAAAGGTTTGAGGTAAATGGAAGTTCACTGATTAATGGAAACTTATTTTTGCCTACCCTAGATACGGTAACAAATTTTGAAACAAATAAATTATTGTTTGTTGATGAAAGTGGAAAATTAGTAAAAGGAGGGATTGATCAATTAAGAATGGCCATTTTTGGTACGGGCACAGAGCAAGGACCCATAGGCATAGAGCCCTGTTCCTTTGACATAATTCAACAAAACCCAGTTTGGTACAGTGCCCCTTATAAACTATATTCCTTATGTCCTGATGTAAAAGTTGGGATAGGAACTGACAATCCTCTTCATACTTTGGATGTACATGGTACTGCAAGAATTACAGAAACCACATATACAAACCGCTTAAAAGTAGGAAAGGAAACTTCCGAAACGGGAATGATTGCAGGATATTATACTGGAACAACCGCATCTACTTACAACTTATTAAATTTAGGGGTCTATAATCCACAAGATCAAACAACAATACCTATTTTAACAATTGACCCTAAGGGAAATTTAATTTTAAGAAATAAGGATGAAATGATATTTTTCGTTGATGCTGATGCGAGTACACCTACATTGAGAGCAAGAAGAATTGTGGTGGATCAACATACATGGTCAGATAATGTTTTTCAAAAAGACTACGCTTTACC
Organism: uncultured Fluviicola sp.; assembly: GCA_964585545.1. GTDB lineage: Bacteria > Bacteroidota > Bacteroidia > Flavobacteriales_D > Crocinitomicaceae > Brumimicrobium. Next base: position 2,088 of record CAZPDT010000009.1, read on the forward strand.
TTCTCTAATACAAGTAAAAGAATACATTGATAAAAATGGACACCTTCCAGGTGTTCCAAGTGAAAATGAAGTCTTAGAAAATGGTGTGGATTTAGCTGATATGAATACAATTTTGTTAAAGAAAATTGAGGAGTTAACCAGATATGTTATCCAACAGCAGGAAGAAATAGAAAAGCTAAAAAATAGTAGGTAAACCTGCTCAATAATTTTAAATTCTATTCATAAGATGATGAGATTAAGAATACAAATATTACTTCTATTTAATTTCCTGATTGGAACGCTTATTTACGGACAGAATGGGGAGGAATTAATTTCCAATTATAATTTCCAGCATCATGGGCTAAGCGAAGGAAAAAGACCTTCCTGTTTAACAGAATATCAATTACAAAGTAAAGCAAACAAGGTAGATGGCTCAAATGATTCTATTACAACTCGAAAAAATGGTGCTTTTGTAGAAATAGGAGGAGCAGGAGGTATTTATAGTTTAGGCTATATAAGAAGATTTAATGTTAAGAAAAATTATGAATTAATTGGTTCTGTTGGATTTTCAACAAACTTTACTTTCCAAAAACCTTATTTTGCTTTTGGATTTCCTATTTCCATTACTAATCGATTTAAATTTTGGAAATTTAATGGCGTTGATATTGGTTTATCTTTTAGCGAGCTATTAAACGTATGGACAATCCGAAATAAAGAAGAGTATTACGTACCAAATACTTTTAATAATGTTCCTTTTCTTTTAATTTCAAGTATTTATCTTGGATGGAGTTTTAATTTTAATAATTTCTCTATATCCCCTCGCTTTTCTTATTTAGAATTTTGGGATGCTCAAAATAGATTTAGTTATCTGCCTTTTTTTGCAATAAACGCAAGTTATTTTTTTAATTAAAATTATTTCGTCATGAAAAAATATGTTATCCAAACAGTGTTTTGTTTTAAATTAATAGTTTTGTTTGCATCTCTTGTTCTTCCAAATTTTATATTTTCTCAAAATTGGGAAAATTTGGTCCCTAACTATTCATTTGAGAAACATAATTTCAATAATTGGAATGCAGGATTAAGTTGCACTAATGATCCTCTTCAGGGAACGACCAATTCTAATTACTATAATTATATGGAAGAATATTGGTCGGTAGTAGAAAATTGGACTCTTCCTTTAAAAAGAAAATTTTGTATTAATTTCCATCAACCCCCAGTTCCTACAGCAGACCTTTATAATGTATCTTGTTACGGTTCAAACAAGTCTAGAAGTGGAGATACTTGGGGGCATACCAAGGATGATGGTGAATATTTGATTGTTTCAACAAAGAATTGGTTGGAGTCTAATAAAACATATTATATTGAAGTTTTTCATTCTGGAACAGGAACAAACGATAGAGTTGTAGCTTATAAAAATCAACCCGTAGCTTGCAAATATAATAAGGATCTAATCGATTATCACGCTAATATTGAACATAATATTCTATTAAATATTTATTCCACTAATACATCAGGTTGGACAAGGTTTCGAGGTTATTTCTCTCCATCAGGCGATAAAAAATGGCTCTCATTTGGAGGTAGCGGCGAATGGGACGATCTCCGCATCTACGAAGTTCAACCCAACAAATGCCGTGACAACTGGTACTTCGACAACACCGTTTTTAACTATCCCATGGAAGTTTTTCAAGCATCAAACAACATTTACATAGGAAATGGAGTAGATCCTGAGAATGGAACAAATCATATAGCTGGAGATGTTATACAATATGCGAGTTCCTCAGTTGTTTTGAAAGCTGGAAATCAAATTATAATAGATCATGGAACTTTTATAGAGGGAGATCAAACAAAAGTATTTGAAATATCTCCTGAACCTTGTGGTGATAACTTGTGTCCTGATGAATTGGAGTTTGAAAACCAAATATTGTGTAGCGAAGCCACTAAACAGATAGGAACAGAAGCAAATGAATGGGGAACTACCGTACATTGGTCGCCCTCAACCTATTTAGACAATACAAATATTTCAAACCCAACATTTACTTCGCCTGGTGGAAATGGAGCAATTAAATACACGGTCAAGGTCACCTATCATTGTGATGATTCCGAAGGAACCCATACAGACACACATCATGTTTTAGTACAATACACAGATGTTACTGATCCTTCTGCTAATGTTTCTGCAAACAATACCCAATGGGATGATTATAATTTTGGTACAGACCTTAATTTTTCTGATGGCGTAACTGAATTTAAAATTGAAGTGAATTCATCTCCTGGATATTCAAAAACCTTCTATAAAGGAAAAGATTATTCTTGCTGCAGTTTTCATTGGGATTTACCCGATGCTTGGAGGTGGAGTTCTTGCGCCGATGATAAAGTTAAGATAACGGCAATAAATAAATGTTCTGGTCAACAAAATATTATTTCATTAGATTGGGACAAAACAACCACTCCATTTTCTATGCCCTCCAGTTTCCCTAATGTAATCACTCCAAACGGTGATAATGTTAATGATTATCTTTGCTTTAATACGGAGAGTGCAGACTATTATTATATAATTACTTGGAATCGATGGGGTAATATTATTACTAAAGAAACTGGTAATGTTAAAAGTGCACATTTTTGTTCTTTTAGTAATTTAGGTTTTTTATCTGATGGTGTTTATTTCTATTTTATCAGGCTTTATGACGAATGCGGGAATCAAGGGATGGGTAGTAATTTTCTGCATATTATTCATGGAAACAGTAATCTACCACCTCAGGACCCATCTAGATCCGAAAGGAATCCAGAGTTTTCCATGGATCCTTTGTTGTTTTCTTCCAGAGGTGATAGTTCCAAAATAGCGGCTAATAATGTGGTTTTAGTCCCTAATCCTGCTACTCAAATAGTAACCATCAATGGAATTGATAAAATATCTTATGTCGAAATAATGGATGGAAAAGGGAAATTAGTTATTCGACAGAGCGTATCAAACAACAACCAGTTTAATGTCGAAAATCTTGCTTCAGGCATCTATTTCGTTAGAATTCTAAATCCAGAAAAACCTATTGTTAAAAAGTTGGTTGTTTTATAAAAATGCGATTAGAAATGTTATCACTGCTGTTAATTTAATTGTCTAAAAATTTAACCCATATTATTCATGAACTTAATTTTGAGCAGATTTTAGGGATAAACTCTAAAGGAATATACTCATATTTCCAGAGGCTTGTAAGGACAAATATGTCAAAATTAAATCAAAATATTAAAAATTTAACAATACCCAAAAATGAGGTTCTCTAAAAATATATTTTTTTCTTATAATCATATACATATGAGTAGATTACAATTTCTAAATATAATATTGGTGAATCATGCTGGTTAAGAAACCAGATGTAATAATTGAGAATCTTTTTGAGTAAATCTATATGAGAACACAGAAAGGAGGAATTGACCAATTAAGGAAACGGACATAAAGTACAATTTTAGAATAATTATAGCACAATGAAATATTTAATCATCCTATTAATTGTATTGTTATGCTTCAATTATAGTGAAGCCCAAAGCCCAAAAGAAGACTTTTTCTTTAATGAAGTTTTCATATCTGCAAACAGGACCTTGGAACTCGATCAAAATACAGTTGGACAGTTTGGGTTTGGAATTGGTCTCGATCGAGTAATATTTAGAAAGAAAAAGGTAAATCTCATCGTTGGGATTGGATACAATTACTTACGGATAACGAAAAACAAACTACTTTTCCACTCTGATCATTATATTCTTACAGATGCAAAATATAGACTACATAATATTTCAGTCCCCATCGGTATACGCTATAATATTGGGAGAAATAAACGCTTCTATCTTGAAGGAGGAGCACACCTTAATTTGCTGTTTTCTAAAGTAAGAGCGAATAAGTTGCTCTATTATCCTAACGAAAGTTCTAAAATTAATGAAGGAGGAGGCATAAGAAACTACAATGTAGGTGTATTTTGTAGTTTTGGATTTAGTCTGCCATTAAATGAATTCCATTCTCTTTACATAAAGATGAATTACAATTATGATTTTTTTTCACTAATTGAAAACGATTACTTTATATTGAGCTATGCAAAAATTGCGGTTGGTTATAGTTTTTGATTATTCTATTCTCTTCTTAAATGGAATTTGGATCTTGAATTTACTACTAAAAAAGTACATAAAAATCATTGAAGATAAGTTAAATGTAATAACTGCTTCCCAAGACTACGCAGGATTTGGAAATCCTACCTTACGCTTTAGGGAGGAAATCCTACCAATAACCAACCCAACCCTTATTAATCCAAATTCATCTCAGGCACATTATCAGGAATAACCATATCTCCATCTGTCGCGGCTTTAATTTCTTCAACACTCACGCCTGGTGCACGTTCAATTAAATGAAAAGCACCATCTTTAATCTCTAAAACGGCTAAATTAGTTACGATCTTGGTAACAGCTTCTTTTCCTGTAAGTGGTAATGAGCAGGTTTTTAAAAGTTTAGAACCACCTTTCTTGTTCGTGTGCATCATAGCAACGATAATATTTTCAGCAGAACCAACTAAATCCATCGCTCCACCCATTCCTTTGACGAGTTTTCCTGGGATTTTCCAGCTGGCAATGTCTCCGTTTTGGGCCACTTCCATCGCTCCAAGAACGGTCAATTGAACATGATTTCCGCGAATCATTCCAAAAGAAGTTGAAGAATCAAAAAATACAGCACCTGGCTTGGCAGTAATCGTTTGTTTTCCGGCATTAATCAAATCCGCATCCACTTCTTCCTCATAAGGAAATGGTCCCATGCCTACAATCCCATTCTCCGATTGAAACTCAACTTGGATATCCTCTGGAACATGATTTGCAACTAGAGTTGGTATACCAATCCCCAAGTTTACATAATATCCATCTTCCAATTCTTTTGCGATTCGTTTTGCTATTCCGTCCTTATCTAGTCCCATATTTTCTACTTTTTTATCAAAATCAAAGATAACTGATTTCTTCGTTTTTAGAAACGATTTGAGTAAAAACTATGGTTCTGCCCTTATTTTAACGGAGATTAATCTGTCTGTTTTAAATGATAGGTTCTACTTGTAGTCTTATTGAATAATTCCTACCCCTGCTGTTGTGTTACTGTTCTCATCAATTAAAATAAAAGTCCCATTGCCACTATTGTCTTTATAAGAATCATAGTGAAGAGGTTGGGCCAGTTGAATGTTGACCAACCCTAAATCATTCATGTTTAATTGTTCCACCTGTTGTTTATCTACTGAACGATCAATGTTGAGTTTATAGTCAATAGACTTTATTTTAGATTTCATTTTTCTGACCCCATGTTGCAAGAAAAATGAAGAAGATGGCAATAAGGCATGGTTATCCATCCAGCAAATTGTAGCTTTAATTTGCTTGGCTTCCTTAGGCAATTCATCTGATTTAACAATCAAATCACCACGCGATACATTTACATCATCGGTAAGCGTAAGCACAATTGACGAACCTTTACTTGCACTTTCAAAAGATTGATTAAAAAAATGAATTCCTTTAATTTTTGTTTCTCGTCTGGAAGGAAGAACGGTCACTGTATCTCCAACGGAAAGCTCTCCTCCTTTTAATTTTCCGGTATATCCACGGAAATCATGAAATTCTTCTGTTTTGGGACGAATTACACCCTGAACTTGAAAGCGGGTTTTGGCATTTTCCTGTACATCTTCTATCCGAATTTCTTCCAAATATTCCATTAATGTTTTTTGATTGTACCACGGCATATTTTGGGACTTCTCTACCACATTATCTCCTCGTAAAGCACTAACAGGAATATAGGTGATGTTCTGCTCTTGATTCTCTGATTCTCTTTGTAATTTTTGTACATCAGCAACAATTTGATTGAATCTATCCTGATCAAAATTCACAAGATCCATTTTATTGATGGCCACGATAATCTCTTTTGTTTTCAATAAATTATTGATGAAAAAGTGACGCTTTGTTTGTTCTACAACACCATGTCGAGCATCGATAAGAACAATTGCAACTTCAGAAGTAGATGATCCTGTCACCATATTTCGTGTATATTCCTCATGTCCTGGTGTATCTGCAATAATATAGGAGCGATTTGGAGTTGAGAAATAAATATGTGCAACATCAATTGTTATTCCCTGCTCTCTTTCCGCTACCAACCCATCAGTAGCCAATGAAAAATCGAGATAATCATATCCTTTTTGCTTGCTGCTTCTTTCAATGGCGGCTAATTTATCTTCTTTTAATGAATGTGTGTCGTATAAAATACGACCTATTAAAGTCGATTTTCCATCATCAACACTACCTGATGTACTCAGTTTTAAAACCTTGTTTTTTCTTTCTACCATTTTCTCTTCGATTTAAAAATAACCTTGTTTCTTGCGATTTTCCATTGCCGCCTCAGAGCGCTTATCGTCAATTCTTGCTCCTCTCTCTGAAAGAGAAGATGCTCTGATTTCCTCCACAACTTCATCCACTGTAAACGCATCAGATTCTACAGCAGCTGTACAACTCATATCACCTACTGTCCTAAATCTTACAGTTTTTTCCATAATCTGTTCATCTTTCTCCCGATAAACAACCTCATCATTTACCGACCAGATCAACTGATCTCTTTCAAAGACTTTCCTTTTGTGCGCAAAATAAATAGAAGGAATTTCAATTTTTTCCTTTTGGATATAGCTCCAAACATCCAGCTCTGTCCAATTAGAAATAGGAAAAACCCGTACGTTCTGACCAAAATCAATTTGTCCATTAAGCATATCAAAAACTTCTGGTCTTTGGTTCTTTTCATCCCATTGACCAAAGTCATCGCGAACAGAAAATATTCGTTCTTTGGCTCTGGCCTTTTCTTCGTCTCTCCTTGCACCACCAATACAGGCGTCAAAACCATGGATTTCAATGGCCTGCAATAAACTGTTTATTTGTAACCCATTTCGACTTGCATATTTTCCCTTTTCATCTTTTGCCTTTCCTGCATCTATGTGGTCTTGCACATATTGTACCCGCAAATCAAGATCCAAATCTTTGACCAATTTATCGCGAAATGCAATCGTTTCCGGGAAATTATGACCAGTATCAATGTGAAGTAAAGGAAATGGAATTTTTGCAGGATAAAATGCTTTCTGTGCCAATCGAACTAGGGTAATCGAATCTTTCCCTCCTGAAAATAATATTGCAGGATTCTCAAATTGTGCTGCAACCTCACGGAAAATATAAATCGCCTCGTCCTCTAATGGATTGTTGCTTACTTTTTCATTCATTGTTTTCTCTATTTATTGATGAATTCCACATTCTCTATTTTCCAACACTTTTGTTGGATCAAAATATTTTTTTTCATTGGGTAGATGATACTTTGCTATGTATTGATCTAAATCCTTATCAGTATAATGATAGAATGGACTGACCTTAAGTACTCCATTTTTATTTTTTGAAACAATATCAATACTGTCCCGAAAAGCAGTTTGACCTTCCCTAAGATTTGTAAACCAAAGATCTGGTGCATGGACTTCCATAGCCCTTTGAAAAGGTTCTAGCTTTACTTGGTCGCTAAATAGTTTATGTTCTGGCGTATCGACCTCGGGAATGCCTAAAACCACATCTCTATACCCTTTGGAATGTTGTGGAACATAAATGTGAATGTTAAGCTTGAGTTGATCAATAAGCTCCTTGGCATGGCGGTATGTATTGGGTGTATTGTAGCCTGTATCACACCAAATAACATCAATCTGTGGATTCGTGCGCGTAACCAAATGAAGAATGGCACTTTCGTACGGCCGGAAATTGGTTGTAATAACAGGTTTTTTTGCCTGTCTTAGTGCCCAGTTAACAATTTCTTCAGGGCTTTTGTCCTGTAATAATTTATTGATTTGTTGTATGTTCATAATCCTTGTTTAACGTCCCCATTTAATTACATTCCACAACCTTTCATGGAAGTAATATAAAACGGTTTTTGTAAGTAATTCGAAAGAACCTATAGTAAAAGCAACATCCCATCTTCCTGAAATGAGCCATGAAATTAAAATGGTGTCAAATGTTCCAAATGCCCTCCAAGATAATGCTTTAACAAAACTTCTTGTCGGACTTTCTCTTGATTTTAAAGTCTCTCTTTTAGAGCTTCTTTTACTGTAAAATTGGTCAATAATCATATAATTCTATTTATCCCATGGTATTAGTAGGGTTTTGCAAATATATATTTTAATTTGATTTGGTCAATAGAAAATGGTTATTTATTGGCAACAAAAAATAGAGGTTTCGTGGAGGGTTTCTCTAAAATTAAAAATGAGAACTGTCCTGTGTCAATTGGGCAAGTGTTTTTTCTTTCAATACCTTCAGCGTACTGTCTCTTACTTCAAGCATCAATCGATTCACGCGACAAGCTTCCTCGTCTGGGCAATCATCACAACTCTCATAAAAATTAAGACTAACGCAAGGAATCATAGCTATGGGGCCATTGAGCAAACGAAAAACATCAGTCATCAAAATTTGGTTGGCATCTTTTAATAGATAATATCCTCCTCCTTTTCCTTTTTTTGCAGCAAGAATCCCTCCTTTTTTTAAGGTTAGTAGAATTGATTCTAAGAATTTATGAGGAATGTTTTCTTCTTTGGCAATAACTGCAATCGATATAGGTGCATCATCATCATGATTACATATATAGGTAAGAGCTTTAATTCCGTATTTTGTTTTCTTAGATAACACATTCCAAAAATAAGTATTAAAAGTGAATAATATGGATTAAATTTCTAGTTGAAATAATATTCCATAAATTCTTGAAAAGAAATTTTAAATACGTTTGCCTTGTAAAACAGATGAGTTAACACAAAACCTTACTATATTTGCTTTTTATTAGCTCAATAATTTACATTAAATGGACTTAAACAAAAAGCAAAAAGTGGGAGTACTCTTGGTTCAATTAGGAACACCTGATCAACCCACCAGAAGTGATGTTAGAACTTACTTAAAGGAATTTTTAAATGACCCAAGAGTAATTGATTATCCTTGGTTAAAAAGAAAACTTTTGGTCAACGGGATCATCATTCCTTTTCGTGTAAAAAACTCTACAGAGATATACAAAGAGTTGTGGGCATTAAGCGGTGGGACATCTCCGCTATTAGATTATACCGAAAGCAAGAAAAAATTACTACAAGAACGTTTTAAAAACGATAACGTAACCGTTCACATGGCCATGCGTTATCGCAAACCTTCAATGGAGTCGGTATTGGAAGAAATGCGTCAAGAAAATTACGAAAAGATCATTATTCTTCCCTTATTTCCTCATTATGCAAGTGCTTCTGGAGGTACAGCTATAGAAAAAGCCGTCAATATCATAAGAAAATGGTGGGTTATCCCAGAAATCTCAACAGTCGTTGACTTTTATGACCACGAAGCGTACATTGATGCTATTATTGAGCGTACAAAAGAATTTGACATTAAGAGTTACGACCGCATTCTATTTTCATATCATGGTTTACCCGATCAACACGTTGATAAGGTGCATAGCAATGGGTTGTGTGAGAATCAGTCCTGTGAAACTGAGATTAATGATGAAAATAGATTTTGCTATAAAGCACAATGTTATGCAACAACACGATTAATCGCAAAAGAACTCGGGTTAAAAAAGGACGATTATACGGTTGCTTTTCAATCGCGATTAGACAAAAACTGGTTGACACCATTCTCAGATAAAGTCATTGAAGAATGGGCAAAGGAAGGCGCTAAAAATGTTTTGGCTTTTAGTCCTGCATTTGTTGCTGATTGCTTGGAAACATTGGTTGAAATTGGAGTAGAATATGATGAAGACTTTAAGAAATTAGGGGGTGAAAAAGTACAACTTGTACCCAGTACAAATGACCATCCTCGGTTTATTGATTGTTTAGAAGATTTGGTTAGAAAAAGGATATAACCCGCATTCCAAAACAGAGATCGCTGTAACATAAAATAGAAAATGTATAAATAGTTCGGGTTAATCTGTCTCAGAAAAAATTCCCACCACATCACATGACAGGAATTTAAGTTTCACAAGAAATTTTTTATTTAGAGTTTTTAAGTCTTAATAAACTTCTCATTTTTATTATCGTAGTTTATATAATAGGCTCCTTTTCTCAAGTTTTGACAATCTACTTTATCCGCATATCCTTTTTTAACGATATTTCCATAAGCGTCATAAATTTCATACTTTGTTTTTGTAGGCTCCCCTTCTGTTGTCGTGAATTTAATGTCTGATTTCACTTTTGTTGGTGTCATTGTCACCTCAGGCAAATCAGAAACAAAAGTCTTTTCTGGTGATTTGCGTTTTTTTCCAGAATGGTCTTTTTGAACAACTCTTATTCTGTTTTCGCCAGAATAGGGAGTTACTTGAAATTCATATTCGTTAGGACCAGCTTCTCCTGTTCCTTCAACTTCTCCTGCACTCACCCATTTGTTCCAGCGGTATTGTTCAATAACATAAGGCAACTTCCCTTGTTCTCCTTTGGTTGTCCATTTTATGTTTCCTTCTTTATCTACAGTCATATCAGTAACCTCGAATGTAGATTTAGGCAAAAGTACCTCAGGGTTAAGAATTTTAGGCGTACAACCGTCTCCGTGTTCAATAACAATAAAAACATGATCGCCCACCTTAACGTTAAACAATGAAAAATCGATTTCAAATGCACTTCGCCCTACACCTCCAGGCATAATGTTGTTATTTACCATCACCTTGGTAACGCAAAATCCAAATCCATCATCACTGGGAGGGTTTTGGACATAGAGGTTTTTACCCTGGTAACTTCCTTCTATAGAGAGGTCTGCGTATGAATTATACGAAACAAATAGTGCTACGATTGATATAAATAGTATTCTCATTTACTTTTATGTGATAATTATCAGACGCAATATTATAAGAATTTTATGAAAAAAACAACAACTTTCATCTTTTTTTACTTTAAGTGTATGATTTTATACTATGAATCAAAAAAAAGCTTAGATAAAATTTAATTCTTAATATTTATTGCTATTTTAGTTCCTTAAATAGAAACCTTACTATTATATATGGGAAAATATTTTAATATCATATCTAACCTGCAACAAGCAAAAGTCATCTTTTTGTTTGCACTATTTCTTTTTAGCTATTCGTGTAGCAACGATGCAAACGTTAAAAAATTTGAATATTCAGGAGGAACACTGAGTCTCGCACTTTCAAATGAACCAACAACATTACTGGCAAGAAATGTTTCTGAGCTTTATTCTGCCACTTTGTTAAATCAAATTTATCAAGGTTTGGTCGCACTCAATCCAAAAACATTAAAAGCTGTACCTTGTCTTGCAAAAAGTTGGGATATCTCTGAGGACGGAAAGACAATACAATTTCACTTGAGGGACGATGTATACTTTCACAGTTCTGAACAATTTCCTAAGGCCATTAAACTAACCCCCAAAGATGTAGTTTTTAGTATCGAATTGGCATGTACGCCATATAAAGGAAAGGAAACATACGCCTACTCTTCTATATATAAAAATATTTTGGTTGGCGCTAAGGATTTCTTTAATGGTAAAACCGAACACATTGAAGGCTTGTCTATTGATGGCAATACGATTACATTTAATTTGAATTATCGCAATATTAATCTAATCAACAAATTGGCACAACCCTATGCCGCTGTATTATCTGAAAAGGTTGTCAATGCAGGATTAGAAACAGATTTAATTGGCACAGGTCCTTTTAAATTTAATGGCTATTCAGAAGTCGATGGACAAACCAACATACAGCTTGTGAAAAATGAAAACTATTACGAAAAAGATGCGGATGGGAATCAGCTCCCTTATTTAGATACAGTTGTTTTTAAGGTTGAAACACGAAGTCTTAAACAATTAGAAATGTTTGAAGAAGGAAAAACATTGCTGATTGATGGGTTGCCTCCAAGTCGTATTTCAATGATGCTGGGTGAAGGAAAGATTAAAGAATTCAACAGTACACCCCCAAAATTAATTTTAGTGAGGAAGCCTCTTATGGCAACACAATACTATTTTTTCAATTTACTGGACAAGAAGTTCCAAGATGTAAGAGTAAGAAAAGCGTTCAACTATGCTATTGATCGACAAGAAATTGTAACTCAGATACTACACAATCAAGCTTTTAGTAAAGGAGACGGAGGCATTGTTCCACCCGCAGCTTTTAAAGGCTATAATGCCAAAGAAATAAAAAAACACTCATATTCTTATCAACCTGAGAAAGCGAAAAAACTGTTTGCTGAAGCAGGGTATCCCAATGGAGAAGGATTTCCTGATATTGATCTAAAATTTAATTTGGGTTCTATTCACTCTGCTGTAGCAGATCAAATTGCACGTCAATTAAAAAGGGTGCTCAATGTTAATGTTATGCTTGATGGACTCCCTTTTCAAAACCTTATGGAAGATGCTGAAAATGCAAATGGAGATTTATTCAGGACTTCTTGGTATGCGGATTACTATAGCCCTGAGAGCTTTTTGTTAAACGGTTATGGGAAACTCGTTCCTGATGACTCTTCCCAACCTTCTTTAACTAATTTCTCTCGTTATCAAAATCCAGATTTTGATGCTGCTTTTGAAAAAGCGGTGAGCGCAACGGATATAATAGATCGTTATAAATATTTTGCAAAAGCAGAACGCATTCTAATGGATGACTCCCCATTTATAATCTTATGGTACGATGAAACCATAAAAATAGTGTATTCAAAAGTTCGTAATCTGCACCTCAATGAAATGAATTATTATTCATTTAAGAATGTATATGTAAAAGAGTGGACAAAAAAAGAGTGGGAAGAAAAGCATCCAAAAAAATAAAATGTGTTTCTTTTAATTTTAATTGAATCCTATGATGAAATATATAGTCGTCTTTCTTGCCCTGATTAGTTTTTCAGTATCAGGTCAAATCAAACAAACTGTTAAGGGAAAAGTAGTCGATGGAGAATTAAAGTATCCTATGATTAGTGCAAAAGTAATATTGACTTCGGAGGACTCTTCTAAGGTTTTTAGAACACTTACTGATATGGATGGTTTGTATGAATTTAAAAATGTTCCTATTGGAAAATATTTTCTTTCTGCAAGCTACAGTTCTTATTTAGATAATACCCGAACTGTTGTTGTAAATTCTGGAAAACAAAGTGTTGTTAATATAGAATTGGAAGAAGAGGTTACAACAAAAGAAGAGGTCAATATTGTAGGTCGTAAAGCAGGCGAACTCAACAACAATATGGCCATGATTTCTGCCCGTCAATTTAGTGTGAGTGAGACCGATCGCTATGCTGGCTCTCGGGGTGATCCTGCAAGAATGGTAAGTAACTTTGCGGGTGTACAAGGAGCTGATGATTCAAGAAATGATATTGTTGTTAGAGGTAACTCTCCAACAGGTGTTGTTTGGAGAGTAGAAGGCGTAGATATTCCTAACCCCAATCACTTTGCTACTACTGGATCAACTGGAGGTCCTGTAGCCATTCTCAACAATAAAATTTTGGCGAATTCCGATTTCTTTATGTCGGCTTTCCCTGCAGAATATGGAAACTCTGTTTCGGCTGTCTTCGATGTGCGTTTGAGAAATGGAAATGCCGATAAACATGAATTGACAGGGCAATTTGGCGTGTTGGGAACCCAACTCATGGCTGAAGGTCCACTCAACAGAGAAAAACGTTCCAGTTATTTGGCCGTTGGAAGGTACAGCACATTGAGTATTTTTCAAGCCATGAACATTAAAATAGGAACAGATGCCGTTCCGGTATATGGAGATGGCGCTTTTAAGTTCTCGTTTCCATTAAAAAATGGAGGACATATTGGCGTTTTTGGTATCGGGGGAGTTTCAAAAATTTCGATTATGATATCAGAACAAAAAGAAGCTACAGAAGAAGCTTTTGGAGAAGGTGACCGCGACCAATATTTTGGAACTTCGATGGGGGTTTTAGGGATAACCTATAAAAAATCATTCTCCAGGAAAACTTATTTCAAAGCGACACTTGCAGGGACTTACGACCAACAACATTCGCATCACGATTTTTTAATCCGAAGCGTGGATACCATAAGCTCGGGTCCCGACCCCAAGTATGAGTTCCGAACAGATTCCATTTATCCATTAATGGGTTACGTTTTTCAAAATTTTAAAACAGCAACATTCGCAAGTATCAACCATAAAATAAACAAACACCATATTATTAAAGCTGGATTTAGTTTTGATGGTTATTCTATCAGTCAAATGGATTCAGCCTTAGATGTTACCCATTCCTATTTTGTTACCCGATTCGATTATAAAGGTTTTGCGGCCTTAGTACAGCCTTTTTTCTCCTACAAATGGAAGGTCAGCAACAAAATGGATTTTACTGCAGGAGTTCACGCACAATACTTTTCATTGAGCGACAGTTGGAGCTATGCTGAACCCCGTTTGGGATGGAGATGGAAGTTAAGAGGAGGCAATACCATAGATGCGGGAGCAGGACTCCATTCTCAAATGCAACCTCTATACCAGTATACCTACCGCCAACCTGATGCTACAGGGAAAGTAGGTAGACTCAATCAAAAAATGGATTTTACAAGAAGTTTCCATGGTGTTGTTGGATATCAAAAAGGCTTTGGTGGTGCTCTATCAATTAAAACCGAATTGTATTATCAATATTTATTTGATATCCCTGTAGAAGTAAAGCCTTCATCATTCAGCATGATCAATCAGGGGTCAGGGTTTCAACGTTTCTATCCAGGTCAACTCACAAATGAAGGAACAGGTAAAAATTATGGTGTTGAGTTAACCATCCGTAAGCACTTTAACCGTTCGTATTATTTCCTCATTACAGGTTCTCTATTTGAATCTAAATATAAGGGCAGTGATGGTGTTGAAAGGAATACAGATTTTAATGGAAATTATGCCGTAAACTTATTGGGGGGGAAAGAATTTAGAATCAATGCAAAAAACAAAATATCTGTTGGACTAAAAGTAACAACAGCTGGCGGAAGGCGATATGGATATGCCAATATAGCTGAATCTGAAAAATTCCATGAATTGATTTATAAGGACTCCTTGTTCAATACGCGACAATTTAAACCTTATTTCAGATTGGATTTAAAAATAAATTATGTCCTTAACACCAAAAAGCTTACCCATGAAATTGGAATTGATTTGGTCAATATATTGAATACAAAAAACATCTTGGCTTTGAGTTATGCTCCCAACCTTTTTGACCCTTCCAAAGAACCTATTGCAAAGCGTTATCAATTGGGATTCTTGCCCATTGTTTATTACAAAATAGAGTTTAGTTTTGGAAAACAAAAACCGTAGAAAATATATAAATAATTCTATCCAAGGAATTATTTAATCCGAATTATTATTCATTTTTTAAAATAGTACTTGGTATTCATGAGCTCACAAGCTCGGTTCACCAATCTTAAAATATAAAACCAGTAACGATTGATAGTTATATGTTTAAGTGTATTTCAAGCAGTTTTTAAGAACCCCAAATTTGGGTATTGATAATTAAATTAGCTTCGCTGAGCTCACAAGTTCGGTTCATGAATAATGCGGGTTAATCCCATTACAATCAAATAGAAGGTATCTATTTGAATCATTTTTGCTTGTCTTTTTATGTTACAAAAAGCCCCTGTATTGGAATGCGGGTCAACAAACTTCCATTTGCTTATCGGCAAACTGGTGTTTGGCAACAAAGTCTTCTAGCTTTTTAAAAAAGTTGATTATGTCTTGATGGTCGTTTTGTCCGTTAATCGTAACAAACCGAATAAATTCATTGTTTTGAAATGAGCCGTGACTGACCAATAATTTTTCATTTGTATACAGTTTTTCACACAATTGCTTTGCGGGAATACCTTTGTAATTAAAGCAAACAGAAATTGAATCATCAGAGCTGTACAGTTGATAATCGGGGTGATTGCGAACGTATTTTCTTGCGGTATCAGCCAAAGCAAATTCGTGGTCGACCAATTCACCCAAACCTTTAGTTCCTACAGACTTCCAATATGTCCAAAACTTTAAGGCATCGTTTCTTCTCCCACATTGCAAAGAAGTTTGTCCAGGGTTAAATTCATCTTCTTCGGTTTGAAACAGATAATCTGCTTCACTTGAAAAAGAGTCGTACAAGAATTTTTTATGTTGTACAACAAGAATCGAACAAGTCAATGGTGTATTGATCATTTTGTGGGCATTAAAACTAAATGAGTCGGCGTTTTCAACTCCTTTTATCAGTTTTTTATACTTTTTACTAAAAATAACTGAACCGCTGTATGCCCCATCAATATGCAACCAAATATTGTGCTCTTTGCAAATTTCACCAATGGATTCTATATCATCAAAAGCACCCAAAACTGTCGTCCCAGCAGTTGCATTAACCAATACAGGGACATATCCTTTTGATACATCCTCTTTTATTGTCTTCTCCAACACTGCAATGTCCATTTCACCCGATTCATTTACAGGAATATACTGTACATTTTTTCTGCCAATTCCCGTAAATGCTGCGTTTTTTGGAATACTGTAATGCGATTCAACAGAAGTATAAACCCTCAGCGTTTCACGATTTCCTTCAAAACGTATTTTACCGTTATAAGCATCACGTGCCATAATCATTGCCATAAGATTAGACATTGATCCCCCTGTTGGGAAAGTGCCTTCTGCATTCTTCCATCCTAAAAGCTCGCTTACTTTGTGAACAATTACTTTTTCCACGCCAACTTGTACGCCTGCAGCTTTATAGGTATACATACTGTTATTTAAAAGAACGGCCAACAGTTCTCCCAACACTGCTTTCTCATTTCTTCCTCCGTACAATTGGTTAAAAAAACCACTGGTTGATGTTCTTGTTGACATCATCACCAACTCTTTTAGTTTAGAAAGGAAGGTTTCTTCATCAATAGGATATTCATTTAATGAAAGATCTACTTTACTAAACAGCTCATCTGAAGGAATGTAATCAACCACAGGATTGTTCTTTTCATCTTCCAACAGCGCTGTTGCAATTGCTATAAAATCCGATAATGTTTTTTCCATAATCAACAATACGATGCATGAGAGAAAGAGGAAATTAATACTATTTATACCCCTTGTTTTCTCAATTCGAATTACAAAATTACGCTTTTTCAATGAGAAGAGTAAATAGATACTGTAATTTCAATGCGTTTGTTTTGGAATAATTACGCTTTACTAAATAAAAAACAAAAAATTTCGTTTACTATAGAGAACAAATGGGTGGTTATAAGACAGATTGTTCTTTTGGAAGATAAAAATGGTCAGGAAAAATCATTCCAAAGCATCTAATTAGCTCTAACCATTTAAATCCAGAAGCTACGATTGCCTTAGGAAAATTATACTTTGACACTAAAAAAGAAACCGTCGGCTACTTTATTGGTAATGAAAAACATAACCGTATTTTTTTATACATCTATTCAACAACAAAACAAGCATTAATGATACCGATTACCTTGTATATTTGGCTACGACAAAAAGCAATCAGTTTTTACTCAGCTTTTATAAAAAAGGAAGTAGTGAACTCCAAGGAAGCAAATACTTGGGACAAAGCGTTCCCTTAAAGGCTTGTGATTTCTCTAAAACAGAAGATGACGGCATTGTTATTTTAGTACAGGTTACTGTAATGGGCAGTTTTAACAGAATCGGAACAATAAAAGTAAGCTCATGAAGCCTATGAATACAACTTTGTGTTCCTAAAGTTATGCAGCGAACCCGTCGTACTGAAGTTAATAACTGGTTATTTTGGGATAACTAAAATAAAACAACTAACTTTGATATGAGATTTATTAAAATAACAACTGCGCAAACCTGCCAAACATTGCATTATTATATGAAAGCTATAAAATATATTCTTCTTATTTTAGTTCTAACTTCATGTCAGAAAAAAGAGCCTATACCAACTGATAATCCAACCGAACAATATGTTTGGCCAACGGATGCTTGGACCACAAAAGACCCTTCTAAATTAAATGTAAATACATTGCTCTTAGACAGTATAGATACTAAAATAAACAATGGAGATTATGGAAATGTTCACAGTTTACTGATTGTAAAAGACGGTTATTTAATCTTTGAAAATTATTATAATGGCGCTTCATCTTATGCGCCCCACGAGCTTCAGTCTGCCACAAAAAGTATCGCTTCAATTATTTGCGGAATAGCCATTGATAAAAATTATTTTTCCGACAACAGCACTCTTTTAAATCATATTGACCCGAATTATTCTCACAATAACGATTCTCTTCGAAATCTCATCACAATAAAGAACCTTTTGGATATGAGACTGGGCATTGATTGGAAAGAATGGGGATACCCCGCAAGTCAAAAAGACAATATAATAATGGCCAATTCTCCAGACTGGATTCAATACATTTTAAATAAACCTATGGCAACAAGTCCAAATGAAACATTTGTTTACAATACAGGGGCATCTTGTTTCATAAGCGCTTTAATTGATTATGAGACCCCTTATACCACTGAAGGCTTTAGTGATGAATTTTTATTTACCCCCATAGGAATAACCTCTCAAGACTGGTGGGTACAAGATTCCAAAGGAATTGTTCATACAGGAGGTGGATTAAAACTGACTGCTCAAGACATGGCGCGATTTGGTTTCCTAATTTTAAAAGAAGGAGATTGTGACGGCAATCAAATTATTTCTCAAAATTATCTTTCAAAACTTACCAATCCAGCTTCTTTAAGTGTAATTTCCATACCTGTCAATTCAATCCCTCAACCCTTACATTACGGCTATCATTTTTGGAATATACCTATGACAGTTAACGGTATTGACTACAATATAATAGCTGTTATGGGTACTGGCGGTCAAGTAATATTTATTATTAAAAAACTGGACTTGGTAGTCGTTTCTACTGCTTGGAATTTAACCGAGCCAAATCAAACTTCATCCCCTATGGAATGGTTAAAAAATTATATTATTCCATCCGCCCAATAAATAATTATAACCCAAATTTTGAGTATCTCCGAAGGGAGCAAGCAGTTTAGCTTTGTAATAGAAAATGTATGAATACAGCTTGCTAGCTCAACGTAATTAATAGTTCGGGCTATACGATAGAATCAAAAGGAATTTCAAATTTTGATGGCTATTATAAAATAATTTTATACTTTTGAGTAAAGTTATATACTGTAATTAATTATGTGAATTTCAGCCATTTATGTAGTTTTTGATAGAATTAAATAACTTTTTTGTTTGATTTTTTAAACCCATAACGGATTATTTCAGTAAAACGCTTTTATTTTGTCTCCTTATCTTTATAATAAACCATCTGTTTCAGAAGATGTACAAACTTATTTTGATGCGCTTAACAGAAAGCTCGCAAGACACATGTCTATAGGATTTTTAATCCTTTTCATTACGTTAACGTACGCCTATTCCTTTGATTCAATTCAAAGTACTATTGTTATGTTTTTTGGAGTTGTTTTGAGTCTTTTTTGTACACTTTACACTTATTTCACCCGAAAATATAAAATGGTTTTTTGGATTTATAGTATAGCTGGAGTTGTTGTTACTTCTTTTGCTTTTATAACTTTTTATAACACGATCCATTTAACTGACGTTTTATGGATGTCGGCAGGAATCTGTTTGGCCTATATCACTATTGATAAAAGAGTAGGACTTATCCTGTTAATCTATTCCCTTATTACTGTCGGTGTTTTTATCTTTCATTCGCTCAACATCCATATACGTGAAATTGAGCCACGGAACATTTATCAGGAAATGACATTGATTTTAGAAACTTCTTCTGGTTTTATTCTTAATTTTTATCTCTTTTATATGTTCACAAAAATCAATAACTATTCTGAAAAAATATTGATTGAAGCCAATAAAAAATTAGTGAGTCAAAACAAAAAGATTAAAGAGCAGAATAATGAGAAATCAATACTTATAAAAGAAGTTCACCATCGTGTAAAAAACAATCTCCAAATTATTGTAAGTCTTCTAAGATTACAAAGTATGGAGTTAGACAATACAGAAGTTAAACAAAAGTTTCAGGAGACTACACACAGAATTATGTCGATGTCTTTAATCCACAGAAAACTTTATCAAAACGAAAGTCTATCTACATTGAAATTCACCAATTATGCCAATGACTTGATTAATACCATCTTAGGTACTGATGATAAAAAACAAGATATAGAATTTAAGGTTCATTCAGAGGTGAATAAAATTGGTCTAAAGTCATTGATCCCAATTGGCCTTATCATTAATGAGCTTGTTTCTAATTCATTAAAACACGCTTTTTCCAAAAATGAAAAGGGGCAGATAACAATAAAGGTAGAAAAAACTAAAGACCCCGAATACATCTTAATTCAATACAGGGATAGTGGCAATTGGAAAGAGGTAAAAGAGAAATACAAAGGTTTTGGGCTCATTCTTATTAATACCTTAGTAGAACAATTAGATGGAGAGTTAACACTCAAAAAAGAAAAAAACACTACACTTTTTCAAATGAAGTTAAAAAACACTTTTGAAAAAGATGTTTTGGCATAATCTAATAGGTATTTATTTATGAGCCTAGTGCCTACTGAAAAGTTGAAATATTTGTATTTTAGCATCTTTGTAAAATATGAGAATAGGTGTAAACACAAGGTTTTTACTCAAAGACAAAATGGAAGGTTTCGGGTGGTATACCTACGAGACCATGTTAAGAATTACTCAAAGCCATCCAGAGCATGAATTTATTTTCTTTTTTGACCGCCCTTATGATGAAAAATTTATTTTCTCAGAGAACATTACACCTGTAGTATTGTTCCCTCCTGCCCGCCATCCTTTTCTGCAAATTATTTGGTTTGATTACGCTCTGCCTCCAGCTTTAAAAAAACACAAATGCGACGTTTTTGTTTCTACAGATGGCTATTTGTCTTTAAAAACAGATATGCCTCAACTCACAGTGATGCATGATTTGAACTTTGAGCATAACCCTACCGATTTGCCTAAAGGCGCATTAAAATTCTTACAAAAGAGGTTCCCTCTATTTGCAAAAAAAGCAGATCAACTTTGTACTGTTTCTGAGTTTTCAAAAAATGATATTGTTCAAACTTATGGTATTGCACCACAAAAAATTCATGTCACTTATAACGGTGCCTCTCCTGCATTTAGGGTAATAGATGAAAAAGAAAAAATCAAATCACGACTTTTGTTTACAAGTGGAAAGGAATATGTTTTATTTGTAGGTGCTATTCACAAAAGAAAGAACTTAAAACGCTTAATTACAGCCTATAAATCTTTAAAACACGACGGCAAAATAGAACAAGATCTATTGATTGTTGGAGCTCCCATGTGGAAAAGTCAAGAAGTGGAAATCGATGAAAAATTAAAACCCTATGTCCATTTTACAGGTCATGTATCCTTAGCTACTTTAACAAAAATCATGGCCAGTGCAGATGCATTGGCTTTCGTAAGTTATTTTGAAGGATTTGGAATTCCTTTGGTTGAAGCCATGCAGTCAGGCGTGCCCGTATTGGCAGGTAATTTAACTGCCCTACCCGAGATTGGAGGGGATGCCGTTTTGTATTGCGACCCTTTTTCAACAAATTCTATTGAAGAACAATTGGAGAAAATACTCACCAACGAACCCCTTTGCAAGGAATTAATTGAAAAAGGGTTAAAGCGGGCACAAGATTTTTCTTGGGACTACACTGCCGAAGCCTTATGGAAAGCAATTGAAAAATTATTTAGTAACCAATTTCATTAAATTCTTCACACAAAAGTTTAGTTTTGTTACTATGTCGATTGAAATTTATACAGATGGTGCTGCAAAAGGAAACCCTGGTCCAGGAGGCTATGGTGCAATATTGAGGTTTAAAGGGAAAGAAAAAGAACTTTCAGCAGGTTTTAGAAACACAACCAACAACAGAATGGAATTGTTGGCTGTAATTGTTGCTCTTGAAGCGTTAAAATCAAAAAAATATAAAGTAACCATATACTCCGATTCAAAATATGTGGTTGAATCTATAGAAAAGGGTTGGGTTTTCAATTGGCAAAAAAAAGGGTTTAAGAAAAAGAAAAACGTTGATTTATGGCAACGGTATCTAAAATTGCATAAAATCTATCAACCTCGATTTATATGGGTTAAGGGTCATGCAGGTCACCCAGAAAATGAACGATGTGACCAGTTAGCAGTTCAAGCAGCTGAGCAGTCACAATTAAAAGTTGATGAAGGCTATGAAAATCAAGGAGAAGAAAATTTATTTGATTAATTTTTGATTTTTAATGCGTAATTTTTATTAACTTAAGATTCACCTTAATCAAAATCGAAAAAAAAAATGAATAAAAAGTGGTTAATTAAAGAAGCACCTAATGCAATTCAAGTACAGCAGTTAAAAAAAGTATTAAATGTGTCCGAAGTGATAGCATATATGCTTGTACAACGTGGCATTGACGATCACGATACAGCACGGTCTTTTTTTAGAGGAACATTGGATGAATTGCATGATCCTTTGCTGATGAAAGACATGGATCGCGCAGTAAATCGCGTAAATAAAGCCCTCAAAGAGCATGAAAAAATTATGGTTTACGGAGATTATGATGTTGATGGAACAACGGCTGTTTCTTTAATGTATAGTGTCCTGTCTAATCACACCTCATCAATTGACTATTACATTCCCGACCGATATGAAGAAGGGTATGGCGTAAGCGAAAAAGGCATAAAATCAGCCCATGAAAAAGGCGTTACCCTACTCATTACCTTAGATTGTGGTATTAAGGCAAATGCACAAGTTGAACTGGCCAATTCTTTGGGAATAGATGTGATTATTTGTGATCACCATACACCAGGAGAACAGCTCCCAGAGGCTATCGTACTGGATCCAAAAAGAGATGATTGCCAATATCCCTATAAAGGACTATCAGGCTGTGGTGTAGGCTTTAAGCTATTGCAAGCACTTACTCAAAACAACCATTGGAACAAAGAGGAATTATTTGTTCATTTGGATTTACTTGCCATTAGCATTGGAGCTGATATTGTTCCAGTAACAGGTGAAAATCGTTTGCTTACCCAATATGGTCTTAAGGTAATTAACACAAGTAAAAATCTGCGTCTTGGTATTGAAATAATGTTGAATTTGGCCAAAAAAGAAAAACCATTGACCTTAACCGATATCGTTTTTACTATTGCTCCACGTATAAATGCTGCTGGACGTATTGATGACGCTAAAAAAGTTGTAAAGTTATTGACTTCAAATGATAAAAATGAAGTTCGCACCATTGCCAAAACCATTCATGAATACAATGAAGAACGCAGAGCTTTAGATAAAGAAATTACAGAAGAGGCACTTGCAGTTATTGCAGAAGACCCCCACTTTGAAAAGAAATGTACAACAGTCGTTTATGGCGCAAACTGGCACAAGGGTGTTGTGGGTATTGTGGCTTCTCGCTTAATTGAAAATTACTACCGCCCCACCATTGTTCTTACCCAATCCAAAGATGGTAAAACATGGACGGGTTCTGCCAGAAGCATTAAAGATATTGACATTTATCAACTTTTAGAAAAGTGCAAAAAACACCTTGACAAGTTTGGAGGGCACGTTGCTGCAGCCGGATTGACCTTAAAAGACGAGAATTTACAAGACTTTATCGATTGTTTTGAAAAAGAAACGGCTAAAATTATAAAAAGTGAAACCCTTATCCCAGAGCAGCTTGTCGAAAAAGATCTTCCATTTGATACAGTCTTTGTTGAGGGTGAATCAACAAGGGAAGTGCCACGCCTTCTGCGCATATTAAAACAGTTTGAACCACATGGACCTGGCAATATGAAGCCTTGTTTTTTAGCCAAAAATGTTTATGCAGACGATGTCAAATTGCTGAAAGGAGAACACCTTAAAATGAAGGTTTATCAACCCGAATTCAAAAGGTACATTGACGCCATCTACTTTAATTGTCCCGAAGCATTAGAAGTGGTACAACAAGGACCTTTCGATATGGTGTACACGTTAGATGAAAATCAATTTAAGGGAAGAACAACACCACAGATAATGGTTAAAGACATTCGAGAAAACCGTGGAAAATAATTCGTATATGGCAGGAAATACAACATTATTCTAATTGATTCTTTTGAATCTGCTCAAATAAAGAAGAATTATTAATTACCAGTATTTTCGATTCAACTCAGCCGCTATAGATCGCTTTACTTTTTCAAGTCTATTTTGTTCAATCAATAGATTATTTACTGCGTTAGTGTCTAGCTCTTCTCCTTGTTTCAACTGGTGTTGAATGGCTTTTATACGGCGCATAACAATCACATTTTTAAAGGTGTATAATGCTTCTTTAACAGCTTGTTCTACTTTGTGTATCTCTTCAGCAGTTTCAATTTTATATTTATTGAGCCAATTTGTACTCAATTCATGACGGGGAGACATTATGTCGATAGCAAACTTTACAATATCTTGATCATCATTGCGCAAGAGGAGTTGAGTGTCATAAAACAGCCCTTCTTTTAATGCATTTTGATAAAGCAGGTATATTTTTCGAAATAAAGGATGGTTAAACGACAGTTCGTCCCGATCAATTTCTGAGATAATTAATTCTGCCACACTCACTTCAATCGGTTCTGTGGCTTCTCCCTCATCAGACTGAAACTCAATTGCCCGGTCACCAAAAAGCACCAAAATACGTAGAAGGTCAAACTCTTGATCAAAATAATCGCTGTCTACCTCCTCCGACTGTTCTTTTTCCTCTATTGGTGTTTCTTCCCGACTTATTTTTGTGTTATTGTCGTGAGGCTTTCGATATTCACTTTGATTTCTTCTTCGAATTTTATTGAGTTCATTGAGCAAGGTTTGCTCTTTCATCTCAAATTGGTTGGCCGTTTCTTTTATGTAGACAGAGCGTGTAATGCTGTCGGGAATCAAAGCAATAGAACCTACAATTTCTCTTATGAGCTCAGATTTTTTAATCGGGTCATTTTGTGTGCCCTCTAATAGGATTTGAGTCTTAAACCCAACAAAATCCTTTTGATTGTTTTCCAAATATGATTTTAACTCCTCTGAACTTGATTTTTTAGCAAAAGAATCTGGATCTTCTCCTTCTGGAAATGAAAGCACCTTCACAGTCATTCCCTCTTCAAGCAATAAGTCAATACCACGGAAAGAAGCCTTTATTCCAGCTGCATCACTATCATACAAAACGGTAATGTTCTTTGTGTATCTGCGAATCAATTTGATTTGCCCCTTTGTTAAAGAAGTGCCACTCGATGATACGACATTCTCTACACCTGATTGAGCCAAACTGATAACATCGGTGTAGCCTTCCACTAGAAAACAATTGTCTTGCTTTACAATTTCACTTTTTGCAAAATAAATTCCGTAAAGAATTCTACTTTTATCATAAAGAATACTTTCTGGAGAATTAAAATATTTGGCAATTTTTTTATCTGTTCTTAAGGTACGTCCGCCAAACCCAAGTACCTTGCCAGAAACAGAATGGATAGGAAACATCACCCTCCCACTGAAAAAGTCAAATCTTCTATCTCCTTTTGTTTTGGTAAGGCCAAGTTGTTCCAAATACACTTGCTTATATCCCTTTTCAATTGCCGTTTCGGTTAATGATTTCTCTTCTGCTGGACAATACCCCAATTGAAACTTCTCTATCGTATCTTCCCGAAATCCGCGTTCTTTAAAATAAGAATACCCTATCGTTTTCCCTTCTTTTGAATGCTTTATTGTATCGACAAAAAAGTCTTTTGCAAAAGTATTTACAATTTGTAGGCTTTCTCTCTCAGTTAAGGCCTGTTGCTCTTCTGGAGACAAGGGTTTATCCTCTGGAATTTCGATGTTGTATTTGTCTGCCAACCATTTTAATGCCTCAGGATAAGAATATTGCTCAATCTCCATCAAAAAAGTTACAACCGTCCCCCCTTTACCTGTAGAAAAGCATTTGAAAATTTGTTTTGCAGGACTCACCATAAAAGAAGGGGTTTTCTCTTCTGTAAATGGACTCAACGCTTTATAGTTAGATCCCGCTTTTTTTAATTGAATATAATCTCCTATTACTTCCTCAATACGAGAAGTATTCATGATTTCATCAATAATATGATCGGGTATTCTTGCCATTATTTTTTACTGTAATCCTTGGTTTGAGTAAGATTTCCATTTTTATCATAAAACTCCCAAACACCTATAGGTTCTCCATTCAAATATTCTCCAACATAATAAACTGCACCATTTGGGTGTTTAACGATAATGTGTCCATCCTTTACGCCATGATTATATACAGTAACAGACAATTCCACTCCCTGTTCCGAATAATATCTCCATATCCCTGTACGTTTCCCATCTTTGTCCTTTCTTCCCGACATTTTAAGTTGTTTGTGACCAGGATACCATTCTTTAATGTTTCCATTTTCATCCGTAACTCTTAACGGTCGATTTTCCTGATGTTCCGTCTTTTGATGATCTTTAAGGGAATCCGATTTCTCCCCTTCTCTACAACTAAAAAAGATAAATATAATCAACAGTAAAAACAGCAAATTTTTCATTTCTAAACAATTTATTATTAAACAAAAATACGTTATTTTTTACGATTGGAAAATATAACTATTTATTCTGGTTCTATAAAATTGTATCGCTCTCGTCAATTCGAGTGAATTTATGAAGTACAGTGGAGAAATTTGTATCGCTCTCGTCGGTTCGAGTGAATTTCGGAACATAGTGGAGAAATTTGTATCGAGAACAAGAGAGCATCCCGAAGCACAAATTAACATCCTCCTTACAAACACTGCACAGTTCTCAAAACCAGAGTGAAAATGAGAGCGAAAGCAAAGTTTATCCTTTGTTTTCCCTCATTCTGTTCATTCACTCCCGTTCTGCATTGCTACGGCACTTGAACTAACGTGCTTACACCTTACCAATAATCCCTTCTGTAACGTTAATAATATGGTCTCCTACTCTTTCAAGGGAAGAGAATATATTGTTGTAAACGATCCCTCCTTTCATTTCCAAATCATCTCCATTTGTAAGAGAATCTAGATGTTCTCTTCGAATTTCATCTCGTTTTTCATTGATCAATTCTTCGGCAGCTCTGGCTTTTTCCATTGTGACATCAGCCGAGTGCTTTTTAAGGTTTTCACTCATAACTTCAAAAGCGTCATCTACCAAGTGGAACATTTCAACAAGATGTTTACGTTGTCGATTCGAAAACTTAATTTTCTCTTCATTTTTTCGCTCTAAACTTTTTGAAACTTGATAAAAGATATCACCAATACGCTCCAAATCATTTACAATACTGTTCATTCCCCGAATACGAATGGCAAGATCTACACTTAATTGACCTTCAGAAATTTGGTTCAAGTAGTTTGCAACTTCCACTTCTACTCTATCCGTGATTTCCTCATATTTGGCAATGCGTTTAATCAAAAGTTTTTGCTTCTTTTTATTTCTTTCTAACAAGAGTTCTTGTGAGAAATGAGACATTCTACTTGTGAGTTCACCAAACTTAGCAATCTCTTTTTTAGCTTCTAAAAGTGATAAATCTGGCGTAGGCATATAACCCGATCCAATATAATCCAAGTGAAACTCTTCATCTTCTTCTCCTTTCGACTTCACCATTCTTTCTGCAACACTCACCAATTTAGGTGTAAACCAAATAAGCAATAAGGTATTTGAAATGTTAAATACACTGTGTAAAATAACGATTCCTGTATTGGCATATTCTTTGGGATTATCAAAAGGACTTCCTAATCCTATATATACCATGAAATAAGAGATTCCTTTTAATACGATTGGAAACAGTAAAACCACCCAAATAACTCCAATAATATTAAACAAAGTGTGAATTCGGGCTGCTCTTTTTGCATGGACGTTACCAATAGTAGCCGCCAATTCTGCTGTAATTGTTGTACCAATATTTTCTCCTAGAATCATTGCTGCTGCAACTTCAAAAGGAAGCACCCCGCCCATAACAAGCGTCATTGTTAAGGCCAATGCAGCTGAAGAAGATTGTACAATAATGGTCAATAGTGTTCCGAAAATCACAAATACAATAGTACTAATGAAAGGAATGTCTTTAAAGTTGATGAAAAATTGTACCAATCCAGAGTCTGGACTCAGTTCGGGGACTGCTCCCTTTAAAAAGCCAAGTCCCATAAATAAAAGTGCAAAACCAATAATTACACCTGCAAAAGATTTCATCTTCACCCTTCCAAAGAACATAAAAGGCGCACCTATTCCAATCAAAATGAGAGAATAAGCTGCTAAGTCTACTTTAAACCCAAAAATATTAATAATCCATCCTGTGATTGTAGTTCCTATATTCGCTCCCATAATTACCCCAGCAGCTTGGGTAAGGGTGAGAAGTCCAGCATTTACAAAAGAAACCGTCATTACTGAGGTAACTGAAGAGGATTGGGCAATTGTTGTAATTCCAAAACCAGTCAATACGCCTTTAAATCTATTTGAAGTAATTGAACCCAACAAGTGCCTTAGTCTTGATCCCGTCACTTTTTGCAAGCCCTCACTCATGACTTTCATTCCATAAATAAACATTCCAAGAGAACCCAAGAGTATCAAAAATCGGAACAGCCCCCAACTTCTTTTTGTTACAACTTTCTGTTGGTCTGACCAAGAAACAGTTTTGTCGTTATAAAGTCCCACTCTAAAAACATATGTCTCTTCCCCTGAAAGGTGTTGAATTGTATATTTAGTTTGATCTAAGTTGATGTTCTGGATGACTGACCAATCTGCATTGCTGTAGCCTTTTTCATGACGTTTAGCATCTATTTTTGTGTTGTATTCTATTGCTACAGAATATCCATTATCTTTAAGTGTCTGATACTCTTCATAATCGATTGCCCAAGAAACTTTAAATCCATTTTCTTCAGGCTGGGAAGTGATGTTTTTGATGAAAGTGGCGACTGAGTCCTTACTCAGTTCATTGAAATTTTGCGAAGAATCCTTCTGTCCATTAACGTTTAAATTAAATAATAAAACGGAGATTGACAAAAGTACAAAAGATAGAATGCGTGTTTTCTTCATTCAATAAATAAAAGTTTGGTTCAAAAATACAAAGCTAATTTAATATAGTCTCAACATTTTATAAGAAAGAAATAAAAAATTTATTCATACCCTATAATATATTGTTATATCAAGCCGACAACTGGATTGTAAGTGTTTACTAATGAGGAGAAAGGGCGTTCTGTTTTGACTTCTCCTTGTTTGTATATAAATTGAATCAATACCGAACAATAAAATGTTCTTTTTGTTGATGGTGCCGCGGAAGCAGAAGTCCTGTTTGAAACAAATCAATAGAAAGGTGATAGTTTGGATTTTGAACAACATCATTCCAAAATTGAAACAGTTCTTTAGATTTTCGAATATTTTTAATTACAATAATAGATTCATCGTGAAGAAATGGTTCTAAAAGAGAAAAAACAGTTTTTACATATTTTATATCCCATGGATTTCCGTTAAACAAAATCATATCAAATGTTTTGGTGTGATTGCTTGATTTTAAAAAATCAGAAAATGCTTCATTCACAAACAGTATGCTATTTTTTCGGGAAGGGGGGAAGTAAGATTTTGCAAACTTGAAGAGGTCTTTATTGGTTTCAATTGTTGTAATGTAGGCCTTTTTGTTCCCCAAAGAAAGCAGATAAGTTCCCAAACCTGTAGCTGTTCCAAATTCTAAAATGTTTTGAACTGGATAATGTGCCGCTAATCGATAAAGCAACTTTTTTACCTTAGCATTCATTCTGGTTATTTGGGTGATCTCTCTTATAGAATAAGTTGGTTTAATATCTTTGGATGTGTTCTGGCTAGATTTAAACAGCACTTGTGCTTTATTATTAAGAAATGTAGATTCAAGTTCTTCAAAGCGTTTCAATTTTTCCTTAGAAACGTAAGATTTTAAGCATTTATCCCCAAAATTATAAACAAAAGGAGAATGAATACCATGTCTGCGCTTTGCTTTCAATTGATATTTTATATATTCACGCAATATATTTATCATATTCTTACCAAAACTTCGTTAAAAGTACAATAAACATAACATTTAAGTGCTATGGAAATAAAGATAACTTCGGATTCAATTGAAAAGCAAAGAAACTTAATCAATAAGGAGCAACCTATAATTCACTTGGTTGGTCCATGTCGTCTTAACGAAGGAATTGTACGTCATTCTGATTTTGAAAAAAACAAATACAAGATAAAATTTGAGAACAGCAATGGAAGTGTTTGTTATTTTGTGCCAGCATCGGGTTCTGGCTCACGTATGTTTAACTTTCTCTATGAGTTCTTAGTGAAGCCCAGTGATGCATCTAGAAGTAAAACCGAGCGGTTTTTAAATGCCATTGAGTCTTTTGCCTTTTTTGAATTGTTGCCCTATCATGTAAAAAAGAAAGTTAGAGAATATGATATCAGTTTAGATGATTTTGTTGCTTATTTGCTCAAATCTGATGGGTTGGGATTAGGAACAATTCCAAAAGGGCTCGTTCCATTCCACCGTTCAAGAAGTTTTATTTTAAATGCTTTTCAAGAGCAATTTCTTCAAGGACTCAGTTTAAAAGAGGAAAAAATTAATTTTCATTTCACCATCAACAAACAACATGAAAAAAAGATAAGGTCTGCACTAGAATCCATTCAACAACTCACAGGTAGAAATTGTAATATTGAATTGTCTGAACAAGATCCTTCTACCCATTCATTGGCTTTTGATAAAGATGGAAACGTCGTAAAAGATAAACAAGGGAAAATGCTTCAACGTCCTTCTGGTCATGGTGCATTATTAAAGAATTTAAACACCATTGAAGACGATATTATATTCATTAAAAACATCGATAATATTCAACATGAGTCTCAATCTCAATTTTCAATTGAAAACTTAAAATATTTGGGGGGGTTATTGGAACTCTTTAAGTCGGAATTAAAGCAAGCACTATCCAACGATGATGTTCGTGTTGAATTATCGAAATTGAACATCCAATATCATTTTGCTCATCCAGAATTGGACTTTAACGCGATGAGTGATGAAGAAATAAAGGCTTTTACTTATCGTCCTATACGGATTTGCGGTATGGTTCGAAATGAGGGTCAACCAGGAGGGGGACCTTTTTGGGAAGAAAAAGACGGGCATCTTTCAAAGCAAATTATTGAGAAATCTCAAATTAGTCAAAACGATAAACTTTACCGTTTGATGGTAAAGGGGCAGTATTTCAACCCTGTATTAATGGCAGTATCTACAAAAGATATTGACGGTAAAAAGTTGGATATCAATCAATTTTCAGATCCTGAGAAATATTTTGTTGTAGAAAAGCAATATCATGATCAAGAAATCCACTATATAGAACAACCTGGTTTGTGGAACGGTGGAATGGCCAATTGGTTAAGTATCTTTGTTGAAGTGCCTTCAGAAACCTTTACACCTGTAAAAAATGTGCTTGATTTATTAAATAAGGCACATACTGAATAGTTGCTTCAAGCCTAAATTGTTTGTAGCTTTTCAGCAATTATATGATAAAAAAGGCAATCTACATATTGACTCTATTGTTTCTAATCCTAGGGTTCAGTGCTACAACAAAACGAAACGTTCCTTTATCACAGTCTTACAGGGTAAGTTTTGGTGTAAAAATAGGATTGTTACCTACGGGAAAGTTAACGCAATATGCATTCCTATTTTACAGAAACAATAAAATTGAATCCGTTCGAGGGATACAACTTCATGAGCTTATTCACTTTGCAAATGGAGAATGGCCACTACCAAAATCAACAATTTTTCATAACTATTTTCAAGAGTATGGGATTCAAAACGATACCCTTCCTGATGGCACAATTGTAGATTATACAGCGGCGTTTGATTCATTGTGGAAGGTGCGATTCAACAGGCATCCATACAATCATCAATTGGGCAATGGATGGAGTCAAGGCGAGTTTAAACCTACTTTAAAGCAACGCGCTTATCTTTACAACGAATATGGAGTTCAAAGTTTCGATTTAGATTATTTTGCTGATACAAGTTTTTTTAAATTGCTCAAAGACGTTTTTAATCCGCAATGGATTGCAAATTATAAGTCGTTACATTAAACCCGAATTATGCACCAATCTTGAAGTGTGAAACTATTAAATCCGCATTATTATTCATTCTTTAAAAAGGATTCATGAGCTCGTAAACTCTGCACATCGCATGAATATCTTTTACTACTTTAAAGAATGAACAATAATGTGAATTAGAACCAATAAAAAAACGGAATCGATTAAAATTCCGTCTTTGGTGATTTATTTATACGTTTTGTTACAATTGATTTAGAACTTAAGAGCTATACCAACTGTTGCATAAGATATTGAGCTATAACCTCCTCCAAACTCAAGGAAGGCTCCTAAATTTTTCAAGAAATAATATTTTGCCCCAACCTTTGCGCTGACAAGTGGTCCACCAGAAGTAGCGGTATATTTTCCATCATCGGGATCAGGGTCTGTTTTTACATATCGTTTTATGTTCCCTCCAATAACTGCATTCACATATAAATCCAATTTATCTACTCCCAATCCTAAGTCCAGTTTATTATTTAGGAAATACCATACATGCCAAGAAAAGCTAACTCCAATACCAATACGAGAGGTTTTTTCTTTATAGACACCCTGTTCGTGAATGTAATTATTTCCAGCCCAATAGCTATATGATTTGGTATATTTATACCCATAATGGGTATACCCAAGAAACAGACCTGCACTGAACATATCAAATCCATATTGAAAGTTTGCAGTAAAAGCAGGTAATCTGGTCGAGTTATAGCCTACATAACCTGTATATCCAAACCCTCCAAATCTACTTGGCACTCCAATTCCTATATCGGCATAGAAATGATTGGGGGCAAAACCAGCCTCACTTTGTGAGTGACCGTTAGGAGAATACATAAAGCACAGTAAAAATACTAAACTTCCTAAAAAAATTAATCTTTTCATAGTTATTGTTTTTTTTTTAATTAATGCACAAATATAATATTATTCAAAGGATTCTAAATAGGGAAAACCCTATAATCTATTGTTGCAATTAAAATATAATACCTGTAGTACTTTCATAAAGTGAGACCGGATCTGTCAACATGGTATTCAGCGTTGGCTTACTACGTGCCGTTTTTTCGGTATCGGCACTCGGAACACTTAGGTATTAGGCACAGACTTATTTTACCAAATTGACCTTATTTTGATGTCAAATAATTTGTTAAGCAATTCTCTCGCTTCAGTACTTTCTGTGTTTTTTTCCAAATATTTCTCAACGTCAGTCCATCAACAAACAAATCAATCAACCGCACCTCGTTGTCTTTTTCAATGGCTTGCTCCAAACAAAAGAAAGTGGTTTGATTCCTGTTATTTCCTTTAATATATTTCATACTATAAATATAGTGATAATCAGTTGATTAATTGAAATAAACATTAATAAGTTATTAACAATCAGTTTGTTGATTGGTGGTAGGTTTTTTAGACAGTTTGACGGCGTGGAGTAAGAGTAGAATGGGCGGTTGGGCAGTAGCTCAATCCCCGATACTGAAAACCACGATAACTCCCAGTCGGCTTAAGAGACGAGGCTACGAGAGTTTGTTGGAGGTTTACACAAGGTTAAACCCATCTATCTGCGAACCGCTAAGTACGCAAGTGATAAAATTGATTGCGTATCAATTTTTGAAATTTGGGAGCATAGCTCGCGTACGCTTAGTGGTGTGAGAGGCGCACTCCGTCAGTGTTTACTGGCGGAGCCGTCTACTCGATTATTTGTCGTTCATTTTTCATTCTGATTTATTTGCCAAATCAAAATATTGTTCTAAATTTGTAACCATTGTGTAATGTTGTATAACAAGGTTATTTATTATGGAAGACTATTTGTCATTGTCAGAAACGGCTGAATTACTCGGTAAAAGTAAGGAAACTTTGCGTAGGTGGGATAGGGAAGGAAAACTTTCTGCTATTCGTGAGCCGATGAGTAATTATCGAGTTTATAAGAAAAGTGAGATACAAACTTTGTTTGATGAGTTTTTGAAAGTTGATGTTGATGATGAAAATCCAAATTTTGTTGAACCCGACAACGAATATAAAGGATTAGAATTATTTGCTGGTGCAGGCGGTTTGGCACTAGGAATGGAAAAGAGCGGTTTAGAGTGTGTAGCCTTAAATGAAATTGACAAATACGCCTGTCAGACCTTGAGAGAAAATCGACCATACTGGAATGTTTTAGAAGGCGATGTCAGAAATTTTGATTTTTCGGAATATAGAGATAAAGTTGATGTAGTTACAGGAGGATTTCCTTGTCAAGCTTTTAGCTATGCAGGGAAAAGGTTGGGATTTGCCGATGCAAGGGGAACACTGTTTTATGAATTTGCAAGAGTTGTGAAAGAAGTTAATCCACCGATTTGCATTGGTGAAAATGTGCGTGGATTGTTAAGACACGACAAAGGAAAAACACTTTCCGGGATGATTTCTATTTTAGACGAAATAGGGTACAATGTCATTCCTGTACAAGTTCTAAAAGCAATTTATTATAATGTTCCACAAAAAAGAGAGCGTTTAATCCTTGTCGGAATTAGAAAAGATATAGATATTGAATATAATTACCCTTTGCCCAATCGTCGAATTTACAATTTGAAAGATGCTTTGAAAAAGGGGGATTTATATGATTGCAATGTGCCAAAGTCAAAAGGTTCAAAATACCCTGAGAGTAAAAGAAAGGTTTTGGAAATGGTGCCACCAAAGGGATATTGGCGTGATTTACCTGTTGATGTTCAAAAAGAATTTATGGGTAAAAGTTTTTATTTAGGTGGTGGAAAAACTGGAATGGCAAGAAGAATTGGATGGGATGAACCTTGTCTAACTTTGACTTGCAGTCCTGCTCAAAAACAAACCGAAAGATGTCATCCCGATGAAACCCGCCCTTTTACGGTAAGAGAATATGCAAGGATTCAAACCTTTCCTGATAACTGGAAATTTTCGGGTGCAACAACCCAACAATATAAACAAATCGGAAATGCAGTTCCTGTTAATCTCGGAAAAGAAGTGGGCTATTCCGTAATTCAATTTTTGAATAAATATTACAGTTTGTCGAAACCAAGGTAGTAGCTGTAATTTTCAAAAGTAATTTGGTTTAAGATACTGCGATTACTTTCTTCAATTTCAGATTCGATTTCTTTTAAAGCAGAGTCTTCTTTCTCTTTGATTGATGTTTTGATTGATTTTAAGTAATCGTCAATTGCTATGGGCAAAGCCTTGTAAAGATTGAAAAAAGCATTTTCATCTCCCGATAGTAAAGCATAAAATTGGTCTCCCGAAATTTTAAAAACACGAGAGTGGCTATATTCTTTTCCGTTAATGTCGCCTTTCCAATGTTCATTGAAGCCGTTTTTTGCTAAGATTTGCACCCAATAGCATTTAGCTTGCTTATAATCATCAGCGTATCTTGCCAATTTTTGGAATAACGCTTCGGCAGAGCTACTGTTCATTGTATTGTGTTTGTTCTTTATATCAGCAAACAGCGTATCATTTTCAGCTTTAATATCAAAACCGCTTAAATTTCCAACTTCGTAACCATTTATGCCACCTAATATTTGCTCGTGAAAAGTGCCGATGGAATTATTGATGGACTTGTCAATCTGTCTTAAAATCTCGGTTTCAATAAGTTCTTTCTCATCAATTCCATTAAACATTGAGTCAAAAGTCAGCTTGATGGTGTCTATTTTATTTTTGTAGAATTTAGACTTTGTAATGTTCTTTTTGGCTCTCAAATAGGATTGATGAAGTTCTTTAATACACGATAATAGATGTTCATCTGTTATAAAATTTACGTATTTGTTCGCCATTTCTACTTTTCTTGAATTTTGAATGCTAAAATACAAATTTTAGTTGGAATTGGATGTCGAAGCCGTTGTTTTGGAATGACAGATACCTTGGAGATGCTCAAAATTTTTATATCCCCGAAATTGGGATGCAATTCCGAACTGTATAATGGCAGGTTGGAAACACAACAATATTAAAACCGATTTTTTTTTAGCCTATTTTACATTTTAAAAACTTCCTTATTTAGAACTGCTTTTCCCTCAAATCTCCAATTCCTCCATTGGGTCCCAGAAATGCTTTTCGAAATCAACTATTTTATCATCAATCACTTCAATGCCCTCCTTTTCAAGTCGCTGCTGCATTGATTCAGGAGGATTAAAATGTACTTTCCCTGTCAATATTCCATTTCTGTTTACCACACGATGGGCAGGAATTGGTGCGCCCTTTTGTTTATCAGACCCGTTAAGTGCCCAGCCAACCATCCTACTGGATTGTGCTGAACCCAATGCCTTTGCAATTGCACCATAAGAAGTAACCCTTCCTTTTGGAATCAAACGAGTAAGTTCAAAGACTTGCTGATAAAAGTCTTTATTCTTATTATTTAAATTTTCAAAATTGGGCATTTTGATTTTGTGTTTTGATTTTTTTATGTATTTATTTCACCTTAAATTTACAATATTTAATCCGAGCACCTTTTTTTGAAAATAATTCTTCATAATGGGTTTTCAATTGTAAGATCTCCTGTTCGTCTTTTGTCAATTGTCCAAGATTGCTGTACAAGTCCCAAGTAGAAAACAAACATTCATAGCCCTGTTCCTTTATTTCATTTTCTGTAAATTCAAAAAGAATATCGCTATCTGTTTTAAGGTGAATAACTCCTTCTGGTTTGAGCATCTTTTTATACCTTGTAATAAAAGTTGAAGAAGTCAATCTTTTATTGGGTTTCTTTGGTTGAGGGTCTGAAAAAGTAAGCCAAATTTCATCAACTTCATTCTGATCAAAAAAAGAATCAATAAATTCAACCTTAGTTCGCAGAAACATAACATTCTCCAAACCTTCCTCTAGTGCTTGCTTGGCGCCAATATAAATTCGATTTCCCTTAATATCAACACCTATAAAATTTTTTTGTGGATATTTTCTTGCCAAGCCCACTGTATATTCTCCCTTGCCACATCCCAATTCTAAAACAATAGGATGATTGTTTTTAAAGTACTTGGAGTGCCACTTCCCTTTATAATCAATTTCTTTATTAACAATTGTTTCCATCGTGGGTTCAAGAACATGTTGCATTTTAGAAATCTCTTCAAATTTAAATTGTTTGTTTTTACCCATTTTTGTTATCTTGGTACTGCAAAAATAGAAATCTTCTAATTTACAGTTCTTAAATGTCCTTAAATTCTATCAAATTCTCTCGTGTTCTTTTAAGTCCATTGAACAAAGGGATAGAGCATGTGAGTAGAACTGTACCCATTATACGCAATTTACTCCAACATAAAAACAAAGTGTACATCTGTTGTAATGAGGAACAAGAAGCCTTTTATCGGTATTATTTCCCTGAGTTGTGGTATATCCCTCATCATGGTTATCCACCAGAAATAATTGAAGAAGGAGGAGCGGATTTCCCTGTTCTTTCAAAATTTTGGACATTGCAACAACTCTTCATAAAAGAACAAAAAAAAGTCGATGAATGGGTGGGAAAGTTTCAAATCGACTTAATCGTATCAGACCAGCGGTTAGGGTTTATCTCAAGTAAAGCGAAAAGTATAATTATTTCACATCAACTAAATCTTTCTTATTTGGGATGTAGCACCATACAGAGGTTATGGTATAAAAACCGACTATCAAACTTTGATGAAATATGGATTCCCGACACTTCAGATCAAAAATATTCTAAAGACTTAAGCAACGGAAGGTTTAAAAACAAGCATTATATAGGTTCCTGTTCTCGTTTTCAAAATGACGCAATTGACAAATTAATTCCTCAAAAGATACGCTATAAATATTTGGGAATTGTTCAAAACAATTTAGTCTCCGACCAAAAATTACTTCAAATTTTAATCCAAAAACTATCCGAAACCCATAAAAAATGTGCAATTATCGTTCCTTCTGAGTTTTCTAATTTAGAAATAAAAAATTCAAATGTTGTGCTTATTTCTGCTCCTCAGCACGGTTTATTTATCGAACTTATGTTGGCAAGTGAACAGATTATTGGACGACCAAGCTATACAACAATTATGGATTTATTAGAAACACAGAACAAAAGCATATTAATTCCAGACCCGACACAAAAGGAACAGTTATATTTTGCTAAAGTCCATAAAAATCAACCCGCATGGACATTCCTATCAAAGGAAATGTTTATAAGAACAAAATTGTAATTGTTTGATTGGTAGCGAATATTTACCCACATTCCAAGTCAGCCCTCTTTTGCATCATCAAAGAGCTAACTTTTACGCTTAGCATACCCAAATGAGTATTCTGATTTTACATTTTGCTTGGGTTTACTGCTATAGACTACTCTTATCTGTAAATTACGAATCCCATCTAAAACCTCCCATCTAAAATCTAAAATAATACGGACTATCTTCCACGTTTTCTTCTTTTTCTTGCTTCCTTTCTTCGTTTTCTGTTTGATTTTCTGATGCGTTTTTTTACTTGTTTGGATTGTTTTTTCCAAAGGGCCTTCTTTGCCTTTTTATGTGCTTTTTTAGCTGCTTTTAAATCTGCTTTCTTTTTTTTTGCACGTGCAGCTTCTGCTTGTTCAACCGTAGCGTGTGTTTGACCTGGTTTTGGCGTACCACATGAGGGAAGAAGAAAAACAGAACACAAATAAATGCCTAGGATTATGATGTTTTTACTTTTTGTCATAACTTCGCAATGAATTTTCCTTTGAAGAGAATGAACATACGAAAAATATTTTTCTTAATCCTCTTTTTTAGTGCTTTTGCTTGCAAGAAGAACAAACAGCACCCTGTTCCCTATTATTCTTTTGACACTTATATAAACCTTACCCTTCCTTCATATCAAGATTTACAGGGTGTTGGAGGATGGGCTTATGTTTCTGGTGTGGGATCAAAAGGTCTTGTGATTTATCGACAAAGTGTTCAAAATTTTGTCGCTTGGGACCGTCAATCACCAGCTGATGGAGGATTGGAGTGTGAAACCGGTTTGGTCGTTAATAAAGACAATTACTTGATTCTGGACGAT
The DNA here is from genome assembly GCA_964585545.1 of uncultured Fluviicola sp. Taxonomy (GTDB): domain Bacteria; phylum Bacteroidota; class Bacteroidia; order Flavobacteriales_D; family Crocinitomicaceae; genus Brumimicrobium. Next base: position 41,011 of record CAZPDT010000009.1, read on the forward strand.
CCTTGTACGAACAGCCAATTTTCCCTTTATGATGGTTCTGTTATCAGTGGAGACAGTAAATGGGGATTGCGTAAATATGAAACACAATACAATGGAGGATCTTCATTGCGTGTTTACAATCCATAATTTATAGCTTGTTCTTTTAACCGCATTATTGAGGTAAAAATTAAAATCTCCTTATAAAAACACCTTTTATTAGCTTCAAATTTCTACTTTTGTTAAAAGATTATACTATGTTACAATCGATGACAGGTTTTGGAAAATCCTCAGATACCATCTTTGATAAAAAAGTTGCTGTGGAAATTCGGTCCCTCAACAGTAAAAGTACAGACATCCGTTTAAAGATTCCAGGATCACACAAAGCTTACGAACTGCCCATTCGCAAGAAAATTGGAGATGCATTGCAGCGTGGAAAAATTGAATGTGTTATTACTGAAGAGCCCATATCCAATGAAATCAGCACAGAACTCAATACAGATTTAATACTTTCCTATTACAATCAAATGACAGATTTAGCACAAAAAGTAGGTGGTGACACAACAAATTTATTGGCTTCAATTTTGCGTTTTCCAGATGTATTACAAACACAAGAAGCCGAAATATCGGAGGAAGAATGGAGTGAACTAAGTAACTTGATAGATGTAGCCATAAACAACCTTGTAAATTCTCGAAAAGAAGAAGGAAAAACTATAAATACTGACTTTAACAAAGCACTTAATACCATTGAATATTTATTAAATGAAGTTCCAAAACACGAGAAATCTAGAATAGATATCATTCGTAATCGTATGCACAAAAGCTTAGAAAAACTCAATGAAAAAATAGATGAAAATCGTTTTGAGCAGGAGCTCATTTATTATATTGAAAAGTTAGATGTAAATGAAGAAAAAACACGACTCCAACACCATATTGATTATTATAGAAAAACCATGGAAACCGATACTTCTATAGGAAAGAAGTTGGGTTTTATAGCCCAGGAAATGGGAAGAGAAATCAATACGCTTGGCAGTAAATCATATTATGCAGATTTACAAAAAATTGTAGTTGAGATGAAAGAAAATTTAGAGAAAATAAAAGAACAAGTCGCCAATACACTATAAACAAATGGAGAATGCTCAAAAAATGACAGGTCAGTGCATTATTTTCTCAGCCCCTTCTGGCTCAGGTAAAACAACTATTGTTCATGCACTCTTAAAACGTATGGATGGATTCGCTTTCTCTATTTCTGCTTGTTCACGACCACCAAGAGGAGGTGAGAAAAATGGAATAGATTATTATTTTCTAGGAATCGAAGGGTTTAAACAGAAAATACAAGAAGGCGCTTTTATTGAATGGGAAGAAGTCTACAAAGACCATTTTTATGGCACATTAAAAGAGGAGGTCGACCGACTTTGGTCTGAAAATAAGGTGGTTTTATTTGATGTTGATGTATATGGGGGCATCAATCTAAAGAAGTATTTTGGAGATGCTGCCTTAAGTATCTTTATAGAGCCCCCTTCAATTGATATCCTTGAAAAACGTTTGCGCAAGCGGAAAACAGATACAGAGGACAAAATCCGATTGAGATTAAAAAAAGCAAAGGAAGAATTAACAAACAGTGCATTTTTTGATAAAACAGTTGTTAATCACAAACTAGAGCCTACTATTTTAGAAGTTGAAAATGCCATTAAAGAATACATCAAACAATGAATATAGGACTCTATTTTGGAACATTTAATCCAATACATGTTGGGCATCTCATTATTGCTAATTACATGGCTGATTTTACCGATTTGGATCAAGTTTGGCTTGTAGTTTCTCCACAAAACCCATTGAAGAAAAAGAAATCCATGTTGGAAGACTATCATCGTTTGGCTATTGTTAGAGCGGCTATTGAGGACAATTATAACTTAAAAGAATGTGACATCGAGTTCAATATGCCAAGACCTTCATATACTGCCGATACTTTAGCATATATAAAAGAAAAGTACCCCAATTATTCTTTTCATCTCATTATGGGAGAAGACAATTTACGGACGTTTCATAAATGGAAAAACCACGAATACATCTTGGAAAATCACAGACTTTATGTTTATCCTCGGGTATTGACAATTCAGGAGGAACAAGAAATTAAAGAGATTGGATATTTACCAAAAAATGATCTTGAGAAGCACAAAAATGTTATTCTGTGTGAAGGTGCTCCAGTAATGAAAGTAAGTTCAAGTTTTATCAGACAAGCCATAAAAGATAAAAAAGATGTTAGGTACCTATTGTCAAAAGCGGTTTATGATTATGTTGATGAGATGAATTTTTATAAATAGAACCCGACGATTTTTTATAATAGTATAAATTTTGAGAAATATTTCAGGTTAATTACTTATTATTGTTCATCTAAACAATTGTCAATGGAAAAAGAATTAATATCCATCAAAAAACTACTCATCATTATAGTAGTTCCTTTAATCCTTTATCTGCTCAATATTTTGTCTTTCGTATTTATTCCTTTTGTGTTTGGATTATTTATGGCTCTGTTGTTTTCGCCTTTGATACGTTGGCTAAAAAAAATGAAGGTACCTGATTTTATAGGGATAATTATTTCTTTAATTATTGTCTCCATAGCCATCGGCAGTACTTTTAAGGTGGTTAAATTAACGAGTCAAGAGCTGACCTCTGTAAACGATGACTTTATACAGCAACTCGATGAACGTCTCAATGAGGTAGCAAAGCCAATAGTAGAGTTTATGAATATCAATCCCCACAATGGAGAAACTGATCTCAAAGCATTGTTTCACAACGAGAAAGTGCAATCTAAATTATTTGGAAACCTGAGTACAGGATTGAATATAGCCAAAAACATTGTTACAATGACACTCATGTCACTGTTTTTCATGATTCTCTTTCTTGCCGGCTCGATGAATTTGGAAAAATTGTTGCAAACGTTCATTTTTAAAGACAAGGATTCAAAGATTCAAATGATAAGAAAAATAGAAAAAGATGCGTTTACTTATATTGTTGTTAAGTTTTCCATCAGTTTTACTACAGGTGTTGCAGTCAGTTTAATTTGTTATTTTTTCGATGTTAGTTTTCCAATCTTTTGGGGGTTATTTGCTTTTTTACTCAACTTTATACAAATGATTGGCTCTATAATAGCTGTTGTTGTAATTTGCGTTTTTGCGCTTGTTGAATTAAATCTTACAGGTACTTTGCTCATTTTCTCAATATTAATTATCGGTATACAAGTTCTATTTGGAACAGTTATAGATCCAATATTAATGAGCAAATCGTTCTCTATCAATACAGTAACTGTTCTTATAATGTTGGCCGTATGGGGAATCATTTGGGGAATTCCTGGTTTAATACTATCTGTACCCATTACTGCATTATTAAAACGGATTTTTGAACAATTCCCTGGAACGAAAGTCTATGCCAAAATAATGTCTTAGATTCTCCGTTTTGGTGCGGTATTTGATTTATCTAATCGTTACAATAAAACTCTATATACTCCATTCACCTGAACTATTCATTTTCTCAAAATAGTTCAATTATTTGAAAAGTAATGACTTACAGTCTAAAATGGAAAAACAAGATCAATAATATGGATTACGAACTATTTCCTTATTTTTGTATAAAATCATAATGATGAAATCAATTGTTATTTTCTTTTTAATGTTTATGTCCTCATTGGCATATACTCAAAACGAATGGTGGAAAGCTCAAGATGATTCTTCCCGACAAGAAGTCAACAAAACAATGAATCATGTAGAACGTTCTCCAACCAACTTGACTCAAGTGGAGCAGACAAACAACACGTATTCTGAAGATACAAATCATTATGTAGAACCTGAAGTATTTCAACCGGGAGAGATTACCGTGGTAAAAAGTCCATTGATAGACAAGGTTATAAAGTTCAAATCAGCAACAATCCCTCCATATAGTGGCCCTATAATGGACGGTTATCGTATACAATTGTTTTTTGATCAAAGTCGCAAAGAGGTAGACAAAGCAAGATCTCAAGTTTTAGAACTTGATAGCAATACCCCAACCTACATTGAATACAAAGCCCCCAATTATTTTTTGCTTCAAGGAAACTACCGAACCAAATTGCAAGCTGAAAAAATAAGGGCTTCACTCATTTCCGATTTCCCAGCAGCACTTGTTATAAAAGACAAAATATATTTGCCTAAAATTAAATTAGAAGAAGATTAAATAACTCTTTTAAATTCTATATTTATGAAACTTTACCACAATCCCCGATGTTCAAAAAGTAGAAATTCATTAGAACTATTGCAAGAGAAAGGCATCCAAGTCGATATTGTAAAATACCTCGAAGAAACCCCTACAAAGGAAGTGTTGAAAGGTCTACTTAAGAAATTAGGAATAAAAGCTGAAGACTTGGTGAGAAAAGGGGAAAAAGAATACAAAGCACATTTTAAAGGGAAAAGTCTAACCGAAGAAGAATGGATTGAAGCCATGGTTCAATATCCAAAATTAATTGAACGCCCAATTTTTGAACACGGCAATAAAGCTGTAATTGGTAGGCCTCCTGAAAATATATTAAAACTAATTAACCCGAATTCTAAGACAGAGGGTCTTTTGTAACATAAAGTGGCTAATTTTTACGTTTAGCATACTCAAAGGAGTATTTTGTCATGATTTATTATACAAAACTAATCAATAACAAGTTGCATTAATTTCAATGTGCAATCAAAATTCTTCTTATCTTTATTCCATATACTTATTTTCACCTTTGAAGCGCCTAAATACTCCAAATATTTTGGATTTAAAAAATAATACCCTTTAGGAGTTTCATTTAACTTAATTCCCTCCCATTTTTTACTTTCTCTATCTTCCGAAAATGAAGTAAATGTTAAAAAAACACCTTCTGGGAAAGTGTCATTAACTGTCTCAAATTGAAAAAGTATATTGTGAGATAAAGGGAAATTTATTGAATCTAAAGCGTAAAATTCTTCCTTTTTTAAACGAACGGGGTAACGAATAGACGATGTGCATTTCAACTTATTTCCTTCCTGTAAAGATTTAAAAAATAACATTAGTGGGATATTATCGCTTTCTAAAAATTGGGGATGGTAAGACAAACTTTTAATGAATTGATCAGCAGTGTTAATTGTCCACAAATTTTGTATTTGAATGCCCTTCGATTTAAAGCTATCAGTCAACTCATTAATTGGAAGGGAAAGGGCCTTCTGTTTGACATTCATCTCTTGAATAAATGCTAAAGATGGTGAATAGTTAACTAGGCATACTTTTCCAGGAAAAACTTGATTAAGATGAGCATATTCATTTATATTAAAAACTTCAAAGTAAATATCAAGTTGAGAATTATCCAATAGTGTTTTAAGTTTATTGTCTAAATAACTCAATAGTTCATCATGCTTCTTAAAAGTGCGATTAACTTCTGGATTATAAAGTACTTTCAAGTCTAAACTAAGTGTCTTATTTTCCCAATTCTGGGCATTTGCTTTAGATAAAAAGGTGGAAAGTTGAATCAATTCATCATTATAATTGCATTTACTTATTTGTAAAAGTTTTTCATCAGAGCACAGAAAAAAATTAATCAATGAATCCTCACAGTTTAACAACCCATGATCATGAAAAATCCATAAAGTAGAATCTGCACTCATCTGAATATCAATCTCACTACCATCTAATTTATCCATTGCATTCTTAATAGCATCCCACGTGTTCTCCAATAGGTTAATATTACCATTTTTATTTATCGGACCGCTCCCCTTATGCCCTAAGAGTTTTAAATGTTCTGAGATAGGGATTTGGATGGTTTGATCATTATCACAGGTGTTATAATTACATGAAAATAGAAACAAACTGCAAAGATAGATTTTAAAAAATATTGTTAATCTATTCATGATTCAGTACATAATGTCTCAATACTCCTTCACTTCAAAAGGGTTAAAGTTGCCCAATCCCTCGACTTCGTTAATTGTATTTTTTTCAACACGCAATACACGTCCGGGAAATTTATCGACCAAAGCAATATCGTGAGTCGCCATCAGTGTCGACGTACCTTCACTTGCAATTGCGTGAAGCAGTCGCATAATATTCTCAGATGTCTCTGGATCGAGATTTCCTGTTGGCTCATCAGCAAGAATCAATTCTGGTTTATTGAGTAAGGCTCGGGCAATAGACACACGTTGTTGTTCTCCTCCAGAAAGTTCGTGTGGCATTTTATAGGCTTTTTCTTCAATTCCCACCATTCTAAGCACTTCTAGACCACGCTGTTCCATTGTATTCTTTTTCTTCCAACCCGTTGCTTTCATCACAAAAAATAAATTGTCCATAACAGAACGGTCTGTTAACAATTGAAAATCTTGAAAAACAATTCCAATTTTTCTCCGCAACAAAGGGATTTCTCGCCGTTTCAACTTGTTCAAATCAAAGCCTCCTACTTCACCTTCCCCGTCAACAAGGCCGAGTTCTCCGTAGAGGGTTTTTAGAAAACTACTTTTCCCCGAACCTGTCTTTCCAATAAGGTAAACAAATTCTTTGGGTGCAATTTCTACATTGATATTATGCAATACTGTTACTCCCTTTTGTTCAACTCTTCCATGAGCAATATCGATTACCTTTTTCAATTCTTTTTCCTTTATCTCGTCTTCCACGTTCTTTGATTTTTACAAATATGGTCATTATAAAAGTAAAAAATATTATCTAAAAATAACAATCTTAACAAAATTGCGTTTAAAACTTTTAGTAGAGGGTAGGTTTCCCGTTAGTTTCTTGCTTAATTTTACGATTAAAGTTTTATTAAAGTGGTATGGCAGTTTCATCACGCAGTTTAATTTTCCTGGTTTCTCTTTTGTTAACTACAGTAATTTGGGGACAATCATCTATGAAGTACAGCAGTGAATATGCTGATTTTTATAGAGCAGAAGAATTGTTTGAAAAAGAGCAATTTAGCGCTGCACGTGAAGTTTTTACAACGTTTATAAACGAATTTCAAGACCAACAAGATCCTTTGTATATTAAAGCACGTTATTATCAAGGACTCTCTGCTTTAGAGCTTTATAATAATGATGCGATTAAACTTCTTATGGGTTTTATTCTTGAATATCCCGAAAGTATTTATAAAAACGGCATCTATTTTAAGATTGGAGAACACTATTACCAAAGGAAGAAATACAAGGATGCACGAGAATGGCTGGTAAAAACTGATCCAACCGAAATAGATACTGCTTCTCTTGCAGCCTACCATTTTAAATTGGGATATTCTAATTTTCAACTGGGAGACAACACTTCTGCCCGAAATGAATTTTATGAAATTAAGGACGGTACCTCCAATTACAGTGCTCCAGCACTATATTATTATTCCTATATTGCCTACGCTAACGGTGCCTATCAAGAAGCTCTTGAAGGATTTTTAACATTGGAAAAAGACGAAGTCTTTAAAAAAGAAGCACCATATTATATTACACAAATCAATTATTTACTTGGAGATTATGAAAAAGTAACCGAGTTGGCCACTCTATACACCACACAAGAAGGGGGAATTGGAGAAAACCCTGCAGAAATGAATCTCATTATCGGTGACGCTTATTATAAAACCAACAGATATGATGAAGCGGTGGCTTACTTAGAAGATTATTACCACAGAAAGACCACCACCCGAGAGGAAGATTATGCATTGGCTTATGCCTATTATCAAAGCAAGCGCTATGAAGCTGCTATAAAACTATTTGATTTTATTTCACAAACCAAAGATACTTTAGGGCAAGTCTCCTTTTACCACATCGCCCAATCCTATCTTAAGGAAGACAAACTCAGTTATGCAAGAACTGCTTTTAAATCCGCAGCTGATTTAGATTTTAATCAACAGATCCAAGAAGATGCACTATACAATTATGCAGTCTTGTCCTATAAATTAGATTACAATCCATATAACGAAGCAATTAAGGCATTTGAATTGTTCCTTGCCAAATTTCCTAATTCTAAAAGAAAAGATAATGTATATAACTATTTGGTAAATGTTTATTCAAGCACCAAAAATTATAGTGAAGCCTTAAAATCTTTGAACCGTATTCCGAATTTAAACATCAAATTAAAAACTGCTTATCAATTGGCTTCATACAATATGGGGATAACGAAATATGAACGGGGTGAATACCAAAATTGTATTGAAGCCTTAAAAGGGGTTTCTAAATATGACGTAGATCCACAACTTACAGGTAAAGCTAAATTTTGGTCTGCAGACGCACATTATATGTTAAAAGATTGGAACACCGCTATAAAAGGATACAGGAACTTCTTAATGGTTCCCGGAATGAATGATGAAAGATTAAAGCAGATTGCCTATTACAATATTGCCTATGCCTATTATATGCAAAAGGACTGGACACAAGCCATACCAGCATTTAGAACCTACACGCAATTAAATAATGTTCAAGATCCCTCAAAATTAGCAGATGCTTATGCAAGAATAGGAGATGCTTATTATACAAAAGAAATACCCGATTTTCAAAAATCAGCGCTTAACTATGAAAAATCATTACAATACGATAGCAACAAGCAAGATCGAATACTGTATGCTTTGGCGAAAGTGTATAAAATAATCCCAGGAAAAAGAGACCAACAAATAAAATCCCTAGAAAAGATTCTGAACAACTACTCAAAGTCTTCCTATGTGATTCCTGCCATATTCGATATTGCAAAAGCTTATAAAAATGAAGGCAATTATACAAATGCGCTGGTTTATTTTAATAAAATCATTGATAATTATCCCAATAACAATTTAGTGAAAGATGCCCTCATAGAGATTGCAGACATGGAGTTTAAAGAAAAGCATTATGAGCAAGCCAAAAGCTATTTTAAACGCGTCCTCAATGAATACAATCTCGATAACGAGACATGTAAACGTGTTACAAAAGGACTCATTGATGTCTATCGTGCAACACGGCAACAAGAAAAAATCGTGGAACTTGGAGATCGATATGGGTGTGCAGAAATCACCCAAGACGACGAAGAGACCTTCTTTTATGAAACAGCAAGTGAGTTATACGTCAATGAAAAATATGATGAGGCCATCCCCGAAATTAAAAAGTACCTGAAACGATATCCACAAGGTAAATTTTCTATTCAGTTAATGAGTTATTTGGCAGATATTTATTATCAAAATGAAGATCAAGAAAATGCCATTAAATACTACAAGAAAATAGCGGATCAACCCAACTCTGCTTATACAGAAGAAGCTCTAATTCGATTGTCAAAAACACTGTACAATGAGAAACAATACGATGCAGCTTTACCGTATTACAGTGACTTGGTAAAACTGGCATCAAAACCACGTGTTATTTTCAATTCAAGGGTTGGATTAATGCGTACAAACTTCCTATTGGACAACTTTGATGAGGCTGCATCTTATGCAGTAAAAGTATTGGATGATGATTTATTAGAAGACAAAAATATTCGTGTAGAAGGAAATTATATTGCTGGAATGTCCTTTTTCCATATTCAAGATTATGAAAAAGCCATCCCTTATTTGCAATGGACAACAGAAAATACTGGAAAAGAAAGAGGAACCGAAGCGCTTTATACTTTAACAGAAGCCTACTTCAACATGAAGAATTATGAAAAAGCCGAGGCCCTTCACAATGAATTGCTACAACGCAAACCAGCTTATGATTATTGGATTGCCAAGTCATTGATTCTTCAAGCTAAAGTGTTTATAGCAACTGAAGAGTTGTTCCAAGCAGAGCAAACAATTGATCTTGTGATTAAAAATTATCCCAACAAAGATGATGGCATTATAGATGATGCCAATGTTGTAAAGGCAGAAATTATGCGCATAAAAAATCAACCCAAAGAGGTAGAGGGTGATATGAATAGAACTATTGACTTAAATGAAGGAAATAATGAATAAATACATCGTTTTTCTTATGAGTATTTGCGGTTTCATTAGTGTATATGCACAAGATGGATCAGATGCTGAAATCATTACTGAGATTGATCGGTCAATTCCTCCTTCTTACCGCATTGCGAATCGTCCACAATTAATTGATACTACAATTACTTCTCCTGTAGTCAATTTTCCATTAATGGCGCTTCAAGAAGAAACTTCCATTTCTATAGATACAATACAACCCGCAAGTATTCGAATGCGTCCTCAGCTTTCTAGATTGTACAACAGCTACATAAAAATTGGTGCTGGAAGTCGACTACAAGCCTTGGGCGAAGTTTATGTTAATTCTATGCGTTCCAGAAAGTTCAATTGGGGCGTTCATGCGCGCCACCATTCAGAGTGGGGAAAAATAAAGGATTATGCACCTTCTCAATATGATAATACGTCTATAAAAGCTTTTGGAAAAGTGGAAGAAAGACGTTATTCCTATGGTGGCGGAATCAATTACAGGAACCAAGGTCTGCATTATTATGGCTTTCGCAATCCTAATGCCGACAAAGACAGTATCCGTCAACGATTTCAAGGATTTGGATTCAATGCCTTTTATGATTCTCATGTAAAAGATTCTGCAAAACTAAACTACCGCATTGGTCTTGAATATGACAATTTTAGAGATAAAAAACCAGATGAAGACAGTTTAAAAGATTGGCGAGGAAAAGAAAATTATGTCGCTTTAAAAACCCGTTGGCAATACAATGGAAGTTCAAACAAACTCCTTTCAAACTTAAGGGCTGACCTCGATTTTAGTTATAATGATTATCGATATGGAATTGCCGACAGTACGCTATTGGGTCTCGATACAGGCTATGTTTCCAAAAATACCGTAATTCAATTGCGCCCTTTAACCAGCTTTTATGGATTGGGTGAAAAATTGAAATTCAAAGTGGGATTAGAATTTGCACTTGACATTAACAAGAAAGTAAATGCAAGTCTATACCCAATTGCCGAGGTAACCTACTCCCTTTTCAATGACATATTTATTCCTTATGCTGGTATAGAAGGCGGATTACAACAACAACGTTTTGCACATTTGGCAGATGAGAATGAATTTATAGGTTCTCTTAATGAATTAAAAAACATGCGCCGTTATGAGGCATATTTTGGAATAAAAGGAACCATCTCTTCCCGTGTTAGCTTTAATGCGAATTTAAAATTTGCTAACCTTCGCAATTATGCTTTATTTATAAATGATACCATCTTTTCTTCAGGCAATCAATTCAGAACCGTGTATGATACCATTACAAGGACTTCTATATCTGCAAGTATTTCCTATCAACAAAATGAGCAATTAAAAATCGATCTCATCGGTCGTTTCCACTCCTACCAAGCAAAAGACAATCCTTATGCGTGGAATCTGCCACAATTTGAAATAATTGCCCGTGGCGCCTACAACATTGCCGATAAATTAATTACAAAAATTGATTTTACTCTAGAAACTGGACGTCGGGCAAGGGTTTTTGATCCAACCATGGAAGGTGTTAAAGAGCAAGACAATATTTATTTTAAAAAACTGGGTGTTATTGCAGATGCCAATATCGGCGTGGAGTTTAGATATTCTAAACGTATGTCAATATTTCTCAACTTTAACAATGTTGCTGCTCAAAACTACAAGCGATGGTTCGATTATCCAGTAAACAGATTCCAAGTGATGGGAGGATTGACCTTTAGGTTTTAAAAAAAGCGTACCGAACACCTTATTTTCAATTCTGAAAAAAGCCCCTTGAAAACCCTTCTGATTGTTCCATGTGTTTTTACGACCACAACCTTGTTGAAACAACAAGATAAACGTACCTTTGTAGCGATAGAAATTCAACAATGGGAAAATATAATATCGGACCGCTTTTAAGAACAATTAATGACCCTAAAGATTTAAGGAAATTAAATAAGAATCAGCTTCCGCAATTGGCAGAAGAAGTTCGACAATATATGATAGATGTTTTATCAGAAATCGGAAATTCTCATTTTGCTGCAAGTCTTGGTGTTGTAGAATTAACTGTTGCCCTACATTATATTTTTAATACACCGGAAGATCAATTGGTTTGGGATGTTGGTCACCAAGCCTACGGACACAAAATTTTAACGGGAAGAAAGGATTTATTTCCCACCAACCGAACAAAAGGAGGTATAAGCGGTTTTCCTAAACGCAGTGAAAGTATCTACGACACATTCGGCGTAGGCCATTCTTCAACCTCTATTTCTGCTGCTTTGGGTATGGCCATTGCTGATCGATATAAAGGAGAAGTGAACCGCCATCATATTGCTGTTATTGGAGATGGAGCCATGACTGCTGGAATGGCTTTCGAAGGACTTAATCATGCTGGATTTGAAAAAGATACCAATCTCTTGGTTGTTTTAAACGACAATAACATGTCAATTGATCCCGATGTTGGTGCATTGAGAGAATACCTCAGTGATATTACTGCTTCCCCTGTAGAACACAATGTTTTTGAAGCGTTAAATTTTCAATATTTTGGTCCGGTAGATGGACATGATGTGATAGCGCTAACTAAAGTTTTAACCGATTTAAAATCAGTTGCTGGTCCTAAGATTCTACATTGTATTACTAAAAAAGGAAAAGGTTTTAAGCCTGCAGAAATTGGAAATCCAGCACAATGGCATGCACCAGGCGTTTTTAATAAAGAAACTGGAGAAATTAAAGGTTCTTCTTCCCCTTTTCCACAGCCACAAAAATACCAAGATGTATTTGGAAATACCTTAATTGAATTGGCAACAAAGAACAGCGCAATTATGGGAATTACACCCGCAATGCCAACAGGTTCATCTTTAAATATTATGATGAAGGCAATGCCCAAACGCGCCTTTGACGTAGGGATTGCGGAACAACATGCAGTAACGTTCTCCGCTGGATTGGCAACACAAGGTATGATTCCTTTCTGTGTTATCTATTCTACCTTTATGCAACGGGCTTATGATCAGTTAATCCATGATGTTGCTCTACAAAATTTAAATGTTGTTTTTTGTTTGGATCGGGCAGGACTTGTTGGAGCAGATGGAGCAACACATCACGGCGCATTTGATTTGGCATATCTTAGAAGTATTCCCAACATGACAATTGCATCGCCAATGAATGAGGAGGAGTTGAGAAATTTGATGTATACTGCACAACAAAAAGACCAAGGCCCATTTTGTATTCGATACCCGAGAGGCAGAGGTGTGATGACCAATTGGAAAACCAAGATGAAAACCATTGAAGTGGGCACAGGACGTAAACTAATTTCAGGAGACGATTTAGCCATTCTTTCAATTGGCCATGTTGGGAATTTCGCTCAAAAAAGTATAAAGGTACTGCAAAAAGAAAAGTACTCCATTGCACATTATGATATGCGCTTTGTTAAACCTATTGATGAAAATTTATTACACGAAATCTTTACAAAATTTAAAAAAATAATAACTGTAGAAGATGGTTGCACAACAGGGGGGTTAGGAAGTGCAGTACTTGAATTTATGGCCGACCACGATTATCATTCACAATTGATTCGATTGGGTATCCCCGACCGTTTTATCAATCATGGAACACAAGCAGAGTTGCATGCAGAATGTGGTTTTGATGTCCAAGGAATTGTGAAAACGATAATAGAAATGCTCAAATAGAAATATAACCTTTCGTTACCATCCAAAAACTAATGGGATTCTTTATAAACAAAGTCCAAAGCCTGACCCAATGTTTTATGTCTGAACTCAAATCCTGTTGCAATAATTTTGCTGTTGTCAACCTTAATGCCATTTATAACCAAAGAAGACATCTCTCCAAGAAAGCATTTTAACCCGAAAAAAACACATTTATGAATTAATCTTACCAAAGAAATAATTTATGCATTATCTTAGGCACCTTATCTTTTAAAAGATTAACATACAGTATGAGTCTCTTACTATGGATAAACATATTTATTGTTATAGGTCCACTGCTTCTTTCTTTTGATAAGCGGGTGCAATTTTATAAACAATGGAAAACTGTAATTCCTGCAGTTATCTTGGTTGGCTTATTTTTTGCCTTTTGGGGTGGTTACTTTACAAGAATTGGAGTTTGGGGGTTTAATCCCGATTATTTATCTGGAATAACATACTTTAGAATGCCCTTAGAAGAAATCTTGTTTTTCTTTACGGCATCATTTGCTTTTTCCTTTATTTATATAGAAGTTAAATCTTATCTTTCAAAGTTTCGTCCGATTCATTTTTCTTATTATTTCTCTTTGTTTTTTACACTCATTTGTTTGGCCACCAGCATTATTTATCGCGATAATATATACACCTTCACTGCTTTTGGAATCGCAGGATTAATCAATTGGATTATCTATTTCGGATATACGCCAAAATGGTATCCTTACTTTATTATTTCTTTTTTTGTTGCCATAATTCCATTCTTTTTTCTGGAAGGTCTACTGTTGGGTGTTGTTACAGGAAACCCTTTGTCGTGGTACAATCCAGAAGAAATTATTGGCTTTAGAATACTGTCAATTCCCGTTGAAGAGTTTTTTCTTATTTTTTCAATTAACTTCTCTGTAATAATTGCCCATGAATTCCTTAAGAAAAAACGATTGCCTAGAAATTAACAAAAGTTAATTAATTCTTTCTCCTCTTTTATTTAAATACTCTTATCTTGAGTCTGTCAACTGACTATTTAGCTCGTTTGTATTCTATCGTGGAAGCAAGTAATTTATTAATCTTATTTTAAAAAAAACAGTTTATGAAAAAATTAAGCAGTAGTATTTACTTAATCGTTATCCTATTTATGGTCAATACCGTATTTTCTCAACAGGAAGATATGCGTGGAAAATTTAATTTCGGACTTAAAGCAGGAGCTAATTTTTCTAATGTATGGGATTCAAATGCAGAAGATTTTTCAGCAGACGGAAAGTTTGGGTTTGCAGGTGGTGTATTTGCAACAATTCCCTTTGGAGATCTGTTGGGTGTACAACCTGAAATAATGTTCTCTCAAAAGGGGTATCAATCCTCAGGCTCAGTGTTTGGCATGCCTTACAGTATGAAGCGTACTTCGAATTATCTAGAAATTCCTTTACTACTGGCCATTCGGCCCATTCCAGCAGTAAGTATTTTAATTGGACCTCAATTTAGTTTTTTGCTAAGTCAAAAAGATGAGTTTACAGCAGGAACTTTTACCGACGAACAAGAAGAAACATTTGACACAAATATTCGAAAAAACCGATTGGGGATGCATGCTGGATTAGACATTAACTTTAATCACATTGTAATATCACCAAGGGCAGCAATTGATTTTCAAGACAATAAAAAGGATGGTTCGTCGGAGGATCCTCGATACAAGCTTTTTTACTTTCAACTAACAGTTGGATATAGGTTCTAAAATATTCTACAACTAAAAATGGCTGTATCATCAACTAAACTCTCAGATTCTCTAAATTCATCGAGTTTAGAGAAAATGAGGTTGTTAAGATCTTCCATTTTTAAAGGGTAAAAACTGTGAATAAGCCGGATAAGACGATCTGTTTCGAAATACTCTCCTGCTTTATTTTGCAATTCTACTACACCATCAGTATATAAAACTAAAGTTGAGTTGCTGCCAATTGTTATTTCCTCAGGTTCTACAAATGGAATTTTTTCGAGCATTCCAAGGCCTATTCCTCCTTTATCTAAAAATTGTGCTTTCTTTCCATTGGTGAGAATAGGATGGTTGTGTCCGGCATTGATGTATTTAAAACGTCGGGATTTGGTGTTGTAATGTCCAATAAAGAAAGTAATGAATTTCTCACCTTTTGCTGTATTCATCACCTTATTGTTCAGTTCGTGAATAAGGTCTTCCAAATTGAGTTTTCTTACACTTAATAAGGTTCTGATCATGGCTTGAAAGTTGGCCATCAACATTGCAGCACTTATACCTTTTCCAGAAACATCAGCAATACAAACAATAAATTCATTTTTATTGATACGGATAAAGTCGTAATAATCTCCACCCACTTCATGTCGTGCCGTATAATTTGCAGCCAAATCAATGCGTTTATCAGAGGGCAAATCTGAAGGGAACAGCATTTTTTGCATTTCTGAAGCCACTTCGAGTTCTTTGTTTATGCGTTCTTGAACTAAACGTTGTTTATTCATCCGTTTATTTTCAATCGCAACTACAATAATATTGGTTAGCATTTGGATAAACGATAAATCATCGAAGGATCCATCAGATTTTGTTCGTTTCTTTTTCTTTTCACGTTCCTTCAGTAGCAAATAAGCAATGGGCACTTCCTCATGAATCACGGGAATAATAATATCAAAATTAGCCAACTCCTTATTGCTCGAAGATTCGATTATTGTTATTTCATTAAATCGGGCCAAATCCCTTTCTTTATCAATGCTTTTAAGCCTACCTTTAATTCCTGATTTTACCAGATAATTCCAATTGTCTTGCTTGTTAAACAAAACAAACTTATCCAATTTCATTCTTTCTTTAAGAATAAACTCATAGAGTGAAAGCAAGTATTCTACCGATTGGTTTGTATTGATTCCCTTTGTAATTTCGAGAATAGAATTCAGCTCGAAATCTTTAAACTTCAATTGTGCTTTCAGTTCTTGAATAAGGGCATTTTCCATTATAAATTCTCTAAAATCTCGGGCAACTTGCGCAAAGCGGCCATTTCTCGATACATCTTTCGAATGTCTTGTGCTGGCGTTCCAAAATACGTTTTATTGGCAGGTAAACTTTTCGATATGCCTGATTTTGCTAAAATTGTTGCGTTTTCTCCTATAACAATATCGCTGGCACAACCTACTTGTCCCCACATTGTAACATTGTCTTGTATTTCTACACAACCAGCAATACCAACGTTTGCCGCAAATAAACAGTTTTTCCCAATAGAAGTATCGTGTCCAATCTGAACTTGATTGTCAATCTTTGTTCCTTCGCCAATTACGGTTGTTCCCGTGACTCCCGAGTCAATTGTACACAATGCTCCAATCTCAACATTCTTTTGGATTAAAACACCTCCGCATGTATGCAACCGATCATATCTATCTTCTTTCTTTTTATAATAAAAAGCATGCTGACCAATTACTGTACTGGCACCTATTAAAACATCGTCCTCTATGGTGACATTATTCAAAATGATAACACCGGGGTACAGCACCACATTTTTCCCTATCGTGACATTATTTCCAATAGTGACATTGGGATAGATCTGTACAGATGCATCAATAGATGTTTCTTCACCAATTGAGCTGGAAAAAATTTTAGTGGGACTAAAATGCTTGATTAAATAATTAAAATCATCAAATGGATGCTCGCTAATCAGTAATGCTTTTCCTTCAGGGCAGTCTACTTTTTTATCAATAAGAATTGTTGAGGCATTACTATTTAATGCTTTATCATAATATTTTTTAAAATCCACAAAAACAATATCCCCTTCCTCAACACAGTGAATTTCATTAATTCCCGTAATTATATGATTGGGATCCCCAATAAATTCACAGTTGAGCAATTCAGCAATCTCTTTTAACGACTTTGATTGTTTTAATTTCATGGTACGATTCAGTTTTACAAGACAGTAAAGTTAAAAAGAATATAATGAACAATAGAAATCTTACAGCAATAGTTGTAAGCCCTCTAATGTTAGTAAAGTAATATGAAATGAATTCACTTTATTTTTTTACATCAAAAATCCTAAGAAAGTTTTAACTTCGTTGATTCCAGAAAGAAAAATATGGCAAAGGGAGTTCCAAAACAGCTCATCACTATACTTAAGATTTTTGTCCCATTAGGAATAGGCATATATCTCTTATGGTGGTTTTATACAGCGATGGACAGTGCAACAAAAGACGTATTTTTTAAGGCCATAAAAGAGGCCAATTATTTTTGGATTGTGTTGTCTATGGTTCTGGGTTTTTTAAGTCACTTGATACGTGCTTACCGTTGGAAATATATGTTGGAGCCTCTCGGATATCAACCGAAATTCTGGCACAGGTACCATGCTTTAATGATTGGCTACTTGGTCAACCTCCTTGTTCCTAGAGCAGGAGAAGCCTCTCGGGGTACTTTGCTTTATCAAACAGACAAAATTCCTTTTTCAAAAAGTTTTGGAACGATTATTACTGAGCGAATGTTTGATTTGTTTGTGCTCGGACTCATTCTTTTTCTAGCCATCACACTAAGTTTTGACGATCTCATGAAGGTCAAAGAGCTTGTCGTTTCAGGCACATCTGGAGCAAGCAATGCTGAAAGTACCCAATGGATTCTTTATCTGTTCCTCTCATTGGCCATTGGAGGTGTACTGTTATTTCTCGTTCTATGGATAAAGATAGCTACTTTTAGAACTAAGGTAAAAACATTCTTCGAAGGGATTGTTCATGGTATTTTGGCTATTTTTAAATCTAAAAAACCCGTTCAGTTTATTTTTTATACACTATTGATATGGGGTCTTTATCTTACTTTCTTTGGACTTTGCTTCTACGCATTTGATCAAACCAAAAATTTCCCCATCCATGGTATACTCATTGGATTTATTGCAGGAACATTCGGCATGGTATTTACCAATGGAGGAATTGGAGCATATCCTTATCTTGTAGGTGTTGTGGTTATTTTTTACATTGGAAGTCAATTCAATACAAACCAGGAAGCAGAAGGAATTGGAAAAGCACTTGGAATGATTATTTGGCTCTCTCAAACTGTATTAATTATTATATTGGGGCTGGTATCCCTTATATTTTTACCAAGAAATTATAAAAAAGAAAAAGATGACAAAGTGGGAACTAATTAAACATAAAATAGCAACACAAGAAGAGGCACAAACCGTTGTTTCATCGTGGAAGGACAATGACGAAAAAGTTGTTTTCACCAATGGATGTTTCGATATTTTACATCGTGGTCATGTAACGTATTTGGCCAAAGCTGGCTCTTTAGGAGATTATTTGGTAGTGGGTGTTAATTCTGACCAAAGCGTTAAAAGTCAAAACAAAGGCTCAAATCGGCCCATAAATGATGAGGATTCGCGTGCATTGCTTATTGCAGCACTAGAAGTTGTAGATTTAGTCGTAATTTTTGAAAACGAAACACCAAAAGAATTGATTGAGATTATAGCACCTTCTGTATTGGTAAAAGGTGCAGATTATAATGCCGAAGAAAAAGATGAAACGAGTCCACAATACATTGTGGGTTCAAAAGAGGTTCGAGCTGCAGGTGGAGAAGTTGCTACAATCGAATTGGAGGTAGGGTATTCTACAACAAATATTATTCGCAAAATAATGGGCTAACCTCCGTTCTCTTCTTCATCTTTCCCGATTTTAATTACCTCCTTAATAATTAGATACAAAGCAGCTAAAATGGCCAATAATGTGAGCACAAGTGTCCATGTAGGGAAATTGTTTTCCTGTTTTTCATCCAACCATTGCCCACCTAGCGCTCCAGCAGTAATGATTACTGCCATCTGAATGCCAATTCCAGAAAACCGAATATAATTTTTAAGTCGACCTTTGTTATTGTTTTTCGTCATTAATAGATCATATCAGCAGCATCTGCTTTTTGTTGATGCTTTTTTGTGCTCTTTTTCGAAGCAGATGGGGAAGGAACAGTTCCTTTAGGCAAAATCCCCGAAAATATTTTTCCTTCTATCCTAGCACCATCTTCAATTACAAGTCTTTCAGTATTCACATCTCCTTTAACCACAGCTGTTTGATGAAGTGTCAATAATACTTCAGCATTGATCTGACCTGAAACCGTTCCGTCCAATTCAACTTCAGTAGCTGTTACATCTCCTGTAATTATCCCTTCCTCACCAACAACCAACCGGCCATCACATTTAACATTACCATTAATTTTTCCATCTACACGTAAACTGCTGTTTGTTACAAGATCCCCTGTCAATTGTGTCTCTGAAACCAAACGATTGAGACGATCAGGACTTTCTTCATTTGTGCGTTTTTTTTCTCCTTTAAACATCTGTTGGTATTTTAATTATTTATAATTTTCGTTGTAGAAAGTTTTATAGTCTGTTAGTTTTTTTTGCAATAAAACCGTTTTTAAATTTTCTTTTGAAATCAACATTATTTCATTGTCATTTAATTTATCGACATACTTTTTTGCCCTCTTAAAGTCTTTAATATAACCCTCTGCGCCACTTGATGTGTTGAAACTTTTTACAATAACAAAGGTTACGTCATCATTGTAAATCTGTGCAAATGTATTCAAGTTTAAACGTCTAAAATAAACCCTATTGTAATCTGAAACATGCGTTGATTCTGTCCTGCCGTCTTGGTCTTTTTTAAGCTCTACAATTACATAATATTCTTTTGAATCGAAGTTAAATATTTTTGTTAACGGCTCCTTAAACGCTTCAAAAGGAGGAACTCCGTTATGTATCAAATCAATTAATTCTTGAGCTCTACCAGCTTCTTCAGACTCTGGGTATTCTTCAACGACTTGCTGTAAAACAGGCAATAATGTTGTTTTATCATTGTTGATTTGCCCCATGGCCATGGCTTTTAACAAAAGGTATTGTTTCCTGTATTTATTGTCGGGTTCGCCAGTTATTACTTGGTCTGCTTTAATAATTAACGGATAATACAGCCCTTGTTCAAAATGTTTTACTGATCGTAAATAATCTTTTAGCGCCAGCTTATCACGTTCCTTTTTCTTAATAAAATAATCGGGGTCTCTAAGATAGTTTGCATAATCAGAGTTGGGATAATTGTTGAGAATATAATCCTTATACTTTGATGCTTTCCCAGACTTTTCATTGATTTTATACAATTGAAATGCTGATTTTAAGTTGTATTCACTCTCAAAGTCTTTATCGAGAACCCTTTGAAATTGATGTGATGCAAGTTTTAATTCATCCAATTGTTCTTGGTATATTCTTCCAGAATGATAAAGTGCTGCTACAAGTAAATCGTTGCTTTTTTTCATTGCAGAGTCTGTTAAAGGAATGTCTTTAATCAAATCATCTACAGTCATAGAGTCCAGTGAACTGCTTTGGGTATTGTCCACAATCAATAATGAATCTGACGGAATAGAATCCGATTGATTTTCTACAATATCCATTGTAAAACGTGCAGGTTTATTACTTAGTCTCCAATAGTCTTCATCTTTTCGTTGCCCCCACATTTGTCGAAACTCCTCGAATCCTTTTTGAATTGCCTTAGGGTTTGAAAAATAAAAATTCTTGCCTGGCTTCATATTCTGGGCGGCTAAAGCCTGTTGCATTTCTCGCATTTGAGCTGCCTTTCTCGCCTCTCTTTCCTTGCGTTCTTGTTCCTCTTTTTTTAATTGCTTAATTACATCTTTAATAAACTTGGTTCGCTCTTTTTCATCCAATTGGGCAATTTTCTGAATGCTGTCTTGAAATTCAACAATTTCGATGTTCTCGACAAGCTGACCTAATTTTTGGGCTTTATTTTTAATCACTTGTGAATTATAGTAAGAATCTGGAATTACCTGTGAAGAACTGTCGTAATAATGCTGAGCATAAACATAATTCTTTTCTTCAAAGGATAAATCGCCAAGCTTCTCATAACTGATTCCTTTTTGGAGATTGTTCTCCAATGAGAAAAATACCGACTTGGATAAATCATATTTCGCTGCTTCCCTATCATCTCTTTGCAGTTCCACTTTGGCCATTGCAAAGTAAATTTGATCTCTAAACTCTAGGTAACGCTCTTCTTTGGCAAGTTTTTTCAACTCTTTAATCATTTCGTTACTATTTAGATTACTCACTACAGCGCGATTCACTTTGGCGTGAAAACTCATTGCAAATGGAGCGTTCTTTTTGATGCTTAAGGAATAATACTTTCGCGCCTCATTATCTCCCGCTTCTTGCAGAAGTTGTCCTAAAACAAAACTTATTCTTGCCTTATCATCTTTCTTTTTGGCTTTGTCAAGCGCTAGTTTTAATTGTTCTATAGCTGTTTGATTGTCTTTTTTAGCGAGTGCAAGCATGGCTCTCGTCTTTGCCAGTTCAAAAGAAAAACGTTTCGGAAGTTCAGGTGTTTTGTCTTCCTTTTTTGACTTCGACCGTTTCTTGGATTTGCGTTTCGATCTACTTTTAGACTTGCCTTCATCTCCATCATTAACTGTTAACATTCTTGTTTGGAGCTTCTGCAAATTTCTCGTAGCTTTGGTCAAATCTCCCATTTTAATCTGAGTCTTAATCATCCATAAATGACCAGTATAAGTGCTCGACCGGTCCACATAAAACTTTCTTACGTATTCAAAAGTTGTAAATGCCTTTTCATAATCTCGTCGAATATAATACGCCTTTCCAATTAAAAGCCAATTTTGATCAATCCATTTGGCGTGTTCTGTCTTTTTTCGAGATGGTTTTGAAGAGGTGGGCATACTGTGCTTAGAAATCACCTTTTCACATTTGGCAATTGCTGTATCAACAATCGGGTAGAAACTTTCGACGTCTTCTTCACTTGGATAAAGTTCAATGGGCAAAATCTGATTAAAGTCCTCGTGAGCGTTGTATCTGTACTCTTCTAATCCTACACGAATCAGTTCCTTGGCATTAAAATAGCCATTGTATTTTGCTGTTACACTGTGGTATGCACGATTAACAAAAGTATTTTTTTCTGTAGAACAGGCATTAATAACAATAAACAAGACTACCATTATGATAAAAGCACCTATAATCGCTCTTGTATTTCTGTTTTTCTTCATAAAAATACTCTGTTCCAAAATAATAAACTCAAAACCTGCAAAAATATTATTTAAATTTAAAAATTTCCACAGATAAAAATATAAGTCACCTCAAGAAGATAAAAAAGCCAGAGGGTGAGTCTGGCTATTAAATTCTATTATTTAGTTCTATTATTCACAGTCTTTTTTCAATTGCGTAGAGAATGAGATACTTACATCCGACCATAATTTTGATTCGGTATCACCATTGGCATGGTCAATGTGCAACTCTTTACACTCTTCATTTAATGCTTCTATTCCTGGTTTTGCATTCCAATCATCAACATTAATTTCTGCATCAAAAGTAAAAGCACCATCTTCCAAAGTATAATCTCCTTCTACATTATTGGTCACATCATTCATGGTTATTTCTAAAGAAGCCTTGCCTGTTTCTTGGTCAAGGTTTAAAACCTTACCCGAAATGGTGTCTGTGTGAATTGTTCCAAAGAAAAAAGAAATGATTTTTTTATCACGGCCTTCATCTTTAGTGAAGATACTCAATATAGGAATTTTAAAACTAAAACTCTCGATCAATTCTTCAGGATTTTCATTGGCTGCCCCTGATTCAACTTCAATATTTTCAAACACTCCTCCAACAGGTGTTTTGTTCAAAAACTTATAGGATGTAAATCCTACCTCTGAGGTTGCTGCATCATAACTATACACACATGTTTTTACACTATCTTCCTGGTTTTGTACATCGGCATTTTCAGTAGATTCTCCATTCCCGCCACAACTTGATATCATTAAACCTGCAAGAGCGATAAACAAAAACTTTCTCTTTTTATCCATAACATTCTAATTTTTGATAAAGATATAATTAAAAATCTTGTTGTCAATAGCAAAATTGTAATTTTTACCAATTCAAAACGCTGTTTTTATCTTTTAGTCTGTATTCTAATCCACACAACCCACACGCTGTACTGAACTTCTGACTAAGATATTAAAAATAGGTTATGTTTGTAGTAAACTAATTGGTAAATTTGTTTCATGTTAATAGAGGTTGAAGATAAAATTGTAAGTAAAGCCATTTTTGATCGCAAGTTTATGTGTGATTTATCGAAATGCAAAGGAGCCTGTTGTGTCGAAGGTGATGATGGCGCTCCTTTGGAAAAGGAAGAAATTAAAATTATTGAATCTATTTTGCCTCAGGTTAAACCTTACATGACTGCTGAAGGAATTGAGCAAGTGGAAAAACTTGGGGTTTATTATATGGATCGATTGGGAGAGCCTGTAACAACTCTTGTGGAAGATGGAGCTTGCGCTTTCGCTTCTTTTGATGAGGATGGAACTGCCAAATGCGCATTAGAAAAAGCCTATCGGGCTGGGGCAACCAAATGGAAGAAACCTATTTCTTGTGAATTGTTCCCCATCCGAACAAAGCAACTCAATCAATATACTGCTCTAAATTATGAAGATATAGCCATTTGTAGTCCGGGGTGTATTCTTGGAGAATCTTTAAATTTACCTGTTTATAAATTCCTTAAGGAGCCATTAATTCGTGCTTTTGGTCCGCAGTTTTATCAATCTCTAGAAACCATAGACGGTGAAATTCAAGAACAGAACCTCAGCGAGTAATGCCAAAGAAAATATACAGTCCCGACTGGAAAGAATATCAACTTATCGATGCAGGAGAATATAAGAAATTGGAATCCTGGGGTGGTATCGTTACCATTCGTCCCGAAAGACAAGCTTATTTTCCATCGGGGAAGCCCATAAAAGAATGGCGGGATATTGCTCATTTGGAATTTGTGCCCAAAGGAAAAAAATCTGGGGAATGGAAACATCTTCGCAATTTTGATCAATCCAATTGGAACATCAACTATGAAGGACTTACCTTTCAACTTGAAACTACAAAATTTAAACATGTCGGACTTTTCCCCGAACAATTGACCAACTGGAAATTTATTGCCCAACACCTACAACCTCAAATGAAGATGTTGAATCTCTTTGCCTACACGGGAGCCGCTTCAATTGTTGGGAGGTCTATTGGTGCAGAGGTAACACATGTTGATTCGGTGAAGCAATTAATTTCTTGGGCAAAGAAAAATATGGAACGCTCCATGTTGAAAAACATTCGTTGGTTGCATGAAGATGCACTTAAATTTGCTCAACGTGAACGGAAAAGAGGACATTTTTATGACCTAATTGTAATGGATCCTCCTGCATGGGGCATAGGTGCAAAAAAAGAGAAATGGAAATTAGAACACCAACTGGAAGGATTGATTGAAGTAACTTCTCAACTCCTTCATCCCGGAGGAATTCTAATTTTGAATACCTATTCACCAAAAATCAATACCGATACCCTTCAAGTTTATGCTCAAAAATACTTCAAGGAATTTGAAGTTGCCGAACTGTGGAAAAAGACAACAACAAAAAAAGACTTGTTCTACGGACAATTGTTAAGAGGGAAAGCCAGTATGGGGTATTGAGCAAGAGTGGAGAGCGGAAATTGTTCTTTGGATTTACTGTATTCAATTGACAATGCTCTAATTCGCAATTGACTAATTCACCAATTGAACCATTTTTCCCTTCGAATTTTAAGTGTCTACTCTATGAACCAAAATAATATTTACCCTATAAAAACAAATAAATTTCGTACCTTAGCTCCTCCAAATTAGAGAATATGCCAAATACAAAAACAGCAAAAAATAAAGCAAAATCAATTGATAAAAAGACCGTGCACAAAGCCTTTAAATTAATGTGTACAGCAAAAACATTAGCTGAAAAGTACGAAGCTCATAAAGAAGTAACAAGCAAATATGTTCATGCAACATCGCGGGGGCATGAAGCCATCCAATTGGCAGTAGGGATGCAGCTTAAGCCACAGGATTTTGTTGCACCTTACTATCGAGACGACAGTATTTTATTGGGCATTGGCATTACACCATACGAATTGATGCTCCATATATTTGCTAAAAAAGACGAACCTTTTTCTGGAGGAAGAACTTACTACTCTCATCCTTCCTTAAATCGTTCAGATATGCCAAAAATTCCGCATCAATCTTCTGCAACTGGAATGCAAGCCATTCCAACAACAGGTGTTGCCATGGGAATACAATACAAAGAAAATCAAGGCCTTAACGAAGATTATAAAGGGGAAAACCCTGTAACAGTATGTTCCATTGGAGATGCTGCCTGCACGGAAGGTGAAGTTTCAGAAGCATTGCAAATGGCTGCTTTAAAACAGTTGCCTATTCTGTATTTGGTGCAAGATAATGAATGGGATATTTCAGCAAGTGCCGATGAAGTTCGTGCCCAAGATATGGCCCATTATGCCAAAGGATTAAAGGGACTCGAGGTATATTCTATTGATGGTACAGACTTCGAATCTTCTTACAATACAATTCGGGAAGTGTTCAAGAAAATAAGGAAAGAACGCCGTCCATTTTTGGTTCATGCAAAGGTACCTTTATTGGGTCATCATACTTCTGGAGTGAGAATGGAATGGTATCGAGATGATTTAGAAGAACACCAAGAAAGAGACCCTTATCCAAAAATTAAAGCCCTTGCCAAATCGTTGGGTATTAAGGCGACCGATTTAACCCAATTTGAAAACAAAATTAAAGATGAAATAGACGGCATCTATAAAAAAGCACAGGAGGCACCTGATCCCACGCCAGAGAGTTTAACCGATCATATTTTTGCCCCAACACCAATCACAGAAGAAAAAGGAATTCGAGAACCCAAGGGCAAAGAAAAAACAGTAATGGTAGATGCTGCTTTATTTGGGATGCAAGAAATTATGAGAAAACACCCAGAAGCACTACTTTATGGACAAGATGTTGGAGCGCGATTAGGGGGTGTTTTCCGAGAAGCAGCAACATTGGCTCAAAAATTTGGAGACGACCGTGTATTTAATACACCCATTATGGAAGCTTTCATTATTGGAAGTACAGTGGGAATGTCTGCTGTCGGCTTAAAACCTATTGTTGAAGTTCAATTTGCCGATTACATTTGGCCCGGTCTCAACCAATTGTTCACAGAAGTAAGTCGAAGCTGTTACCTCTCCAATGGAAAATGGCCAGTGAGTGCAGTTATTCGCGTCCCTATTGGAGCTTATGGCTCTGGAGGACCTTATCACTCATCAAGTGTAGAGTCGGTCGTGACAAATATTCGGGGAATTAAAGTCGTGTATCCTTCCACAGGAGCTGATTTAAAAGGGTTGTTAAAAGCGGCTTATTACGATCCGAATCCTGTAGTTATTTTTGAGCATAAAGGTTTATATTGGTCAAAAATAAAAGGAACCGAAGGCGCAAAGACAGTTGAGCCTGATGAAGATTATGTGGTTCCTATTGGGAAAGCCAGAATCGTGCAAGAAGCAGATCAAAAGGCAATAGATAATGGGGAAAGTATATCGGTTATTACTTATGGGCGTGGTGTTTACTGGACAATTGAAGCTGCTAAAAATTATCCTGGAAAAGTTGAAATATTGGATCTAAGGTCATTAAGTCCCATAGATACAGAAGCGATATATGCAACAGTTAAAAAGCACAACAAGGCATTGTTGGTGACTGAAGAAACCATCGAATCAACTTTTACATTAGGATTGGCAGGAAAAATTCAACGCGATTGCTTTGAACACCTTGATGCACCTATAAAAATTGTTGGTTCAGTTGATACACCAGCGATTCCTATGCACAGTGATTTAGAATTTGAATATTTACCCAATGCCGACAAAGTCAATGAAACATTAAAAGAATTAATTGATTATTAGTGTGAAAACCTCTTCTCTTTTACTTCTTTTTTTGATTGGTTCTGCCTTCATAGGATTGACGCAAAATATTACGCTTGATTGCAATTCAGTTTTGGATTCCTTATCCGATTAACAAATTATAAAATACCCTGACCAAGAAGCGCAACCAAAAGGTGGGACATCTCAATTGTTACAAATACTTTCAAACGAAATTCAATACAATGACTCATTAGCAATCACTTTAACGAGTGGGAGCATGACCATTGTTCGTTTTGTTGTTACTCAAAATGGTAAAATCACAAATAAAACAATTGTAAAAGAAAGCTACAAAGGGATGAATATCCCCCAACAGATGTTTGATATTATTGAAACAACAGAATGGATACCAGGAAAGTGCAATGGGACGTATATATCTTCGATTGTCCAAATTCCTCTTAGAATATGTTTAACTGGTAATTGATTAAAATATACTCTACCTGCCCATTTGATTATTCCTTAACAAACTGGCGAACAACAAACTGTTGATTTACTCTAATTGTAACATTATAAGTTCCGGCTTTAAGATGATGGACATCAATTTTATTGGATGCTTGATTTACTTTTTGGGTAACGAACAATTGTCCTTTCATATCATAGATACAAATGTCTGCCTGACCAGATAAATTTGTAAATTGAAGTTGATCAACAGTCGGGTTGGGATACATTTCTATTTCTTGCAATTTATTTTCTTCCACTTGTAATGATTCAATATAAATCTGCCCATCACTGGAAGCGGTATCAATCAAACCTGCTCCATTTTTAGCAGCCACAGAAATATAATAAACTTCATTATAATTCAATACTGGAACAATATTGGAAAGCGTTGTACTTGTTCCATTGGACGCCCACCCCACAACATCATCTGTTCCTGCGGCAGTACCAATTGCCACTTTATATTCGACTATTCCAGAATGGGGGTCATTTGCTGTTCCCCAATTTCCTTGTAACAGATTGCTGTACACTGTATCAATATCTGAACCTAAGCCATCATTGACATCAAGATTTATGGGTTTTGTCCAATCAACATCAACAAATTGGAAATCTACTGGAGAAATATTTCCTGCGCTATCCATTACAACAGACTTGACTTTCCCTGAAGGAGTGTTGGGGTCAGGGTTTTGAAAGGGTATATCGGTATTTGTACCAGGTTCCACAGTAACGGTAACGTCTGGATAACGTGACCGATACACCTTAAAGTTATCAACTTCATAGTTGCAATTTCCATTTCTAAAAGATACCGCATTGCCATCGCTGTAAGGATTTGGATCTGTCCATTTTACAGCAACGTTTCCATCAATTTCAACAACTATTTCTCCAGTTACCCGATCATAAGCTACCTTATAATTGTACCATTGGTCTGCATTAATTGTATAACTGATGTTCTTCTCTAAAGTCAATATATTGTTTGAAGCTTTATAAATTTGAACTTTATTGTTGTTGTTTGGATCCGGATTTCCACCAGCTCTAAAATAAATCAGATATGAATCTCCTCGCTCACTTTGTGTTGCATCACTACAGAAAAAATGGAATCCTGCTCTTTTGTTGATGTCATTTCCACTTATTTTTCCTTTCCATGTATACAGATAGCCATTGGAAAGGTTCTGCGTAAGTGAAGCATAAATATTAGTGTTTCCTGCTGTCTCATCTGTCTGTTCTAAAGTCTGATTCGTTGAAATACTCCAAATGCCTGCTGTGCTCGTCCAATTTGAACTGATGTTTGCTCCCTCATAATTATCGCTAAAAAATCCATGAGTTGGATTGGCGCTCCATAAAGTTCCATCATAATAAAGTACTTGATAGAAACTCTTATCAATACCACTCCCTCCTATTTCATCTGAGTCAGTAAAATGAACATTAAAATCCTCCGTCTTCCAATCATTTGAAATAGAAACATCAGTTGTTGGTGGTGTTGTATCCAAAGAAACACCTGGGGGGAGAACGTCCTCTATATGCATTGCAAAAACAAAGCGATTGTTTCCCGTTCCTTCATTAGGATTGAACTCGGTTAAACTCCATAATGTTTGATTGTCTTGTGTAATATGAAGGTTCTCTAATCCTGGAGGAAATGTAAAAGTAGCATAATCCAAATCTGCTGTATTGACTGTTTGACCTGAAATGTTGTTGGGATTTCGGTCATACTGTGTCGCATAAAGATGGCTGTTGTTGTTTCTTCCATAACTAGAAGAAAACCAAGTTAACTTTATATTGGGGTTTTGTGGAGTATTCATTGAAGCCATTCCTTGTGCTTTGTCAAAAAAATGCTGATGATAGGAAGATGAGCTGCTTACACCATTAATGTCAAACCATGAAAACAAGGTGTTGGTGTTAAATGTACAACCCGTCGTGCAAGCTTTATCAAAAGTGGCAACCAACATCTCATCACTGTCCCAATCATAAGACATTGTTGAGGCTTTAATGGGCAAATAATGTGTTTCAACACGTTTTACCATATATCCATAATTGTAAAAGCTCGACTGATCTGAAGAGGGTATTTTTTTTATGTCTGTTAAATCAAATCCGTAAATGCGTTTGCTGGATCCGCTTCTGGTATCAGGGATATATATGATGTTATTTTTATAAAAAAGACCTCCAGCATGAATGCCAGACAATGCATTATAATTCTCATCAACGAGCAGAATATGTCTGTATTTTATATTGTTCATGTCGCTAATATCAACAAGTGAAATCCGAGCTCCTCGATTGGAATAACTCGCTTGACTCCTTCCATACCAACTGACCGCGATATACGACCTACAACCCAAAGGAATATCAGTGATGCCTTGAGGTCTCCACTTTTCTGTTTCATTGTCTCCAGTATTCCATACAAATCCTTTATAGGCGGGATCTACAGTTTGGAGTTCACTTGATGTAAGTTTTGTCGCAGTACGGTTTAAGTTCAAATTACAAAGAGATACAACTTGATAATTGTTTGGGTTTTGAGCACCAGTTTGTAAATGAAATAAAATAAAGAGTATAAATGCAAGTTGGTGATAAAAATGTTTCATAGAAATAGTTTGAATTAAAAATCAAAGAAGACCATACAACAAATAGGGTTAGCCCGAATTATTATTCATTTTTTAAAATAGTACTTGGTATTCATGAGCTCACAAGCTCGGTTCACCAATCTTAAAATATAAAACCACTAACGATTGATAGTTATATGTTTAAATGTATTTCAAGCATTTTTTAAGAATCCCAAATTTGGGTATTGATAATTTGGCAAGATTTTGATTTAATTTTGATCTATTCGTCGTTACAAGCCTCGCGAAATATGCATATATTATTTTAAGTCTTGTGCCTAAAATAGATTGAAAATTAAATTAGCTTCGCTGAGCTCACAAGTTCGGTTCATGAATAATGCGGGTTTAGTACATAAAAAAGTGGATGTATCAATAACGCAGCAGTCCTACATTTTTGACACATCCACAATGAACCACATAATTTTACTTTTTGTGACGCTTACAAAAGTTTTCTATGCAAGGAATTATTATCCTTCTGCTGATGCATCTTCTGCTTGGGCATTATCTGCTACAACCTTCTCCACAGTAATGCTTTGTACACCATTTTTTCTATATATATTCCCAGTAATTGTAATATTTTGAGCAGCATGTTTAATAACTTCATCATAAGCTTCAGCCAAATCATGGTTTTCTACCAAAAGATAAACCTGACCGTCTTCAGCCATTATTCCAGCTGGCAGACCTCCATCCAAACAACCTTGAGCACATGATTGGTGTCCTTTCCCCATGGCATCACCTGTCATGTAGCAAGACATATCCAGCACTTCTCCTGTTATGGTTTGTTCGCCAGTAAGTTGGTTACTCGCAGTTTCAGAAGTTGCTGTTTCTTCTATGTTTTCGGCGTTTTCTGTCGTTGCCTCTTGGCTTTCTTCAGCCTTTGTATCATTCCCTTGATCTCCGCCACCTGTATTGCAAGATGTTAAAGAGAATGCTGTTAATGCCCCTACAAGAAGGAGTCCAACAAGTCTTGGTCTTTGAATATTTTTGATTTTCATAATAAAAAATTTTTAACATTAATAAATTGATTCAGACGAATGTAAGGGTTATCACACATAAAACAAAACCCAATAGAAAATATTCTGATATTTTAACGTTGAACAAGGCAATTGCCAACAGAATGACTAAAAACTAATGGGCAAGACAATAGATAGGGCTTTTTAAATCTTAATTTTCTCTACATATATACTTTGTAGACCTCCTTTATTAAAAACCCTCCCTGTAATTTCAACGGTTTCACCGCCATGTTGAATTGCTTTTCTATAAGCATCTGACTTATCATGATTTTCAATCAACAAATAAACTTTACCGTCAGGACCAAGTATCCCTGCTGGCAATCCTTTTTCTAAGCATTTTATCGTACAGCTTTTATGCGCTTTCCCTTTAGCTCCGGGTCCCATATAACAAGACAGATCTAATATTTCACCTTTAACTGTTTTTACATTTTGCCCAACAGCACCAAACGAAAAAAGGAAAAAAGACAAAGCAATTGCAATTCTCAATCCTCCTTTTCGATATATATTTAATTTTTTCATTGTATTTATTGTTTTATCAAAGATACAAATATTTCAATTTATATGGATGTAAAAATTGAAGTTTTTTGCAGGATGATGGTATTGGTTAGTATAAGAAAAGTAGGCAATTACGAAGCACTATACTTTCGGTTAAGCACAAAATTTGATACGAGCCGGAAGCCTTGAGTTTATTACTGTTTTACCTATTTTTTTATATATATTTTAGCCATCCGTTTTTCTTTTCACATGCTTTATTTATGTTTGAATTAATTTCATTTAGATTAGGTTTAAAGTCATTAGATATACTGCAAGAGACGTAATTGCTGTATAAATTAAACCACCGAAAATAACATAGCCTAATCCCTTGTGAAATTTAGATAGTTTTCCAGGAAGGCTTTTTTTGTATTTAATGTTGGAAATTATAATTAGACTTGTCCATAATAAATAACTTAGAATTGCAATAATAATATGAGAGAACAAAGTAATTTTGAAGAAATTCGTATTGTAAAAATTACTTGAAGAGGCTAAGCTTCCAGACCCTCCTGATGAATTAATTAAACCTTCTAAAGTTAAAACTCCGATAACACAAATTATAAAAATAATATTTTGGATTTTTCGATGGTTTTTATAATCTTTTTTCTTAGCTATTTTCACTCCATAATAAACTCCAAAAGGTGAAAATAATGTGAGCAGTAAAACTGCGGTCATAATGATAATCGTGGTATTCATTTTTCTTTTTTTAATTTAGCATTCCTAATTTCGTTTATATTTCTCTAACTAGTAAACCTTCTATGAATTTTCTATGTTAGTTAGCATTTCCCAAATGAGTGGCAACGTTTAGCGGTACGTGTAGTATGAGCAGTGCGTCAAAAAAAAGCAACTATTTTCGGTTTAGCACTCACTTTATAAATATAGAACTGCTTTTCGAAATAGCACAAATTAAGCATTGCTTATAGCCTCGGGTTGAACTCAACCTTCGGTAGCTAAAGTACAAAACTTACCGTATACATCAGTAACAAAAAGTTATTGATTTGGAAAAAAAAGTATGCTTGGTTAAATCCCAAGCCCAATAGTGCAAAAACACTTATTGAAAGAGCAAAGAATGAAGTGCCATTTTTTGCAGCACATTACTCTAAATTTGAAAAGCAAATGACAATCGGAGGATATTCCCAGAGTACTCTGTTTAATTATTCTAGAGCAGTTGCCAAGGTGAGTTTACATTTGCGCTAACGTCAGTCTGTCTAAAAACCCAACCTACACAATAATCCATTCCAAACTTGTAATTATGATATTTTATTCCAATTTTTACAAAAAAAGAGAATCATGAAAATTTGGGTCAAAATATTAATCGCTATTGTTGTTGTTTTACTGATTATTCAGCTTCCGTTTTTTACACCGAAAAAGAATTATTCAAAGGCCGAACCTGTAGATGACATTGCCCTTAAATATGATGTGCCAATGAATGTCCTTATGGATTTGAATGAATCTTGTTATGCTTGCCATTCCAATTACACTGAAAATTACCCTTGGTATTACAATATTCAACCTGTTAGCTGGTGGATGAACAAACATATTGAAGATGCCAAAGACGAATTAAACTT
The DNA here is from genome assembly GCA_964585545.1 of uncultured Fluviicola sp. Lineage (GTDB taxonomy): Bacteria > Bacteroidota > Bacteroidia > Flavobacteriales_D > Crocinitomicaceae > Brumimicrobium. The sequence continues at coordinate 74,437 of CAZPDT010000009.1, forward strand.
TACTGAATTTGCCAAATATCCATCTAAAAAAGCAGCTAAAAAATTCAAAGAAATTAAAAAAGAAATGGACAACCATACCATGCCTATTCGATCGTATCTCTGGATGCATGAAGATGCTAAAATGAGTGAAAAACAGTTTGAAAGAGTGGCTGCATGGGCAGAAGAACAACGCAAAGCACTGTTGGATTCGATTCAGTAGTGTTTGTTTATTGGAGAATTAGGGAATTACGAATTAGAGAATTACGAATAATCCATTAATTCAAACACACTTCTATATGCGCCTATTTCTTCGGTGTATTGTACAAACGTTTCATAGAATTTGTCTCCTGAAAGCGTTGTGGAATCGCCAATTACAATTAACTTTGTTCTCGCTCGGGTCATGGCCACATTCATTCTTCGATGATCCGATAAAAAACCTATTTTTCCATCAGGATTGCTGCGCACAAGACTTATGATAACAACATCCGCTTCTTGTCCTTGGAATGCATCAATTGTGCTTATTGTGATGTCCTTCAGTTGTTTCTTTGCCAATTCCACCTGAGCCGAATAAGGGGAAATAAAGACCACAGATTGTCCTTTGTTTGACCAGTTTTTATAGTTTTTTTCAATTATTTGAAGCTCTTCAGGATTGGATAAACTCCGACTGTTTCCCTGTCTTTTTTCATCAAATCCTGCCCCAGCAGTATCGTAAAACACCAAGGATTCTGGGTTGGATAAAGCCGAAGTTTCTAATTTCCCTTTATAAAAGTATCGCGATGAAAATCCTGCGATTTCAGGCGTCATACGATATTGAATTTGTAAAAGATGACTTTTAATTCCGGTCTTAATCGCTTGTTCCAAAACAGAAACAGACAATCCCTTATTGGAAGCCTCTTCACTTATTATTGTTGGTGGCAATTGAAAGTGATCTCCGCTCATGATGATCCGATCGGCCTTCTCAAAAACAAGCCAAGCAAAAGGTGCAATACATTGTCCTGCTTCATCTAAAAAAGCAACATCAAATTTTTTGTCTTTTAACAATGGATGCATTAACCCGACAGGAGTACCTAAAACAACATCGGCTGCGTCAAAATAACGGGTGAGATAGTAATCCGTTAAGGCTTTTATTTCGTCGCGTATAGCATTCACTTCTTTATACAAACGCTTTCTTTGTTCACGCTCTTCTTTTCCAAAATTGCGTTTGTACTGTTGTGCCATTTTCCGGTACTCCGCAGCTTGAATTTTCAGTCTTTTGAGCTTTTTACTGTGTTTCTCCTGACTCAAAATTCCCTCTGGGGTGTGTTTCCATACTTCTAAATTGACTTTGGCCGTGTTTCCCAAACGCAACACTTTTAACCCTTTATCTATAAGTTGTTTTGCCAAATGATCGATTGCAGCATTGCTTGGAGCAGAGGCAATAATGCTTTGTTTTTGTTTTCTTAACGCTTGAATTAAAGCAACAATTGTTGTGGTTTTTCCCGTACCTGGAGGGCCGTGAATGAGCTGAACAGCCTCTTTTTTTAAACCCTTATTCACTGCACTTATTTGATACTTATTGAGTCGCCCATCCAATTGCGTCTCATCTGAAGTAATTTCCAAACTGTCTTGCTCTCGAATTCCATAAACAATTTCAAATAGCTGGGTTAAATTTTTGTTCTCCCCTTTTTGAATTCGTTTTAAAACGCCGTGCATCATTTGAAAAGAGCGACTGTCGGGCAACCTTTTAAGTCCAATGTCTTTTTCATCTATCCAATCAGGGAAATCGTTAGAAAAAAGTACAACCTCTGCTGCTCTATCAGAAATTGAAAGCAATTGTCCATTACAAATCTCATTTGACGAAGAAAGGAATAAAGAAACAGGAGTTCCCTGACTGAAAAAAGAAAAGTTAAGCCCTTCAGGAACAAAATAAGAAACCGTTACCACAGGTTGATCATTGAACCCAAAGGTTTTGTTTACAATTTTTAATGGGTGGATAATCACACCTTCCTTTCGCAATTCTTTAAGGGATGTATCTTGTTCAAAAAACTTTTGCTCCTGCGCCTTTTCCTCAATCCGCAGCAAGTCCTGTAATTCCGAAACAATTGTTTTGATTTCCATTTGACTTTCCGATTCTACAAAGTTAAACCTCTTCTTTTATTTTTGTGGTCAATATTGCTCAATTTAAAAAAATCTACTTATAAAGAAGAATAAAATCTGATTGTGTTTTATAAAGCAGTAAAAACAATATATTTGCTCCAACAATACACAAACTAATATTTCCATTCAAAATGGCTTTAAAAGATGCTATTAGAGAACTTCTTATCGATTTGCATTTGGATTTAACAAAAAATCTTGAGTATGACAGATTAACAAGAAGCATATTGAAAAATGCTCTTGTTCCTCAGAGCAACTGTATTGATATAGGATGCCACAAGGGCGAAATATTAGATTTAATGCTCAATTATGCACCAGAAGGCAAGCATTATGGATTTGAACCCATTCCTTATTTGTTCGAGAAATTAGAGGACAAGTACAAAGATTTGGCAACAATATATCCCTATGCTTTATCCGATCAAAGTGGAACAACCCAATTCAATTTGGTGAAAAATGCTCCTGCTTATAGTGGAATAAAAGAACGAAAGTACGACATTAAACATCCAGAAATTGAAAAAATACAAGTGCCTGTAAAAACGCTTGATGAAATTATCCCTCAAGATCAAAAAATTCATTTTGTAAAAATCGATGTTGAAGGAGGTGAATTTGGTGTGCTCAAAGGAGCACAGCAATTATTAAAAAGAAACCAACCCATTGTCCTCTTTGAATGTGGAAAAGGAGGAAGTGATTATTATGGAACAGATCCCGCAACTTTATACGCTTTTGTAACCAAAAATTTGGAGCTGGACATCTACACCTTAAAATCCTATATTAAAAAAGAAAAAGCACTGCCTTCTGAACAATTTGTTGCCCTCTTTGATTCCAATAAAGAATATTACTTTGTGGCAGCCCCAAAATAAGGGTTTATGAATCGATTTCCTTTTGTTCTTCAATCACTATTTTTTTCTTTCCTCCTTTTCTGAAAAAGTTTTTAATGTTTTGGAACATAAGGAAAACTCCGGGAACAAGGAATACAGTTAAAATCATAGAGGAAGTTAATCCACCAAGAATCACCCAAGCCATTCCGTTTTTCACTTCGGCACCATCCCCTGTTGCTAAGGCAATTGGCAACATTCCGAAGACCATTGCCAAAGTAGTCATCATAATTGGACGAAGACGGTCTTTCCCTGCTTCTATTAATGCATCAAAGACAGGTTTTCCTCCATCTATTTCTTTGTTTACAAAATCAACAATTAATATCGCATTTTTTGCCACCAGTCCCAGCAACATTATCAAACCAAGCATAGCAAATATAGACAATTGGTTCATCGTGAGCGCCAATGCTAAGAAGGCACCTACAAAAGATACAGGAATGGAGAACAATACCACAAAAGGTGATAAAACACTCTCATACAATCCCACCATTACAAAGTAAATCAACAAAATACCAATTCCTAAAGACATCAGAAGACTGGACATTGATTCCTTCATATTTTCCGCAGCCCCTAAGAAATGAACATCCGTTCCTAGCGGGAAATCTGCTTTTTCTAATCGATCTTCAATATCCGCCACAATATCTCCTAAAGAACGGTTGACCGTTGCAGCATAGACTTTCATTGATGACATTCGGTCTGTCCTTTCTCTAACAGACTGTCCTTCAACCTCATAAATAGAGGCTACATCTTTTAAGAAAACCGTGCTGCCCTGCTGATTCTGCAGTGTTAAATTACGCACATCACTAATGGTATTTTGATCCGCTTTATCTAGCATAATGTTGATGTTGTATTCCTCTCCACGATCTTTAAACCGTGTTTTATCGTTTCCTTGAAATGCGAGTTGAACACTGGAGCCTATTTCCGAAACTGATAAACCATACATAGAGGCTTTAACACGATCAATGTCTATAGCAATATCTTTTTTCGGTGCTTTTGTAGAATACCTCACAAAATCAGTTCCTGGAACTTCCTTAACAATATCAAATAAGATTGCGGCCGCCTTTTTGACGCTGTCCATCTCTGTACCTTGGGCAACTACTTGTATAGGCACATCATTTCCCACCAAACCAGTAGCTGCAATTACAAGTTTTAATCCTGCATAGCTTTGTAAAGAGTCACGAACCCTTTGAGAAAATTCTTCAACTGAATAATCTCTCTCATTTTTATCTACCAATGTTACGGTAATTTCAGCCAAGTTACTATTGGCCGCTGCATTTGTAGCAGCTTCGCCTGTTTGTGTTCCAACATTAGAAAATACTTTAACAACGTCTGGATTTCGCAACAACATTGATTCAATTTTCTCAACAGTTTGATTGGTTTCCGATAACGTATTTTCAGGAGATAAATCAATTTGTAAGCTCAATTCACCCCGGTCTGCTGGTTGCATAAAAGTTGGACTGATAAAGCCTTTTAGGGGAAGTAAAATAACGGTTAATACGAATAATGTAGTGATGATTCCTGCCGTAATCCATTGGTGTCTAAGCGTCCACTTTAAAGAAACAACATAAAGGTCTCTAATGGCATCAATAATGCTTTCAAACCAACGATTGATTCTACTCCATAAAGTATTTTTTGTCAATTGTTCAATCCTTCCCCAGCGAGAAGCCAAAAGTGGGGTGATCGTAAAAGCAACGATCAATGAAAGCAAAGTCGAGAATACAACAACCAATGAAAACTGACGCAAGATATTACCAATTAAGCCTGAAGAAAGTGCAAGAGGAACAAACACAACAACATCCACTAAAGTAATCGACAGTGAAGTAAAACCAATTTCATTACGCCCCTCTAGGGCAGCAATTCTCTTGTGTTTTCCCATTTCCATGTGTCGGTAAATATTCTCCAGTACAACGATACTGTCGTCGACCAAAATACCAACCACCATTGACATGGCCATTAAAGTCATCAAGTTCAATGAAAACCCAAAAGCCCACATCAAAACGAAAGTAGGAATTAAGGCTGAAGGAATTGCGACCAAGACAAACAACGAAGACCGAACAGAATGAAGAAAAAAGACCATTACGGCAGCTACAATTAATACAGCCAAGAACAAATCTGTCATTACACCATCTGCCGCTGCGAGGGTAAAAATCGATTGGTCTGATGCAATCACATAATTGAAATCAATGTCTTTATAACGGGTTTTTAAATTCTCTAATTTTTCCTTTATTCCCTCTGCAACGGATACCGTATTGGCATCAGTTTGTTTTAAAATCTCGATTCCAATACCGGGTTGACCATTGATGCGATTCAAAGTTGAAGCTTCCTCCTGACCGTCGAGAATGGTTGCAATATCACTTAATAGAATCCTCGACCCATCGGGATTTTGCCTAATAATTAAATCTTTTAAAGTCGATAAATCTGTTAATTTAGCATCTAATCGCAACGTATATTGGGCCTTGTCACTTTCAATTTTTCCCGCTGGGAAAGACATTCCTGCTCGCGCAATAAGACCTTGGACGAGGACAGCACTAATGTTATAGGCTGATAATTTTTCATTGTCGAGTTTAACTTCAATTTCTCTTTCAGTTCCTCCCACTAAGTTGATTTGTGCGACTCCTGGTACATTTGTTAAGATGGGCTTTACCTTCAAATCAATCAAATCATACATATCTGTTGATGAAAGGTCGGAGGTTGCGGTTAACTTAACAATGGGCAAATCATCCAATGAGAATCGAGAAACAATAGGTTCATCGATAAAGTCTGGCAATAAATTAATGATTTGTCTGATTTTCCGTTCTGCATCAAGTTGGGCTTTTTCGGGGTCAACCCCTTGCTGCAACTCCACTGTAACTATTGAAACATTTTCTCTAGAAGAAGAGTTGATGTGCTTTAACCCCTCTATAGATGAGACAGCGTCTTCTATGTGTTTGGTTACACTGTTTTCCACCTCTTCTGCTGATGCTCCAGGATATACTGTTTGAACCAGTACCACAGGAATATCAAACTTTGGCAGTAAGTTATAATTCAATTTGTTATAACTAATGAAACCAAATAGTATTAAACAAATGAAGATTACTGTAATCAGTAAGGGACGTTTTATCGAAACCTCTGTAATTGAAGCCATAATTATTTACTTTCTTTTGCTTGGATTAAACTATTGTCTACAATGTTGATTTGGCCATCTATTACCACCTTTTCATTCGCTTTCAGTCCTTCGACAACCTCAATGTACTGCCCGTTCTCGCGACCAACATGGATAGTTCTCCTTTCGGCTCTATCTCCATTCTGTACAAATACATACGCATCTTTTATTCCGCCAACCAATGCTTTTTTCGGTACTTGAAGTACTTCTTGATCGGATTCGATGTTAAACGCGACATTCACGTAAGTTCCTGTTCTTAAATCAGGATACTTTTTATTATTGACCCACACCTCAACTTTATAGTTGTAATTATTGTCTGCATTTGGTGCAATATAGCTCACCTTTCCTTTGAATACTTTAGTCGACATCATTGCTGTGGTAATTGTTGCGGTATCCCCGTTATCAATAAATCGCACTTCACTTTGGTTCAGAAAAACATAAATTTTCAGCAAATCTGTTGCAACAACGGTGGCAATTGGTGTGCCCACTGAAACAAATTCCCCCTTGATATTATTTTTACTGGTTATTGTACCTGTTAATGGAGACTTAATATATGAGTCATCAATTTGCTGCTTTAATTGCTTCAAATCTAAAAGCCTAGATTCATAAGCGTATTTGGAATCTAAATATTGCGATTCAGAAAGCGCATTCCCCTCAAACAAGTCTTTATTCCTTTCATAATCTCGTTTTAACTTATTTACGGTTAATTGAAGACTTTCCTTTTGGACGTCCAATAGCTTCGTATCTATTTTCCCAATCACTTGACCTTTAGAAACCTTCGTCCCTAATTCTATAGAAAGCGACACTATTTTTCCAGAAGCACTGGGTGCTACATTTGCAACCTCATTGGGTTCTACTATTGCTGAGTGACTAATGTTTGTGTTTAGCGGCAACATCTTTACAGATGCAACCCGTACAGTAACAGGAATATGAGAGCGGTCTACAACTTCTTTATTTTCCTCTATAATCTTCTTGTTTGCGCTTAACTTAATTATAATAAGTACAACTGCAACAACGGTGATAACGATTGCTATTATTCCTCTTTTTTTCATTCTTTAATTTGTAAATAGTTTGATAAATTACCTCTTGATTTCTCGAAGTCTAACCGTGAAGACAACATGTTTACTAATGATGTTAAATAGTTCGACTGGGCTTCCTTATAACTGTAATCTGCATTTAGGAAATCGGATAACGAAGCCGCTCCTTTTTGATAGGATAGATTGGTTGTTTCGTAAACTTCTTGTGCCAATTCCATATTCATTAAATCAATCTTATAGCTTGTGTGTGCTTCAATTAACTGTGCTTGAGAATTCATGGACTCGACTTTATAATTTTCTTCTTGCATCTTTGTTTGTGCCTTTAAGTTCTCCAACTGAATCCTTTGTTTGTTGTATTTGGTATTTATTTTCAAACCATTGAAAATAGGAATGGTCAGTTTCAATCCAATTGTAGAAAAGTCATAAAATTTATCCCATGATTTTCTAAATGTTTTACTGTATGAGTTTACCCCATACCTCGCATAAGCACTAAGCGTTGGATAGTACGAATTCTTAAACACCTCTGTTTGTAACGATTGTAATTCAATATTGGTTTGATTGATTTTATAATCTAAACGATTGGTAATGTCTATAGCTGTTTCTTCTGGAAGTTCAGTTGTTTTAATTGAAGATATATCTTCTTTGATTTCTAAATCTGCATCCAAAGGCATTCCAATTACAACTTTTAATCGGTTTATTACCATATCTTTTGATGTTTGAGCAAGGCTTAATTTTGAACTGATATTGTTGTAAGCTACTTTTATTCGATTATAATCAATTTCCTGAATTACTCCTTTTTCCAATCTTAATTTCATTATTCTGTCCAGTTCCTCATATTGCTTCTGATTGTCTTTCAGTAACTCAATTTGCTGATTCACAGTCAGTACTTGGTAGTATGCCATGGCAATGTTATACATCAAATCTTCTGTGATTTTTGAAGATTTTAAAATGGACAATCTTTCATAAGTTTTCATTCCTCCCATTCCAACAATCGCTGCTTGATCATAGAGTTTTTGTTCCAGTTGTACCGTTGCACTATTTCCATAAGGTTGCCCCATTTTCACCTCTAAATCTTCAGCTCCAGGCCCAAACCCAAAGTCCGATGCGGGAATAATCGTTGTTGGAAGTTTAACATTATAATCAATTCCACCGCTTATATTAATCGTGGGCAAATACGGTTGATACACTTCCCTTTTGTTGTAGGTAATCATCTCTATCTCATTATTAGACAAAATGGTACTGGGAGAGTTTTCCAATCCATAATTCAGGCAATCTTTCAAGCTCATTTCACCGTTTTGGGCATAAAACAAACCCGTTGTTAACAATGAAACCATGAATAAAATAGTTGTTCTCATTTAAATTATTTTAAATTTTTATCTTGCTGCCACCTTTCATAAATCGCCGATATCTCGATTTGAGCATATTTCATAAAACTCACAAGTTCATCTAGAGCAGTATTGAACTCTTTTGTGTCATCAGACCTAACTTCCCGAACTTTATCTAATAACTCTGTGAAAATGATGAGAAAGTTAAAACTCTCTACAAAAGAATCTTTCCAAGTTTCAATTTTTGAACGGAAATAACGCTTTCTATCATGTGTTTTTCTCACATATTCAATCCTTTTTGTGGAAAGCAGAAAATTGAGTCCATTGCTGGTTGCACTCTTGCTTAAATTCAAGATTTCTCTGATTTTATCAAAGGTCAATTCTACCTTATCAGAAACCAATAATAAAGCGGCAATTCGTGCAGAAGAAGGCTTCATTCCTTGCTCACTGAAGAAAACACCTATTTCCTCAATAAGCTTCATTTTCTTTTCGGAAAGCTGCTCAATATTTTCTTGTTTTCTTTTCACGGGGGCAAAAATACAAATAATTTTACTTAGTTTTCTTATTTAAGAACTAAAAAAACTAAGTAAATTTAATTCAAGAAAAACAATTGTCTTGATTGCGGTATTGTCTTTTCATCACGGCAACCTATAAATAGTTGGGGTTTGTTCATAAAATGGAAATTTATCCTTCATTTTTTATACCTTTACACAATTGAAAAACATCTAAAAAAAAGAAGCAATTCAAATCCCTATGGAAAAGATTCAAAATTATATCAACGGTCAATTTGTGGCTCCAAAAGAAGGAAAGTACTTTAATAACATTGATCCTTCAACAGGTACTGTATATTCACAAATCCCTGATTCACAAAAAGAAGATGTTGAAGAAGCCGTTAAATTTGCACAGCAAGCTTTTCCAAGTTGGTCGGGCTTAAGTGACGAGGAACGGGGCGATTGGTTAATGAAGTTATCAGATGGTATTGCCCAAAGAATGGATGAATTTGTAAAGGCAGAAAGTCGTGACAATGGAAAACCCATTAATCTGGCAAGTAAGATTGACATTCCCCGGGCCGTATCTAATTTTAAGTTTTACGCTACAGGCATTCAACATTTTGAATCTAATGCACACCACACTGTAGGTTCTGGAATTAATTATACATTAAAAAAGCCGTTGGGTGTAGTGGGATGTATTTCCCCTTGGAACCTTCCCTTGTATTTATTTTCTTGGAAGATTGCTCCTGCTTTAGCAACAGGCAATTGCGTGGTTGCAAAACCTTCTGAGGTGACTCCCTATACGGCCTATTTGCTTGGAAAGGTATTGGATGATATTCATTTTCCAAAGGGGGTATTAAATATTGTTCATGGGTATGGAAATAATGCAGGAGATGCTATTGTACGGCATCCTTCTGTTAAAGCTATTTCTTTCACTGGCGGCACTCAAACAGGAAAAATAATTTCGTCCATAGCGGGTCCAATGTTTAAGAAGATATCTTTAGAATTGGGCGGGAAAAATCCCAACATTATTTTTGATGACTGTGATTTTGAGAAGATGGTATCAACAACAATTCATTCTAGCTTTTCTAATCAAGGGGAGATTTGTTTATGTGGTTCGCGTATATTCGTACAGAAAGGAATATACGAAAAGTTCAAATCAGCATTTATTGAAAAAACCAAAACACTAAAAGTTTCTTATCCGAAGGATCCAAAAGCCAATTTAGGAGCAATCGTTTCCCAGCCTCACATGGAAAAGATATTGCATTATATCGATTTGGCTCAAGAGGAAGGAGGGAAAATTCTTACTGGAGGAAATCAAGTAAAATTAGATGCTCCACATGAAAATGGATATTATATTGAACCGACTATTATCGAAGGATTGCCATATAATTGTAGAACCAATCAAGAAGAGATATTTGGTCCTGTTGTTACCATCATGCCTTTCGAGACAGAGGAAGAAGTTTTAAAAATGGCCAATTCTGTTGTTTATGGTTTATCCGCAACGATTTGGACCAATGATTTACAACGTGCACATCGTGTTGCCAATGAAGTAGAAGCAGGAATCGTTTGGATCAATTCATGGTTGGTTAGAGACTTGCGTACCCCTTTTGGTGGTGTTAAAGCCTCTGGCATTGGCCGGGAAGGAGGTTGGGAAGCAATGAATTTCTTTACAGAACCCAAAAACGTTTTTGTTAAATATTAGAGAGTTAATCAATTACGAATGGGGGAATTAAGAATTACGAATTGTTGAATTACGAATGGGTCAATTGAGAGTTACGAATTAGAGAATTGATCAATTATGAATGCTGTAAACCCAAAGAGCAATCCCCGCTTCTGTTCTCATTTTCACGCTGTAAAGCTTCCTCTTAATTTTTTCCAGAACCGCAACATGAGAATAGAAAACAATATAGCTACACCGAGAAAGATAACTCCTTTTATATATTCTCCATAAAGGAATTTACCGATTGCAAATAAACTACCATAAATCGCAATTGTTCCTGTTATTGTAGCCATGATACCTGTAGGAACTGTCCATTCTGCATTTGAAGAAACAATGGTCTTCTTTTCAATTTCAGCTTGTTTTATTATCTTTTTCCAACCTGGTCCACCTGGCTGTGTTTTTTTATAAAAACCAAATAACGTTTCATTGTTTTCCTTCGGTGTTATAAAAGTTACAATTATCCACAAGATTGTAGTTGTACAAACCAAAATCGGGTACTGTAACCAATGTGGAAAAACCCCTCCCTGAAAAGAACCATTTTCTATTGGTATTCCAAACAGCCATTCTCCAACAGGAGTAAAGCTAAACAACACCGAAATTACACCCGAAACAAACATGGCTGAGATTTCACTCCACGCATTGATTCTCCACCAAAACCAGCGCAAAATAAAAACCAGACCCGTACCAGCACCGAACATGATAATAATATCAAAAATTTGTTTGGCATTGGTCAACATCAAAGCAATTAATGTACTCACAATCATGAGTCCTACTGTAGATAATCTTCCAACACGAACCAATTCTTTTTCACTTGCTTTTTTATTGATGTGTTGCTTATAGAAGTCATTTACAATATAAGAAGAGCCCCAATTCAAATGCGTGGAAATGGTTGAAATATAAGCTGCACCTAAAGATGCAAGCATAAGTCCAATCAACCCAGCGGGAAGTAGCGTCAACATAGCAGAATAAGCCAAATCTTGTCCTAAATTTCCCGCCTCCACATTGGGGAAAGCTGATTGAATACTTGCTATATCAGGAAAAACGACCAATGATGCTAGGGCAACGATAATCCAAGGCCAAGGACGCAAAACATAATGCATGACATTGAAAAAAAAAGTTGCACCAACAGCATGATTTTCATTTTTTGCGGCCAACATTCTCTGTGCAATATATCCTCCTCCCCCAGGTTCTGCCCCAGGATACCATGAGCTCCACCACTGCACTGCAAGCGGAATAATCAAAATGCTTATCAGTTTATCTTTATCACTCCAACTGGGCAAGAGATCAATTTTATCCTTAACATTATTGTGTGTAATAAGTTCCGCGAAACCCCCGACTTCTGGTAGATTCACCAAATAATATGCTGCGGCAATGGTTCCGCCCATAGCGACAAAAAATAAAATAAAGTCTGTGTAAACCACTCCTTTAAATCCACCGACAGCACTAAATAAAACAGTAATTGTTCCTGCTACAAGAACAATTTCCAGTGAAGAAACCCCTAACATCACCTGCCCTATTTTTATTGCTGCTAAGGTGACTCCCGACATGGCCAAAACATTAAAAGCAATGCCTAAATAAAGCGAACGAAATCCCCGTAAAAATTTTGATGGTTTCCCTCCATAACGCAGTTTGTAAAACTCCATATCTGTTTTTACATTGGATCTGCGCCATAATTTTGCATAAACAAAAACTGTCAATAGCCCTGTTAAAAGAAATGCCCACCAAACCCAATTTCCTGAAACACCTTCGTTTCTAACAATATCTGTAACAAGGTTTGGTGTATCGGTAGAAAAGGTTGTAGCCACCATAGAAAAGCCCAACAACCACCAAGGCATATTTCTACCAGATAAGAAAAATTGCGTTGTATTTTTTCCAGATTTTTTAGAAACTATAAGACCTGTTGCTAGAACGGCAACAAAAAATATGATAATGATGACATAGTCTAGCGTTGATAGTACCATAAAATAGAATCAGCTCAATTTATTTTTTACGGTTTTTCTTGTTTTTTTTTCGCATTGTTACAATAGCGTATGTTAAAATGGCCAAACCAATCACACTAATTAAAATCATAAATCCGAGCAACATGCTTTGAGAAGAATCCATTTTATTGTTTTTTTAAACCGATTAATAACTATTCACCAAATTTATTGATTTTCATCAGAATGTGTTTCTTCATTACTGATATTTTGTTTCTCAGACTTTGGGAAAAACACTTTTTGTTGAAACAGTACAATGATTACACCTACAGAAATTGCAGCATCTGATATGTTCCATATTGCCGAAAAGACTTGTGTTCCACCCACCCAAGGCATCCAGGAAGGCCACAAAACATTAAACTGGAACATATCCACTACATTCCCAAATAAAAATCCCCTGTGTCGTACTTCAACTTGCTCTGTAAAGCCATAATAGGAGCAATCCATCCAAAGTCCTGAATTGTGTACCTGATTGTACGAGACACAAGGATCAAAATAATCAGGGAAAATAAAATCGTAGAACATAGAGTCAAAAAGATTGCCAGTTGCCCCCGCAAGGACCAATCCAGCAACGACGAGAAACACAACCGAGACCTCTTTCTTTTTAATCTGTTTAAAGACATAAAATAGTATAGCAACAATAGCCACAACTCTAAAAAGAGACAGTAACAACTTGCCCCACATTCCTCCTCCAAGTGTAGTTCCAAAGGCCATACCTTGATTTTCAACGTAATTCAATCGGAACCAATCTCCCAAAAGAGGAACGCTTGGATCATCGTAGCTAAAATGGGTTTTTACCCATATTTTTACAATTTGATCTGCAATTAGCACTAAAAACACCACCCCAAAGATGATAAAATATCTTTTCTTCAACCCCAATTGGCTTTTTGAGTTTATCGGTCTTGTTGATTCTTTGCCTCAATGCTTAATGTTGCATGTGGGACAAGTTTCAACCTTTCCTTATTAATTAATTTTCCAGTTATTCGACAAACTCCATAGGTTTTGTTTTCAATGCGAATAAGTGCGTTTTTAAGATTCTCAATGAATTTCTCCTGTCGCAATGCCAATTGAGCCATTTCTTCACGAGATAATGTATCGGAGCCATCTTCCATCATATTAAAGGAACGACCCGTATCATCTGTTCCATTATCATCTTTGTATGACAATGAATTTTTGAGGATGCGTAAATCTTCTTGAGACTCCGCCAATTTGTTTTCAATTATCTCCTTAAACTCCTGTAATTCTTTATCTGAGTATCTTGTTTTATCGTTTTTTTCTTTTGCCATTTTCGAAATAATTTGAATTTAAAAAATGAGAAGAACAAATATAGTCGAATTTAATTTCTGTGCAAGGTTTTTTAGTAAAATCTCTCATTTTAAAAAATAAGCAAAACCCAATGCCTTATTTTTCTACGATAAAAAACTTCAAATTCCGTTTAAAATAAAAATAAGGAATAATCCCTCTAAAGAACATCCAAACAATAATTGCCACCCAAATAGTTTGCAATCCAGGCCACCAAAAATGTCCTATAAGCAATACAGGCAAAAACCCGACTGCTGTGGAAATAAAGAGTAAATTTCTTAAAAATCTAGCCTTTCCCATTCCTTTAAAAATTCCATCAAGGGTAAACGCAAGAGAATTGGCAACCAAACAGATCGCAAATAGAGGCAAAATTTTGGGATACATCTCCCAAACCGCATCATTATCAATTAATAAATGCATAATAGGTTGGTCAAAAACCAGCACTAAAACAGCCAAAACACAAGCTACACCAATGCTCAATTGTAGGTGTCTACTCAAGTTTCGCCGCATAGCGTCACTGTTCTTGTTGCCCAAAAACTTCCCAGCTTGTGCGTTAGCAGAAGTGGCAAACGCATCCAAAAAGAATGCTGAAAACAACCAAAGATTAAGGATTACTGCATGCGTGGCGGCCTGAACAGTGCCGTACATGTTGGCAAATTTATGGGTAAGCATTAAAGCAACATTTAAAGTTACTGTACGCAATACGAGATTGCCTGTAATGCCTAAAAGCTCCATAAATTGAGGATTCATCCGTAAGGAATAAAACAATTTAATTTTAGATTTAAACAACAAGAAATAAAGTGTAAGAACAAACATTACAATTTGAGCAACAACACTCGCAATAGCAGCACCCTCAACACCCATCGGAGCATTGAGCCCTCCCCAACCAAGCACCAGCATAAAATCGAGTAAAACATTGACACTTCCTCCAGCAATAGAAATTACCATAGCCCACCAAGTGTTTTGAACACCGCGAAATACACCAAAAACCGAAAACGTAATTAATGTTAAAGGAAAACCAAGGATGCGAATATTAAAATAAGCCGTGCCATCCATCAAAATTGCTCCACTTGCAGAAAGCAAATGCTCAAAAATCCAGGCAGAAGAAAAATAAGCTATAAATAAAGTAATAATTCCGGCAGCAGCATTAAAGTATATCATTTGAGGAATTAAACTTGCCATATTTCTCATTTTTCGAGAACCATAAGCCTGAGAAACCACTGCTGAAATCGCACTTTTCATTTGCGCAAAGACCCAAACTAAAGCAGAAATTAAACTCCCTGCAATACCCACTGCTGCAACAGCAGAAAGGTTCTCATTGTTTTGAGCAAAACCATCATAACCAATATTTCCCACTACTGCCAAATCAGTTAAGGATAATACAGGTTCAACAATTCCACCAAAAATGGCAGGAACAGCCAGTTTCCATATAGATCGGTATGTCGGTTCTTTAAGAATAAGCTCTTTTAAAGCGCAAAGATAATTGATAAATGTGGAGGAAGAATCTGCTTTTGATAAAAAAAACGGGAGCCTCAAAAGACATCCCGTTTTATAACTGTTTTACTTTTAGCAACTAGGCCTAAAAGTTATTATTCTTCGGTTCCACCCCGTTTTTTTAAAGTGGTTTCTAAACTCCACTATAGTTTTTTCTTATTCCGTATTTACGAAACTTTTGGATTTGATTGTCATTCATCCTTTTATAAACAACAAGAAAGCCTGTACAATATTCAATCTGATCCTTTTGTGCTTGTTTCCGACCAAACACTCATTAAGTCTCGGAGGCATAAACAAAATAAATTTTTAGGCAATCTTCCTATAAATCTGTATAATTCATGAGATTATTTTTGAATCGTGGATAACTTTTAATTACTTCTCGGTAAAAAGAACCCAAACATTTTTGAAGGTTTGTATTTTTGAATGAAAATCAATTAAAGCGTATGTTTTTAGAGCAATTTCCCGAAGATGGTAAACACCGAGGATGGATTGAAGTAATCTGTGGATCGATGTTTTCTGGTAAAACAGAAGAATTAATTCGACGCTTAAAACGGGTAGAATTTGCAGGACAAGAATTAATTTTATTTCAACCAAAAATCGATACGCGATTCAGTGAGGAAAAAGTAGTCAGTCACAATGGCTCTCTATTTGATGCCATTCAGGTCTCCTCCTCAAAAGACATTCTTAAAGAATGGAGAAATCAGCGTATTGTCGCCATTGATGAAGCCCAATTTTTCGATACAGAAATTGTTGATGTTGTGAACCAGTTGGCAGCAAAAGGGGTACGTGTAATTTGTGCAGGACTTGATATGGATTTTCAGGCTAAGCCCTTCGGTCCAATACCTCTTTTAATGGCATCGGCAGAATATGTTACGAAAGTTCATGCTATTTGCACATCTTGTGGTAGCTTAGCCCAATATTCTCACCGAAAAACAAAAGATAAAGAACAAGTGTTTTTGGGTGCTGTGGATGAGTATGATCCGCTTTGTAGGATGTGTTATAATAAAATTGAACATTGAATTTAAACCTCAAACATAAAGTATTTGTCAAAATTATTGATGGAAAAGAAAATCAATATTCTGAACAAACAATAAATACTATTTATTACGACACCCGCTCCATCAATTTAGTGGAAAACAGTGCTTTTTTTGCTTTACAAGGTCGGAGAAATGGACACGATTATGTCCAAAATGCTTATGATAAAGGCGTTCGATATTTTGTTGTTCATCAGGAAGTAGACTTGCCTCAAGACGCTACGGTAATTGCCGTAGAAAACACTCTTCGGGCGCTACAAAAGGTGGCAAAACACCATAGGCATCAATTTTCTTATCCTGTGCTGGCCATCACAGGAAGTTTAGGGAAAACAACACTTAAAGAATGGTTATACTTCTTGCTTTCTGAAGAATTTCAAATTTTTCGGAGCCCTAAAAGTTTTAATTCACAAATTGGAGTGGCTGTTTCATTGTTAGAGATGACCCATGAATACAATTTGGCCATTATTGAAGCCGATATTTCGCATCCTAATGAAATGGACTTTATCGAAGACATGGTATCACCAACATTAGGATTGTATACTGGAGTAGGGAAATATTATGCTGACAATTTCGAATCGCAAAAAGTACATGCGTCCGAACATCTTAAATTGTTCAAATTTGCCAATATTACTTTTGCCCTAAATACATACAAAAGTGAATTGCGCCGCAATAAAATCAATGCAGAATTGATCAATCCAGAAGATTGGTCGGCAATCGATTTTTCACAATTGTCCTACCCCAACCATCGCATCATCGCATTGCATGTTGCCCATTTTTTTGGTGTTGAAAAAGAAATTTTAACCAAAAAGGCTGTACTCTTGCCTCCACTTTCTAATCGTATGGAAGTATTTGAAGGGACAGACCGCAATTTAATCATCAACGACTCTTACAATATTGACATCGATGCATTAGAACAAGCCCTTTCTTATCAATTTTCTTCCGATGAAAGACAAGATAAAATTGTTGTACTCGACCTTTCTTTTGTCAATGAAAACCGCAAAAAAACCATTTTAAAAATCGTCAATAGCTATCAACCCAAAAAGGTATTCATCATTAAAGACCATCATATTCCAAAGGCTCTGATGGAGGTGAAAAATTCAAGCATCTTATTTAAAGGCTCTTACCGCTCTAGGCTAAAAGAGATTGTGCTTCTATTTAAAAATAGAAAACATGAAACCTGGGTTGAGTTTGATTTAAAGGCCATTGAACACAACATTCGAACTTTCCAAAATAAAGTGCCAAAGTCAACACAAACTTTGGTAATGGTAAAAGCATCTTCTTATGGAACAGGAGACATCAATTTACCACATTTTCTACAACAAATAAATGTTGATTATTTAGGAGTAGCCTATACCGATGAAGGAGCAACACTGAGAGAAAATCAAATTTCATTGCCCATCTTGGTCATGAATACAGAAATCAATGCCTTTGATGATTTAATCCGTTTTAATTTGGAGCCTTCCATTGTTTCTTTTGCTCAACTTGATGCTCTTTGTTTGCGATTAAAACATGAAAATATTACCCGTTTCCCAATTCATATCACTATGGAAACAGGTATGAATCGGTTAGGGTTTTACTTGGAAGATATTGATGAATTGGTTAAAAAATTAAGTATGCAATCCCAAGTACAGATTAAGAGTGTATATTCTCACCTCGCTGATGCAGACAATCCAGATAGTGATTATACATTACATCAAATAAAACGATTTGAACGTATCAAAAGTAAGTTCCAAGCTGGTTTTGACAATAAAATACTCTTCCATATTCTCAACAGTGAAGGCACAAGCAAATATTCTGATATTGCTGCTTTTGATATGGTGCGTCTTGGAATTGGTGTTTTTGGATATACTTCTACTGCTCAAGAAGACGAACTCCTACCAACAATTAAATGGAAAACCACAATTTCTCAAATAAAGCCCATTCAAACAGGAGAAACGGTTGGATATGGTCGTAAATTTAAAGCCAAAGTCCCCATGAAAATTGCAACGCTTCGGATTGGATATGCTGATGGTTTTCGAAGAAGTTTAGGCAACGGTATTGGCTCCGTCTATATTAATGGTTGTGACTGCCCTGTACTTGGTAACGTCTGCATGGATATGATTATGGTTGATGTGAGCAATGTTATTTGTGAAGCTGGTGATGAAGTTGAAATTATAGGCAGAAATATCGATATGTTTACTTTTGCAAAACGTTTGAATACAATTCCTTATGAGGTGATGACCAGTATTAACAAAAGGGTATCAAGGATTTATTTGAGGTAGTGAACTTTTCAGTTTCGACATACAAGAAATAATTTACCCCGTATTATTTTAGATTGTAGATGGTGGATGGTAGATTGTGGATGGCGGATGAGATTCGTGATTTACAGACAATAATGTGGGCTACTTTGTTTTTTTATTTTGTGTTCTCTAATCTTCAATGTACTTTTGCATTCATTATGGTAAAAATCCGTGACATAGAAATAGGGAACTTCCCTTTATTGCTTGCTCCTATGGAGGATGTGAGTGATCCCCCTTTTCGTGCTTTATGCAAAGAAAATGGAGCAGATGTACTTTACACAGAATTTATTTCTTCAGAAGGTTTAATTCGCGATGCGGTGAAAAGTCGTGAAAAGTTAGATATTTATGAATATGAGCGACCTATAGGTATTCAAATTTTCGGAAATGATATTGACCACATGAAGGAAGCTACTGAGATTGCAGCAGCGTCCGAACCCGATATTATCGATATTAACTATGGGTGTCCCGTGAAAAAGGTTGCAGGAAAAGGCAGTGGAGCAGGCATCTTAAAGGATATACCAAAAATGGTAAAAATGACGGCAGAGATTGTAAAAAGTACCTCTTTACCCGTAACCGTTAAAACCCGTTTGGGATGGAATGAAGAAACAAAATACATTGTAGAAGTAGCAGAGCGCTTACAAGATGTTGGTATAGAGGCTATTTCAATTCATGGAAGAACCCGTTCTCAAATGTACAAAGGGCAAGCCGATTGGTCTTTAATTGCAGAAGTAAAAAACAATCCCCGCATGAAAATTCCTGTTTTTGGAAATGGAGACATCAACGGTGGAGAAAAAGCAGTGGAATACAAAAACAAATACGGTGTAGACGGATTGATGATTGGAAGAGCGGCAATAGGCTATCCTTGGGTGTTTAATGAAATAAAGCACTATCAAAAAACGGGAGAACATTTGCCACGCCCCACATTAGAACAACGGGTTGATGCTGCCCGGCGCCATTTAGAAATGAGCATTAAATGGAAAGGCGAAAAATTAGCAATCGTAGAAATGAAGCGACATTATGCCAATTATTTTAGAGGTATCCCTCATGTTAAACCATACCGTACAAAATTGGTCACTTCTTTTGACTTGGAAGAAGTTTACCAGACCTTAGACGAAATATTAAAGAAGTTTAAAGGGGTTGAGTTTTTAGTTTGATAACACATAAACTACTGAAAAAGAAGCATAACCCAAAGGGTAACCTCAAAAATATACAGTCAACTTCATTTGTGGAAATTCTTTATATATTTATATATTGTGTTAGTCCAAAGAGTTGAGTCTCTGATGAGAAAACTAACCTTACAATACAATTATGAAAAAACTCTTATTTATTTGTTTTACCCTTTTGGTGCTGTTTTCCTGTACAAAGGAAAATCCTCTTGATCCCCTACCAGAAAACACAGATGATTTTGTAAAAGATACAACTACAAATTTGATTTATTATTATGACAGAAAAGAAAATAATAATTTACAAATTTATTCTTATGATGGAGAAACAGAAACCAACCTAACGAACAATAATAGTTACGATTATTGGTGGGTTAAGGTCAACCCGAGCAAGACTCAATTTTTATGTTATCGATCTCCAAAAGGAGCGGGTTCTAATTCTTACACAAAATGTGATTTGATGGTCTTCGATATCGATGGCAGCAACGGACATGTTATAGTTCCTAAAGGTGCCTACGGATGGGAACTTCAAGCCCATGCCAAATGGTCACCAGATGGTACAAAAATACTAGGAAGTGCAAAATGCAAAGACTCATCAATCAATGATATGGTTCCACGTGGACGTCTGGTTGTTTTTGATGCCGATGGAACAAATCCAGTTATTGTTTCAAAGTTTTTACATGATGCAACAGATCCTGCTTGGTCGAACGATGGAAGTAAGGTTGTATATGTAGGGCCGTCTGACTTAAATGACCCGACTAACCCGGATAAAGCTGAAATATATCAAGCTACACTGAACTATTCTACAATGGAATTGGAAAACCCCATCCGCCTTACTTATGATGATTTATATTGTTACGATCCCGCTTGGTCACCAGATGGAAACTGGATTGCCTACAGCAAAGGTGCGTTTGCAAATCTATATTGGCCAGAAAATCATGATCTCTATAAATGCCGTCCCGATGGCTCAGAAGATAAACTGGTTTTGCACGATGGGAAAGTCAATGGTGTTCCAACATGGACTCCTGATGGAAAGCGCTTGTTGTTCCATGTGCTTGGTTTATATACGCCACCACCATTTAGTCTTTTTAGTTGTGATGCCAATGGAGGAGACAAAAGATTTATTCTTATGGACGACGGGATTGAGAGAGCAACTTTAAGCGCTGTGAAAAAGTAGGAGGGTGTATTCTTGTAACAAATAGAAATATTGTTTAAAGTATGTATAATTTCAATTGAACATAAATACATATTAGAACTCTAAAAAAAACCTATCTTTGCATACAACTAATTTATTCATGATATGAAACAGTTTTTATCAATTTTATTGTTCGCTTTAGTTCTTGCTCCAAGTGTTAATGCCCAAATTGCTCACGACTTAGAGATTTATTCTGAGAATGGACTCAAGTTTACACTCATTCTTAACGGAAGGGAAATGAACGCAGAACCCGTGAGTAACATTCAAATTATCAATACAGACAAAGATTATTTACACGCCAAAATTATTTTTGAGAATCAAACTATTCCACCCATAGAGAAAAAATTTCTTCAATTGGCAGATCCAGGACAAGAAACAAACAAAGCCCCTGTTTCTGTTGTTTATAAAATTGTTACAAACCGAAAAGGAAAACACAAACTTCGATTTGCATCGCGTTCATTTAAAAAGATACAAGATCCAGCTGACGTAATCATTATTGAAGCAAATCCCCAACCTGTTAATGGTAAAATTGTGATTGGTTGGTAAGGTCACTACATAGCGTTGAGTGCACAAACTGTATTCATCCGTTATCTATTAACATATTCGATCCAAAAACTAAATTCTATCCCACTTTGTTCTTTCTAACGGGACTATTGTCCTGTTTACAAAAGAAAAAATACGTTGAATAATTCGAGCTATAGCTCTGTTCTGCTCAACAAAGCCTATATTTGCACCCTAAAAAGAAGTAAGATGAGTTCAGAGTCCATAAAACCCAACCAAAATTCTACGAAAAGTAAAAATGAACAGGTGGAAGAAATGTTTGATCATATTTCTGACAGATATGACTTTCTCAACGGTCTGATTTCTTTAGGGATGGATAAAAGATGGAAAAAAAATGTACTCAAATTACTACTAAAGAAAAACCCAAAAAATATTCTTGATATTGCCACTGGAACAGGAGATATGGCAATTTTATTTCAAAAAACAGAGGCAAAAAAGATTGTTGGCGTTGATATTTCTAAAAAAATGCTCGAAATTGCGGATGCTAAGATCAAAAAGCAAAACCTCCAAGATCGAATCAAAACAGAAGTGCAGAATTCTGAAGCCCTTACCTATAAAGACAATTCATTTGAGTCCGTAACTGTATCTTATGGAATTCGCAACTTTGAAGACCTTTCCAAAGGACTTTCTGAGATTTATAGGGTATTGAAAAATAATGGCTGCATGATTATTATGGAAACTTCAACCCCGAAAAATAAAATCATTAAAGGAGGCTATCTTTTTTATACCAAATCCATTATGCCCCGATTGGCAAGAATATTTTCAAAGGATAAAAAAGCTTATCGTTATTTATCAGATTCGGCAATTCATTTTCCTTATGGAGAAGAACTGAAAAAAATCATTGAAGAAATCGGGTTTAAAAATGTAAAACTCTATCCACAATTTTTGGGCGTAACAACAATTTATTATGCAGAAAAATAGTTGATCTACACTTTAATCAACCCAATTTTAGCATCTCCTTCTGTTTCAATATCGGCTTCATAAACATTACCTTCCGCTTTGTTCAATCTGATTTCTGTTGCCAGCACCTCACTACAGATATATGCCGCATTTGAAGTTGTTGCCAATTCAATTTCCTTTGTGGTTTCTATGGTAACATGGATTTTATCTGTTACCTCAAAACCAGCCTCTTTCCTGAAATTTTGAATGCGATTTACCAATTCTCTTGCGATGCCTTCTTGCTTGAGTTCGGGTGTTATTGTAACATCGAGTGCAACAGTTATTCCACCTTCAGTGGTCAATAACCAGCCTGGAATATCATCTGTGAGGATTTCAAAATCATTGATATCCAATTTAATTTTATCACCATCTAATGTGCCCGTCCATCCTTGATTGGCTTCAACTTCGGCAATTTCCTTTTCTCCCCATTGATTAATCATTCCTGCAATGGCTTTCATTTGCTTGCCATATTTAGGACCAATGGTTTTAAAATTAGGCTTAATTTTTTTTGTTAATACACCTGTTGTATCCTCTAAAAGTTCCAATTCTTTCACATTAATTTCAGAAAGAATCAAATCCTGAACGTGTTCAATACGCGATTTAAAATTAGGGTCAAGGATAGGAACCATTATTTTTTGTAAAGGCTGACGTACCTTAATTTGCTCCTTTTTTCGAAGACTTAACGCCATTGAAGAAACCTTTTGAGCAATTTCCATTTGTGCCTCCAATTCTTTGTCGATATCAGCTTTATTTACCACAGGAAAATCTGCTAAGTGAACTGAAACGCAATTGTGCCTTTTAGCAACTCCATTCAAATCATTGAACAACTCATCCATATAGAAAGGGGCGATTGGAGAACTGATAATGGTGATTGCTTCCAAACATTCATATAACGTTTGATAGGCTGAAATTTTATCTTGTGTATAATCTCCTTTCCAAAAACGTCTTCTGCACAAACGCACATACCAATTCGAAAGTTGATCATTTACAAAACTTTGAATCAAACGTCCGGCTTTCGTCGGCTCATAAGTATCCAAAGCATGGTCAACATTTTGAATCAATGAATTCAGTTTAGAACCAATCCAACGGTCAATCTCTGGACGGTCTTTGGTTGGAATACGTTCCTCTTGATAGGCAAAACCATCAATATTTGCATAAAGTGCAAAGAATGAATAGGTATTGTATAGGGTTCCAAAAAATTTACGTCTTGTTTCTTCTATACCTGCAGCGTCAAATTTAAGATTGTCCCAAGGAGCAGCATTTGTAATCATATACCAACGAGTAGCATCGGGACCATATTTACCAAGTGTTTTAAACGGGTCAACTGTATTGCCTTTACTTTTTGACATTTTCTGTCCGTTCTTATCAAGAACAAGTCCATTTGATATTACATTTTTGTAGGCAACAGAATCAAAAACTGTTGTACCAATCGCATGAAGCGTATAAAACCATCCTCTAGTTTGATCTACACCTTCAGCAATAAAGTCTCCTGGAAAGGCTTTTCCTTCATCAATTAACGCTTTGTTTTCAAACGGATAATGCCATTGTGCATAAGGCATTGAGCCAGAGTCAAACCAAACATCAATTAAATCTGCTTCCCGTTGCATGGGTTTTCCTGATGGAGCAACGAGTGTAATGTTATCAACATAATTTTTATGCAAATCCACTTTGTTATAGTTTTCATCCGACATATCCGAAGGATCAAAATCAGCAATTGGATTTTTATCCATTACACCTGCTTTTACAGCTTTTTCACATTCCTCCCGGAGTTCTTTAATTGAAGAAACAACAATTGTTTCGTCTCCTTCTTCAGTTCTCCATATAGGAATAGGTGTTCCCCAATATCTCGACCGCGATAGGTTCCAATCGTTTAGGTTTTCAAGCCATTTTCCAAAACGACCCGTTCCTGTGGAAGCAGGTTGCCAATTGATGGTTTTGTTGAGGGCCATCATTCGGTCTTTCTTATCGGTCACTTTAACAAACCAGGAATCGAGAGGATAATATAAAACAGGTTTGTCTGTTCGCCAACAATGTGGATAGCTGTGAACGTGTTTTTCAACGTGAAATGCCTTATTTTCTTCTTTTAACTTAATGGCAATTTGAACATCTACTGATTTGTCTGGGGCTGCTCCGTCGTCGTAGTATTCATTTTTTACATACATTCCTGCAAATTCACCCATTTCTGGACGGAATTTTCCTTGCAAATCTACCAAAGGAACAGGATTCCCGTGTTCATCGGCAACCAGCAGTCCCGGTACACCCGCTTGTTTTGCTACCATCGCATCATCAGCACCAAATGTGGGAGCAGTATGTACGATTCCAGTACCATCTTCTGTGGTTACAAAATCTCCCAAAATTACTTTAAAGGCATTTTCCGGATCTTCCATTGGCAAAGCATAAGGCAATAATTGTTCATAATGTATACCTTCCACTTCTGACCCTTTAAATGATCTTCCTATATAATAAGGTATCTTTTTATCTCCTGCTGTATAGTTCTTTAATTCTTCTTTATTATCAACATTTGTGAATTTCTTCCCAAATTGTTGTCCAAGAAGGGCTTTTGCCAAAACTACATTTATTGGTTTAAAGGTATACTCATTAAACGTTGTTACAACCACATATTCAATATCCTTTCCAACTGTTAAAGCTGTATTTGAAGGTAAAGTCCATGGAGTAGTTGTCCAAGCTAAAAAATGAATTTCTTCATCTTTATAAGCATCACCAAAGACAGAAATAAATTCATTTTTGACTTTAAATTGTGCAACACAAGTGGTATCTGTAACATCTCTATAACATCCTGGTTGATTCAATTCGTGGGTCGATAATCCTGTACCTGCTTTGGGAGAATAAGGCTGAATTGTATACCCTTTGTAAATCAGACCTTTTTTATAAAGTTGACCCAAAAGCCACCAAACACTTTCCATGTATTTGGGGTCATATGTAACGTAAGGATCATCCATATCTACCCAATATCCCATTTTATTGGTCAAATCATTCCATACATCGGTATAGCGCATCACTGCTTTTTTACAAGTGGCGTTGTATTCCTCAACAGAAATTTTAGTTCCAATGTCTTCTTTGGTAATGCCCAGTTCTTTTTCTACACCTAATTCTATAGGTAAACCATGTGTATCCCAACCTGCTTTTCGATTTACACGGTATCCTTTTAGCGTCTTGTAGCGACAAAAAATATCCTTAATAGAACGTGCCATTACGTGGTGAATCCCCGGTAAACCATTTGCTGAAGGAGGACCTTCAAAAAACACAAAGGGTTTGTTTTCATCTTTATTATCAATAGAGGCTTGAAAAACATTTTCACGTTTCCACAATTCAGCAATTTTAGTTGCAGTCTGTGATAAATTTAAGCCTTTATATTCAGGATATTTTGCACTCATAATTACCTTCTGTTAAGAGAGCTGCAAATTTAATGAATTTTATCGAAATACTTTGATTCAGTATTGAATGGTTAACTGGTTTTCCTAGACAAGAGTTCTTTATAACATAAAGGAGTAACCGACTAGAGGGAGCTCACGAATACATTTTAAAAACAATTTGGCATGAGTAAAAAAATCAAGAGAAATTGTCCTTTCAATTATTACTTCTAACCTCCTATAAACTGCTAACATTTAAAGTTAGCTACTATATGTTACAAAAAGCCCTCTATCTTGGAATTTGGGTTAAATAAATTTCTCATCATTTCGATATCAAGAAGACCCGGGACTTTTGGTCAATGATTAATCGGAAACACAACAACAGTTAAAAATCCAATTGCCCTACCATTCGCTCAATAAAGATGTTAATTTAAAAGATAGATATCCCTTTTCGTAAAAATTTAAGTATATTGCAACCGCTAAATTATTTTAAAACTATGAGAAAAATTATATTATTTATTACGGTTGCATTTGGTTTGGGAACATTATCGTTTGCCCAAGAACCTTCTTTTTGTGGAACCTATGAAAAAATGCAAGAATATAAGGAATCCCTTTCACAACAAGAGAGAGCTCTTTTTGAATTACAACAAGAAACATATCAACAAAACATTAAACAGGCTATTGCAGATCATCCTG
Organism: uncultured Fluviicola sp.; assembly: GCA_964585545.1. Lineage (GTDB taxonomy): Bacteria > Bacteroidota > Bacteroidia > Flavobacteriales_D > Crocinitomicaceae > Brumimicrobium. Next base: position 101,152 of record CAZPDT010000009.1, read on the forward strand.
AATGGAAACAGCAATCCTATGAGCGAGGAACAATAAAATATACAATTCCTATAGTTTTTCATATTTTACATACTGGAGGAGCTGAAAACATTTCAAATGAACAAGTAGAGAATGCTGTTCAACACATGAATGAAGACTATCAAAAGTCGAATCCTGAATGGCCGAATGTCGTTTCTGATTTCTTAAGTATTGTTGCAGATGCTGAAATTGAATTTGTTCTAGCAAAAAAAGATCCCTACGGAAACTGTACAAATGGAATTACACGTACATACACCAATGAAACCAGTAGTGGAAATGGACAAGATCAATTGGCGGCAGTACAAGCAGCACAAGGCAATTGGCCTGGAGATAAATACCTTAATGTTTTCGTATGTAAAGATATTGGAGGAGCTGCAGGTTATACGATGACACCTAATATGTGGTCAGGTAGTGCTATGGGAAATGGTATTTTTGTTTTACACAATTATGTCGGCAGTATTGGAACATCAGGTTCTCAAGGAGCTCACACCCTTACCCACGAAGCAGGGCACTGGTTAAACCTTGAGCACACGTGGGGTCCTTCAAATAATCCCGGTCTTGCTTCTAATTGCAATATTGACGACGGAGTTAATGATACACCAAACACACAAGGATGGACTTCTTGTAATCTAAATGGGTCAACATGTAATCATCCTAGCATCCCAGATAATGTAGAAAATTACATGGAGTATTCTTATTGTTCAAAGATGTTTACATTGGGGCAAAAAGCAAGGATGTGGGCAGCGTTAGATGATGCTTCTACAGGACGTAAAAACCTATGGTCTACAGCAAATTTAACTGCAACAGGCGTTAACCTACCTGATGTTTTGTGTAAAGCAGAGTTTCAAGCAGATAACGTAACAGTGTGTCCAGGTAGCACGGTAAACTTTACCGATATGTCCTACAATGCAGCAACAAGTTGGGAATGGACTTTCCCAGGAGGTACTCCTTCTAGTTCAGCAAGTCAAGACCCATCAGTAACATACAATACCCCAGGAATATATGAAGTAAAGCTAAAAGCCTCAGATGGGTCAACCTCTGAAACAGAAACAAAAACAAATTATATAACTGTATTGCCAATAGGTTCTTCTCTTCCATTTATCGAAGGATTTGAACCTTACGCTACACTTAGTAATTCTCCTTGGATGATTGAAAATTCAGGTGGAAACGCAGCATTTAAAATAACAACAAATGCAAGTTATACTGGTAATAAAGCTATTTATTTAAAAAATTATGGACAATCAAGTGGAAATATAGATGCAATTGTATCTTCTCCTATTGATTTATCATCTATAACGAGCCAAGACGGTGTAACATTAAGTTTCCGTTTTGCCTACCGCAAAAAATCTTCACAAGAGTATGAAAAGCTACAAGTGTCTATATCTAGAGATTGTGGAGCAACTTGGCAAGTAAGAAAAACTTTAACAGGTAGCCTTTTGGGCAACGAAACAGCAGGAAGCAATTGGACACCAGCTTCTACAGAAGATTGGGAAACTGTAACCATGGGCAACATTACTTCCCAATATTGGATTGATAACTTCATGGTGAAGTTTGAATTCGAATCAGATGGAGGAAACAATCTGTATATTGATGACATTAATATTTTTGCGGGAGGTCCAGAAAATGACCCTCTAGGAGTTGAACAAAACGATATGATTCATGCGTTCTATATCTATCCAAATCCAGCAGGAAATATCACCAATGTAACATTTGCAACAGGAAACACACAAGAAGTAGAAGTTTCTTTAATTGATATGATGGGACAGGCTGTTCAAATCAATACATTGCAAGCTCAAAAAGGAAAGAATACTATAAAAATAGACACAAAGAACATCGATTCAGGTGTTTATTTTGTAAAATTAAACGTTGGAGGAGTCAATCAAACCAAACGCCTAATTATTCAATAATTGTTTTTTCATGATTAATTAACTTTAAATGGTTAAGAGAGGTGGACGTAATTGTTCGCCTTTTTTTGTTTTTTATTCAGAACAATTAAGCCGAATTATTCATACGTTTTTTAAAGGGCAAATGCATTTACTCTGGTTTTTTATTCCATTTTGGTATAACTCAACACTAATCACTATCTTTGCATTTTTAAAGAGGTGAGTTAATCAATATCAACTATGAGTTATACAGAATTGTCAGAGCAAGAAATACAGCGAAGAGATACCTTAAAAAAATTACGGGAAAAGGGGATCAATCCTTATCCTGCAGATCTATATCCTGTTAAAGACAAAGCCCAGCAACTTAAAGAAAATTTTGAAGAAGATAAGGAGGTTGTTGTTGCGGGAAGACTTGTTCGACGTAAAATTCAAGGGAAAGCTTCTTTTGGAGATCTACAAGACAGTTCCGGAAAAATACAAGTCTACTTTAACCGAGATGAAGTATGCCCTGGAGAAGACAAGTCTTTATACAATGAAGTCTTTAAAAAAATGCTCCATTTAGGTGATTTTATTGGTATAGAAGGAACGCTGTTTAAAACTCAGGTAGGAGAAATATCGGTAAAAGTAAAATCCTTTAAACTTCTATCTAAGTCTTTAAAACCACTTCCTCTGCCAAAAACAGATGCTGAAGGTAAAATTCATGATGCTTTTACTGATCCTGAGCAACGGTATCGCCAACGTTATGTCGATTTGGTGGTTAACCCCAAGGTGAAGGATGTGTTTATCAAGCGTACTCAACTGTTTACTGCAATGCGTCAATTCTTCAATGACGCAGGATATACGGAAGTAGAAACACCCATTTTGCAACCCATACCTGGAGGAGCTGCGGCACGTCCATTTATTACCCATCATAATGCACTAGACATTCCTTTGTATATGCGAATTGCCAATGAGTTGTATTTGAAAAGATTAATTGTTGGTGGATTTGATGGAGTGTACGAGTTTTCGAAGAACTTTAGAAATGAAGGAATGGATAGAACCCACAATCCTGAGTTTACAGCCATGGAAATATATGTTGCCTACAAAGATTACAATTGGATGATGGAATTTACGGAACAACTACTTGAACATTGTGCAATTGCTGTAAATGGGACGACTGAAACCATTTTTGCAGGCAATAAAGTTGATTTTAAAGCCCCTTACAAACGCATCACTATGCGCGACTCAATCCTCGAATTTACAGGATTTGATATCAAAGGAAAGAACGAAGATGAATTGAGAACTGCTTGTAAAGATATGGGTATTGAAGTGGATCATACCATGGGAAAAGGAAAACTAATTGATGAGATTTTTGGAGAAAAATGTGAAGGAAAATATATTCAGCCGACATTTATAATTGATTACCCAAAAGAAATGTCTCCTTTATGTAAAGAACATCGAGAAAATCCTGAATTGACAGAACGCTTTGAATTGATGGCTTGTGGAAAAGAAATAGCAAATGCCTATTCAGAGTTAAATGATCCTATTGACCAACGAGAACGATTTGAGGAACAAGTGCGTTTAGCTGAGAAAGGAGACGATGAAGCAACTGGATTAATTGATAATGATTTTCTTCGTGCATTAGAATATGGAATGCCTCCCACTTCAGGTTTAGGAATAGGTATGGATCGATTGATTATGTTTTTAACAGGACAAGAAGCCATTCAAGAAGTGTTGTTCTTCCCGCAAATGAAACCAGAGAAGTTCACAAAAAACAACAATGTACAATTGAAAGAAAATGAACAGCTTGTTTTTGATGTTCTTTCCAAAGAAAAAATCATGGAAATCAATGCTTTAAAGGAAAAATGTGCCTTGAGCAATAGCCAATGGGATAAAAGCTTAAAAGGTTTGGCAAAACACGGTTTAACAAAGGTTACTAAAGAAGGAGGAACACTCACTATTCAAGTTGTAGAATAGGAAAACAGCAAGGCATACATCTGTCTCTATAATGCGACCTTTTCGAGCTGCATAGATTGCGTGTAGAGTAAAAAACCCTCTGTATGCTTATAACCCATATTGCTCAATTGCTTACAGTAATCACGTACTTGAGTTACATGCGTTTTTGATGGCTCCCCCGTTTTAAAGTCAATTATTGTTGCTTTATGACCAGTAATATAAATCCTGTCTGGACGTTTTATTACTTTTTCACTGACTAAAATATCTTGCTCATTTAAAACTTTTTGTGCCGATTGAACAAATGATTGCTTTGCCAATAAGGAATATACTCCTGTTGCTGTTGCTTTCAACTTTTCTTCCCACTTTAACTCAATCTCTCCTACAGCAATTAACTGTTGAACAACCTCATCTGTTGTTTTATCTTGATCTGCTTTTGATAAAACCAGATGCAATTGGTTTCCATATCTTTGTTCTTCATTGAAGTCTTCCTTTTCTAATCCTTCAGCATCTTGCAATGCGAGTTCTGGAAACCATAAATAATCCTTTAAATCTTTAGGCATAAACTCATTCTCTTTATTTGTGCCTTCCTTCTTTGCTTTGTTTTTTAACTCCTTCCCCACTTCAATAGTGTTTTCTTTGCGTTCTGAAATTAAATCGTCTTCCCAACTTTTTATAAATGCAGACAGTGGCTGGTTTATCTTAGCATAGAAGTCTGAACGACTTGGCTGGTTGGATTCTGTTAGCACATACAGTCGTTCAACAGGACGTGTAAAAGCAACATAAAGCACATTGAGTTCATCCAGCAACAATTGTTCATACTCATTTTGGTAACGGGCACTAATAAACTCCGGAGCCTTGTCCTTTTTTAAGTTTGTATATAAAAGCTGACCATCTTCCAATTCAATAAATTGATTGTTTTTTGAAGGTTTAATCTTAAAGTTAAGGTTGGGCATAATAACAATTGGAAATTCTAAGCCCTTTGATTTATGAATGGTCATTATTTGTATGGCTTCTTTATTTTTGGGCATCTGAATTGGGTTTTCTTTTAATTTATTTTCCCATTCTTCAAGAAATCCTCGAATATCAGATCCATTTTTTAATTCAAACTTTTGAAACTGTTCCATCAAATGATGCAAATAAGGATTGTTCAATTCACTTTTCCCTACAAGGGATATAAACTGTTTTCCCAAATCATACAAGTTCTCATAAGGAAAGAAAAAAACCTCTTTTCCCCCAAATTCTTTATCTAAAAAGCGCTGAAAATCAAAATAGTAAGCATCATTTTTTTCTTTTTTGACCCAAAATGTACTTAACAGTTCCACAGGCTCTTCACCCTTTATTCGATAAAATGCAGCAGCAAATTTCATTTGTAGTGTTCTATTTGTAGTGTTCTTTCTCAGATTGAGATAATCAATACATAACTTCACTATAGCGTCAGAGGAAACAACCAAACTGTCGGAGCTTACGATTGTATATCCCTGTTTATTTAAAATCTTCGCATAACGGGTTCCTTCTTTTTTAAATCGTGTTAAGATACAGATATCACCAGGGTCAAATCCATCTGCAAGGCATTTTTTGACCCGTTCTAAAAGAAATTGATGTTCTTTTTCCTCTGCCTCTTTAGTTTTTATTTTTTCTTCTAGCCAAGAAATTGAAACAAATCCCCCTTCTTCACTTATTGGTTCTTGTCGTATGTCTTTATAATATATTTTTAGATTTTTGGGTAGATAATCCAACAGGTTCTTGAAAAGGATATTGTTAAACAAAACAATGTTTTTTCTTGATCGATAATTTTGTTCAAGTGGTATTTTCTTACCCATTTGTTTAAAGTATTCAGATACCCGATTCAGGGTTTCATCATTCTCTGGGTTGTAGATTCCAGGCAGTTCTACAAACTGTTCTACCAATCCATTCCTGAATCGATAAATAGCTTGTTTAGGGTCACCTACAATCAAACTTTCATTCACGTTTGAAATGGATTCTTCAACCAATGGAATTAAGTTGAGCCATTGCAACCGACTTGTATCTTGAAACTCATCCAACAGATAATGTTTATAACGTGTTCCCAGCCGCTCATAAATATACAAGGTGTTCTCTTTGTTCAATAATTCCGCAATCATTTGCCCAAACTCATGAATCCCAATTATCTTTTCTCTTTCTTGATAGGATTTAAGCTCCTTAGAAATGTGTTTTAACAATGCCAAATTATAGAAATTTGATCGGATCTTATCAAGTGTAAAATACGCATCAAAATTCGTCTTCTCCCAAGCAAAAAGTGCCTCAACCAACTGTATCAATTTTGAATCGACATTGTGTTTGGATTTAATGTTTTCACCCGTTAAGGTTTTTTGTATTGTACTTATAGGAGGAGCATAATCACGTAAACTACGAGAGGTCAATTCAATTAAACGGGAATAAATTCCTCTCATTCCCCCTGGATAATCGGTTGATGTCGTTCCTAAACCAAGAAAATATTGGTACACCTCATTGCATCTTTCTCTGTGTTGATGCTCAATTTCCTGAAGCTGACTGTTAAGTTCTTTAAACACTTTGCTCGAAAATTCCTTTTCCAATAGACGCTCTACATAAACCTGATCTGTTTCATTGGTCAATACTTTGCTAAATTGAATCAAACTTCTTCTAAAATTCCATTGATCTCCTTCGCTTAGATTGCTTTTGGCATAATTTAAGGTCAGATTTGTAATTACTTCTTCTCCTGCTTTACCCATTTTCGACATTAACTCATCTACCACTTGTTCTATTAAAGTTTCTTGATCAAGCGTTACCTCAAAGTTCTCGTCCAAATCTAAATCTCGACTAAAAGTTCGAATTAAGCGCAAACTGAATTTATCGATTGTAAGCACATTGAAATTTTCATAATTGTGCAATATTTGAGATAAAACATGTTTTGCGCCTTCTTGAATTCTTTTGGTTGATAATTTGGTGTTTTTTTGGGTTGAATCCAATAATTGTTTTGCCTTTCTTGTTTCTTTTTCTGTTGCTCGAATTGGATATGCCAACTGATCCAACCCTTGAATAATTCGGTCTTTCATCTCCCATGCAGCTTTATTCGTAAAAGTCATAGCGAGTATCCTGCTAAAGTTTTTTTGCTCAACATAATCCCCAAGGGTAAGTTGAAGGTATTTTTGAACCAAAGAAAATGTTTTCCCACTTCCCGCAGAAGCGCTATAAATAGAGAGTGGTTTTACGAATTCGTCTTGCATGGTTTGAAGATAAGAAAAAGTCGAGATAAAATTTAAAAAAACCTGTTCTTTTTACAACAAAACTTATTATCTTTAAAAATAATATTTTATTGCGGAAATTACGATTAAAAAAACCACTAAAATAAAGCTTGACTTAAAGTCCATTTTCTAATAAAAACAAAATATATGTTTACAAAAGCATGTGAATATGCCATAAGAGCCTGTGTTGTTGTCGCACAACATTCGATAAATAACAACCGTGCAAGTTTAAAAAAAATAGCCCGAGCAATTAACTCACCTGAAGCCTTCACAGCTAAAATTTTACAGAAATTAGTAAAGCATGATATCATATTTTCCGTTCAGGGTTCTCGTGGAGGATTTGAGATTGATTCTGCAACTTTAAAACAATTAACATTGAAAAATATTGTTGATGCAATAGATGGGAACGAAACTTATTTAGCGTGTGTTCTAGGTTTAGAAGATTGTTCAGACAACAATCCTTGTCCTGCCCATAAAAAATACAAAGTAATTAAAGACCAATTTATAGATATGATTCAGACCACTACAATTTTAGACATGGTGAATGATACAGAGAATGGCTTGGCATTTTTAAAAAACCAATAGAAATTATTACCCCCTAACACTAATTAACAGGTATGTTCATCATTGAATTCAGTTAATTATCCTGTCTAATAAACTGGCTATTCGTCACACAGTTAGCTAATTATGTTTTGCCTCTCTTTTATTCTGTCCTGTTTGTTTCTTTTCATGAGTATACAAGAAAGAAGTGCCGTAGATGCGACATCTTATTAACCCTGAATTGCACTTCACTACGTTGCGCTTATTCAGGGTTAAGTTACAAAAGATGGCCGTCTTGGGATGCAGGTTAGAAGATAACAAAGTAGCTGTCTCAAAAGAGGGAACTCTGTAATAAAATAGTGGATATCTCAAAAGTGAGGAGAATGTAGGGCATTGAAAATGAGAACGAAATGAGCATACTAAAGTATGTGATTGAATTCGAAATCTGTCAATAACGCAGCAGTTCTGCAGTTTTGAGATATCCTTTTAATAGGGTTGTTTTTCCTACTTTTAGTAATTACCACTCAATTCAAAAGTCGTAAATGAAAGTCCCTCAATTGGATTCATCACAAGTGTTGGTATTTTTTCTTTATTGTTTAATAATGACTCTTCGTGATTTGCTGTAATAACACCAAAAATATTGTTTTTATTCAAATTCATAAAAGCAATCAAATCAGCGCCTATTGAAGCGGCATGCCCAATTATTTCTTCATCAAACTTTCTGTTGGGTACTATGGTTGTGGTTATTTCAATATTGCGTTCTTTAAAGTATCGTTGTGCAAAAGCAATATTCCCATTTATCGTATTTCGAAGAAATTCATCTGTTTCATTGGGTGTAACCACATGAATACGAGAATGAAAATAATTAGCAAGTTCAGCAACAATAGCCAACTTTTGCTTGGTCTCTCTTTTCAAATCCATGGGTACTACAATATCATCATAACCCGTTTCTTTCGGACTTGCCTCTTGAACCACAATAAATGGTGCTTTTGAACTGTTCACAACCCTTAAAGCATTGCTCCCTGTAATGTGTTGCCATCCTTTGGTCCCATGGGTTCCCATAAAAATAAATTCTGCATTTTTTTCAGCAGAAAAATCTCCAATATCTTCAAAAATGTCTCCAATTCGAACATTGGGAATTAAATTCACAGAGGTGTCAAATTTTGACAAAACATCTTTGAGCTTTTGTTCAGCTTCTTGTATATTATCTCCTCTTTTTACTACATGGAGAACGTTGATATCAGCATCTACTATTTTTGCTGTAGCAATAGCGTGCTCCATGGCCACATTTGCCACCTTAGAGAAATCATGAGGGACAATAAAGTTTTTTTTCGTCATAATAAAGAAAATTCTGGTTTTATAGTTTTTTTATTTTATAGCATAAAAATATGAAAATAAGTGGATATTTATCTCAAATCGTAGAAAAATATATACTTTATTTCCCAAAATTTGATAAAATAATCAGCAAAAAGCCAAAACACTACAGCTCAATCTACCTGTTTGGAATTCAATTTACAAGGCAGACTGTATTTCATTTCTTTTTCTTCTCATTCTTGCTTTTACATAGGCATTGAGTAAAACCACAATAATAATTAGGCTTGCTCCAACGTAAAACTGTGTACCTAAATGTTGATTTTCATTTAAGATCAAGATAGCGAGAAGGATAGAATATACTGGTTCAAGGTTAATGGACAAAGAGGTTGTAAAAGCACCCAAGCGTTTTACAATATCAATCATGAGAAGGAAAGGTATGCTCGTACATACGATTCCTAAGAACATCAACCACCAAAAATCCGAAGGAGTAATAAGGAAAACCTCTAAATTCAGTTGTCCACTAAAAAGGAGGATGAAGGTGAGCAATACAGCTCCTGTCAACATTTCATAGAATGTAATTTGAGGAGAAGGGATTGTTTGTACCAATTTGGCATTTGAAACGGAAAAAACTCCTGCTAAAAGTGCCGATAATAGACCATAGCCCAATGCTTCATACTCTTTTGCACTAAAATCTGAGGAAACAAAATAAATTCCAAAAACAACAAGCAAACCAAAGAAAGCTTCAATCCATGAAAACCTGCGTTTCATTATAATAGGATCCAGCCAAGCTACATGCAATGTTGTGGTGGAGAGACACAATACGCCTAAAGAGGCTGTCGAGAGGGAAATAGCCTTGAAAAAGGTGATCCAATGAAGTGCTGTAATTATGCCTACAAAAATGAGTTTCCACAAATCCTTTTTGTGTTGAAGTTTAAACGAAACTTTAAGTAAAGGCAACATGATCAAAAGACCGATGGCGGCAATTGACATTCGATACCATACAATATGTTCAGAGGGAAGAAGAATTAATTTTCCCAGAATTCCTGTAAATCCCCACAAAAATATGATGCTGTGCATCAAAATGTGATATCTGTATTTACCCACTCGGCTATAAAAATTTAGGGTGTAAATATACAGATTAGTTTATTAATCCTGCCCGTCTTAAAAGTGCATCAGGCGATGGTTCCTTTCCACGAAATCTTAAATACAAATCCATTGGATCTTCTGTCCCGCCCTTAGATAAAACATTGTTTTTAAACAAATTGGCAACTTCACGATTAAAAATACCTTTCTCTTTAAAATATTCAAAAGCATCAGCATCTAAAACCTCTGCCCATTTATATGAGTAATAACCTGATGAATAACCTCCATTAAAAATATGAGAAAAAGCTGTACTCATAGCGTTTTCACTTATGTCTGGGAACAATTGAGTCGACTCAAACTGTTGCCTTTCGAAATCTTTTAAATCTACTATTGCAGAAGGATCTTGCCCGTGCCAACCCATGTCTAATAAACCAAAAGACAATTGTCGAACAGTCGCAATTCCTTCAAGAAAATTGGCACTTTTTTTAATCTTTTCAATATACTCCATCGGGATAACCTCTCCTGTTTCATAATGTTTTGCAAACAATTCGAGGGCTTCCTTTTCATAACACCAATTTTCCATAACTTGAGAAGGAAGCTCAACAAAATCCCAATAAACATTAGCTCCTGATAAACTGGGATAAATTGTATCGGCCAACATCACATGTAAGGCATGACCAAACTCATGAAACAACGTGGTGACTTCATTAAAAGTTAGTAAAGCGGGTTGAGTTGTCGTTGGACGAGAAAAATTACAGACTATAGAAGCGTGAGGACGCTCATCTTTTCCATTTAATTTATATTGTGATTTATAAGTAGTCATCCAGGCACCGTTACGCTTTCCCTTTCTGGGGAAAAAATCAGCATAGAAGACGGCTAAAAAGTTTTCATTTTCATCTTTCACTTCAAATGTTTGAACATCATCGTGGTATGTATCAATTGTATTCACCTTTTGAAAAGTAATTCCATATAATCGTTGGGCAACTTCAAAAGCCCCATTCAATACATTTTCTAATTTAAAATAAGCCCTCAGTTTTTCATCGTCAAGATCAAATCTTTTTTGTCTCAATTTTTCAGAATAATAAGCGCTGTCCCATTTTTCCAAACGATCAATTCCATCACATTCTTTAGCAAAATCTTCTAATTCTTTAAACTCCTTTTGGGCGGCAGGTTTAGACTTCTCTAAAAGATCATTTAAAAAATCTTTTACCATTTTGGGCGATTTAGCCATTCTTTCTTCCAATACAAAATCTGCATGAGAGTCATACCCCAGCAGTTTTGCTTTTTGAAATCGCAGTTGTGCAATTTTAATTGCTATTTTTTCGTTGTTGTTCTCATTGTTTTGAAATCCTTTTCTTCCATTGGCAATTGCCAATTCTTTGCGAAGATTTCTGTTCTTGGCATATTTCATAAAAGGAAAGTAACTGGGAAAGTCTAAGGTAAATATCCACCCTTCTTTATCTTCTGACTTTGCCAAATCTGCTGCTGCCTCAATCACACTTTCAGGCAACCCTTCTGTATCTTTTTTATCCGTTAAATGGAGCTGATAGGCATTTTGATCAGCAAGTACATTTTTGCCAAAAGTCAATGTCAATTTTGAGAGCTCTTTTGACAACTCTCGTAGTTTATTCTTTGATTCATCATCCAATAAAGCACCATTCCTTACAAATGATTTATAGGTGGTTTCTAATAACATTTCCTGTTCTGGAATTAAATGCATTAACATTCTTTGGTCATACACACTTTTAATACGTTGAAATAATTCTGGGTTAAGTGTGATATCATTTTGAAAATCCGATAATTGAGGTGCTATTTCTTGTGCAATGTTTTCCAATTCATCATTGGTTTCAGCAGAATGTAAATTAAAAAACACAGCAGTCACCCTTTCGAGATGTCTACCAGAAAAAGCCATTGCTTCCAGGGTGTTTTTAAATGTAGCTTTCTCGGGAGAGTCAACAATCTCTTGAATTTCCTTTTTTGCCTCATTAATTCCTAGCGTAATTGCAGGAACAAAGTCTTTGTTTTTAATTTTTGAAAATGGAACCGTTTGGTGAGGTGTTGTAAACTTCTGATTTAATATGTTCATTGTATCTTTTTTAAGATTATTGTATCGCTTTACCACTTGCAATTTTAATCATTTTTAAGTGAAAATACACCTTTCGGTTGATGCAAGATAGTAGGGCTTCTAAAAAAGAAACATAAACTTTGAATACATCCCCAAAATTGAAGTAGGTGTTTCTTTGTTAAAATAAAAATAATATTCTGAAAATCAAATAAATATACTTGAAATAGAAAGGTACAGTAAACACTGCAGGTAATATTGTTTTTTTTAACACTTATTTAAGCATTAAAGAACCTATTTAAAAATTATATTGTGTAATTTTAAAGTCTTTTATATTTGTCACTTTTTTATGGACGTATTATTTGAATTTTTTAACCAATTATTAAACCCAGACTGGATTATAGAACGAGGAGGTTTATATCTTGTTTTGCTGATTATTTTCATTGAAACAGGCTTGTTCTTTGGATTTGTTTTACCTGGCGATCCTTTGTTATTTATTTCTGGGGTAATTATTGCTGGAGCAAATGAATCTCTTCATCCTTTTGATGTTGAAGTCTTTAATCTCATGTTTTGGATTTTTCTGTTTATTTTATCAACAACAGCAGGTAATTTTGTGGGCTATTGGTTTGGTTATAAGTTCCGTGATCGTTTAAATAAAAAGAAAGACCGATGGCTTTTAAAACGAAAACACATTTTATCTGCTCAAGAGTTTTATGAAAAAAGAGGCGGATTTGCAATTGTAATTGCTCGGTTCTTACCCATTGTGCGAACCTTTGCCCCAATCGTTGGAGGAATGGTAAGGATGAACTTTAAGCGTTTTTCATTTTTCAATGTTTTAGGTGCAATTATTTGGGCAACCAGCCTAACCACCTTAGGCTATGTGCTTGGAGATCACCCATGGACGCAACGCAATCTTGAATGGGTCATTCTTGGATTGGTGCTTTTTGTTACGCTGCCTGTGGTATTCAAGTTAATTTCCAGGAAAGGACAAAAACAAGAGGTTTAACAGTGTAAATTAATCTATCAATTAATTATTCTTTACTTTTGACAATCATTTTTATTTGCCTTTTTTTATGGACTTTTTAATCGAATCATTTAATCAATTGTTCGATCCCAAATGGATTATAGACAGTGGTGGATTGTACCTTGTTTTAATGATTATTTTTATTGAGTCTGGAATGTTTTTCGGTTTTTTCCTTCCAGGAGGACCTGTTTTATTCATTTCAGGGGTAGTTATTGCAGGAGCAAATGGAACTTTACATCCTTTTAATGAAGGTAGTTTTAATTTTGCGTTTTGGACATCTATATATATTTTAGCTGCTGTAACAGGAAGTTTTATGGGCTATTGGTTTGGCTATAAATTTGGCCATCTTCTTCACAAAAAGAAAGAAGGATGGATCATTAAAAAGAAACACCTTCAAACCGCCCACAATTTTTATGAAAAAAGAGGGGGCGTTGCTGTGTTGCTCTCACGTTTCCTTCCTATAGCAAGAACTTACGCCCCAATTGTTGGTGGAATGGTCAATATGAACATTAAACGTTTTGCTCTTTATAATGTTTTAGGTGCAATTATTTGGGTTACAAGTCTTACAACAATGGGTTACGTATTCGGAGACACCCCTTGGGCCAAAGAAAATTTAAAATGGATTATTCTTGCATTGGTGCTTTTTGTTACGCTGCCCGTGGTTTATAAGTTACTGATAAATAAAAAGCCTAAAAAAATATAATTTCTAAAAGATACATTTCTTATAAACCCAATTATCAATAGAAAATAAATATCTTTGCCTTCCATTTAATATAGATTAATGCTTGTTTGGACACTTTTTATTGTTTTTGTTGTGATTGCCTTGGTGCTCGACCTTGGCGTATTCAATCGTAAACCGCATGAAATTAAAACCAAGGAGGCCTTAATTTGGACCTCGGTATGGGTTTCTTGTGCAATCTTGTTCTCAGGAGTTGTTTATTTATCTTTTCAAAATGAATGGATTGAAAACCCTACCAACTTAACAGCTCATGTTGCTCTTATAAAATACATAACCAGTTACCTTATCGAACTTTCATTAAGTGTCGACAACATCTTTGTAATTGCCCTTATTTTCTCCTCCTTTGCAATTCCAAAAAAATACCAACATGAAGTGCTATTTTATGGTGTTTTAGGCGCCATTGTATTTCGTGCAATTATGATTGTATTTGGCGTTGCACTAATCCATAAATTTAGTTGGATCATATACGTTTTTGGGGCCTTCCTTGTATTCACTGCACTAAAAATGTTGTTCAGTAAACACGATGACTTCGACCCCAAAACATCGCGCATGTTTCGCATCATAAAGAAAATATTTCCTGTAACACACGAAATGGATAAAGACAAATTTTTTATTCGAAAAAATAATGTTAGGCTGGCAACACCATTGTTTGTTGCTTTAATTATTATTGAGCTTACAGATATATTCTTTGCAGTAGACAGTATCCCAGCTGTATTGTCCATTACCCCAGATCCTTTCATTGCATTTAGTTCTAATATTCTTGCAGTATTGGGTCTGCGTTCCATGTTCTTCTTAATTTCTGGGATGCTCAATAAATTCCGTTACATTAGTTACAGCTTGGTTGTTATATTGGCATTTGTTGGAGTAAAAATGTTATTATCAGAAATCTATGAATTTACAGAGTGGATTTCTCTTGGTATTATTGTTTTATCATTAGCCGCTGGAATTTTAGCATCGATTTGGATGCCTGCTAAAAAGTAGTCTTTTTATTGCTTTAAAATGGATTCTTCCAAATAATATCAAACGCAAAATAATGTGCTGAATAAGTTGATTTTGTTCCCACTAAATTGTGCATATAGCCTAAATCAAATTGAAGCGGAACCCCTTTTGGATTTAAGGAATAAAAAAGAGAAAATCGACTGTCTTTATACTTGAAATTGGTCCATCTCTTAGGTTGTTCTTTAAGTGATATAGCGAACAATTGTTCTGAATATAAGAGTAATCGATGTACTTTATTTTCAGACAAGGGAAGCGCAAATTTCAATCGAAAACGTGTCCTGAATTGCATGTTTTCAGAATAATTTTTAAAACGAGGGGTATAAAATTTTCTTACTTCTTGTCTTAATGTTGGTGCAATATCAATAAAAGAGGTTTTAATTAGATAAGTAAATTTTCCATACACCCGGAATTCGTGTTTCGATTTTGGGTCGCCTTTTTCATAAGGAGGAGCAGATTGATATAAATTTTGTAGACGGTAACTCAATCCTAATGAATATTCCCAATGTTCGTGGAAGCGATTGTTCACTTCCTCATTAATCACAAAATGACTCTGATTTAGAAGAGGATTGTAGTTGTTGGGATCACTTTTTCGAGCCAGCCCTAAATACGTGGTGGAAGTCCATTTATCAACGGTGTCTAGATTTTGTTTTATGCCTATAGCAAACCAACTACCAGTATTCACATTCCCCATTCCTGGAGGACCAATTTGAGCAGTTGTAGACCAAGAAATAAAAAGAAAAGAGAAGAAAATAATAACCGTATTCTGTATCTTTTGTTGAGTATAAAATCTTTTCATTTTTTCACAAAATTAAAAATAAAAAAGAACTAACAATAGATAAAAAAACGAAAAAGAACGCACAAATTTTACCCTGGCTTTTGCTTTATTCATAATTCTTCAATTCCTCCATTCCTAATTCGTAATTGACTAATTCGTAATTCCCCCATTCCCAATTGATTAACCCCCATTAAATCGGCGCTACCATTTGCATAAGCTCAGCTGTTAAAATTGCACCAAAAGTCCCTATAAAATAGCCAAATACTGCCATTAAAACACCAACAGTTGTTAATGCAGGATGAAAGGCATTGGCAATTATAGGCGCAGATGCTGCCCCGCCAACATTGGCTTGTGAGCCAACTGCAAGGAAAAAGAAGGGCGCCCGAATAATTTTTGCAACTACAATCAATAAAACTGCATGGACGGCTATCCACACCAAACCAACCAATATCAGCTGTGGCTCATCAAAAACTTTGGAAATATCTACCTTCATCCCAATAGTAGCAACCAAAATATATAAAAATACAGATCCAATTTTAGAAGCGCCTACACCTTCATAATTTTTTGCCTTAGAGAAACTAATGAGCAAACCATAGAATGTAGAAATCACAACCATCCAAAAAAACTGACTCGATAAAGTATTTCCCTTTCCAAGTCTATCGAGAAAATAATCAGACAGGTATCCTCCTAGAAAGTGAGCCATTGCAACACCCCCAAAAACAAGTCCTAAAATGACCATAAAATCAGATAGTGTTGCTTTACGTTGAACTGACTGTTGGAAATTTTCAACTTTTGTTACTAATTTATCAATTGCTGTATTGTCTGCTTTAAACCAACGATCAAGTTTTGCTTTTCGACCAATTCCAAAGAGAATAACAGCCATCCAAATATTGGCAACAACAATATCGACCAATAACATGCCTCCAAAAAGCGAATCTTTGTATTTGTAAATTTCTAACATTGCTGATTGATTAGCACCACCACCAATCCAGCTTCCAGCAATAGTTGCGAAACCTCGCCATGCTGCTTCATTTCCTGTTCCTCCAACCACTTCGGGAGAGAAAAATGAAAAAAGCCAAACTGAAAAAACACCGCCAATAACAATTCCTATGGTTCCAGTAAAAAACATGATTAAACTTTTTGAACCCAGCCCAAATAGTGCTTTAATATCTACAGATAAAATCAATAAAATAAGAGAGCCTGGCAGCAAATACTGGCTTGCCATATAATATAATGAAGTAGCTTCTGGATCGATAATATTAAACGATGTTAGCGCAGCAGGAATCATATAGCAAAGGAATAAAGCAGGAATGAAGGTATAAAAGCGTTTCCAGTTTTTGTTCTTTAATCCAGAGGTATAAAAAATGAGAGCCAAAACAATGGCTAAAATTCCAAATACAATTTTATCATTTGTAAATACAGCTTCGACATGTGGTTTTTTTAAAAAGGTAATCTTTGTTACAGCCTTGTCACCTGGCAAAGCAATTACCTTCCCGTCTTTCATCGGTTCAATGGAAAGCTCCAATATTTCAGTAGGACCAGGATTTTTAAAAAACACATTCCCTATATCACCCACAAAAACGGAATCGTTAAACAACTTTATTTTAATGCGATCGGCCGACTTAAAAATGCGTCGTTCCTCATCATTAAAAATAAGCACTCCGTATTTTTCTGGACTAAACTCTTTTGCCTCTTCCCCAAATTGAAAGGAAGACATATCTTCTAATAAGTTGTCTGGAATTTGTTTTTGAGTAACAACAACAGAGTCTTGACCATTAACCAATACTTTTTCTTGACCATAAAGATTTGTGTTCAGTATAAGGAAAAAGAGAAGCAGGTAAAAAAATTGTTTCATCTGTGGCGTTATTTTAAATTGAATCGCCAAAATAGGGAAGTATTTTGAAATTGAGACTATAAAATACTGCTTTTTAACCGAACATCATTATCAATACTGCAATGATAGGAGGAATAAATCCTGCAAAAAAGAACCATTTGCCACGACCTCTAAACCCTTTCTTTCCTTTCCTTATAAAAAGTCCAGTAATTGTAATCAAAATCAAGAAAAAAGCAAAAACATCTGCAAACCATTTCCACCCTTTTACACTGTTGAGGTGAATCGCATTGGTTTGGTAAAAGAAAGGGCGTTTCGACACCTGCTCGAACTCTGCCCTTTTCTCTGTTAAATAAATATGCATTGTTGCATCTTGATAATATATTTTTACTTGGTCGGGTGTAGGAGTATCATACAGTTTGAATTTTTCCTCTCCCACTTGATCGCTTAACTTTGAAATGAGTTCATCGTTTATTTCATCTGCTGTATAAACTTTTTCCAAATGAAGTGTCTTCTTTTTAAGAAGAAAGTTCGCATCCCAATCATTTACGTGATTTAAGGCAATTCCTGAAATAGAATAAATCAAAATCAAAGCCGTAAAAAAATACCCAAAATCACGGTGCGTGATAAGGTTCCATCTCCGGAGTTTTTTTGTATTTATCTTAAACATTTTTCCCCTTTTCAATCAATTTTAAACCCGTTATATTTCCGATTAGAAACTGTCTAATCTGCATTATTGTTCCTCTTTTTCTTTGATCTTATCAGCATACTCTTTTGTAATATCAATTACCCATTGCTGTACATTTTTATCGGGTAAGATTGCATCAGGAATATAGGCAACACGCTCTTCATGATTTTTAATCTTTTTGATCCCTTCTGGTATAATTCGTTTTTGAAACTCCTCATCCATCGCTACAAGTACAGGGACAACAACTGCTTTCTTTTTCTTCTCTAAAACCGTTTTAATTGCATCTGTTGTTTTTTGAGGATCATAATGAACAATATGTCCACACCACCCATGTGAAAAGACATTAATTCCCGTTTTTTCCTCAACATATTTTCCTACTTCTTCAAAGAGTGCGTCCCATTCTTTTTCATAGTCAACATCTCCATATCCAATCAATACAAGACCTTCATTTTCGGGGTCTTCGGATAAAGCTTTTGCCCTTCTCAATATGTTTTCTTTTAATATATCGGTGAAATCGAGCTTTGGAGTAATGTAGACATTGGCATCGGGCTTATAGCGGTCAATTTTTTCCATTTTTAACGCTTCTCTGGCCGCAGGATCCTCTTTTTGACCCAATATTGTTGGTATGTCCTCAAAAGTGTGTGGACTCACCGTTAAGAAAATGGGAACAGTAATTAAATCTGTATAACCCTCTTTATCAAACTCTTTAGCTCGTGTTGCAATTGAAGGCTCAGTATATTCCATAAATGCGGTTTTCGTTCCTTTTATGGTCCCATCTGCTAAAATTTTATCTTTTACATTCTCTTCCAAACCTTTTAAAGTATTTCTCCAGTTCTCAGATCGCGATCCATGGTTCACAAGAAAAACCCCAATTTTTCGCTCCTTATTTGCTACTGGTTCTTCTTTATTTGATTCAACTTCTGTGTTATCACATGAAGAAATCATAAATAGAAGTGTGAAGAATGTACACATTAATAAAATAGGTTGAGGTACTTTTAAAACAAGACGTGCTTTCATTTTTTTTATTTAATTATTAAACAATTTATTTTAGAATGATTCTAAATAGTGGTTGCAAATATAAATGAGCAATGTTGTTCCTCCAATACCTAAAACGGGGTATTTATCCACTTTTAGAGAGAAATACCCCATTTATGGTATTGCCATTTGCTTGTCTCCGTCTTACTTTTGCAGTTAGAAAAGACTATTTAAAATTAATCTAAATAAGAATAAAATGAGAAATAAAGTACTATGTATTTTCAGCCTTTTAGGGCTAGGGGCGACGACAATGTCAACTGCACAAACAGCGGTTAAAGACAGCGTAATAATGGGGCAAAACTATGCCAATGAAGTATATTACACACTAGATGATGGAACACAATCTTCTGTAAATGGAGACGATTGGCATTTAATGTTTTCTACCGATATACGGTCTGTAGGGATTTCATCCAATGCTAAGAATTCAACGGTAAAAAAGTGGCCTAATGGAGACAATGGGGATTTCAGTATAGCCATCGATACTACGGGATTTTCTTCTTGGGAGGAATTAAAAAACGACCCTGCCGATTATGAAGTAGGTGCGTTTAATCAGAATCCTTCAGGATCTTTCAATTATGGCTGGGGAACTTATAGCCCATCTACACACAAAGTAACAGGAGATTCAATATACCTTGTAACAGTAGGAGACAGCGCACTTTATAAAGTTGATGTTATCTCTCTTACACAAGGTGTTATGACGTTTCGATATGCCCTTTACGATGCAACTGATCAGGGAACTGAAATAGACATTGATGGCGCCAACTACAACACAAAAGACTTTGTTTTCTTTAATCTGGTAGATGGACAGGTAAAAGACAGAGAACTTGAAGGATGGGATTTGTGGTTTTTAAAATACCATGACTTGTATCAAGGTCAAAGTATTGAAGTAGTAACTGGCGTTTTAACCAATCCAAAACTAGAAGTGGCAAAAGTGGATGTTGGATCAGGAAATCAAGCAACAGCTAATAACTTCTTTGGTTCTTTTTTCTCTAATGACAAAAATGTAATAGGGGAGACTTATAAATCTCTTAATTACAATAATTTTGAGTGGGAAGTTACGGATTCTTTAGTTTATTATATTAAAGATACTGCTTCGGGAAATGTTTGGAAATGGTATCCTACAAAATTTGTTGGTCAAAGTGAAGGCAAAACTGTATTTATGAAAGAACAAGTAGGATTTGCAGGATTAAGCACCGAAAAGACACAGTTTTTAGATGTTTATCCCAATCCTATGAACAACAAGTTAACTGTGGTTTTTGATTCAAAAGCAAACAAGGCAAATATTGAATTGTACAATAGTATGGGTCAAGTTATGTTAACAAATCTGTTCGATACAAGTAATGGAAATCTTACTGAAAAAGAATTGGATGTTTCTTCATTAAAACGCGGATTGTATTTTGTTAGAATATCTCAAAATGGTCAATCCACAGTGCAAAAGGTTATAAAAAATTAATCCCATATAGAAAACCACCCCATTAAAAATTTTTAATGGGGTAGTTTCTCTAAAAAACTTTTTAATCAATTAAAAAGCAATAAAACGATAGTAGTGAGTTTTCAAAAATTATTTCTTGTAATTGTTTTTCCTTTGACTTTCTCCTTTGTTTATGGACAAACATTAAGTGTAGTTTCTCATGAAGACGGTGAACCACTTCCTGGGGCGAGAGTAGATATTGAATGGCATGAACAAGTTGCCCATTTTCAAACACAAATAGACGGGAAATTAAAAATTGACCCACCGTTTTCTGAACAACCTACAGATCTCACCGTTTCTTATATCGGCTATAAAACCAAAACCATTAAAGGATTGACCCTTTCTAAAGACACAACAATTCGTCTTTCATCAGGTGTAAAGCGCCTTGATGAAGTTGCAATAACAGCACAATATAAATCTCAAACAATAGAAAATACGGTTCACAACATTCGAATTATCGACAGCAAGAAAATTGATGCTATGGCTGCACAAAATGTTGAGGATGTTTTAAGTAATGAGCTCAATATAAGAATTGGTGAAGACAATGTGTTGGGAAGTACCATGCAACTCCAAGGTGTTGGAGGGCAAAATGTTAAAATTTTAGTTGATGGTGTTCCACTGACTGGCAGAATGAATGGGAATATTGACCTTTCACAAATTCCAATTGAATGTGTAGAAAGAATAGAGATTGTTGAAGGACCGCTATCGGTTAATTATGGAACGGATGCCTTAGGAGGAACCATTAATATCATCACCAAAAAAAACCAGAGAAAAAAATGGGAATTTATCTCAAGCAACTATCTTGAAAGCAGTGGGAAATTAAACAATAGTGGTGCTATTGGTTTTCGGACAGGGAATCATCAAATACGGCTTAATGGAGGTCGAAAATTTTTTGATGGCTGGGATCCTTCTCACAATACTTTCCATTTTGATACACATCCCGTTGCCGATAGCTCAAGAGTACAACTGTGGAATCCTAAAATTCAAATTTTTGGTGGCGTAAACTACCGATATAGTGGTAAGAAATCCACTTTCAATTACAGCGGTCAACTATTGAATGAAGATATTATCAATAAAGGGTATCCTAGAGCTCCTTATCAGGAAATGGCTTTTGATGATTACTACAACACCAAAAGAATCAATCAGAGGGCTTATTTTAATTATCGATTTAAGCACCATTACAGAATGTCTATTCTCGCAGGATACAATGGCTTTTTAAGAAAAAAAACCACACAGGTACGTGATTTAACGACGATTACGGATGTTCCTTCCGCTGACCCTAATGCCCATGATACTTCACAATTCCATAGCTTTAATTCTCGGGGACGTTTTATACAGGCGCATCCTGATAAGAAAGTTAATTATGAAATTGGCTACGACATTATCTACGAAATTGCCCATGGAAAAAGAATTGCAGAAGGGAAGCAAACCGTTGGGGATTACGCTCTTTACGCTACCGCAGAATACACTCCTATTTCCTCTTTAGTTCTTCGTCCTGGTTTACGGTACGGATACAACACTGAATACAAATCTCCATTAACGCCTTCACTCAATATTAAATATGATTTCCTTAAAAAAGTCAAACATAAATTGAGCGTTAGAGCTTCTTATGCCAGAGGATTTAGAGCACCTACTGTTAAAGAACTCCATTATGAATTTATAGACATCAATCACCATATTATTGGAAATCCTAATCTTCGGGCTGAACGCTCTAATCAATTCAACCTTTCTTTTCACCAATACCTCGATTTAAAAGCCGTTCGATGGAGGAATAAAATCGGTTTTTTCTATACAGACATTCATAATTTAATCACCTTGGCTCAAGAAACAACCTCATCATTGCATTATACATATTTTAATTTAGAGCAATATACTACTACAGGAATACAGATTGAGAGCAATATCATCTATAAAAACTTGTCTGCTGGATTGGGCTTTGGTTTGGTTGGACGAAACAACAATTTAAAGACAGAGAATGAAGAGTTAACAGGTTTTTTATATTCTCCAGAAGCGACTTTTAACTTGCAATATGATTGGAAAAAAACAGGACTGCAGTTTGCATTCTTCTATAAGTATACTGGAGCTTTACCTAATATATATAGTAATGAAGACGGAGAAATTGTTGAAGGCAGAATGAGTGAATATAACATTGCAGATTTCAATGTCTCTAAATATATATTCAAAAAGAGATTAAAGGTCACGGTTGGGGTTAAAAACCTATTTAATGTTACTTCAATTAATGGCTCTGCTGGGATGAATCAGGGCGCTCACTCCTCTGGTTCAGGTGTGGTTTCAGTAGGTATGGGAAGGACCTACAACCTTGGTGTTATTCTTCATTTAAATTCAAAATAAGATGAGACAAACTTTATTCTCTAGTGATGGGCCAAAAAGTCGAGAGCTTACTCAACGTAACGTAGGAAATAGTGTTTTTTTGATAACATTAATTATCAGCGTTTTTTTTCTTAGTAGTTGTTTAAAGGAAGAATTTCCTATTCCTAAAAAAGATTTAGGAGGACTACAAGCAGACCAAGTTGAAATGGGAAATGGTTATGAAAACCAAGTGTTTTATGATTTATCCACCCATAAGATAACAGGGAAGAACTCAAAATATATATGGGATATTGCTTTTGAAAATGGAACAAATGGGAAGCACATTATCATCAATAACGGGAAAAATATGCGGGTTTTTACAACGCAAGAAACCGTTCTTGACAATGTAATGAATAAAAACGTTCCAACTTCACAAATACGGACTTATGACCATCCTACTCAAAATATGGATTCCACAGGGTTTGGCAATTGGGAAGACGGAAAGGTAAGAATATTTGATTTGGGCTACAACTCCAATGGAGCGCAGCTCGGTTGGTACAAAATGAAAATGACGGCAGTCACCCCAACCACCTACACCTTTAAGTTTGCAGAAATAACTGCTTCTCAAGCCCAAGAGGTAACCATTGAAAAGAAAGATAAAAACGATTATAATTTTGTCTATTTTAGTCTTGTTAACAGTCAGCAAGTAGAAGTTGCTCCAAAAAATGACAACTGGGATATCGAGTTTGCTCAATACCTTCAATTGCTTTACGATGATGATACTGGTGATTTTTTGGAATATCTAATCACAGGAGCTTTAATCAATCATTTTAACGGAACAAAGGCATTAAAAATTTCGGAGACTGACTTTGAAGATATTGATGCTGATTTTGTCGCTTCTTCAATGCTTTCTGACGCCTATAATGCCATTGGATACGAATGGAAGGATTATAATTTCGATACAGGAGAATATGATATCTATCCAAATATATCCTATATCGTTAAAGACCATAATGGTAGTTTCTATAAAATCCGTTTTGTTGATTTTTACAATAAGTTGGGAGAAAAAGGAACGCCTGTTTTTGAGTATGAGGCGTTGAAGTGAATGCCACGTCAGTTCGAGTGCCGTAGCGTAGCAAAGGTGTATCGAGAACAAAGTGAGAGTGCCGCAGTGATGCAGAGCGGGAGTGGATAAACAGAATGAGGGAAAACAGAGGATAAACTTCGCTTTCATTCTCACTCTGGTTTTGAGAACCGTGCGGTGGTTGTAAATGAAAAGTTAATTTGTGCTTTGTGATGCTCTCTTGTTCTCCTATGTTTGTAAAAGCATTATATTAGAACTACAAATAAGGTGAA
>CAZPDT010000010.1:0-122409 GCA_964585545.1 uncultured Fluviicola sp.
ACCATTTTCAACAATTTATAAAAACAAAGAAGACTGTCGGAAGGCAGTCTTTTTTAGATTAAATCCCACAATTCCTTTGCTTATGTGCTAAATTTTAAGAACTTTAATGTCAAATCACAATTATGAAAAACATTTTATCTATTCTTGTTTTGCTTTTACTTATGGGCTGTAGTGCTATACCCGATGAAGTAGATACTGCCATGGAATCCTTTATGTCAGAAAATTTTCCAAATGCAGAATACCAAACCGTAGCTAAAAAAGACCTTTATCAATTGGTTATTAACGACAGTGGCAATGCGGTAACAAAAGACAATGTAGAAGCCGTAATGAACCAAACGCTAGGACAGTTTTTTATTAGTTTTTACAACACCTCTAATAGTAAAGCCGTAGATTCAAAACTAATGATTGTGTATGAATCTGAAACATTGAGCTGGAAAACTGATGAATATAGCTTTGATGAGCTGGGGAAAATGTATAAATTTCAATTTAAATAACGCTTGATCGCAAATAGACAAATATTGCTAATTAGTGGTATTCCCGAACAAGCACAAAATAAAAAAAATGGATATTGAAACGCTCATCTGGGGCTATATTCCACTAATAGTTGCTTTAACCCGCTTTATTCATGAGATTATTTTTGATTTTAGATGAGATTCGTAATCCTCTGATAATAGTATTCTATGTCAGGGGGTTACAATCGAAATATAAAATCAAAAGAATCCAAGCATTTAATATTAGATACCACTGTTGTCCGATAAAAATACCAAAATCTATGTTTCATAAGAAATCAATAATTTTAAATATCTTCTTTTTCATTTTTTTCTTGATAAAAAAACGAAACAAAAAAATCAATGGAATTTCAAGGCGAATGCAAGCAACGGGAGATTTTCTATGCTGCATGCTGTTCCCGCATAATGCGGGAGCAATTCCGCATGAAAACTCCCTTTCGCTGTGAAATCCCAAACGCTCCGAACTCAGCATTTAGTCAAAATCAAAGTCTACTCTTTTAAAACAACATATAACCATGGACTGTCAACCGATTCTCAACATTAATAAAGTTTATATCGGACACTAATGATCAGATACCCAAATTTGAGGTCTATTTAAAATCTCTTAAAAGAAGGTAAGTCACTAATAGTAAGTTCGTTAAACTCTATAGTGAAATAATGCGGTGAATAATGCGGGTTAATAGAGATTGTTCTGTCCATTAGAACTACATTTAAAAAATCTTCCTCTTTTAATGTTATTATTTCCTTAATTATTACTATTCTTAATGGTTTGTCGATTTGTATCTTAATATTCATTCTATTGGGCAGTTGGCCAACTTATCTTCCCCATCTATTCATTATAGTTTCAACTTTATTAATCGTTATTCAAGTTATTAAGAATGCTTTTTTCCACAAAAAGACCAAACATTAAAAAGTACATACCACCTAAAGAAGACCGCCAATAAAGAATGTAAATAAATAAGAATAAACTGATTTTTGTCATTCTTTACTCCCCTTAAATGGCCTATATTTAGTAGCAAATTCCGATTATTGTGAAAAAACGAAACACCTTTTTAAGTTGGACAACTGTGTCTTTAATGTTCGTACTTGTAATTACAGCATGTAAGAAGGACAATCCCGATCCTGATATCAACACCCCAACAACAACGCTAAGTTCTTATATAAATTTTGAACACAATGTCAATCAACAAACGGTTGAATACGATAGTATTATGTACACCAATGACTTCGGTAACGATTTTAGTATAGCAACCATTCGCTATTTTATTTCAAACATTATTTTTATTCAAGCCAATGGAGACAGTATTTCCATTGCCGATGCGATCTATGTTGACCCGCGAGAAAAGGGTTACAATAAACAAAAGTTTACCGACCCGATTCCCAATGGAGCATATA
This sequence comes from uncultured Fluviicola sp., assembly GCA_964585545.1. Lineage (GTDB taxonomy): Bacteria > Bacteroidota > Bacteroidia > Flavobacteriales_D > Crocinitomicaceae > Brumimicrobium. Next base: position 1,905 of record CAZPDT010000010.1, read on the forward strand.
CAGAAATAGTATTTACCTTCGGATTGGATTCGGCAATGAACCAAACTGGACTGTTTAATAATTTCCCTGAAACTGCCATGGAATGGCCACTAGCAATGGGTGGTGGTTACCATTATATGAAACTAGAAGGGAAATACAAAGACCAAGGCAACAGCATACCCTTCAACTTTCATACAGGTCCCTTGAACAACAATAATAACTATTTCCAGATTGTGCTTCCAATGAATTTAAATGTTACCCAAAAAACTTTTGATATTACCTTATCTATGGAAATTCAAAACTGGTTTAAAAACCCAAATTCATTTGATTTAACACAAATTAGTGGTGGAATGATGGGCAATCAGACCATGCAAGAATTGGTAAAGAACAATGGCCATGATGTATTTACAGTAAACTAAAAACCAATGCACAAAGGAACGAAAATAGCAATTGGGATTTTATCTGCCTTTTTAATATTATCAAACTGTAAAAAGGACAGTAAAGGCAGTTATTCGCCTTATCAGGAAACAGAAGTTACTATTGAATATCCATCTAATTTCCCAGATATGGTAATTCCCGAAGACAATCAACCCACTTTAAAAAGAATTGCCTTGGGAAGAAAACTATATTACGATAAAATACTTTCAAAAGATCAAACAAAATCCTGTTCTTCTTGCCACGACCAAAGTAAGAGCTTCTCATCTCCAACAGCAAATAGTTTAGCACACATCAACTTAGGTTGGAGCAAGTATTTTTTATGGAATGGCGCTTACCAAGACCAGCTCGAAAACGTTATGTTGTTTGAAGTCAAAGATTTCCTAGAAACTGATATGCAATTGCTGAACAATAACATCAACTATAAATTCATGTTTAAACAAGCATATGCTATTAATGAAATTACGGAAGAAGATGTTGCTCGTGCGCTTGCCCAGTTTTTTAGAACGTTAAACTCATACAACTCCAAATATGACAAATGGTTAAGAGGTGAAGAAACACTTACACCACAGGAAATGGATGGCTATGATATTTTTAACACAGAAAGAGGAGATTGTTTTCATTGTCATGGCACAGTACTTATGCATGATAACAGCTTCGGAAATAACGGATTGGATGTTGATCCTGATCCCGGATTGTTTATTGTTACTGGAAACATGAATGATTATGGAAAATTTAAAACTCCAACACTGAGAAATATAGAATTAACTGCTCCCTATATGCACGACGGAAGATATCAAACCTTAGAAGAAGTTGTGCAGTTTTATAGTTCAGGAGTACACAAAGATTCTCCTAATTTATCTCCATTAATGAAGTATGCAGATCAAGGTGGCGTTCAACTTCCACCTCAAGATGTAGCCAACTTGGTGGCGTTTTTAAAAACATTTACAGATACCGATTTTATAACAAATCCTGAGCTTTCAAATCCCAATTAACTCAAAATTGCTTCACCTGAATCTTAGCAAGACACTGTACGCAAATCAATTAAAAAAACAAAAACACCTGAATTTTATTTTTTTTATATATATTTACACCTTGATTAATAGTTAATTATAGATTTAGTTTATTGGATAATCTTAGATAGATTAACCAATAACCTTTAATACACTGAAAAATGAAAGCCTTTTCTTTATGCGCCTCGCTACTCATTTCTATTCTTATTTATGGGCAAGAAAATGAAAAAACAGATTTCTTTTCAGAAATAAAAAAGCATGATATTTCCCATTTACTGACTTTAGAACATTTCTTTATTGAAGACAGTACTTTTTTTGTGATAAGACCTCAACCACTAGGATTTATAGGAGAAAACTTCCAAAGAATATATATACGGTTTATTTCCGTAATAAAGAATCCCTCCGAGCCCACTGAATACATGGTTTATGGCAAAACAAAAATTAAAAATAAAATCAGCACTTTTCAAGGAAAGTTGACCATCAAAAAATCTGAAATTTACAATGCGAACGAACATCCTACACGCACCAGTGAATACCATTTTTTATCAAAAAAGAACAGTGACCTACAACAAGGCGTTATTTTTGGAGAATACACTTTCTATCAAAACCCAAAGGACACAGGAGCAGGCATTTTAAAAGGAGATTTTGTATCCCATTTTTTTCTGAATAGAGAAAGTAACCCAGCCTACGATATTCTAATGTGGAATGCCGATGATTATAGAAACAACCAGTTTAAAGGTCAATGGATAAGTTATGAAACAGGAGAATCAAAAAAATGTAATTGGGGGGATTTCCGGATTCCTAATTGCGGTGATTTAGATGTAGGTACTGCTGAATTTAGTCCGAACAAAAAATACTTGAAGGCAGGATGGGAAAATTACCAAGTTCCCGTAAGTCAATCCAAGAAAAAAAATAAAATGCAGAAAAAAGTTGACACTCAAGAAGAAAAATGGTGGGCCAATCAATAATGAATGTCAATCTTGCATAACCCAATCAAAAAACGTACTTTTATCTGAATTATTAAGCAATTGCTGAATTGCACTAAATTCTTTTATAGTGAATTAGATAAAATATGAACTGCATTTCCGTTTTCAGAAAGTTATTCTGCGTTATTGTCTTCTTTTGCCTCCTAGATTCAATTGGCTTTGGTCAAACTCAAAACGCTGTCGACACTGCGCATAATAAATTGCCGATCCACTATTATAGCCAACTGTCTATTGGATTAACCAGTCCTCTTTATCGTGATTTTGCCACCTCTCCTCTTTTTTACCGAGGATTAGGTATCCATTTGAGCACCGCTTGGCAAAAACGCTCAGATCGACATGAGAGAATATTTAGGTTCGCTTTGGGCTTTAGTGCACTTACTCCACGTGTACCAAAAAGCAAATTGATTCAGCCTGGGGGCATGGCTTTTTACGGTCGCTTGGATTTATACTATCAACAATTGTGGAAATTAGAAGCGCTTTCTAATAAAAACAATAATTTAAAGATTGGCGGCGCAGTAAATATCACACAAAACATTCGGGCCAACCCAGCGCTTCAAAACAATACAATGGGACTTGAAAACATCTCCAATGTCATGGCTGCTGCACAATGGACACTCGATATATCGCGTAAAAAAACCAAACAACTTAATCTTTGGCTTTTTAAACCTACACTAAAACCTGTAAAGAGAGAATTGCGTTTTTTAGTCAATGTTGGTGTTCTCAACTTTAATTTCCGACCGGGATATGCCTATGCTTACGACAGTGAATTGAATGGTATGGATACAAATCCTGTTGCTTGGGCTTTTGCCAATTACAAATTCACAATGAATGGCTGGCGTGTAAAAACACAACTGGAATTTATTAAATACCTATCCAATGGAAATGCACGAAGTTGGTCTTATGTGTGGGAAGCAACTAGCGCTAAAGGAAGACACGAACCTTTTCAAATGGCCAGTCATCGCCTTCAATTCACAATTTATTTTAATACCAAAACACGATAAATCATGAAAAAAATCATTCTTTTATCAATAATATTGCTGCTTTCTTCTTGTGAAAAAATGCTCTTTAAAAAAGACTTGGGATCAACCGATGCCCTTGACAACTTTGACTATTTATGGAATGAAGTGGATAAGAAGTACAGCTATTTTGAATTGAAAAATATTGACTGGAATCAAATCAGAAAGACTTACCGACCAATGTTATCAGAGCAGTCAAATGAAATAGATTTATTCAATGTTTTGGCAGCGATGCTCAATGAGCTTCGTGATGATCACACCAATTTAATAGCGCCCTTTAATGTTTCACAATACAATGTCGCCCTTACTGGAGCAAAAAACTATCGCTGGCGCACAATAGAAGAATTCTATATACCCAACGCTTGGAAAACGGGACCTCTTACTCACGATTTCCTGAGCAATAATGAAGTCGGATATATCCGTTACAGCAGTTTTATGTCTAACTTTAGTGAAAGTCAAATCAATTTGGTGCTGGAAAGATACAAAGACACCAAAGGATTAATTCTCGACCTTCGTGAAAATGGAGGAGGCAGTATTTTCAATATTCCCAAGCTTCTTGGTCATTTCGCTGCATCCAAAACATTGGCAGGTTATACCATAACTCGAGATGGTCCCAATCACGATGATTTTAGTGAAAAAGAAAAATTTTATATCACATCAAGTGAAGGTACTAAATATTTAAAACCCGTAATTGTGCTGATCGATAAAGGCTCCTATAGTGCGACAACATCCTTTGCTTTGGCAACAAAAGCTTTCCCAAACATTACGCTTATGGGAGATACTACAGGTGGCGGTGGCGGATTGCCCAATGGAGGACAACTGCCCAATGGATGGACCTATCGTTTCAGTATAAGTCAATTACTGGATCTAAACGGAAACAATTATGCAGAAGACGGTGTTCCAGCAGATATTGATGCTGCATTTAATTGGACAGATCTTACCAAAGATGAAATCTTAGAAAAGGCAATTGATGAGATTGTAAATTAAAAAACAAAAAAATAATACTAGCCCTTGTTCTTCTCTCATTAAATCGTAATATTGCAATATACCAATAAGAACATTGTAGCGAACCAATACAACGATTAAATGGCTCTGTACAGCGGAATAACCAAAACCCTATCAAGCGTTGATAATCAACCAATTGCGAATAATCGCAAAAAGTTACTCCAACCTTTAATTGATTTTATTCAAGAAAAAAATAATAAGAAAGAAGCCGTTCGTCTTCAATTTATTTGCACCCACAACTCAAGAAGAAGTCACCTGGCGCAAATTTGGGCGCAAACATTGGCCTTCAATTTTAAGATTAAGAATATATTTTGTTATTCAGGGGGAACGGAAGTGACTGCTTTATACTTGGAGATAACAAAAACGTTACGTTCTTCTGGTTTTAATATTCATGTTCTTTCAGATGCTGGGAGCAATCCAATATACAGCATTAAATACGCAGCAAATGAACCTCCAATTATTGGGTTTTCTAAACGTTTTAACGACAGTTTTAATCCGCAATCCCAATTTGCTGCTGTATTAACATGTGCCCAAGCAGAAAAAGATTGTCCTTTGGTTACTGGGGCAGAAAAAAGAATATTGATTCCTTATGAAGACCCCAAAATATTCGACAATACTGTGCAAGAAAAAAAGAAATACGAAGAAAGGAATTTACAAATTGCAGCAGAATTATTTTATGTTTTTTCACAAATAAAACCTTAAAAATGGCAACAAGAAAAAAAATCAGTTTTCTCAATAAAAACCTAACCATTTGGATATTTATCGCAATGATGTTGGGAGTAGGAATTGGATATTTCTTCCCAAATTTTCCCGACTTTATCAACACAATGAATAAGGGAACAACCAATATTCCTATTGCAATTGGTCTGATATTAATGATGTATCCGCCTTTGGCTAAAGTCAATTATACGCTCTTACCCAAGGTTTTTAAAAACACAAAAATCCTTAGTATTTCTCTGGTACTCAACTGGATTATTGGTCCTGTTTTGATGTTTGCCCTAGCAATTATTTTCTTACATGACCATCCAGAATATATGGTTGGACTCATTTTAATTGGTTTGGCCCGATGCATTGCCATGGTTTTGGTTTGGAATGATTTGGCTGATGGCAGCAGTGAATACGGCGCTGGATTGGTTGCTTTAAACAGCATTTTTCAAGTTTTTGCTTATAGTTTCTATGCTTGGATCTTCATTACAATCCTTCCGCCCTACTTCGGTTTTGAAGGAGCAATTGTAGATATTTCAATAGGAACAATCGCAGAAAGTGTTGCCATTTATTTGGGGCTTCCATTCCTAATGGGAATCCTGAGTCGGTTTATTTTAGTAAAAACAAAAGGGGAAGAATGGTACAACCAAAAATTTATTCCCTTCATCTCTCCCCTCACATTAATTGCCCTTTTGTTTACGATAATTATTATGTTTTCACTCAAAGGAGAGCTCATCGTTGGCATACCTATGGACGTACTTATTATTGCTGTTCCGTTGTTGATTTATTTTACGCTAATGTTTATCATTGGATTTTTTATGACCAAAGCAATGGGTGCAGAATATGACAAAACAGCTTCTGTGGCATTTACAGCAGCAGGCAATAATTTTGAATTGGCAATAGCTGTTGCAATTGCTGTTTTTGGTCTGAATTCAGGTCAAGCTTTTGCAGGCGTTATTGGTCCATTGGTTGAAGTACCTGTCCTCATTTTCTTGGTAAGGGTTTCTTTTTGGTTAAAGAAGAAATACTTTGTGCGTGAAATTTGAAATACAAGAGTTCCCTCAACATCTGCGATGCGTCATGCTGAAAAGACAACGGCTTTTTTAGGAAAGTGAAAAGCTCTTTTACCAAGGGGAATAAGAAGATTGAGAAAAATCAGATTTTTGAAAATTTACATTTTAAATGCGTTTGCCCCTCTACCATCTACCATCTACCATCTACCATCTACCATCTACCATCTACCATCTACCATCTAAACTCTCCCATCTAAAATTATTTCCTTATATTTATAAACACAAAACTGATATTATGCGACAATTTATTCTTCCTTTTATAATATTATTTGGCACATTCTACTCAATAAGTCAAACATCAATATACCATCCTTTTCCCGATAGTGATGCCGTTTGGAACTTTCACTATCATGCTTATTGCTTTTACAACGGAGATGGAGATGATAATTACTCTATTGTAATGACAGGAGATACACTCATCAATGGAGAAAATTACCATCAATTGAAAACTCCTTTTATTGAATCATACTCAACCGGTAATTGTGGTTATAATCAGATTGGTTATAGAGGTGCTATAAGAGAAGATGTCGTTGAAAAAAAGGTGTATTACGTTCCTCCTGCATCAACTTCTGAAGAATTGCTCTACGATTTCAATTTGGAGGTTGGAGATACCGTTAAAGGGTATATTAATACATCTCTAATGCCCGATGATGTTGACGTTGTTCTCTCAATCGACTCTGTGTTGGTAGGCAGTACTTACCGAAAAAGATGGAACATCAATAATTGTTATGGAATTTCCATTATTGAGGGGGTCGGCTCAACCTATGGACTATTTATGCCTTCTCCTGGATGCACACCAGATCAAGCCAGCTTTTCACTCACCTGCCTCCAACAAAATGGACAACCATTGTATCCCGACACTTTATCGGTATGTGAGCCCATTCTACAAAAAAGAACAATTGATCATTTCAATTACTCCGATTCAAGATGGTATGTGGCAGATAGTTATGCTGATGCTGATATAGAACATCCTAGTTTTGTTTCAACAAAAACCACCATTTATGGGTATAAAGGAGACTCCATAATCAATGGTGAAAGGTGGTGGAAAATATACGCTACCGAAGATAAGTTTTTCCAAAATAACCTTAAATATCTTGGATTGACCCGATCAGAAGATGGCGGCGTGTTTTATTTAGATACCTTAAATCAATTGGACACCCTATACAATTTTAACTTAGAAGTTGGCGATAGTGCTTATTTTAAATTAAACGGAACACCGCAATGGATTAATGTAGTTGATGTAGACAGTGTCCTGCTCGATGATGGCGCTTATTATAAGCGAATTAAATTTGATGAGCCCCAAGACCTTTCATTCTTTAGTGACCTTAATGAAGTATGGATTGAAGATGTAGGAAGCATTCACGGACCATTATTTACAAATGCACCACATAAGTTCAGTAACGAAATCCCCGATTCTTTAATTCTTACTTGCTCTTTTTCTAACAATAGATATGTTTGGAAACATCCTTCCTATGCCAATTGCTATATCCGTAATGTTTTAAGTATCCAAGAACTAGAAAATGAAGCCTATAAAGTGTACCCCAACCCTTTTTCAGATGAGATTCATATTGAAAAACCAGGTGTAAATGAAATACAGCTTACAATTACAAACAGCATTGGAAAGGTGGTGCATAAACTTGAAATCGATAATGCACAAACAACAATCGATTTATCGACATTGGATGCTGGTATTTATATCCTTAAAATGCAGAATGAATCATATACATCAACCCTAAAAATAATTAAAGAGCGGTAGTATACTGTTTTATGCTTATACAGTAAAGATTAACCCTTCTTATCAAAAATCACAACCACCTTATTAAAATCCGCAGCAGCATTAATTACACGCTGATAATCTTCAAAAACAGCAACTGGGAAAATAATATCTTTATACAACTCAGAAATGGTAATGGTCACTTTATTTCCTTCTCGTGTGTATTCCGACTTGAACCTCATGGTTTGTTCTCCGTCTTCGTTTTCATACGATTCATCAATATTGAGTTTATCAAGATTCTCTGCTGTATAGCCGTCTGGGATTGTAAAAACAATAGTACGATAATAGTGTCGTGCAAAATACTCTTCTACAGGGAGCTTTCTGTCCTTTTTAGAATACATTTCCATTTGTGGTCCGATAAGCTCTCCTACTTTAAACAAGTAATTTTCGCGTGCTTTCTCAAAAAACTTATCCGATTGAAGTATCCCTTTTGAAGTTACAGGGGCAAGTCCATATGAAGCAACATTAAGGTTATTCACTTCCAATTCTTTTACTTCTCCATCTTCATCGAGGAATGTCAACATCGATTCTTCAGTTTCTTTTTTGTCTTCTTTATCATCAATTTCCTCAAAGAACGGCTGAATATATTGTGCTTTATATCCACTTACACTATGGTAAACATCATATTCTGTATCGGTAAATCCTTGTTGATTAAAGTCTACATTAACCCTTAAAGTATCCCCAGAGTTCTTATAATCATTTTGAGGAATAAATTGAGTATGTCCTACTCCATAGCTGTCCCCTGCAATTTCAACACGTTTTATAAATAAACCATAATTATTAATGTATTCAAAGTCGGGAAAACCAAGACGATCATAATATTTTGGTGTCATATAATCATCGATTTCAGGGAAATAGATAATGAATTTATTCGCAAATTTCCAGTTTTCAAATTTTGGGTCAAACTTAAAATCAAAGCGATTGGAAGTAAGACCTATTTGATGTTTAATATCATAATGGTCAAATATTTGACTAAATAAAATCATGGCTCTATTCACAGAAAAAATTTGAGCATCCCACAGTTCTTCCATTTCTATATCACCAGAAATGCTTGCATCGATAATCCGAACATGAGATTTTACATATTCTTCAATTGTCCTTATGGTTTGACGTTCTGTTGCTTTTTTGGGCACATCCACTTTTTTTGCGATTTTTTTGGAAAATTTCAAATCCTTCTTGCTTACTTCTTCTTGATAGCGTTTGTAAACCATTTTCGACAATTCACCATAATTAAAAAGATCCTTAGCACTTGTCGCATAATTCTGTGTCAATTTATATCCAAAATAAATCAATTCAGCGTTGTATGCAGAAGAACGTTCAGAGGCTAAAGCGGGAACACTATCGTAGTGAATATACCATCTCGATTTCTCCTTTTCTGCGATTGCTTCCGAGGTATCAGATACAAATTCTTTATCGTCATTATAGATTTTAAATGCCATATCAAGGCGATAAGGTGTGATCATTTCATAATCGAAATTCATCTGGAGCGAACCATATTGTATGCTGTGTAAACTTCCATTGTATTTTGGGGAGCGGTCGTACATATAAATATACTCAATCTCTGACCCCTTATCAATTCCTTCCAATGCAAAATATCGGTATTTGCGCTCCGTTTCCTCGTCCATGCCCTCCTTGATGTCTTCTTTACGAAGAACAATAACATCGCCCTTACTGTTAATTACACGAGCTTTCTCGATAAGATACGCCTTGTCTTCAAACACTGGAAGATACAGTTTATTGAATTGCTCAATCCCGCGATCTGTAAATACTTTTACACGTCTGTGGACCAAAACATATTCTCTAAGGGATCCATCCTCTTCATCAAAAAGCTCATGGCTTTCATAATTTTTGAGGTACGCCAGTGCAACGTTTGTATCTTTGGTTGTATAATCGGATAATTCTGGAGAGGCTTCCCAATCATAACCACTGCGTTCAGGTTGATTTTTGGCAAAGAGCGACCCACTGCTTATGTACATTAAGCAAATTAGGACAATTGTGTAATTAATTCTGTTCATCATGTTCTTTTTTCTTTAAAACTATAGTTTCTTTATAGGCGCTTTTCATTTTTTTTCCCATTTCTACGATCTTAGGAATACGGTCTAAATCAAGTGTTATATAATCCAATACCAAGTCGAAATTGTACGTAATTTCTCCAGGAACGTCAACATTGTAATCGATAATGACGTGGAAGTCATCCCCGCCATCAAAGAAAAGATTTTCAGGAACATAGTCCAGCTTATACCCTTCAGGGATAACTAAAGTAAATGCGTATTTTGATGTGCTTGCATAGCGCTCCTTAACACCTCTTTTTCTGTCTTTCACCTCGTAAGGTGAGAAAAAACTTTCCAATGGCTCGAGGTTCATATTGACATAAATTTCATTGTCTGTTTTGTTAATATAACTCGGTATAGAGAAGGTGTAGTTATACTGAAGTAAATTTCCATCCTTACTTATGCTGTAATTTTCCAACTTGTATTTGTTGTTTCCTTTCTTAGTAATGGATTCAACCTGTGATTTTTTCTTCTTTTCGTTGGACACTCTGCTGAGAAGGTATTTATAATCCACAGCGTAATAACCCGTCATTGATAACTTCCCTTCTCCTATCAACTCTTCATCCTCAATATGTGCACGAAGATGGTCAGTCATCCTTGTTTTATCTGCTGATAAAACGGGTACATCAACAATTTCGTAGCTGTCTCCCCGACTAATCAACGCTTCTTTTCCCTGAATAAAATCAGTGGGATAACCAAAAGCCACTTGACTATCAGTTGCATCTAAAAAAATATATTGATTTGTTTTCTTATTAAAATAGGCAGCAATCATGTGATTATCAATAACAGGACTTGGCAGTTCTTCATACTTATACGGAATGTCTCGCGTACCAATCCAAACACGATGGGCGTTAATGCCTTGCATTTCTAACAATTGTATAATTAGTGTAGACATGTCTTTACAATCTCCATATCTCCTACTCATAACCAAACTTGGGTCACGTGGGATAAACCCTCCCAAACCGTCTTCTATAGCAATGTATTTGATGTTCCCTTGCACCCATTGAAAAACTTTCTTTACTTTTTCCAGTTCTGTATCGTCAGGTGAAATGATTTTTTCAATAATTTCCTTTAACTCTTCCTCACTCTTACAACCCACCTGACTTATCATTGAAGCGTACCAATTGTACAAATCCTGAACATTTTCTAAAACACCTACTTTCTCTCCATTTTCATTATAGTAATAATTGATTCTGCTAACACAGTGGGGAATAAAGTATCTAGAGTTTAGGCTTGAAGGTTCAGATTTATAAATATCGACAGTGTCCTTCTTCCAACTATAAATCGTTTTATTACGGCGACTTGTTTTTGTGTAATTCACAGCCGTAGAGTCCATATTAAAGTAAACTGTACTCAACTTAATTCCATCATCAACTGTTATTGTCAATGATTTATTCAGTGTTGGATAACCTGCACCAAAAAACTCAGAAAAACTCAAATGAGGATCTGTCAATTCTTTGGTGTATGCCATTTTAATGATGCTCTCTTCCTTAAGTCCTTCATAAGAGAAAGATGTAACAATACCGTCATCGTAAAAAACTTCCTCTGATATTGCTTCTTCAGTATTGAATTCACGTACCTTTTTCTTTTTATATCTGTCTTTGTCTTTTTTCTTATTTAAAGCATACGCTTCCTTATCCAATAAGCGTTCGAAATAAGAGGAATAAATCTGATTGTCTTTAAAAAGTCCGGCACGGTCACTCGTTAAATATATACTGCGTTCTACAGATTTAATGATGCGGATCCCTTTTTCTTTATCATGGGAAATATCAACATGAGTTTGATCTTGAATCACAACATAGTCGTATTCTGGATATAACTTTTTCAAATCTTGCAATTCACTGGGGTTTTGCGCCCATGAAAAACAAGTAAATAAAATTACAAACAGCGTGAAGGTTACTCTCATTTCTTTTCTATTGCAATAATATTCCCATTGACATAGGTTAACACCCTATCAATTTTTCCATCTTTGTTATAATAAATTAATTGACCGTGGAGTTTATTTAAAACATAATTGCCTTCTGTATGTTTTTTCCCGTTTTCATAATAAGTTGTGAAAACACCAGTTAAACCATCACTTTTATATTGTCCTTTAGACTGAACTGTTCCATCTCGGTAATAGCTTGTAAAAGGTCCTTCTCGCTCATCGTTTTTATATATGATATCCTCCGCCAACTGACCATTGTCATAATACTTCTTATACGGTCCTTCAAACCATCCCTTATTGACTGAGAATACACGCGCTTTTTTTCCATTTGGCCAATAGGTTGTAATATCTGCCGTTTCATTTTTCATCTCTTTGGTTACCTCCTTACCTTCTTTGTTGATGAAGGTATAGCTTTCGATATAGCCATAATTGTACATCCTTTTGTGGTCTTGTTTTTTGCCTACATAATAAAAAACTTCTCCATGTTTGTCTCCATACGAATAATTGGCTTTAAAATCTAAATCACCTTTATCATTATAAGTCATATAAGCTCCATTGAGGTCACCATACACATAATTTGAGACACGAATCAATATGCCGTCTTCATTGTAATATTTCCACTCGCCATTTCTTTCTCCATCTGCATATTTCCCTTCAGAAGCAAGTTGTCCATTGGGGTGGTATGTTTTCCAAAGGCCTTCCTTATCACCATCAAAAACTTTCCCCTTAGCTTCAAGTGTGCCATCGGGAAAATAAAAAACCTGATCACCATGGTATTTGTTATTGTAAACATCTACTGTCATAAAATCAGGACAACTTTTACATCTTTTCAAATTCACTTTGCGTTTTCCCGGTTTCTGAAAAATAGTATCGATGGCTATTCCTGCTGTATCATAATAAATTTTAAATCGACTGAGCCCATCCTTATAATAGTTTGATCCAATTGGATTTCCAACCACATCGTAATCGGTGCTGAAGCCCTGAAGCTCTGATCCACTAAAAAATTTAGACGTTTTCAAAGTTCCATCCCTATAGTATGTTCGCCAAGGTCCATCATCTTGTCCATCTTTAACAAAGCCTTGACTATACAGTTGTCCACTATTGTAACGATTACTGTAATACCCTTGAGCATTTCCGTCCTCATCGTAGGCATAGCTTATCTCTACCTCTCCATCAGGAAAATAGGACTTAAACTCACCTACTTGTTTGCCATTCTTATAGTTTTTGGTGCTTTTCAAAGCTCCGTTGTATCTGTAAAACTTCCACTCTCCATCACGTCCGTCCTTATTGAACTGACCTTCAGTGCTTTTTATTCCATTTTGATAATAGCTTATGTATTTAAGTTGACCTCTTTTCCGTTCGCCTTGAGAAAGTATTTCTCCCTTTTCATTATAGAATTTATAAGCATCCACCACACCTTTATTAAAAGAATGTTCTGAAAGTTTCCATCCGCCTTTAGTGTATTCCACTTCTTGGCCATTTTCCTTCCCTTTTTCATCAAAATTTTGTTCCTTACTCTTGTTTCCGTTTCTATAATAATACTCCCACGCTCCAATTTTATTGCCTTCTTTGTATAATCCTTTTGCTAAGATTTGTCCATTTCGGAAGTAACTTATGTATTCTCCGTCTCGTTTATTGTCAACATAGTTTTCTACATAGCTTATCTCTCCCGATTTAAAGTAAGTAATCTTTTCCCCTTGCAAATCACCATCCTTAAATGTTCCTGTTTGGTAGGTTTCACCAGAATCATAAAGAGATTTAAAATCACCGTTTGCTTTTCCTTCTACTACATCATACTTCCTATCAATTGTTCCAATAGGGTGATAAATATATAACTTACCCGATCCAACATCTCCATTATCATAGGGCAGTTTCTTTGTCAAAACACCATTGTTATAAATAGAGACTATTCCATTTATTTTCCCGTCTTTAAAAGGAATTTTTAATCGCAATAACCCGTTGGTTTGATACATATATGAAGTATCTACCCCTTCACCATCTTCCATCCTTTGCTTTTCTTTCAATCTGCCATTGGGATGGTAATATCTCCATATTCCATCTTTTTTACCCGCTTTATTGTACGAGCCTTCTGCTGTTTTTCGTCCAGAAAGACCATAGAAGGTAATGTCACCTACGATTTTTTGTCCATTATCCTTTAATTCAAAGTTTCCTAATCCATTGATGTAATGTTTTTTATTGTTCCGTTCCACCCTTGTTTTTCCAAACCCCAAGAATGAAAGATCAGCTTCCTTACTGTTTTCTGTAAGATAATTGTTTGTCCATACATAAGCCGCTTTTAAATCTTTGCTTTTTTTCTCAATGATTTTTTGCAACTTCTCATTCTCAGCATAAGCACAAATAAAATAACTAAACCCTTCAAATTGTTTGTCATCTATTAGAGCAACATAAAATTTCCCATAATGCTGATACCAATAATCATTTTCGTCTCCTCCTTGCTCTTTCAACTGCGTGGCAATAAGATGCAATTGTTTTACCAATGGAACTTCAAGCTTACTTGGTGTTTTATACTTCGAACGAAGTGCTACATAATTATGTACCAATTGATCTATGGCTGTGTAGTCACTATTCCCTCCCAAGTCAAGCCCATTTGAACCAGAAAAATCTTTATCTGTCCAATATTTTGAGCTTGCCATATAATCTCCTTGACGCAATACTTCGAAATTGTTACGCCGTTCTGCGGAATGCAGCAAATATCTTCCCAAAGCCATTAACCCTTTTGAGGTTTGCTTTTCGGCAAAAGCCAAACGTGCCATTGCCAAATGTACCCGATCATAAAACGGATTAATCTCAATCGTTTTTTTGAATGTAGAATAGGCTTCTTTTGTGTCTCCTTCAAGCAATTGCGATGTGCCAAGATTGTACCATAAAGAATAGTTCATAGGATATTCCTTCAGGATACTTTTATACATCTCTTGCGCTTTATCGTATTCCTCCAATTGATCAAGTGCCGTTCCATAATTCAAATAAAAATCTGTAGGCAAGTCATGTCTAAAATACCAATACTTATCACCCACATCTTTTACCTCTTGGTACTTCTCAAGGTTCACTAATGAAGCCATTTTCATGTGTATGGCATAACGAAAGAATAAAGAATCCCCAGGATAAACTTTGTTAAATTGCTCTATAGCCTTCTGGTATTCCCCGTCTTTATAAAACTCCTCTCCTTTTACCAATACATCTAGGGAAGGCTCATACTCTAATTGTTCTTGCCCTAATGTTATCGTACCAATTAAACAGCACATTGTTGTTATGATAAATCGTTTAAAAGATAAAATTTTCATAGAATTTAATTTAAGCTATTCAAAATTAATAAATTTTAACCCAAACCAAGACTTTTTTAAGATTCTTCTTCATTTCATTGAAAAATGAACCCTTATTGCACTGAAATTTTAATTTATTCAACGTTTTTACACTCAAAAAAATGATTACATTCGCTCCAAAGTGAGGTGTTTTGAATTTAAAAAATTATCAATACAATTACGAATACTCGTGAAACCTTATATGATAAGAAAACTTTTTATTGTTTTACTGGCACTTCCATTTATTGGATATAGTCAATTGGCGCCCAAACAAAAACAGCAAATAGATTCCAGCAAACAAGTATTGAAGACAACCCAAAAGGACACAATAATTATAAAAGCTTGGCTGGACTGGGGAGAAAACATAAAATCGGCAAAACCCGACCTCCACTTGGAACTCAACCTAAGAGTTGACAGTCTGTGTTCAGAGAACATCAAACGGACTGAAGATGAATCGTTAAAGCTCTATTTTCAAAAATCTAAAATTCAGGCACTTAAACATATTGGGAAAGCATATAAAAATAGGGGTGAGTATGAAAACGCAATTGATTTTTATAACCAAATGTCAGAGGTCAGTTTAAAAATAGGAGATAAAAAAGGGGCAGCAGTAGCCACTTATGCTATTGCATATATTTATAAGATCCAAGACCAATATGACAAAGCAATTCTATTTTACAATAAGAGCATAAAATTTAGGAAAGCAATAAACGATCAAAAAGGAACTGCAAATGCGCTCAACAATATTGGAGTAATTTATGATCTTCAGGGAAACTATGCTAAAGCCATGGTTTATTTTTCTAAAAGTTTAAAAATTAGAGAAGAAATTAAAGCGAAAAAAGGGATTGCCAGTTCGCTTAACAATATTGGAATGGTTTATTTCCATCAAAGCAATTATGAAAAGGCAATTGAGTTTTACAGCAGAAGTTTAGCGTTAAAAGAAGAACTCGGTGATCAATTAGGACTAGGCAATTCACTCAATAATATTGGATCTATTTACAGCAAACAAAATATTTTCGATAAAGCCCATGAGTTTTACATCAAAAGTTTAAAAATTAGGGAGAAAATTACAGATAAAAAAGGCATTGCTCAATCGCTTAACAATATTGGCGTTGTTCTTAAAAATCAAGGAAAATACAATAAAGCCATGGCGTATTTCTCTAAAGGTTTAAAGATAAGTGAAGAAATTAAAGATCAATACGAAAAGTCGGTATCCCTTGTCAACATTGGAGAAATTTATGAATACAAAGGCCACTTAACCAAAGCTCTCGATTACAGTCGTCAATCCTTAGCCATTGCCCAAGATATTGGGGCACCAACCCGTGTTAAAGACGCATCAAAAATTCTTTGGGAAGTCAATAAAAAGTTAGGCAACTCAGAAGCTGCCCTAAAAATGTATGAATTATTTGTTGCAACACGAGACAGCATCAATAGTGAGGAGAATCAAAAAGCGGTTATTCGACAAGAATACAAATACCAATATGAAAAGCAAGCCGCAGCAGACAGCGTCAAAAATGCAGAAGCACGAAAAGTAAAAGACGCACAATTAACCGCAGAGAAAGTAAAGAACAAGCAGCAAAAGCAACAAAATTACTTCTTATTTGTTGGTCTTGCCATTGCCTTGCTCTTCGGAGGCTTTATCTTTAATCGTTTTCGCATTACCAACAAACAAAAAGGAATCATAGAAGAACAAAAAGAAAAGGTTGATACCGCCTATGACCAACTTGAAACAAAAAACAAGGAAGTACTCGATAGTATCACTTATGCCAAACGGATTCAATCTGCTATGCTTCCCAAGCAGAAATCAATAACCGCTCTTTTGCCAAAATCATTTATTTTATACAAACCCAAAGACATTGTAGCAGGTGATTTTTACTGGTTGGAGCAAAAAGGAAATAAAACATTCTTCGCTGCTGCAGATTGCACAGGTCATGGTGTTCCGGGAGCCATGGTGAGTGTAGTTTGCAACAATGCTTTAAACAAAAGTATAAATCAGTACAAGTTAACGCTTCCTGGACAAATTTTAGATACGACACGTGAAATCATCATCCATGAATTTGAAAAATCCGAAGAGGAAGTAAAAGACGGTATGGACATTGCTTTGTGCGCATTAGATGGCAATACGCTCCAGTATGCTGGAGCGTACAATCCACTTTGGATTGTGCGAAATGGAGTGGTTTTAGAAACCAAAGCCGATAAGCAACCTATCGGTCGGTTTGGACAACCAAAAGCCTTTACCACACATACCTTAACCCTCGAAAAAGGAGATACAATTTATATTTTCACTGATGGATATGTTGACCAATTTGGCGGCAAAAAAGGCAAAAAACTTAAAGCCAAAGTACTGAGAACAATCCTCCTATCCATTCAAAATCTTTCGATGAAAGAACAAAAAGAATACCTGGATGAGGCATTTGAAAACTGGCGAGGCAATCATGAGCAAATCGATGATGTTTGTATATTTGGAATACGTGTTTAACCCGAACTATTACAATAACAAAACATTATCTTTTATCATCGAGATCTATTAAAATCAAAATAATATGTAAATTCGTACCGCCTTTATGAGCCCAAAAAGTATGAATGCAGCTTGCGAATTCAACACTATGCATTGAGTTTGCCGTACTGAAGTTAATCGTTCTAAATAGCAGATGGTCGGAAAAACAACAATATTTAAATTGATTCTTTTGAGTGTATTTTTTAAAAAAATTAGACGACTGCATCTGATTTATATATTGTTGGCACTACCGTTCATTGGATATGGTCAACTAACACCAAAACAACAACACCAAATTGATTCAGTTCAACAGGTTATTAAGACCGCAACTCACGACTCTACTATAGTGAAGTCATTAACTTATTGGGAAGGTAGAATTATCAATATAGATGATAAACTCTTTCTGAAACTCAACAAAAAGATTGATAGCCTTTGTACGCTTCACCTAAACAAAAATTTAGACAAAAAGTCTAAAATCTTTTTTAAAACTTATCTGGCTATAAGATACAACAATGCTGGACGTCACTACTTTTACAAGAGTGATTATGATCTAGCCCTTAAAAATTTTTTAAAAGGATTGGAAGTTTATAAAGAAATTGGCGACGCGCAAGGTGAAATTATTTGCTTAAATAATATTGGATTGATTTACCTAAATCAAGGCAATTACCCAAAGGCTGTCGAATATTTCTCTCAAAGTGTGAAGAAGGGTAAAGCTAAGGGGTACAAAGAAAACGTATCAAAGACATTGAATAATATTGGGTTGATTCATTATCAATTAGCAAACTACCCTCTTGCGATTGAATTTTTTAGTAAAAGTGCAAAGATTAAAGAAGAAATAGGCGATAAAATAGGGTTGTCCAATACCTTCAATAATATTGGTTTGATATATGGAGATAAGGGAGAAAATAAAAAAGCACTTGAATACTATAATAAAAGTTTAAAAATTAAAGAAAGCATCAATGATAAAAGAGGAATGGCAGGAAACCTCAGCAATATTGGCTGGATTTATATCAATACTGATGATTATGATCATGCACTTGATTATTTTTTAAAGAGTCTTAAAGTTTATGAAGAGTTAAAGGAAAAAAAAGGGCTTGCCAATGTCTATTATAGCATAGGGACAGTTTATAATCATCAAAAAAATTACAATAAAACAATCGAGTATACTATTCGTTCCTTAGATCTTGCCCAAGAAATAGGTGCTCCTCAAAACATCGAAGATGCGTCACAAGCATTATGGGAGGCGTATAAAGCAAAAGGAGAATTTGCCTCTGCCCTAAAAATGTATGAATTATTTGTTGCAACACGAGACAGCATCAATAGTGAGGAGAATCAAAAAGCGGTTATTCGACAAGAATACAAATACCAATATGAAAAGCAAGCCGCAGCAGACAGCGTCAAAAATGCAGAAGCACGAAAAGTAAAAGACGCACAATTAACCGCAGAGAAAGTAAAGAACAAGCAGCAAAAGCAACAAAATTACTTCTTATTTGTTGGTCTTGCCATTGCCTTGCTCTTCGGAGGCTTTATCTTTAATCGTTTTCGCATTACCAACAAACAAAAAGGAATCATAGAAGAACAAAAAGAAAAGGTTGATACCGCCTATGACCAACTTGAAACAAAAAACAAGGAAGTACTCGATAGTATCACTTATGCCAAACGGATTCAATCTGCTATGCTTCCCAAGCAGAAATCAATAACCGCTCTTTTGCCAAAATCATTTATTTTATACAAACCCAAAGACATTGTAGCAGGTGATTTTTACTGGTTGGAGCAAAAAGGAAATAAAACATTCTTCGCTGCTGCAGATTGCACAGGTCATGGTGTTCCGGGAGCCATGGTGAGTGTAGTTTGCAACAATGCTTTAAACAAAAGTATAAATCAGTACAAGTTAACGCTTCCTGGACAAATTTTAGATACGACACGTGAAATCATCATCCATGAATTTGAAAAATCCGAAGAGGAAGTAAAAGACGGTATGGACATTGCTTTGTGCGCATTAGATGGCAATACGCTCCAGTATGCTGGAGCGTACAATCCACTTTGGATTGTGCGAAATGGAGTGGTTTTAGAAACCAAAGCCGATAAGCAACCTATCGGTCGGTTTGGACAACCAAAAGCCTTTACCACACATACCTTAACCCTCGAAAAAGGAGATACAATTTATATTTTCACTGATGGATATGTTGACCAATTTGGCGGCAAAAAAGGCAAAAAACTTAAAGCCAAAGTACTGAGAACAATCCTCCTATCCATTCAAAATCTTTCGATGAAAGAACAAAAAGAATACCTGGATGAGGCATTTGAAAACTGGCGAGGCAATCATGAGCAAATCGATGATGTTTGTATATTTGGAATACGTGTTTAAAAAATAATCAGCAGGGGATATGTCCAATTATATAATCGCACTGTATTTATTTGTTCTTCTTATCATAAGCATAAGGATTATTATCAATACCACTACACCAAGTAAAGGCATTGCTTATCTCCTATTGATTTTCACTTTTCCCATTGGAGGCATTATCATTTATCTAAGTGTTGGATTAAACTACAGGAAAAGAAAGCTTTATAAAAAGAAAATTGATATTGACCAGAAGATTTCTCCTCAATTAGAAGAAAGAAGAAAATCCTATTCAGAAGATGTTTTGTTGCGAAACAAAGACAAACTGGATACTTTTTATCCCTTAATTAACTTGTTGGGAAGGAAGAGACTAATTTCCGACAACAATTCAGTTCAATTGTTATTTAATGGTGAAAATAAATTCCCTGAAATAATCAAATCCTTAAAAGCAGCTAAACACCACATCCATATTGAATATTACATCTATGAAAATGATTTTATCGGCAACAAAATTGCAAAAATTTTAATTGCTAAAGTAAAAGAAGGTGTTGAAGTACGTTTTATTTATGATGATTATGGCAGTAAAGGCATTCGTTCCAACATCGCCAAACAGCTTAGAAGTGAAGGTGTAGAGGCTTATCCGTTTTATGCAATAAACTTCGTTCAGTTGGCCAACAGAATCAACTACCGCAACCACAGAAAAATTATAGTAATTGACGGAACTGTAGGCTATGTTGGGGGCATTAACATATCTGATAAATACATCAATTCTTCAAAAAATAAACTGTTTTGGCGAGACACCCATTTAAAAATCACAGGAGATACTGTACTCGCTTTACAATTGACCTTTCTAATGGATTGGAATTTTTGCGCCAAGGACAATATTGGTTTTACACACGCCTATTTCCCAATCAAAAGACAGCAAAAGAAATATGGGGATCAATTGGTTCAAATTGTCACAAGTGGTCCAGATTCTGATTATCAGAACATCCTGTATTCACTCATTCAAACCATTCTTTTAGCAAAGAAAGAGCTGTTGATTACAACACCTTATTTTATCCCTTCTAACTCTTTTATGAATGCCATTAAAATTGCTTCTTTAAGTGGAGTTGATGTAAAACTTCTTATTCCAGGTGTTTCCGATTCGAATATTGTGAATATGACCTCACAGTCTTTTTATCAAGAATTACTCGAAGCAGGTGTGAAAATATTCCGTTACAATAAAGGTTTTGTTCATGCAAAAACCTTAGTATGTGACGAATTGGTCTCTATAGTAGGAACTGCAAATTTAGACAACCGAAGTTTTGACCTTAACTTTGAAGTAAATGCTGTGGTCTATGATAAAAATATAGCTGCACAATTGTCCCAACAGTTCTACCTTGATTTGGCATCTTCTGAAGAAATTCTTTTAGACGAATGGAAAAATAGAGCTTGGTACAAGAAGTTCATAGAGAAGATTCTACATCTATTTTCTGCATTAATGTAAGTGTCAAAAGAAACAAAAATCAATTAAACTTTACTCCATTCATTTTGTTTTGAGCCAAAAAAAACAAAAAAATTGTTTTTTTATCTTTATTTAAAAAAAGGATCTATTTATCCTCTTAATTAACAAAATTAAATTTATTTTAACGCACGTATTTATTAAACCTAATGTGTCATAGGAGATAGACACAAAACTACTTATCGAGAAACAAATACATCAATTATGAAAAAACTCTTATTAGGTACTCTAGTACTACTGCTCAGCATAATAAGTTATGCCCAAAAACCGAAAAAAGACACACAATTCGGAGAAGTTTGTAAATAAAGTTCAATTTTCAATGGTCCCAGAGTTGATTGGCAAATGGTTGCCCGATGATGAGGCCTTACAATATATTGTTAAAAATAGTGATAAAAAACTAGGCGAACTGAGAGCAGAGAACAAAAAAAATGAAGAAACTATTAAAGAGCAAGTAGGTGAATTTATGGACAAAGGACTTGCCTTTATTATAGATAAATCAGAGGTAAAAGTAAAACAAGAAAGTCCTTTCAAAATAGCAGATATTGTATTGTATTGTCATGCTAAGGAAAATGAATTTACGATTACCCTTACTAATTGTGTACAGACCAATAGAATCTGGCACCTCGGCGATGCATTTGTGCCTGAAGGCAGTGGTTTTGAAAGTGC
Source organism: uncultured Fluviicola sp. (assembly GCA_964585545.1). Classification (GTDB taxonomy): domain Bacteria; phylum Bacteroidota; class Bacteroidia; order Flavobacteriales_D; family Crocinitomicaceae; genus Brumimicrobium. The sequence continues at coordinate 24,191 of CAZPDT010000010.1, forward strand.
AGTAGCCGCCAAAGAGAACAAAAAACCAGGTAAGTTTGGTCAAATGTTGGTGAAAGCTGGTGAGTTGCAAGAAGAAGCAGAGAAAAAAACAAAAAAGAAAAAGCTTATGCTGATTCCCTTAGGGCGCTGAGACCAGGATACGAAACTCAAAATCCTATTTATTATAATCGTCAGTTAAAAGATTTACCGCTGCCAGGATACTATATTAAAAAGAATGGAGAAAAAGTTGAAGCAATAATTGCATATACACAACCCCAGTTTTTAATAGGCCTTGCAAATAGTTTATTTATATGTAAAGAGGCAACCGGTAAGAAGGTTGATTTCTTGAATCTTAATTTAGAGGAAAACTTTAAAGAATTCGTGAAATATGAAGATATAAAAGCATTTTACGTTGCCGATCAGTTATACGCTCGAAACGAAGATGGTCACTTTACCACCATAATATCTGAGGGAGCGATTCATACCTATACAGATCTAATCTTAAAAGATAAAGAAGCTCAATTATTTGTGCCATACCCAATTACTCGAAAGGTAAACGGCAGAAAATATGGAACCTATGGAAAGAGAATTACAGAAGCGCAATTACTGAGTTTAATGGCAGATGCTCCAAAAATTATAGAAGGCTATAAAGCGGGTGAATATACTTTGGAAGAAGCCGAAATCAAATACAATATTTGGTATGAAGAAAACAATCCTGGCGTAGTAAAGTATATTTTTGGAAAAGATTATGGCGTAAAAGTGAAAGCTAAACCCGCTGCTAAATCAGAAGAAGCAACTGCTTATGAAAAAGAAACAATTGCTAAATACAATGAAGCGCATATAGTACCTAAACATGATTATTTTGCTGGAAGACCTCTAGACCCTAGTGATGCTATCGCTTCTGCAAAACCAGAAGTTCGTGTGAAGAAGGAATCATTTTTAGATCGCCTTAATCGAATTAAATCAGACGGAAACAATGTGGGTGTCTTGGTAAGATGCAACAATCTATATGTTAATCCTGGAAAAATCGGAGGTGAGAATAAGGTAAAAATTGTTGGCTCATACGCACCTTTAGTTGGAACAGAAAAGATTGCTCAAAATGTTGCTGAAGAACTTAAAAATGGCTTTGGAGTGGATGTTTTTGAAGTTGTAGATTACAGCTTAATCCCTATTAAAGATGGACAGAATGGAAAGATGGACAATTGGTGGTCAACCAAGTATAAAATGATTGTGATTTATGACATAACACCTGCATACGCAGCTTTTTGGAACAGTTCACAAGAATTTATAGCCTATATGGCTGTAAATAGTCAAGTACTCGTTATGGCAGCTGAAGATAAACAACAAGAAAAGTTAAAATATGTAACCCCTTTGCCTTCCGAGTGGGGCAATTATAAATCTGAAACATACAAAGGACCATCTACTACTGATTTTGATATCATTCAAGAGTTAAGAGAAGTAATCGATCCTCCTTCAGATGATATCGTAATTGAGGCCATGATAAAAAGTCAAAAAGAACCTTTAGACAAGTTTATCAGGAAGCGATTGAAATAGATTTATTGTATATTGGCTGCCATGCAAAAATTCAAAATTGTAGACACCAAATAATATGCAAGAAACATATATCAAAGACGAAACCTTTAGTATAAACGATTGTCATCAGAGCACCATCAAAAAAGGAGAATATGAAAACTGTATTTTTAATGGTTGTGATTTTTCCAATATTCCGCTTTCAGAAATAAAGTTTATTGATTGTGAGTTTAATGGTTGCAACCTCAGTATAGCAATTTTAAATGGAACAGCCTTCCAAAATGTAACGTTCATTGATTGTAAAATGTTGGGACTGCAGTTTAATGCCTGCAATGGATTTGGGTTTTCTGTTTCCTTTGAAGGGTGTCAAATGAACCATTCTTCATTTTTTAAAGTTCAACTGAAAAAAACAAAATTTAAAGATTGTCAATTGGAAGAAGTTGATTTTTCTGAAGCAGACTTATCCCAAGCAGAATTTGAGAATTGCAATCTCTTCCAATCCGTTTTTAATCATACCCTACTTGAAAAAACAGATTTTAGAACTGCGTATAACTTTACAATTGACCCAGAGGAAAATAAAATCAAAAAAGCCAAGTTTTCACTGCAAGGAGCCCCTGGATTGTTGAGGAAATACAATATTGATATTGAACTTTAACCTGCATTGTTAAGTTCAGTACAAGCTGTATCTTAGAATAGGGGTTAATTTTTTCTTTCTCTTGAATTCCTTGCCTGAATGTTTACCTTTGAAAGAATAAATTGTATCAAGATTTTTAAAATTACAATATGAAAGCCTTTGTTAGAACAAATAAAGACAGTTTGGAAGTAAAACTAAAAGAAGTTAATTTACCAGAGTTACAACCCGATGAAGCTTTAATAAAAGTGGGAGCCTTTGGCGTGGGGATTCATGATAGATATTACATCCCTCAAGACGTTAACTTTCCTTATATTATTGGGTCCGAAGGTGCTGGAACAATCACTGAATTAGGGATTAAAGCGGACAACTTTAAACAAGGCGACCGTGTTATTTTTACCACTATTTTTCAACCTCAAGGAGGATGCTGGGCAGAATATACAACAACAAAGGAAGCTGCATTGATTCCACTTCCCGATAGTTTAACACTTGCTCAAGGTGCCACAATTCCAATTGCTGGAAAAACTGCATTAGAATGCATACGTGCCTTAAACCTTAAAAAAGGCGACAGTCTTTTTATTGCTGGATCATCTGGAGCTATAGGAACTTTGGTTATTCAGTTGGCCGCAAAAGAAGGAATACGTGTTGCTGCATCAGCCTCAGAGAAGAACCAAGATTATATGCAATCTCTCGGGGCTGAGAAAACAGTTGACTACAATAATCCTGAATGGAAAGAGCAGATTATAAAATGGTCTGATGGCGGAGTAACTGCTGCTTTGGCAATTCAACCAGGGACGGGGAAAGACAGTATAAAAACAGTTCAACCTGGGGGGAAGCTCATCACAGTTTCTGGAGACAATGATCAAATTCAAAAAGAGCGAGGGATTGTCCCAGAACAAATGGAACACAGTTATAAAACCCAACAAAAAGTAATTGATTTAATTGATGCCATTTCAAACGGTGAAATAAAAATTGTTATTGAAAAAGAATATCCTTTTGAACAAGCCATAGAAGCACTTAAAAAAACAGAAACACGCCATGCAAAAGGAAAATTAATTGTTAAGGGACACGGTCAATAGAATTGATCAATTGTTCAGGTTAAATTTCTTTATTTTTTTAGTTGGTTGATTATATTTTAATTTTTATATTTAATGTTTGGTTGAAAGACAAATGTTTATAAGAAATACTATGACTGAATAAATAGACCCATAAAAATCAATCTGAATATTGTTGCGTTTCTAGATAAAAACTGTTTACTATATTCAATTTTCAAATGCACACGGGGTTTAGTCTGTGACAATAAAATAAAAATAAGGTGAAGCTGAAAACTTGGTAGAGTAGGTACAAATTAAAAAAGTTATGATGGAAGATGAATTTTTAAAACCAATTCGAAAGTCGTTTAAAAGATGGTATTTACCCGTAATCACAGGGTGTATCTTATCGCTTATTGGACTTTGGACCTTTGGTAATCCAGAAAAAGCATATGTTGGTTTATCGTTATTGTTCAGTATCTCTTTTGTTGTTTTTGGAGCTTTAGAAACACTTTTTTCCATCAACCACAAAAGGCAGTTTGACAACAGTTTGGTGCTTGGGATTATCACCTTATTAATCGGTATTCTATTATTAATCAACCCTAAGTTGTCAATGTTTGCATTGGCGTTATATGTTGGGTTTCTTATTCTTTTTCGCTCATTTATTGTCATTGGAATTGCCCTTGACTTAAAAAGTTATAAAACTCCTAACTGGGGTTGGCTTTTATTTTTTGGTATTTTAGGTGTTTTCTTCTCCTTTGTTCTTATTTGGAACCCTGTATTGGGGGGGTTATCAATTGTTGTATGGACAGGAATGGCGCTTTTAACAGGAGGAATATTTAACCTTTTCCTCGGATTTAAAATGAGGAAAATGTATAAAAAATGGAGCAATATATCAGATGAGGTAAAAGCACAATACCTAGAGGTAGAAAATAAGCTAGAAGATGAACTTGGAAAATAGATGAAGGCGCTCCTCCATTCACAAATTACATGTCCCTACTGTGGCCATCAAAAAACCGAAGTAATGCCTACAAATTCTTGTCAGTTTTTTTACACCTGTGAAAACTGTAAGAAAACATTACGGCCAAAAGAGGGAGATTGTTGTGTATTTTGCAGCTTCGGATCTGTAGAATGTCCACCCAAACAGCAAGGAGATGAATGTTGTTAACCAAGACAAGAGTTCTTTGTAACATAAGATAGCTAACTTTTATGCTTATGAAGACCTACTAAATGGCATACACTATTGAACAAAAAGGAAATTAACCATAATTGTATGATTATAATATAAATAAATGATTTATTAGACAGGATTATTCATCCATTTTATATTCCAAAGCTATTGCCCTCTTAGCTTTCATAACAAAAACCTATGACTAATTTGGATTAAAATATATAAGGGTTTAGCTAGAACACAATAAACTTATTGTAACTGTATAGGAATTAATCCCCGAACGCCCATATCTACAACAGTATCTCCGTTTAAAGGTTCAAAGATATTATTGTCCATTTTATCTTTCCATTCAAAACTATTGTTGGTACTAAAAGAAAGCTCAACAATAACATCTTCTGTTTCATTTCCTGTAATTTTGAACGGTTGAAGAAATTGACCTGTAACCACACAACTTCCTGGAGGAATAGGTGAAGTAGAATTTATAGGATTCGGTACTGTAGTTCCTGGGGCTTGTCCTTCAGTTACTAATGGCTCACTCATAAATTGATTGGGATGTGTTTCCCAACCCCAATATCCTTGAAGTTTATTGCCGTTTACTGACACGGTTTGAGTACTGATTTTATAGTTACTAATGTGTGTATTAAACCCAACAAATGAAGCCAATGTGCCAACCATTGGCTGACCATAAGCACGAAAATCAACATCGTAGTTTTGGTAAATTAATGACACACGCGCCCATGTATATTCTCCTGGCTGAACATCTTTTAAATTTAGTGCGAAAAATTCTTCTCCATTCCCTACTTTTATGGCTTTATCAAAATCAGCAGGTTCTGGGTTAGCACCTCCGTAAGCAATTGTTTCTCCTTTATATACAACCTCTCCATCACCCAATTGAGTATAAGCATTGGGGGCAAGCTCAATATAATGTAACGAAATTGTATTAAATCTAGGATTCTGAGCTCCATGTCCCATCGGCACATTTACTGGATTTCCAAAAGCATCCAAACGAGCTTGTGTAGAGTCCATTTTAATTTTAAAAATAAGTTGGGGCTGATCGGGGTCTACCTCTTTCTTTTTACAAGCAAAGGTTGTCCCAATAATTAAAGCAAGAAAAAATATCTTATGTCTCATCAATAACAGTTTTAGTTTTAACAAATTAACAATACAAACCTATGAAAAATATTTAACAAAGGTTCTTCAATCCACCACTTTTTTGTCACATTTACTCATTTAATTTACAAAAACGAAAAAAAACTCCCAGTTATTTTCTAGCATAAAAAAGGGTGAAAATTGAGCTCAAGAAAGCATCTACAATCCAATTTTATTTACTTATTTTGACAATAAAACACAACAATGTCGAACATTAGCACCATTAATTGGACGGATTTTTCCAAAATAGAAATAAGGACTGGAACCATTATTGAAGCAACAATTTTTAAAGAAGCCCATAAACCTGCATATAAAATGATTGTCGATTTTGGAGAGTTAGGATATCGTAAAACTTCAGCCCAAATAACAAAATTATATTCCCCAAAAGAATTGATTGGAAAACAGGTTGTTGCAGTTGTGAATTTCCCAAAAAAACAAATTGCCAATATTCAAAGTGAATGTCTTGTCCTAGGAGCAGTGGACAACGATGAAGTGACCTTGCTTTCAACCGACAAAAAAACAAGCAATGGATTGCGTATTGGTTAAAATTAAATTGTACATTTAGGATCCACACTTACATTTAACCTTTAAACAATGGAAATTACTTCTCAAATTTTAATTGCAATTATTGCCTTTGAACACCTTTACTTTCTATGGCTGGAAATGTTTGGATGGGAAAGTAAGGGAAAAAAGGTCTTTAAGGGTGTCATGGAGGTCAATTTATTTGAACCTACAAGAGGTCTCGCTGCCAATCAAGGTCTGTACAATGGTTTTCTCGCTGCGGGTTTAATATGGACTTTCTTTATTCGTGATTCTATCTGGGCGACCAATATCGCTATCTTTTTTCTTTGTTGTGTAATTGTTGCGGGCATTTTTGGAGCAATGACCATTTTTAAAAAACTGTTTTTTATTCAAACTATACCCGCCATTATTGCTCTTGTTTTTGCACTATTGCAATGAGTAAGCCCTACTTTAACAATTTTTTTTCAGTCATTTGATTTGAATTGATATCTTTGTAACTTTTATAAATTAAAGGGGGGATAACATGTTGTAAAACGCTGTTAGATTTCACACTAAAACAAAAACTTTAATGAAAGTAGTAAAATTATTTAACGAATTTTTTGAAAGTGAAAAAGCAGGAGGACTCATTCTAATCGGTATTACTGTTATCTCCTTGGTTTTAACCAATTTCATAATTGGTGAAAGTTACCACGACTTTTTTCAGATATATCTTGGCGGCCTCAGTATTGAACACTGGATTAATGATGGATTAATGACCATTTTCTTTTTGCTTATCGGTTTGGAACTGGAAAGAGAAATTTATCGGGGTGAACTTTCCAATATAAAAAACGCTTTATTACCTATATTTGGAGCTTTGGGCGGTATTATTGTCCCCGCAGGAATATATTTACTGTTCAACATGGGAACCATTACACAATCAGGTGCAGGTATCCCCATGGCCACAGACATTGCCTTCGCATTGGGTGTTTTATCCTTATTGGGCAGTAGAGTTCCGCTTTCTTTAAAAATATTCTTGACGGCATTGGCTGTAATTGATGATTTAGGGGCGATTATTATTATCGCTGTTTTTTATACTACAACTTTATCCTGGATCAACCTCATCATTGCTTTGTCTGTATTTATACTTCTTTTGGTATTCAATAAATTAAAGATTAAAAGCCTTATCCCCTATCTTATTGGCGGCGTAGTAATGTGGTATTTTATGTTAAATTCTGGTGTTCATGCTACAATTACTGGTGTTTTATTGGCTTTTGCAATCCCCTTTGGAAAGGGAGACGAAAAATCACCTTCCTACAAGTTGCAACACTTTTTACACAAACCCGTTGCATTTTTTGTCTTGCCCATCTTTGCGCTTGCCAACACAGCCATATTTTTCAGTGGAGATCTTTCACAAACACTTTCCGAAAATTATAGTTTAGGAATCTCACTAGGACTCATTGTGGGTAAACCTGTCGGTATTTTCATCTTTACATTCTTTGCTGTATCCATTGGGTTGTGCAAGCTCCCAAAAGTACTCAGTTGGAAGTCTATTTTTGGTGTAGGCCTCTTAGGAGGAATAGGATTTACCATGTCTATTTTTATTACACTACTCGCTTTTGATGATCAGACAATAATTAATAATTCAAAATTAATTATTCTTCTTTCTTCACTAGTTGCTGGTCTATTGGGCTTCTTTATGTTAAAATGGATTTATAGAAAAACACCTGATAACGCTTAAAAAAATTCCAAAAAATAAACAAATCGAATTTAGTATGTATATGTGTGCTTTTTTTCATATCTTTGTAATTGTACTTACTAATTTCTAACTTCAAAATTATGAAAACACTCACTACTGTCTTTCTTATTTTATTATCAACATTGTCTTACGCACAATGTACAATAGATTATTCGCCCACAATACCGGGCACGTATCCAGCAGTTTTGCCCGACGGAATGGTCGGAACACCTTACGATGAGGATTTAACCATCCTGTTCCCAGCTGATTCTGTCGGAGCTAACTATATTTCTTTCCAAATCAATAGCGTTGAATTGCCACTTGGTTTAACATGGGAATGTAACAATGTTGTGAACAATTGTGAGTACAATCCCCAACAAGACCCGTTTGCTTGTATTCGTATTTATGGTACACCTGCCGAATCAGGATAAATAACTGTAAATATCACCTCAAATGCTGTACTTGCTGGAAACATAGAAACAACCTATACCGTTGCTTCAGATTTAGAAATTTATCCCTCAACGAAAAGCAATTTAAACTTTACAATGACGCCTGGCTTTGGATGTGGTCCAACTGACATTAATTTCTCTATCATAAATCCAATAAACTATACGCCTGTAGCAGGACAAACCAATGGAATTTCTTACAAATGGGAATTTGGAAATGGCCAAATGTCAAACCTAGAAAACCCTCCAACACAAACTTTTAATAGTGTCAGCAGTTATCCCGTACAATTAACGGAAATTTACGACACAATAGGCTTTTACATAAAAGAAGTAAAAATCACCAGTGTTGGTTGTGATGATGCTATAGGATATGGAGAACCCGATATTTATATTGAATTAATTGATGGAGACAATGTAACGGTATACACAACAGAGCCTACTCCAAACGATGATAACTTACCCCAAATTTATTCAATGAACGTACAACTGAACAATCCTCCTTATAAAATAAGAATAATGGATGATGACAGTGACAACATGTGGGGTACAGCTGACGATAATTGTATCAATGGCGATGAAAATTCAGCAACAACTGATCTCCTTTTACCTGATGTTAATCAGTATGGTACAACTACGCAATCTGCAACAAACCAATCTCTTAGTTTTACTTATGATATTTACAAAGACACCTCTCATGTTGTTTCTTTTGACACAATTCATATTTATGCCAATCCCAGCACTCCTGTTATTACAATGGATATGAACAATCCTGTTTCCATAAGTACACCTGATTTGGGGTATGTATATCAATGGAACCAAGATAATAATCCAATGTACGATGCCAATAACGTTATTATTTATCCTTCTGAGCAAGGTGATTATACAGTTGTTGCAGTGAACGAGCATGGATGCTACAGCACTTCTGATCCCGTGAGCTATACGCCGGTAGGTCTTTCAGAGCTATCAAAATCCAGTTTTAAACTCTATCCAAATCCAACAACTGGAGTTGTCTATATCGAAACTGCAGAAACAATAAAAAATTCAAACCTTTCTATTATTGATTTAACAGGACGTATCCTACTAACGCAAGCACTCAATGGAAAAAATATATTCCAAATTGATGCATCTATCTTATCTGAAGGTATTTACATTGTAAATATTGGCAAAAATGATGGAACTGTTTCTACACAAAGGCTTGTGGTAACTGAATAGATGGAGCTAAACACAATCTTTTTTTCGCTAATTTCTTTGACTGGTAGTTAAAGAAATTAGCGACTTTTTTAATAAACACCTGTGTGTCCTCAATCTGTTGCCATTTTACCGTTTCAAAACGAAATCCCATGAATACTTCGTTTAAATTAATCTACTTCGGTTTTTTTATTTTAACTTTGCTCGCCTAATTTTAGTATAAGTTCATGTGGTTTAAGTTTTCACAGTTTATCTTAAGATACAGAATAGCGATTATTTCCCTTATTGCTTTATTAACTGCAATGTTTGGATATTACGCTTTGACCAGCTTGGACGTAGACAATAAGTATGGAAACACCCTTCCTAAAAATTCTCCCGCTCAAGACGAATACCTTAAATTCAAAGAAATGTTTGGAGAGAATAAAGGTGTTCTGGTCTTCGCTATAAAAACAGACAGCCTTTATACGGAGGAAAACTTTTTAAAATGGAAAGACTTAGGCGATGAAGTCGCTGCCTTGGACGGCATACAAGCTGTATTCTCTGAAACAGACTTATTTACGATAAAGAACAATACCACCAAAAGGAAATTTGAAGTTGAGCCAATTTTTAAAGATACCACTTTTCAAAACAAATCGATTAACCAAATACGGGAACAAATTCGCAAGGTCCCTTTATACGACGGTCTATTATACAACGATTCAACAAATGTTTCTTTGATGATGGTGTCAATTGATGAAAACTATTTGTCCGATCAAAACAAATCAGACGTGGTGTTAGATGCAGAGGCCATTGCTCAAAGTTATGAATCTACTTTTGGCAAAATACACTTCGCAGGACTTCCCCATATTCGAATCGTATTGGCAAAGAGGGTAATCAATGAAATGTATATTTTTATTGGTTTAACTATTATTGTAACTTCCATTCTTTTGTACCTGTTTTTTCGATCTGTTAGGGTTGTGCTCTTTTGTAATATTGTTGTCTTCACTGCTGTAATCTGGACCCTGGGAAGCATTGCGCTAATGGGCTTTAAAATCTCCATACTCATGGCAATGATTCCTCCCCTGATGATAGTTATTGGAATCCCAGATTGTATTTATCTGCTCATGAAATTCCATCAAGAATTCAAAGACCATGGCAATAAAATTAAGGCGCTTTCAAGGGTCATTCAAAGAGTAGGAAATGCGACCTTTTTAACCAACCTAACAACAGCCTTAGGTTTCTGTACTTTTATTTTTGTCAACTCTGTAAAACTGGCAGAATTTGGTATCGCTTCATCATTAAATATTATCGGCGTATTTATCCTCTCGATTACCATTATCCCAATTCTATTTTCGTTCTCCAAATCACCTAAAGAAAGGCATCTACGTCATCTCGATAAAAAGTTTTCAAGAACAATATCCAGCAGATTAGCTTTTATTACCACAACTCACAGAAAAAGAATTTATATGGTTTCTGCTGGTGTAATAATAATTGCAATCATCGGTGCTACTCAAATGGAAACCACTGGAAACCTTACGAGTGATTTGCCAAAGGGAGACCCCATTTTAAAAGATATTAACTTTATTCAGGATAATTTTAAAGGAGCAATCCCTTTTGAAATCCTTATTGATTACAAGAAAGATGCAAGGAAGTTTGATGGCACGCTTCTTAGAAAAATTGAAGCAGTACAAGACAGTTTAATGAAAGACTCTACGCTCAGTAAGTCTCTTTCCATTGTTAACTTTATGAAGTTAATCAATATGGCTTATTACGGTAACAATCCTCAAATGTATAAGCTCATCAAGCGCAAGGATATGCTGAACTTGAAAGATTATGTGGATGCTTTTCAAAAGGATATGGCCAAGAAAAACACCATTTTTGCTTACCAAGATTCTATTAGAGAAGGAAATATGGCCTATGAAGACTCTTTAATGTATCTTAGCCCAAAGGTAGCAAAAGCAGTTTTAGATTACACGCCCGCTCCAGACACAACGGATTCAATTAAAGTTGTTCCTTATCCTTCTCATGAGGAAATCGCAACATTTCTCAAAAAAAATAAAAACCCCAAATCTGTCTTAAACGTATCGGAACGGTTATTCCCATCCGCTGCAATTGGCCTTTCACTTAAAGAATTAATCGATACTTCTAATACCACATTGCGCATTCGAATGCAAGTACATGATCTGGGATCTTATGAAATGAGCCATAAAATCAATCAAGTTGCTGGGTTGTTAGATACTGTTTTAAACCCTGATTACAATCAAGCAATTGCCTTTTTACACCATTTTGAAGAAGGCGATGTCAGCTATGCAGACTCAATTTTTGCATTGTCTAATGCCTATAGAAACAATGTTACGTATGCTTTAGCAAAAGGTAATGATTCCCTCCAGTTTCAGTTTGATCTTCAACCAGAATTGCTCTCAACATATTATCAAAAAGACAATTTTAAATCCATTCTTAAAAAGGGAATTGAAAAAGAGAAGTTGGATTATATGATCACTGGGATCTCTGTGGTAGTCGCTGAAGGAACACAGTATTTAATCAGTAATTTATTAACCAGCATTATCTTTGCCGTAATTACTATAGCGCTATTAATGGCACTTTTATTTGGTTCTTTTAAAATGGTACTCATTTCTATGGTTCCCAACCTTATTCCTTTAGTAGTCACTGCAGGACTTATGGGCTACTTTGAAATTCCATTAAAGCCATCCACACTCTTAGTGTTTAGTATTGCATTTGGAATAAGCGTAGACAATACCATACAGTTCCTTTCTCGATACCGTCATCAAATGAAACTTCGCAGTTATGACAAGAAAGGTTGTATCATCAATGCCCTCTCCGAAACTGGAGCAACGATGTATTATACAGCCATAGTCTTGGTTTGTGGCTTTTCAATGTTTGTTTTTTCCCAGTTTGGAGGAACAAAAGCTTTAGGCCTTTTGGTTTCTCTTACCTTACTCATCGCTTTGTTTACCAACTCTATGTTAGTTCCTGCGTTATTGTTTAGTTTGGAAAGAGGTATTGACAAAAAAGCCTACAAAGAACCTTTTATAAAAATCTATGACGAAGAGGTTGATATTAATTTATCAGAACTTAAAGTCGGACATAGATTAAGGAAAGATGAAACCAGTAATAACCACAATAGTTCTGATAAAAAGGAGGAAGGATAAACCCAGCCCCTTTTTTATAAAGACAAAAGTTTAAAAATGCACCAGCAGATAAAAGCCTATCAAAATATATTAGAGAAAAGAATTAAACAAATTGATTTTCCAGAGTCACCGAAAAACTTATATGACCCATTATGTTATATTTTAGAAAGAGGAGGAAAACGTACTCGTCCCTCACTAACAATGCTTTCTTGTCATTTATTTGGTGCTCCAGGAATCAAAGCTATAAATGCTGCAATGGCTATCGAATTGTTCCATAATTTCACATTGATTCATGATGATATTATGGATGAAGCCCCTCTGCGTAGAGGAAAGGCTACCATTCATGCCAAATGGAATAGAGATGTTGCTATTTTATCGGGAGATGCCCTTTTTGTTGCAGCCTTTAAGTTCCTTTCGAGAAATGATGCTTCCATACTGCCTGATTTATTTAATGTATTTAATCAAACTGCAATAGAAGTTTGCGAAGGACAACAGATGGATATGGACTTTGAGTCCTCATCCGCTGTAACAATTGCCGCTTATATAGAGATGATACGCCTAAAGACTTCCGTTCTTCTTGGTGCTGCCTTAAAAATGGGTGCCATTGTTGCCCGGGAGAAAAATGTTCAGAACATTCAAAACATCTATGATTTTGGTGTAAATATTGGATTGGCATTTCAAATACAAGATGATTTGCTCGATTTATATACAGCCTCTGATAAATTTGGAAAGCGTGTGGGCGGCGACATCTTGGCCAATAAAAAAACATTTCTTCTACTCAAAGCCTATGAATTAGCCAATCCGAAGCAAAAAGAAGAATTGGATAAGCAATTGAGCAACAAAAATGGAAAAGAAAAGATAAAAGCCTTTAAAACGCTCTTTGAACAATTAAATGTGAGGGCTAAAGCTGAGGAAAAAAAACAAGAATTTTACCAAAAAGCACTTACCAATATTAAAAATATAAAGGCCCCTATCGAAAACAAAAGAAATTTACTCCAATTAGCAGAGCAACTCATGTCAAGAGAACATTGATGACAACAGATATTCAATACATAACCCATCCCAAAGACTTTGAAAAAGCAATTTCTTCATTATCAAAACAAAAACAGCTTTTTATAGATTTAGAATTTGATAAAAATCACTTTAGATATGGGTTTAACCTTTGTCTGATGCAAATCTTCGACGGGGTATCCACTTGCTATCTTATCGACCCACTTTCTGAAATTGACATATCAAAAATATTTCCTGTATTGGCCAATGAAAATATTCAATTGGTTTGTTATGCTTTCAATGAAGATATGCGTCTCCTTCACCATATCGGTGTAGCTCCAAAGAACATTCTTGATTTATCAATTCCCATCCGACTCCTCAATTACGACATGCTGTCTTTAAACAATGCGCTTGTCGAATTTTTAGAGGATGGAGAATATGCCGAAAAGATAACTGGTCAACAAAAAAGCAATTGGTGTTTGCGCCCATTAACCCAAAAACAAAAAGAGTACGCCCAAGAAGACGTTATCTTTCTTCCTGCTTTACAACATCAACTGGAAGAAAAAATCAAAAATATGGGACGTGAAAAGTGGGTGAGAGAAGAAATGATGGCTTTTGAAAAACACGATTGGAACAATGGTTCATCAACCCGTTATTTAACCCCAAAAGATAAAAAATCACTCACCCTTAGAGAGTGGATCCGGTTTAAAAAATTAATGCACTACCGCGAAGATCTTGCCCAATCACTTAATCGTCCCACCTATAAAGTTATCTCAAAAAACCTGTTGATTACCCTATCGAAAGCTCCTCAATTGGCTGATTCAGATACCAGCTACAAAGGCATACACCCAAAGCTCAAAACAAAAGAATTAAAAGAAAAATTCCAAATGCTGTTAAAAAAAGCAGAAAAGGAAATAGAAAAGAACAACATTCCCGTCGGTGCCACAAGTAAAGAAATACGCTCTGAAGAAGAAAGGAAAAGATTAAAACAACAAAAAAAACGAGTGCAGCACCTTACCGACAGCTTCTTTTTACCCATAAAAGAAAAAATGAAACAAGAATACGGCATTCATTTTAGTAACTATTTTCTTTCAAACAGAAAAATAAAAGACTATTCTACCCAAGAACAAAGACTATTACCTTATCAGAAAAAGTTGATTGTAAAAATCGCAAACGAACTCAACCTTATTCTACCAGAGGTTATTACGAATTGAAAATCCCACGCCATAAACGGGTTTAATTCCCAGTTTAAAGAAATAACATAACATGAAATGCTCTACTTCTTTGAGTTGAATGAAAAGAAAAAATATAAAATAATAGAGAATTTAGACAACCTTTTTATTATATTTACGTATATTAATATAGACAAACAACATTAAGTTATGAAATATTTAGCAGGATTAGCAATAGTATTAGGAACATGCATGATTTCATCATCGTGTATAAAACATGAAGTGGTTCCCGCCCCCACTCCGAAGGTAGATTTACCCGCATCGTTTTCTGCTTTACTGGATGGCAATAATTATGAATTAATTAATGACGTTGATGGTTATTTCTGTAAACCAGATCAAGCACAGGAGATTTATCCTTCTCCGCAACCATCCACCGTTACGTATTACTCTTCAATAATGTCAAAGGAAAAACTTGAATTTGTTAAGATTGAAGTAGGGCAACTTAATTTTAACGCTGGTTCAAGTACTTTGCCAACCTTAGAAAGTTTTAAAACCTATTTTGAGGGCTTAACTACAGTAAATTATAGTACAGACGCAATTGATGGTGTCCAAATTATTTATGGTGATGCCAATGGTGGACTTTGGTATAGCGATGAAAATATGCCCAATCAAAGTTTTGAATTTACCTCTGTTCGGCAAGAGTCCGATGAAGATGGAGATTATATGATTTTCACTGCTAATTTCAGTGCCTCATTGGTTGATGATATTGGTAATCCAACAGACACGATACAGTTTGACAATGCCGTTTTTAAAGGCTATTTCAAGCGCCAACTTTAGAATAAACAGTTGATGATTTTACATAAATATTTAGATTTAATAAAAATCAAATGAGTACATAATAAATTGAAATTTAATAGAAATTGGTTATTTATTCCCTAAGTAACCAATTTTTTTTATACCTTGGTTACTGCGAATTGTTGTTTGGTTATATTAAATTATCAATTATTTACCTCTCTAAAATAAGAATGGGATGAATAATAGTTGTAATACTTGGTATAAAAAAATCATATTCTTACGGTATTTTTTTAGTGAAAATTGTTCAATATGACAAAAGCTCTAAAGATTGCGATAATAGGAGACTTTAACTTTACATTTAATGCTCATCATGCAACCAATTTGGCGGTTGAACACTCTGCAAGTCTGCTGGGTATTAGAATCGATAACTTTTGGATTCGTATATATGAAGCGGCTCGACTTAAGCCCAATAAATTACTAAAATATGATGGGATATGGTTGGGGCCAGGTCCGTATAATGACCCTGTTTTTCTACAGGAGGTTATTAAAGTGATTTTAGACGCACAAATCCCCTTTTTTATTACTGGCGAGGCATTTAAACCTTTTTTAGAAATCATCATCAATCGCTATAACCTCAACCCAAAAGAAGAAAAAGTGATTTCTCAAAATCTTTCTTCTCCATCACAATTCGAGAAAGTCGAAGTGATTCCTGTAAGTGATTCGTTAAAGTCTTTGTACCACAATATGAACAGAACAGAATTAACCAACTCACGCTATTCTATTTATCCTCATATCATGAACACATTAAAAAAAGATGTTATTGATGTTGAAGCAATCAATCAATTTGACGAACCCGAAATCATTAGCCTTAAATCATGTCCCTTCTGTGTAGCTTCAATGAGTTTACCCCAAATTTGCAGCACTAGAGAATTGCCCCATCCATTAATTAGTGCCTTTTTTAACTATATCTACAATAAAGATAATCCGCATTCAAAGTCATAGGTCTTTTGTAACATAAAATAGCCAACTTTAAATTTTAGATGGTGGATTGTAGATTATAGTAATTTGAATAACGAAACCCAATTGGTTTAATGGAGTGCTATGTACCACATCGGTTAAAGCTCATTTTCTTGACATTCAAAGTAACGCAACTCCTCAGGGATTTTAATATTTGAAATGCTTTGGTCATTTTCAGCTTCAAAATAAGCTAGGACAGCCTCTTTAAGTAAATGTTTTTGTTGACTATCATCGAGTGGTGGCAACTCTTTTACAAACTCAAAATGAGGCCAATTGTCTTTGTCTCTTCCAATTGTTTTATAGAACCCAAAAGGTTCCAGTACGGTGCAAATACCAACGTGCATAAGTTCTACTTTTTGCCTCTTAGAAAATTTCTGATAACCTTTGCCTAGCTCTTGCACCCCAATAAGGAATATAACCGATTGCAAATCCATACCGCCACCAAAGGTTTCCTCCAGTTCGGCAAGCAGTTCTTTATATTTAATTTCTATTTGATAATCCATATTTCAACAATTTAAATCTATGTACAGAGGATGCCCGAGCAAGTTGAAAGACGAGTTTATCACGCTAGAATAAACCCTTTTAAAGAATTAAAAAACGTTCTACACCAAAGCTTCCACCTCCTCTTCATTGTCATAAGAAGACACCTCTGGGCAAGAACACATCAAGTTTCTGTCTCCAAATGCATCATTTATCCGGCGAACAGGCACCCAAAATTTATTCTTTATTAAATAATCCAATGGATATGCCGCCTCACCTTGGGTATAATCATAACGCCATTCTTTATTGATTAAGCACTCAGCAGTATGAGGTGCATTTTTCAATAGATTGTTTTCTTTGCTCACCTTCCCATCCTCAATGTCCTTAATTTCCTTCCTAATTTGAATCAATGCATTACAAAATCGGTCCAACTCTGCTTTATCCTCAGACTCTGTGGGCTCAATCATTAATGTTCCAGCTACAGGAAAAGAAACCGTTGGCGCATGGAAACCATAATCAATTAAGCGTTTTGCAATATCTCCTACCTCAACATTTGCAGAACGTTTAAAGGCTCTACAGTCCAATATCATTTCATGGCCTACAGTGTTGTTTTTTCCTGAATACAAAATAGGATAATGTTCTTTTAAAGAAGCCTTTAAATAGTTGGCATTAAGAATCGCTATTTCAGTTGAATCCTTAAGTCCTTTTGTGCCCAACATTTTTATATAGGCATAAGAAATAAGTAAAACCAATGCACTCCCGTATGGTGCCTCTGAAATAGCATGAATTGCCTTCTCCCCACCTACTCCATCAACAACTGCATTTCCGGGAAGGAAAGGCGCCAAATGCTTGGCTACACCAATTGGTCCCATGCCAGGACCTCCTCCACCATGAGGAATTGCAAACGTTTTGTGAAGATTTAAATGACATACATCAGCGCCAATTATACCTGGATTGGTTAATCCCACTTGAGCATTCATATTTGCTCCATCCATATATACTTGCCCACCATGTTGATGAACAATCGCAACCATTTCCTTTATTCCTTCTTCAAAAACACCATGTGTTGAAGGGTAAGTAATCATTATAGCAGCCAACTCATTACTGTATTTCTCTGCATTTTTCCGCAATTCATCAATATCAATATTTCCGTGATCATCGCATTTTGTTACCACCACTTTGAATCCTGCCATTACAGCAGATGCAGGATTTGTTCCATGAGCAGAAGCAGGAATTAAACAGACTTTTCGTTGCTTTTCATTATTGGCTTCGTGATAAGCTTTAATCACCATTAATCCAGCATACTCCCCTTGTGCTCCAGAGTTGGGTTGTAAAGACATGGCATGAAATCCTGTAATTGCACACAAATCTTTTTCAAATTCCTTAAAAATCTGATGGTATCCCTCTGCTTGATCTTTTGGAGCAAATGGATGAATATTTGAAAATTCCGGCCAAGTAATTGGCATGAGTTGGGTTGCCGCATTTAACTTCATTGTGCAAGAACCGAGAGGAATCATCGAATGAACCAATGAAAGATCCTTGTTTTCTAACCATTTTAAATACCGCATCATTTTTGTCTCTGAATGATAGGTGTTAAAAACTTGATGCGTTAAAATTGGTGTTTTTCGTTCTAAATCCTCCCGAATTGAGGAAGCTATAAATTTAATTTCCGAAGTGGATGTGTTGGCGGCTTCAGACAACATTTCAATCAATTCTTTCACCTCCTCTTCGTTGGTACGTTCCCCTACACTAATCGAAAATTCGTTCTCATTTATATATCGTAAATTAATACAGTGGCGCTCGGCAACTTCTCTCAATGTGTTACAAGAAAGGGATTTTGGTGTTTCCACCCATAAAGTATCAAAGTAATCCTTATGCAGTACTTTATACCCTATTTTCTCAATTGCATGATGAATAGTTGCTGTTTGATTGTGAATGGTTTGAGCTATTTCCTTAAGTCCTTTTGGGCCGTGATAAACAGCATACATTCCTGCCATAACAGCTAAAAGAGCTTGTGCTGTACAAATATTCGATGTTGCTTTATCTCTTTTGATGTGTTGTTCCCGCGTTTGCAGTGCCATTCTATACGCAAGCTGTTCGTCAGCATCTACAGACACACCTATAATACGTCCAGGAATATATCTTTTATATTCTTCTCGAGTAGCAAAATAAGCAGCATGAGGCCCACCATAACCCATTGGAACACCAAACCGTTGCGTAGAACCACAAACCGCATCAACACCCATTTTCCCAGGTGCTTCTAGAAGTACCAACGACATAATATCAGCAGCTACAGCAACTTTTACATTCTTTTCAGACATTCGCTCAACGAAGCTGCGTAAATCTTTTACCCGACCAAGCGCATCAGGGTATTGCACTAAAGCACCAAAAATATGATCGTCAATATGGGTGAACTCCGTTGGGTTTCCAAAAACTAAGTCGATTCCAAGATGCTTTGCTCTGCCTTCAACCACTTCTATCGTCTGAGGGAAACAATTCTCCGACACAAAAAATTTATTTTTCCCTGCTTTTATATCACTTCTTGTTCTGGAATTATAAAACATTATCATCGCTTCAGCCGCAGCTGTTGATTCATCCAATAAAGAAGCATTAGCAATCTCTAACCCGGTCAAATCCATAATCATGGTCTGGAAGTTGAGCAAGGCTTCTAATCGTCCTTGAGATATCTCTGCCTGATAAGGTGTATAGGCAGTATACCATCCTGGATTTTCCAAAACATTGCGTTGAATTACAGAAGGCACATTTGTTTCACTAAATCCTAATCCTATATACGACTTAAAAACCTTATTGCGCTGAGCCAGTTTTTCTATACTGTCTAAATACTGTTTTTCAGACATTGGCTCACCGATGTTTAACTCTTCGTTTAAACGAATGTTTTGGGGTATTGTCATATCAATTAATTCCTTCACTGAATCAACTCCAATTTGAGCTAAAATAGCTGATTTCTCATCATCTGAAGGACCTATATGGCGTTTAGAAAAAGCACTCATTTTATACAATTTATTTTAAAATGCAAATATACAATATTAAGTGCAAGAATAAAATATATTTGATTGCATTAAACGAGGGTAGATTTAACCCGAATTCCAAGACAGAAATCTTTTGTAACACAAACTTCTAACTTTTACGCTTATCGCAATCAAAGAAGGATTTTGTCATGATTTTTAGGCAAAAATACACGCCAAAATGGTTTCAGTCTTCAATTCTCACCCGTATTAGTCATGTGATTATTGACTGTATTTTTCCCGTATCTCGATCTTTTGAATTTCTCTTTCGATAAGCAACTCCGCTAATATTTTACCAGCAGACTCTTGGGTAGGATTTTTTGCTAAAGCTGTCCTTACTTTACTTTCAGAAACATCTATACGATAAAGAATGGTCAACAATTTATTAAAGTCATGTTCAATCAAATCATTGAGGTATTCAGAAAGTACTTTCATTTGATCAACTCCACCATCAACTTCTGAGCAATTTTCCTCGACTTGAAGCTGCTTGCTAATCAATTTTAGTGCTTTGTCCCGCATTGTTCTTGGCGTTTTTTATTTCAAATATAACCTCATCGATAATATAGAATATCCCATTTGTTTTTCCGACCATCATCAGTTGTCTTTTTTCCAAGATAATAAAATACAAGCAAAGTGAACCTAGAGTATCCGTAATTTTTTGTCATAAGAAAATTAAAATATATAAAATCTCTAGTTGAAAACAGACGATTTTTTTAAATTGTATAAATTTTATTGCAAAATTTAAACAGATAATCTTATTTTTGCATTCGTTTCAATTTAAATTGATTCGGAAATTAAATTTTAAACACCGAACGGTCCTATAACTCAGCTGGTTAGAGTATCTGACTCATAATCAGAAAGCCCCTGGTTCGAGTCCAGGTGGGACCACTTGAAAAAGAAGCGCTTACAGAAATGTAGGTGCTTTTTTATTTAGCGTTGCAACACAAAAATGTTTTAACTTTGAAATTCGGATTTAAAATATTTTTTTTAGAACCAAAAAAACTGTGTTTCATGAAATCAAGAAATATTCTCAACATAACAGGCGTCATACTTCTACTATTTGGCGTTGTGACCCTAGTAGTAAGCTCTGCTGTACTATTTGATTGGGGTGAAATGAGAGAAAAAAAAGGCAATTACGTACATTTCGTAGTGCTTGCCAATTTTTTCTGTTCCATCTTGTACCTCATTGCCGCCTATGGTATGTTTGTACAAAGAAGATGGTCTTTTACCGCTTTAGAAATTTCAGCAATTCTTCTGATGCTTACATTCATTGGAATGAGTATCCATGTATATCTGGACAATAAATACGAAGAAGAAACCGTTTATGCCTTGATTTTTAGAATTCTCGTTACATTGATGTTTCTATTTGTGGCATCGAGGTATTTACCTAAGAAGTCTCGTAAGGAGTAAATGGTATCTATAAGAACCCCGTACTACCCACCAAGAATAAAGTTAATTTTAACCACCATATTGGTTCTTACTTTCTCTCCATTGTTGATGCCTGGCTTCCAATTGGGTGAGCTCTTAACTACGCGCAATGCTTCTTCTTGCAAGGCAAAGGCAACCTCATCTTTATTCAGCACACGAATATTGGAAAGCGTGCCATCTTTCTCTACGATAAAACCTACAAAAACTTTTCCTGTTTCTTGACTCGAAATGCTTTCTTCTGGATAATGTGTGTTGTCTTCCAAAAATTCAGGCCAATTGCCAGGAAATATAGCTTCTCGATCTGGATATTTTACGACTTTCGTTAATTCAGGTGGAAGTCCTGTTTCAGGAATAAAGGTATCGGTGATTTCCGTTTTCGTACTGATTGTGTTAGGAGGTGTTGTGTTTTTATTCCCAATTGGGGTAATCTTAGTTAAAAGTTCTGGGTTAAAAATTGGTGTTGATGGTTTTGGATTGGGAAGTTTCTCCACTTTGGGCAAAACAGGTTTTTGTTTTTCAACACTTTCTTCAACCAACATAAGGGGAACATTAGCCTCCTGATTGATTGCCAGATTATCTTTATTTACATAAATTGGTGTCCTGTATGTGAATGCACACAACACACCCGTACTCACAATAAACAAACCCAAAGAGAAATAAACTTTTCTCTTGGTTTCGAGTTGACTTCTTTTTTTCTTTTCCATTGTACTTAGTTTTAAATTACAACAAAAAGAAATCAACTTTTATACCAATCGATACAACCGTTGGTACAACTAGGTCTTAACAATATGTTAACAACTCTTAATCCAACAATTTAAAGCCTTTTCCATGAATATTCATGATCTCAATACTCTCATCCACTTTGAGAATTTTTCGGAGTTTGGCAATGTAGACATCCATACTTCTACCATTAAAATAATTATCGTCTCCCCAAATTGCACGCAATGCAGCCTGTCGGTCGAGAATTTCGTGTTTGTTTTTCGCCAACAACTTCAACAATTGACTCTCTTTAGTGGTTAGTTTATGGTCTTCTCCATCAATATTAATCACCCTTTTATCGGGATCAAAAATAAATCTTCCGATGGTATACGTATCGTCAATATGTCCATCATTGTCTCCACTGGTTCGTTTCAGTATCGCCTGAATTCGGGCAAGAAGCTCTTCCATACTAAATGGCTTGGTCAAGTAATCATCTGCTCCAAGCTTAAACCCTTCAAGTTTATCCTCTTTCATAGATTTTGCAGTCAAAAACAAGATGGGCACATCGCTATCGATTTCTCGAATTTCTTTTGCTACAGCAAAACCATCCATCTCTGGCATCATCACATCCAACACCAAAAAATGATAGGTATTCTGATTGAATTTTTCCAGTGCAATTTTTCCATTTCTGGCCAAATCAACATCGTAAGTTTTTGCCTTTAAAAAGGTTTCTAATAATTTACCAAGATTCTCATCATCTTCTGCCAATAAAATTTTTATTCGATCACTCATGATTTTTTGAATTTTTAATTAATACAATAAAGCAGGTTCCTTCACCGAACTTACTTTTTACTTTAATGTTCCAGCCGTGCGCATTCACAATAGCCTTTACATAATTTAGTCCTAACCCGAAGCCTTTAACGTTATGGACATTTCCTGTTGGAACACGGTACAATTTATCAAATATTTTGTCAAGATGTTCATTTTTAATTCCAATCCCCTTATCTTTTACAGACAATTGATAATCTCCATTGGATAATTTCTCCGTTTTAACTACAATATCGACTTTGTCTTGGCTGTATTTTATTGCGTTATCAACAAGATTAGAAACCATATTACTTGTATGGACAGCATCTCCTATAAAGGGCAAAACGCCTGTGGCTTGATCCAGTTTAATGCCTCCATTTGAAACCCTTATTTTTGCCTTACCTACAACTGTGGCCACGATTTCATTCAGTTCTAATTCTTCACGTTTTATTCGTATCCCCGACCTATTGAGAACGCTGCTTTTTAAAATTTGTTCAACCAATTCTCCCAAGCGCTTATTCTCTTCATTTACCATTGTAATAAACGGGGCAATCGCATTTAAGTCGCTCTTGTTCATATCGTGATCCATCATTGCTTCACACGCTAAAGAAATTGTACTAATGGGTGTTTTAAATTCATGTGTCATATTCGAAATAAAATCACTTTTCACAGCAGCCAATCGCCTTTGGTTTAAAATGGTTTTAAACATAACGTAAAAAGAAGCTACAACAAGGAAAACAAGTAGAACACTTACCATTAATGTTGGCCACATTTCCCCCGCTAAAAACACTTTTCTTTGTGGAAATAAAAAATGCAACGTCAGGCGTTCATCAAATATATTCCCTGGAAAAAGATTGACTCCTTGTGTTTTACTCGGATCAATCGACAATTGATACCTTTGAGGATAGGAGGGAAATTGAACAACGTTGTTTTCACTGTTAAAAACCGAATATTTATAGCTTGTTTCAATTCTTTCCTGCTTAAAAGTAATTGCTATAATCGAATCTAAAAGGGGCAAATCAATTCGCTGTTCGGGGGTCAATAAATTATTGTTCCTAAAAGCAGAAACCATCATGTCGTTAATGTACTTGGATTTTTTAAACAATTTACTGATCACTCTCTTGTCCAATTGATACACCAAATTACTGGTATCATCTTTGGATTTATTGGTTTCCATGCCAGCATTGAAATAGGATGACATTTCGCTAATATCTCTTGCTAAAACGCTGTGTTTTGCCGTAACATGAGACAGAGAATCATAAGAGTAACCCGTTACATAGAGGTATTTTTCATCTTTCCCATCTTCATGGATAACCGTATCTTTAATTGATACAGATTCTTTCACGGGCAAAAGATTTCGGAACTCTTGCTTTAGTGCTTGCTTATATTGTCCACTAAAATCTTTTCCAAAAAATCTTGTATACCGCAGCATATCAGAAGCTTTCTCGTGGCGGATGGCAACTTTAGACAAGACGTTCTCTATATGGCTTTTCAGCTCTTCAGACTTCTTCTCATACAATTGATAAGCCTGATAAAGCTGTAGAAAAACCAAAACAAGCGTTGCAATGCTTATTAAAAATGCAATATTTTTAAGCTTTATCCTTTTCACTTCAATCTACTAAAATAGTAGGTTATCTATTGTTAACGCACATGGTTAACCTTTTTTAACAGCCAACATCTGAGTTGACCCTTTAGTCTGACAAGGAAAAAGTTATTGCTTTTAGAAAATCGCGTTAATTTCTTTCTCGAATCGTCAATTGTTCAATTCTCTTCTCAAATTTCTCTCCTTGAAAAATACGTTGAACAAAAATTCCCGGGGTATGAATTTCATTGGGATCTAATTCCCCTGCAGGAACAATTTCTTCCACTTCAGCAATCGTTGTCTTTCCAGCCATTGCCATAACAGGATTAAAGTTTCGAGCAGTACCTTTGTAAATTAAATTTCCTTCTGTATCCCCTTTCCACGCTTTTACAATCGCAAAATCAGATACCAAGGCGCTTTCCATGATGTGTGGCTTACCGTTAAATTCACGCACTTCTTTTCCTTCTGCCACTTCTGTACCAAATCCAGCAGGTGTAAAAAAAGCAGGAATACCAACGCCTCCTGCACGACAACGTTCTGCTAAGGAACCTTGTGGAATCAAATCTACTTCAAGTTCTCCAGACAACATCTGACGTTCAAATTCAGCATTTTCACCAACATAAGACGCTATCATTTTCTTGATTTGTTTTTTCTTTAATAAAAGTCCCAAACCAAAATCATCAACTCCAGCATTATTGGAAATACAGGTTAAGTCTTTTACGCCTAATTTTA
Source organism: uncultured Fluviicola sp. (assembly GCA_964585545.1). GTDB lineage: Bacteria > Bacteroidota > Bacteroidia > Flavobacteriales_D > Crocinitomicaceae > Brumimicrobium. The sequence goes on from CAZPDT010000010.1 coordinate 49,408, forward strand.
CCAATTGAGCAATTGAATTTTCTGGTATACCACAAAGACCAAATCCTCCAAGCATTAAAGTCATTCCAGATTCTATTCCTACACAAGCCTCCTCTACATTCTTAACTGTTTTCTTCATAATTTTATATTTTACAATCCAAAATCTGGAGATCCATCTCCACCTGTTTTGGGTTTATTTTCACAATTATAAATTGAATTTACATAACCATAAGGTGCCTCAAAATTTTCTGTTGAAATATGGATCTTAGGGTCTTTGTAAACACCTTGCATCATGTATCCATAAATTGGAAGCGCCATGCGTGCTCCCTGCCCCCATTTCATGGTACGAAACCTTACCGCCATATCTTCTGCGCCTACCCAAACACCAGTAACCAAGTCTGGAGTGAGTCCCATAAACCAACCATCTGAATTGTTTTGTGTTGTTCCTGTTTTTCCTGCAGTTGGTTCTGTTACACCTCCCCAATCTCCTCTCCAAGTTCCTCTTAAACTTGCTGCTGTACCAAATTGCACCACGCCTTGCATCATTTTTAACGTCGCATAAGCCAAGTCGTCCGACATTGCTTCGGTAGATTGTGGCTCATTTTCAAAAACAACATTTCCATGTCGATCTTCAATTCTTAATATGCCCGTTGGCTTGGTGTAAATCCCTTTATTAACAAAAGCCGATTGTGCTGATGCCAACTCGAGAAGAGACAAATCCATTACCCCCAAACACATGGCAGGAACAATATCTTCTTTACGCAGATGAATATTTAAACTCTCCATTAATTTAGCCACTGCCTGAGGTCCTGCTATTCCTCCCATTCTCGACATTACAGCAACCGTAATATTGTTCATCGAGTTGGCCAATCCTTTGGCAAAACTAACAGGTTTGCCGTTCAATTTCTCTCCAGCATTTCCAGGACACCAAGAACTCATGTTCTCAGGATTAGGTCCTTTTTGAACGTCTACACAATACGGTATATTTGGTGTAGTTTCACATGGCGTAATCACTCCAAACTGCATGCCCGCCGAATAAATAAAAGGTTTAATTGTTGAACCAACTTGTCTTTTTGCCAGTGCAACATGATCATAAGCAAAATGATTGATGTCTATTCCTCCAACATAGGCTTTAATAAATCCCGTTTGTGGCTCTATAGAAACCAAACCGGCTTGCATTATATTTTTATAGTAACGAATGGAATCGTTGGGAGTCATAACCGTATCTATTTCTCCATCCCAAGAGAATATTTTCATAGGCACTGGTCGGTCAAAACTGGCGATAATCTTTTCTTCAGGAATATTCCTTTGCCGCATATTATAGAATCTGTCAGAACGTTTCCTTGCGCTATTCATAAGAACTTCCCTTGTTTCCTTTTTGATATCATAAGCAAATGGAAAATGCTTGGATCTTCGATTGTTTTTTGTAAAAGGTTCCTGAAGGTTCTTTTTAAGGTGTTTTCTCAATGCTTTTACTGCGTGTTCCTGAAGTTCCAGATTTAATGTTGTATAGATGCGTAAACCATCTTCATAGATATTATAGGGTTCTCCATTTGATTTCACATATTTAAAATCACCATTGGGAAGTCTTTCTGCCAATAACTTTGTAACAACTGACCTTAAATGCTCTCTAAAATAAGGCGCATCTCCCTCTTTATAATCGACACTTTGGTAATCGGTATATATTGGCGTGTTCTTTAAGCTGTCGTACTGTTCTTTCGTAATCTTACTCGTTAATGCTGGATTGTTCTTTTTTGAGTTTTCAAACCATTTATACAATACTGTATTTCGTCTTTTCACGGCCCTAAGTGAATCTTCTTTTCGATGCGCCTTTATCTCCTCATCAGAAACAGCCTCAACATTCATCTTATTCACCCTTGCAATCTGCTCTCTATAATCTCTGACTTGAAAAGTATATGGATTGTAAAGACTGGGGTTCTTACACATACCGACCAACATTGCGGCTTCATCTGGAGAAAGGTCTGCTGGTTTTTTATTAAAATAAACTTTAGATGCACTAGATATCCCCACAGCATTATATAAAAAATCAAACTGATTTAAGTACATCGTGAGAATTTCATTTTTGGTATATTTTCTTTCTAATCGAAGTGCAATGACATTTTCCTGTACTTTTTCATACAGTCTGCGTTCAAAACTCCCCATTTGTTCAACTTTCTTTTCTTCCTTGGTCTGACCACTATTTTCTTGCCGAGCTTCTCTTCTCTCCGCTCTTTCTTTAAGCGTAAAAATCAGTTTTGCCAGCTGTTGGGTAATTGTTGAAGCACCGCCAGATTCTCCCATTCCTACAACTGCACGTATAACTGCTTTTGTATCAATTCCCGAATGGGTTTTGAACCGCTCATCCTCAGTGGAGATTAAGGCAGAAATTAAATACGGTGAAATTTCATTATAATTTACGCTTGTACGGTTCACCTTCCAAAACTTACCCATGGAAGTTACTCCGTCGTCAGCATAAATTGTTGTTGCCAAAAGCTCCTCCTTGTTTTCAAGCATAGAAATAGAAGGCAATGAATCACTATCCACCTCAACATAACGCAAATAAAGTATCGTAAAAAGTGGCACTAAACAAACCAACCAAAACAAAACAATTAATATGCTTGCAAATCGTTTGTGAAACATCGGTTTGTCTTTCTTTTTGTCCTTTTTTTTCTTCTTTGCCATTAAAAACCTTTATTGAAAGGATAAATTTAAGCATAATTATTAAAATGGATTGGAGAACCAACTATAAAAATCATTTTTTGACCATCAGTATACGTTAACCCAAATTGTTTACAACAAAAAACCCACTATTTGATGATCTCATGTTTCCATGAAGCACCACTTATATCTGTCATTGTTAAAGTGTACTTTCCTGCAGATAAATTATCCAAATTAGAGTGACTCAACTTCATTTTTGCTTTTGCTCCTAAAGGGACAATCAAACTATGAGGACCTGGCTTTATCTGTGCAATGTAATAATTGTCAATGTTGTGATTTTTTAAATTGGCAAGAGCTTTCTGATTGTAATGCACAAGTGTATCACCTTTTTCATTCTGTAGATGAATCCCAATAATCCATGCTCCGTATACATCCACACCTTCAGTTCTGTAAACATCGAAATGAATTTGTCCGTCGTTTATTCCACCTTCAGTAATTTCAAGTTTTGGTTTCACAGATTTATTGTGCAGAGGTCCCCACAACCCACCATGAAAAACCTGATTGGTAAATAATGCCATACCCAATACTGCGAAAGAGCCAAACAATATCAATTTTGGATAGACTTTCTCTTTTATTGGCAGCACTCCTGACGCCAACCAAGGGAACCATCTTTTTTTAGTCATATTGGGTTTTTTCTTCATAAGAAGGTAATCCAAAGAGTACTTGCCACTTCCTGCGAAGAAGAGAACAAAACCTGTTGCGATTCCCAAAATACCAATCTGCCATTCATCAATACAGGTTGTTCCTAACCATCCTGAACCGAGAAGAATTCCCATTGCAAGACCAAACATACCAATACTTGCCAAACGTGTGAAAAGTCCAAACATGAGAAACAAGCCAACGATTCCTTCAATAATTGTAAATGCAACCATATTGACCCACAAAGCTTCTGGATGCTCAACCAAATACTGAATTAGTGGCTTTATCCCCAATGCATTAGGCAGGAAATGATTGAACTTAATTCCAATATATCCCACTGCATCAGGATCTAATTTATCAGCCAAAACAACCCTTCTCCACAACGCAGAAAAGTAAGTCCATCCAATCACCATTCGTATTGCAAGCGTCATCAATCCTGCATCATTTTTTATGTTTAATTTTTTCATTTTTTTAATTTTTTTAATTTTTTTCAATTAATTTCTGTGTGTTTATCCAATAGAAATATAGATAACTCCAACAATTCACCAATCTCACACTAACATATAATTATTTGATTTATAATCAATCTGTTATGAAAATTATCGGATATATTTTACGTCCTCATTTTTGAGGTCCAGCTAATTTGTAAGATTTTGATTTAATTTTGAATCTGTTTTATGTAGTGTTTGCAAAAAATGATAAAAATTATACGTGGATTTTCAATTTCCGAAATAGAATATAGTAGGGGACTGAATCGGACTGCAACTCATTTTGGTCGTCTTTTGTAAGAGGAAGTGATTGATTGACTTTAAACTGATTAGACAAGATAAATTCCTTATCCGTTGCAAATGTTTTTGTTGTTTTAAAAGTTGAATTTAAAGCTCTAAGGATAACATTCTCAGCTGTATTGGTCTTGCAATTGATATTGTTAAAGTTGGCTTTATTTAGATTGTGAACTTTTGTTTGGGGCGTCCCGAAAAAGGTTTGCAATTGATGCCTTGTGTTACAAGGAGCAAAAAGCAATAAAAGTATAAGCCCACTGACATAGAATACTCCTTTTATGTTCACTTTTTTAAGCATATCACAAACATAGCCTATAATAATTCACGAAATGTTAAAGAGTTCTTAAATAAGGTTAGCAATTTGTTAATCTTTGCCTTTTAACCCTTTGCAGATTTGAAACAAATTAATATTGTTTCATTAGCATCAAATCCATTGCGATTTCCTTTTGATTCAATAAATGTGCGAACTTCAACCTTAAATCCAACATTCTCCAGTCGTTGTTTTAATCCATTTACTGAGTAAATTCTCACATGATCATTTTGACCGAAGTGTTTTTCACGTTCCTCTGGCAAAACAATAGAGCGATCTTCATATATTTTCCCCGTTTTAAATGGAGTCTGAACAATACAATACCCATTTTCATCCAATGTCCTCCAGAGTTCTTTCATTGCTTGTACATCCTCTAATACATGTTCTAAAACATGATAGCAAATAATTAAATCAAAACTTGCGTCTTTAACAGCTATATTTGTAATATCATACGCTTTATCTGCATTAAAGTCTCCCGACAAATCAGAGCTTACATACATTACATTTTGCTGTTTCATCTTTCTGTAAATACTTCTGGAAGGGGAAAAGTCAAGTATTCTTAAATTGTCCTTTAGAAATTCATCACTAAGGACTTTCCATAATTTTCTTGCCCTTGGTATACTTCCACACCTCGGACAAAGCAAATCATCACCTACTCGAATAAATCGACTCAACTTCTTGTTGCAAATGTTACACTGAACTTTATTTCCAATGTGTCCTAAGTAATTAAAATACCGCAAACGGTATTCATACCGAAATAAAACTCTACGGGGAACAATTTTTAAAACAAAACGCTTAACTCTCGAGTACATCTTATTATTTTGGTTACAGTTTTATCCATTTATGAGTATATACAAGTTACTGCTCTCAATTTCTGTAATTATCTTAAATCGGGTGAATTTAATAAAATTTGATCAACCGATAGATGTATCCCACATCATTCATGAATTTAATTTAATCAACTCATTAAAGCACCTAGAGCTTACAAACTCGGGTTATGGTTCAAGTTTAAGTATCAATAAAGTAAATGAGGTTCTTTTACCCGAATTATTCATACATTTTCTATTCCAAAGCTAAACTGCCTGCTATCTTTAGAAATGCTCGAAATTTTTATACCCAAAAATTGGGTTACAATTCCGAGCCATAAAAACTCCTGTGTTCCCCAAACCTATTGCCATTTTAGCTTTTCATAACGAAAGCCGATGAACCGAACTTGCGAGCTCAACGCAGTTAATAGTCTGGGTTAAACCAAAATTTGAACAACTTCTTTGATGCGTTTACTCCGTAAGATTTATTACCCAGAATTCTTCATTCTCAAATAAAATCTTACTATATTTGTAATATGAAAAAATGGCTTCCATATTTTTTATTAATTGTTGTTCTGGTATTCTTTTTTACAGGTTCAGCTGATGCCCAATGTTCACAATGTAAGTTGCTCGCCCAACAAAGTGGTAATGCACTTGACGATTCCATTTTAGACAATACAAATGGAAACAACATCAATACTGCTATTCTATATATTATGTCCGCACCTTATATTTTAGTGAGTATAATTGCAATTAGCTTTAGGAAAAAAATAATGGCTTATTTTAAAAAGTCTAAATAGTAGCTTAACGAAAAGTTGAATACCTGATAAGTGTCTTTATTTATTCCAGATGTAAAATACTATTGACCCTGTTGTTTTAATGCAATCAGTTTTTCCCTAATGGATGCTAACGTCTTAATTATTTCTAATCTATCCGTTTCAACGAGAAGGGTCTTCTTTTTATCTTTTTGGGATTTATTTTTTAACTCCTTTCGAGCCCCCTCCAGTGTATAACCATCAATCTTAACCAATTGATAAATTTTTTCTATCTCAAGAATACTGTCTGGAGAGAACAAACGATTGCCTTTCTTGTTTTTTTTTGGTTTAATTGAGGGAAATTCTGTCTCCCAAAACCGTATAAGTGAAGTGTTGACATCAAACATCTTTGCCACTTCTCCAATAGAATAATACAACTTGGTTAACTCTGAAGCTTCAATCATAACTTTAGTTCACATGCACTAAATTAAGGAATTATAAGTAATAAACTAAAAATGATTGAAAAAAAACACCAATGTTGTTTCATCTATCATTTTAAATCCTAATATAAGTTTCATACTGCTAACCAATATTAGGATGTGAGATCAGTCCATTGATTTAAAAGAGTTTGATGAAATCTTAACAATCTCTTCATATTGAGAAGGAGAAAGATCTGAATGGAAATAGTTTACAGGATTCTGCTTTTTCCCGTCTTTAATCACTTCGTAATGCAGGTGAGGTCCAGTGGACTTTCCTGTGCTTCCAACCAAACCAATTAAATCTCCTCGACTAACAGAATCTCCAACATGTACAAGGTATTTCCTCATGTGGGCATATCGGGTTTTATATCCAAAACCGTGGTTCAGTACCACTTCATTTCCATAACCCCAATGATTTTTCATTGCCAATTCAACAACACCATCTGCTGTTGCATAAACTTTAGTCCCAACTTTAGCCGCAAAATCTAGTCCCCAATGCATCTTCTTTGTTCCATAAACAGGGTCTGTTCGCCATCCGTATCCCGACGCAGTACGTTTTAAATCTTTATTGCTAATGGGTTGTATAGCAGGCAAACTCGCCAACCTATGTTTTCTGGTTTTTGCTAATTTAACCAACTCTTTAAAGGAAAGGCTTTGTGCATGTAGCTTCCTTTCTACCTCATCTAACTTTTTAAATGTTTCTACAAGTATTTGACTGTTGGGTTCGTTGCGAAATGACGCATAAGCATCACTTCCTCCCACACCCATCAAGCGCAGTTCTTCAGGAAATTTATCCGCCCCTAACGTTGTCCGATAAAGCTCTTCATCCCTTTGTTTGATTGCATTTGTTACCTTATTAATCAATACCAAGCGATCTTGTACGGTATTGAATTGTGACTTTAATTCTGCCAATTCCTCTCTCGCTTTCTTCTCTCCTGGAGATTGTATTTTATAAGAAATAAAAAAACCTACAACAAGGCTTAATGCAATTGTAGGCGCTGCAAAAATAAATCCGCGTAAGATTCGTTCGCCCAATGTGCGTTCAACTTTTTCATAAGAAAGTGTCTTGGGATTATATCGAAACTTTGACTTTGACATTATTTATGTTATAAATCACCGCAAAATTATGTAAATAATCTAAATTTGCAACCACATTAACGTTGATTAACAGAAAAAGTTACGCAATTTATAATATAAGTCGTCTATGAAAACAAAGCATATCAGACAAGAGTTCCTTTCCTACTTTGAAAAAAAAGGGCATAAAATCGTTCCCTCTGCTCCTATGGTAGTTAAAGATGACCCTACGCTAATGTTTACGAATGCAGGAATGAATCAATTTAAAGAATTCTTCTTGGGAAATGCAGTCGCACAACACAAACGCGTAACTGATTCGCAAAAATGTTTACGTGTTTCTGGAAAACACAATGATTTAGACGAAGTAGGTGTGGACACCTATCATCATACTATGTTTGAAATGCTTGGGAACTGGTCTTTTGGCGACTATTTCAAAGAAGAAGCTATTGAATGGTCGTGGGAATTGCTCACTGAAGTTTTTAAAGTTAATAAAGACAACCTGTATGTGACAATTTTTGAAGGAGATGAAAAGGATGGCGTTCCAAGAGATGAAGAGGCATTTAATTTTTGGAAAAAATGGATTCCCGAAAACCGCATAATTGAAGCCGATAAAAAGGATAATTTTTGGGAAATGGGAGAAATGGGACCTTGTGGACCATGTTCAGAGATTCATGTTGATATCCGTTCTCAAAAGGAAAAAGAAAAAATAGATGGTAAAACCTTAGTTAACCAAGACCATCCCCAAGTTATTGAAATTTGGAATTTGGTGTTTATTCAATTCAATCGCAAAGCAGATGGCAGTTTAGAAAAATTACCGGAAACACATGTCGATACAGGAATGGGACTCGAAAGGTTAGCCATGGTACTTCAGGGCAAACAATCCAATTATGATATTGATTTGTTTCAAAACTTGATTGAACATATTGAAGAACAATCAGGATTTCAATACGGCAAGAATGAAACAACTGATATTGCTCTACGTGTAATTGCCGATCATGTTCGTGCAATTGCTTTTTCTATTGCAGATGGTCAATTACCTTCTAATACAGGGGAAGGTTATGTTATTCGCCGTATCTTGAGAAGGGCTGTTCGTTACGGTTATCAAAACTTACAATTAAACAATCCATTTCTGGCTCCATTGAGTCGTGTTTTGGTTGAATTAATGGGCGATGCCTTTCCAGAATTAGCTGAAAATAGTGAGCTCATAGAGAAAGTTATTGAAGAAGAAGAAAGAAGTTTCTTTAGAACTCTGGAACAAGGGATTAAACGAATTGATGGTATCATCACACAGCAAAAGCAAAATAAGGAGAAAGAAATATCTGGAGAACAAGCTTTTGAGCTTTATGATACCTTCGGGTTTCCTTTTGACTTAACATCTTTAATGGCCCGAGAGGCGCAATTGTCTGTAGATGAAAAAGGCTTTAATCAGGCTTTACAGGTTCAAAAAGATCGTTCCCGCTCTGCCACTTCAGTAAAAACTGCAGATTGGACAGTACTCATCAAAAGTGAAAACGAGACGTTTATTGGATACGATAAACTGTCGGCAGAGATTAAAATTACTCGGTATAGAAAAGTTGAACAAAAAAAGAAATCTTTCTATCAATTGGTATTTGATAAAACTCCATTTTATCCAGAAGGCGGCGGTCAGATTGGAGATCAAGGATACATTGCATCGAATGGAGAAAAAATAGCAATTTTTGATACCAAGAAAGAAAACAATCTAATCGTTCACTTAACGAAAGAATTGCCAAAGGATTTAAAATCGACATTCGAGGCGGTAGTCAACAAAGAAAGAAGGGATTTGACTGCTTCAAACCACAGTGCTACTCATCTATTACATTATGCATTGCAAAAAGTTCTAGGAGATCATGTTACACAAAAAGGTTCTTTGGTTCACCCCGATTATTTACGGTTTGATTTCTCACATTTCTCTAAAGTAACCGATGAAGAGATCATTGAAATTGAAGAAATCGTTAATGGATTAATTTTCCAAAACATACCGCTTAATGAAATGAGGAATATACCTATACAAGAAGCCAAAGACAAAGGAGCTATGATGTTGTTTGGAGAAAAATATGGTGACCATGTACGCGTCATTCAATTCGGAGATTCAACAGAATTGTGTGGAGGAACTCATGTTACGAATACTGGAAACATTGGTCGATTTAAAATTGTTTCTGAAGGCTCTGTTGCTTCGGGTATACGAAGAATCGAAGCCATTACAAATAAGACTGCTGAAAAATATATTCAAAATAAATTAGCCCACTTAGAGCAAATTGAATCCTTATTCAAAAACCCTAAAGATATTGTGCAATCTGTAACAGTGCTTATAGAAAAAAACCACGCCTTGCAAAAACATTTGCAACAGTTAGAAAAGGAACAAATCAAAACATTAAAATCTGACTTAAAAAACAAGATTCAAAATAAAAATGGAATCAACTATCTTGAAGCAATTGTTCCTTTTGACGGAAAAGCAATAAAAGACATTCTCTTTCAATTAAAAGGTGAACAAGATACCTTTTTTGCCGTAATTGGAGGGAAAAACAATGGAAAATGTACCTTGAGTATTGTTGTTTCCGAAGACCTTGTGAAAGCCAAAAAGTTACATGCTGGAAATATAATCCGTGAAGTTGCACACCTTATTCAAGGAGGCGGCGGAGGACAACCCTTCTTTGCAACTGCTGGAGGCAAAAACCCTGATGGATTATCTGCTGCAATAGATGCGGTTAAAGCAATGCTGTAGTTAAATTTCATGTAGTACAATCAATACGAATACCCTTGGTAAAGTTTGATGACACAGCCCAACTGCGACGATAAACACTACCAATATAAACTTGTCTTCAGCAATAGTCTCCCTGTTAGTATTTCCTAAAGGTTTTGTATTCTGGCAAACTTTTTGTATCTTATGTTGATGAACTCTAAAACTTTTAATTATGAGAATTTTCATGTCAATAATATTACTCAGTGGATTGCTTGTCGGAATGACAAGTTCGACAACAATATTTTATCCCAAAGCAGAACATTCAAGTTTTAAAAGCGGAGAAAAACTACGCTATCGGATAAGTTATGGAATCATGGATGCTGGTGAGGCTATCTTAACTGTAAAAGAAACAAAAGTGAAAGGGGCCAATGGAAGACCGTTATACCATGTAAAAGGGGTCGGAAGAACCCTTGGCGCTTTCAATTGGTTTTATAAAGTAGATGACACCTATGAATCATATATTGACAAAACAGGTGCTTTTCCATGGCATTTCATTCGAGATATAAACGAAGGTGGATATACAAAGTATCAGAAATACACTTTTCAACAAAATAAACAAAAAGTGCATGATCAAGATGGAAAGTCTTATAAAGTTCCATTGGGAATTAAGGATATGCTTTCTTCTTTCTATTATGCTCGAACATTGGATTTTGACGATATGAAGAAAGGTCAGGTTACTCAATTCCAAGTGTTTATGGATGGGGAAGTTTGGCCACTAAAAATAAAATATGTTGGTAAGGAAATTGTTAAACTGCGCAAAGGAAAATTCAAATGTTTAAAGTTTGTTCCTGTTGTACAAGAAGGACGCTACTTTGAAAGCGAAGAAGATGTTCAGTTTTGGGTAACAGACGACAAAAATCGAATCCCTGTTTTGGTGAAGGCTAAAATTCCAGTTGGTACCGTTAAAATGCACTTGGTTGAATGGAGTGGATTAAAAGGTGATATTGCAAAACTTTAGTAGCTGTTAATGATGAATAAAATGAAAGCTTTCTGGAAATTTCCAGAAAGCTTTTTTATTTACAAGCATTTATTAAAATCGGTTTTGTAAATTTGTAATATGGTAGTTTATAATGTAACAATCAATATTGATCAAGAAAGTGCTGACGAATGGCTCAAATGGATGCGGGAAACACATATTCCAGATGTTATGAGTACAGGTCATTTTAGAGATAGTAAAATTTGTCGAGTACAAGGAGAAGAGGAAGGCGGCAACACCTTTGCAATTATGTACACTGCAAAGTCTCAAAAAGATCTCGAAGAATATCAAGAAAAGCACTCGCCACAATTGCAGTCAGAACATACCCAACGTTTTAAAGGAAAATTTGCCTCTTTTAGAACGCTACTTACAGTTGTTGAAGAATTCGATTAATGATGACTGTTCAACCTAAAAAACACCTCGGACAACATTTTCTCACTGACGAGAACACGAGTAAGAAAATTGTAGAACAATACACCAACTTGGGTCAAACCAACAATATGCTTGAAATCGGCCCTGGAATGGGTGCCATTACAAAGTATTTGTTGGAAATTAAAGGCATTGATTTACACGTTATGGAATTGGATAAAGAGGCCGCAGCTTATCTCAAGTTAAATTATCCTCAACTGGACGGTAAGATTCATTCAAGTGATTTTTTAAAAACTGATTTGTCTACTTTTTTCACTGGACAACCTTTTGCCGTTGTTGGCAATTTTCCTTACAATATTTCTTCTCAGATTTTATTTCATTGCATCAAATTCAGAAATCAAATTCCCGAAATTATGGGGATGTTTCAAAAAGAAGTAGCCGAAAGGGTAGCCGAGCCTCCAGGATCAAAAAAGTATGGTGTGCTTAGTGTTTTTCTCCAAACTTATTACGATATTGAATATTGTTTTACTGTCAACGAAAATGTGTTTAATCCTCCACCAAAAGTAAAGTCTGGAGTAATTCGTTGTTTCCGTAATGAACGCAAAACCCTTCCCGTAGATGAAAGTTTATATGCTAAAGTTGTGAAAGCTACTTTTAATCAAAGACGCAAAACAATCAAGAATGGTTTAAAAAAGATCATTGATGTTCAACTTCTACCAACACATCCATTTCTTAAACAACGTGCCGAAACGCTTGGAATAGAAGAGTTTATTGAATTGACAAGAATTGTTGAGGAAGCGTTATCTGGTCTGCAGCAGAAAACATAGCAATTGTAATTCTCATAATAGTTTTCCGTCTTTTATAAACTGTAAAATCTGTTCTCTAATTGCAGGAATATCCTGATTCATCATACATTTGAAATGACCCTTTGGACACTTATCGTATCCCAGTTTTGAACAAGGTCTGCACGACAAACCTTTTACCTCATGAATAGAATAAGAATCAGGTGCTTGAGGACGATAAGGATACATCCCAAATTCAGGAATTGTGCTTCCCCAGATGCTTACAATAGGAACATCAAATGCTGATCCAATGTGCATCATTCCAGTGTCGTGAGTAATTAAAACTTCAGCCTCCATTATTGCTTGTGCCGATTCCTGGATTGAAAATTCTCCACACGTATTTTGAATGTTTTGTTTGGGAAGATACGCCTTAATTTTTTGACCTTCTTCTCGGTCTTCTTCACCTCCAATTAATACAATTGGCAGTGGCATTTCAACTAAAATCTCGCTTAATTTTTCTGACGGCATCTTTTTGGTCGCAAACTTTCCACCAATGGCGACTACAATATATTTTCCTCCAGTATTAAAGCGTTTTTTAAACGTTTTAAGGTCGATTTTTATGTAAAAATCCAGACCCTTTTTATCATTTTTTACACCCAATGGCTCAACGGCTTTAAAATACCGATCTACAATATGAATATTGGGCAGCAAATTCCATTTAAAATTAACCATTAACCATTTTTGGACATTCAGTTTAGGAAAAGTATATGTCTTTTTTGATAAATAAGACCGTACTCGAGCTGTTCTTAAATTTTTATGGAGGTCAATCACATAATCAAAACCAATATTTTTAAGTCTCAAAAGTACTTCTTTATCGTTCTCTCCCCATGCATGAACTTTGTTAACATTGGGGTTAGGTACATAAAGGTCTATATACTCCTTTTTGGTTAGAACGTGTAATTCAACATGATTCATTTGAGCCTTTATACACCTTAAAATAGGACTCGTTAGAACGATATCACCAATAGAACTGAACCGAATAACAAGAATTTTGGTCATATTACAAAAGTAATTGTTAGTTTCATAAAATCCACAAAAATGATGTCATATCTCTTGTAGTTCTACCATTTTTCGAAAACGGTCAGATGTTTTAGTCAACTCTTTAAAAGTTCCCTTACCGATAATCTTTCCTTGATCCATTAAATAAACTTGATCTGCTTTTTTGATTGTGGACAGTCGGTGAGCAATAATAAGAATAGTATAGGCTCCTTTCAATTGATCAATATTGTATTGGATTTCCTTTTCTGTTTCAGAATCCAAAGCAGAGGTGGCCTCATCCAAAATCAAAATATCAATATCTTTATACAGTTCTCGAGCAATCGAAATACGCTGTTTCTGCCCACCCGAAAGGTTAATTCCTCTATTGCCTAAGAACGTATCTTCCTTTTTACTCAAAGTAGCTATAAAAGTATGAATTGCCGCTTTACGGATTGCTTCTTGAAATCGTTGTTTATTTTCTACTGAAGGCTCTGCCCAAAAAGTTACGTTATTAAATATGGTGTCATTAAAAATCACAGGCTCCTGAGAAATGTAACCAATTCTCGATTGATAAGAAGGCTTATTCAGTTCTGCAATATTGCATCCGTCAATAATGAGCTCGCCTGTACTTGGCGGAACCAATCCACAAATCAGGTTCACTAATGTTGTTTTTCCGCTACCACTTTCCCCTGCAAAAGCAACTGTTTGATTCTTTTCAATTGATAAATTAATCTCTTTCAAAATAGAAACATCATTGTTGAATCCAAATGATAAATTATTTAAAACAATTGATGATTTAAATCTTCCAATCTTTTTACTTCCTTCTTTTTCCTTTCCTTTTCTCAATTCTTGTTCGAAAGATGCCATATTGTCTAAAGAACCTGAATGGGACAAGAAGCTATTATAAAAGTTTTGAAATCCAATTAAAGCAGTTAATGCTCGATAAAAAAGAAGTAAACTCATTAAAATAGAGGCCAGTTGGCCATTAAAGGCATAAATCTGAATAAAAATAACTGCACAAACAACAATGATAAGAAGAGGTTCCCGAGAACCCACGATTTGTGCATTGAGAAATCCAATTTTTTTATTGGTTACTTCGATGTTTTTAATACTCTTCGTTAACTTATTTGAGTAAAGAGAAAGGAATCCTGTTGCCTTAAGGTATTTAAAATTTGAAATATACTGAATAATAAAACCGTGGTAATTGCTGTTTCTTTTAGAAAGTTCAGCCGATTCCTTTTTGGTTTTTTTATAAATAGCTGTATAAACCAAGTTGGTAAATAAACCTCCAACACACACGAGAAGCGCAAACCTCCAATCAATCAAGAAAACAAAGACCATATAAATTAGAGTCATGAACAATTGTTGCAAACCATTCGAGTAGTTTTTAAATGCCGTAGAAACCCGACTTACCTCAGAGGTGAATGAATTTTGAATCCTTCCTATATCCGAACTAACAAAGGTTTTATAGGAAAATTGTGTGAACAAATTGGTCAATCTTACACGAAGAGTAGAAATAAAATATTGACTCACTACAACCTTATATGCCGTTGTGAAGTAAGTGGCTATACCTTTCATAATAAAAAAGAAAAGTAAGAATCCTAGGGCAACTAGCAATGTAAACTCAATTCCCAAAGAATTAAGTCCATCAACAATAAAAGATAAATTGCCTAAGTTTTCTCCCGTTGCATGCTCTCCTCCTTCTGCCAATTGTAACATAGGCAAAAACATCGTCAGTCCAAAAGCATCTAATGCTCCAATAATAATTCCTAGAATAATTACAATAAAGATGCGGTACCTTAAATACCTATAAAAATAGACAAAAGACGAAAAATATTTTTTAATGATGTCTTTAATTACCTCCATTAATGGTTATTACAAGATTGTTTAATACAATTGAGTTACAAATTTAAGAAATTTTAAATCAGGATCGTTTTTAATTTCAGTTCGATGTGAAGTATCTATCTCAATCCTTCTAAGATTTTCATAGATTCTGGGACATATTGTTTAAATTTAATTTGAGAATTAAACAATCCACGAATGATTCCTTTTCGATCGATAACGTATGTTACACGCCCAGGAATAAAACCAAATAAATTCGTGGGTACACTGATCTTGATATTTTAATCCTTAACCCGCTTTATTCCTGTTCTTGTTTTTTCTGTGGTTTTGTTTTCTTTGACCACCTCCACCTCGGCGCCTACCTCCTCCTTGTTTTGGCTTTGGAACCTTCTCATATTTCTGCTCTTCAACTTCAGGATGGGGCTCCATTCTCGGCACCTGTTGTTTAATCAATTTCTCAATATCTTTTAGGTATTCTCGCTCTTCATTATCACAAAAAGACAAAGCAAGTCCACTAGCATTGGCACGACCTGTTCTTCCGATTCGGTGAACATACGTCTCTGGTACGTTAGGCAAATCATAATTAATAACCAAAGACAAATCTTCCACATCGATTCCACGAGCGGCAATATCGGTAGCAATCAACACCTTAACTTTTCCCTCCTTAAAATCACCCAAAGCCTTTTGACGTTGTGCCTGAGATTTATTTCCATGAATGGCTGCTGCTTGGATTCCAGTTTTTCCCAATTTCTTTACAATTTTATTGGCGCCGTGTTTTGTTCGCGAAAATGCCAATACATTATCATCTGGGTGGTCCGTAATGATGTTCTTCAACAGCTTCACCTTGTCACTTTTACTCACAAAATAAATGCCTTGATCTACCTTTTCGGCAGTAGCTTGTTGAGGTTTTATCGTTACTTGTTCGAATTTTCCCAAAATGCTTCGAGACAGTTCAACAATTGATTTTGGCATGGTCGCAGAAAAAAACAACGATTGTCTTTTGGGAGGAAGTTTAGCAATAATTTTTTTAATGTCATGTATAAAGCCCATATCCAACATTTGATCTGCTTCATCGAGGACAACAAATTCCAAATCACGGAAAGAAATATATCCTTGATTCATTAAATCAAGCAAACGTCCAGGAGTTGCAACTAAAATATCAACGCCTTGCTTTAATCGAGCCACTTGTTTGGTTTGTTTTACTCCACCATATATAACAGTATTTCTTAAATCAGTATGTCTCGCATAAGCACTTAAGCTCTCATCTATCTGAATCGCTAATTCACGTGTAGGTGTAACCACCAAAGCACGAATCTTACGCTTTCCTCTACTTTTATTTTGAGCATTGTACAAATGATGTAAAATCGGAATACCAAAGGCCGCTGTTTTACCTGTACCTGTTTGCGCAACGCCCAAAAGGTCTTTTTTATTGAGTAAAATTGGTATGGATTGTTCTTGTATCGGGGTTGGTGTCTTGTAGCCTTCTTCTTCAAGGGCTTTTAATATGGGTTCGGCAATGCCGAGTTGTTTAAATGTCATGTATTGTATATAAGTTGCAAATATACAACTATTATGGGGAAATGATTTTACTGAGTAATAGTGAAATGTTCTTCAATAAAAATATATCTCACAATAATTGGTTTTTATAAATTATAAAACTAATTTTAAATCATTAGTGTCAGATAAATACCGTTAAAATCTATAATTTATATTTGTTAAAATTTAAACCTTTTTTGATGATTAAAAATTATCCCTTTTTTTTTATATAAAACAAATTCACAATAAACTGCGCTATTCTGCAAAGCGGAACTTATTTTTTAAAGATTACCGTTAATCAACAAACTCATATCCAAAAATTAATTAAGGAGTAAGAATCACAGTCACTTCTAAAACTGACAAAAATAAATTCTTACCTTTAAAACCATGAAGTCTGTTTCTCTGTCCAATATTGTTTTGCTGTGTCTTGCCATATCGTTGGTAGATATTGTCTCTTTTTATTGGCTGCAATCAATAACACAACTTATAGATTCCATTGTTTTAAAAACAATCATCAGCGTTTTATTTTGGGTTTTTACAGTAGGTTTGATATCCTCCATTTTATATTTAAAAATCACGCTCGATAGTATTAATCCCTCAAGAAAACAACTTCTTATTTCAAGGTTCTATGGTCTTGCTATTCTGTCTTTTGTGCCCAAGCTTATTTTCGTTATTGTTGTTTCAGTCCTTTATTTTACAAACTTCCTGTTTTCAAAAGGTGAATCATACCTTTTAATATCTTCTGTAGGACTCCTTTCAGGATTTCTTCCGTTTTTCGTTATCCTATATGGGATTTTAATCGCAGTATATAAATTCAAATTATACCACCATAAAATATCATTTCCTCTATTGCCAAAATCTTTTGATGGTCTACGGCTTGTACAGATTTCTGATTTGCATTTGGGGAGTTTTAACTATAATTATAAGAAACTGAATGCGGCAATTAAAATTATCAATGATTTAAAACCAGATTATATTATTATTACAGGAGATTTAGTAAATAATTATGCCTGGGAATTGGATGGTTGGGAAGATGTTTTTAATGGATTAAAAGCTGAAAAAGGAAAATATGCCATCTTAGGAAATCATGATTATGGTGATTATAGTGAGTGGAAAACAGTAGATGCCAAAAAAAAGAATTTTGAAGCCATCCAACAATTTTATAAAACAATTGATTTTAAATTGTTATCAAATGAGGCGGATATTATTTCAAAAAACAATGAAAATATCGCTTTTGTAGGTGTCGAGAATTGGGGGGGAGGCCAGACATTAACAAACTATTCCGATTTAAATAAAGCCCTTAGGGATGTAAGATT
Source organism: uncultured Fluviicola sp. (assembly GCA_964585545.1). Taxonomy (GTDB): domain Bacteria; phylum Bacteroidota; class Bacteroidia; order Flavobacteriales_D; family Crocinitomicaceae; genus Brumimicrobium. The sequence continues at coordinate 67,570 of CAZPDT010000010.1, forward strand.
TATTCCTTTTAAAATTTTGTTGTCACACAATCCAACACATTGGACAGAAGAAGTAATTGGTAAAACGGATATTGCATTAACACTTTCTGGTCATACACACGGTATGCAAGCAGGATTTCAATATAAGAACCTTCAATGGAGTCCAATAAAGTATAAATTCAAACACTGGGCAGGTTTATACGAAGATAATGACCAGTATCTCTACGTTAATAGAGGGTTAGGCTGGCTAGGTTTTCCTGCAAGAATCGGAATGCGCCCAGAAATTACATTGATCGAGTTGAAAAGTAATCATTAACAGTGTGCGTGAACCGTAAAGGAAAAACCTTAGAGTTGAATTCTCGTTCTTACGTTGATTTTTAATTCTCTAATTTTCCGTCCATTTTAACTCAAATTATTAACTGAAGTTCGACAGGCGCACTACATCGCGTTGAGCTCGTATGCTGGTTTACCAATCTTGAAACGTAAAACTATTAAATTTCAATAATCAGACATTTAAATTAAGCTTAAGCAATTTTTAGAACTCCCCTTTAAAGAATGAATAATAATTCGGGCTAAACCAAACAATTATCATATTTTTAAAAGAAGTAAATTCCTAATTTTGATTTTTTTTAAAATCTTTTAAAGATGACAGCTTCGGGAAAAATAGAGTTGATGGCTCCAGCAGGCAATTTTGAATCGTTGCAAACGGCCATAGAGAATGGTGCGGATTCCGTGTATTTTGGTGTGGAACAATTGAATATGCGAGCCCGAGCAAGTATTAATTTTACATTGGATGACCTTCCTGAAATAGCAACAAGATGTAAGAAGAAAAATGTGAGAACGTATCTAACACTTAATACCATTATTTACGATCACGATCTTTCATTAATAAAAACCTTACTGAATGCTGCCAAAGCAGCAGAATTGACAGCAGTAATTGCTATGGATCAAGCTGTTATTACTTATGCACGACAGATAGGAATGGAAGTCCATATTTCGACTCAGATCAACATTACCAACATTGAAACAGTAAAATTCTATGCACTATTTGCAGATACAATGGTAATGAGTCGTGAATTGAGCCTAGGACAAATAAAAAAAATTACCGATCAAATTGAAAAAGAACAAGTAAAAGGTCCCTCTGGATACTTGGTGGAAGTAGAAATTTTTGGGCACGGCGCACTTTGTATGGCAGTTTCAGGAAAATGCTATCTCAGTCTTCATTCTCATAACTCATCTGCCAACCGTGGTGCATGCAAACAGAACTGCAGAAAAAAATATACGGTAATCGATCAAGAAACTGGATTTGAAATTGAATTGGATAATGAATATATGATGTCCCCCAAAGACCTTTGTACTGTTGATTTTCTAGACCAAGTTATTGAAACTGGTGTAAAAGTATTAAAACTTGAAGGTCGAGGTCGTGCTCCAGAATATGTTGCAAAAGTAACTCAAGTTTATCGTGAAGCTATTGATGCATATTTTGAAGGAACCTATACTCCCGAAAAAGTGAAGGTTTGGATGGAAGAACTTGCTAAAGTTTATAACCGAGGATTCTGGAGCGGGTATTATTTAGGTCAGAAATTAGGAGAATGGAGCGATGTAGATGGATCAAAAGCTACCCAAAAGAAAATATATATTGGAAAAGGAGCCCATTATTTCCCAAAGGCAAAGATTGGAGAGTTTAAAATTGAAGCATTTGATTTAAATTTAGGTGATAAAATTCTGGTAACTGGACCAACCACGGGTGTAAAGGAATTAGAGCTTTCTGAAATGTTGGTTAATGACCAAGAGTTGCCCACAGCAAAAAAAGGAGATTCCTGTACCATCCCACTTCCTTTTCGAATTCGGAAAGCAGATAAATTATATAAAATTGTAGCTTCATAATTTATGGTAGTAGTAACACTTCAAAGAAATAAATGTATCGGATGCAACTACTGTGTTGAGTTTGCTCCTGAACATTTTAGAATGTCGAAAAAAGATGGAAAAAGTGTCTTACTTCATTCAAAAGCAAAAAGAGGTTTTCACACACTTAACCTTGCCGACAATTCACAGTTTGATGCGTGTGACCAAGCGGCAAAAGCCTGCCCCGTAAAAATTATCTCTACGAAATTGGTCTAATGTTTGAATTTTACTTATTCATTACCTTAGTTTGGTGACGAATCGACTCTTGGTGGATGGCTACAAAAAGTTCTCTAACAAACTCTTTAGTAAGTCCCTTAGATCCACCCTTATCAGCTCTATCTTGAACAATTTCATCCCATCTGCTTGTTTGTAAAATGGTTATTTTATTATCGCGCTTGAATTCCCCTATTTTTTCAGCAATATCCATTCTTTCAGCTAAGATTTCCAATACATAGTTATCAATTCTATCAATATCGCTCCGCATTTCGTCTAACTTGTTGGTGCCAATATCTGCCCTTGGTTCTCTAATGACTAAATTTTTTACTATTTCACCTAAACTTTCAGGTGTAACTTGTTGGAGAGCGTCTGACCAAGCATCGGTTGGTGATCTATGCGCTTCAATCATTAACCCGTCAAATGCCAAGTCTAAAGCTTTTTGTGAAAGAGGTGCAATCAACTTTCTATTTCCACCGATATGACTAGGATCGCTAAATAAAGGGAGTTCGGGGTAAATACGTTTCAATTCTATAGGAATCTCCCACATTGGTTTATTTCTATATTTAGATTTATCATAAGATGAAAAGCCTCTATGTAGAGCTCCAATTCTTGTGATTCCTGACCTATTGATCCGTTCTAATGCACCAATCCAAAGTTGTAAGTCTGGATTAACTGGATTTTTTACAAACACAGGTATATCCACACCAACTAAAGCCTCCGCAATTTCTTGGACAGAGAAGGGATTAGCTGTGGTTCGAGCACCTACCCATAGAATATCTATATTTGCCCTTAAGCATTCAAAGACATGCTCTCTAGTAGCTACCTCCACTGCAACTGGTTTGCCTAACTCTTTTCCAGCTTTTTTCAACCAAGGTAATGCAATACGCCCAACTCCTTCAAAAGAACCTGGACGTGTTCTTGGTTTCCAGATTCCAGCTCTCAAGACATCAATACCTTGTCCGTCTAATCTTTTTGCTGTTTCTAACACTTGTTCTTCTGATTCTGCACTGCAAGGACCAGAAATAACCAAAGGTCTTTTGTTAGGTAAACCCCACGTCGATATAGAATCAATTTTTAATCGTTCCATTCCCTGAAATTAATTCAATATTTTATATTCGAAGTAAATCATGGACTTATATTTTGAAATCTTTCAATAAAATAAACTTATCCTGTTCCTTCTTGAAGATTTAGTTTACTGTTTTAAGGAGAATACGGTATAAATCAGAACAACTGAGCCGTAAAATTAAGTAGTTGTGTTGATTTTTAGAACGAAAAAGAGAGTAAAGAATGAAAAAAATGACAACTGATTTCTCAATTGTCATTTCAATGGTAGCGGGGACTGGACTCGAACCAGTGACCTTCGGGTTATGAGCCCGACGAGCTACCAACTGCTCCACCCCGCGGTATATCTTTTTAAAAAATTATTTCAATTGTAACGCTCTTGCAACGTATTCTAATATATTCAGGGTGCAAATATACACAATTAAATCCAATATAAAAAACGTTGGTTAAAGAAAAGAATTGATGGCTTTGTAGAAACTCTATACCATCAATCTAATGAGGGATTTAACATTAAATTTTAAAAGTAATCTATAATAAATCCCTTTTTTAATTTCAAAATACTTATTTTTCTTCTCTTAAAAATTTTCCTTTTGTACCAAAAAGGAATAAAAAAGTGTGGAATGTTAGAGCTTGCTGGATTAATCATTTTTGGAGTTTTTGCGCAATGGGTAGCAAATAGACTGAAGATTCCTGCAATTTTACCTCTCATCCTTATCGGTTTGGCAGTAGGTCCGTTTTCAACTCTTCTTACTGAAGATGGTCATAAATTGGTTGAACCTATGTGGAATGGTGAGAATGGACTGTTTCCTGGCAAGAACCTGTTTTACTTCGTTTCTTTATCTGTAAGTATTATCCTATTTGAAGGCGGACTAACATTACGTCGATCTGAGGTTTTGAATGTAGGTTCTGTTATCCTCAAACTCGTTACCGTTGCCGTTTTAATTTCTTTTATCGGGTCGGGAATTGCAGCCCATTACATTTTTGATTTACCATGGGGAATTTCATTCTTATTTGCTTCTCTAGTTATCGTAACTGGCCCTACGGTTATTCGACCCATTCTTAGACATATTCCACTTAAGAAAGATGTCTCGGCCGTTTTAAGATGGGAAGGTATTATCATTGACCCTATTGGAGCCGTTGCAGCAGTGCTTGTTTTTAATATTATCTCCTCTAGTGCAGGTCATTATGGGGAGGGACCACATCTTACATTAGAAACCTTAAAAGGATTGGGTAAAATCATACTTTTTGGTTTTACCATTGGATTTACCTTCGCTCATGCCCTTGGATTTGCCATTAAAAAGAACCTCATTGCAAAATTTCTAATCAATATTTTTACCTTGGCAACGGTGCTTGCCGTTTTTGTAATTTCAGATGAATTGGCTGATGAAAGCGGGCTTATTGCTGTTGTAGTTATGGGAATGGTTATAGGCAATATGGACTTGCCTAACCTGAAAGAAATGAGCCACTTTAAAGAATCTCTCAGTATTTTATTGGTTTCTATCCTCTTTATTCTGCTTGCTGCCAACATAACTATTGATGAGTTGCTATTGGTATACAATAAGCAAGCTATATTATTATTTGTTGTAGTTGTATTTGGTATTCGCCCATTGGGTGTTTTCCTCAGTAGTATCAACTCCCCTTTAAACCTGAACGAAAAAATATTTATCAGTTGGGTAGGCCCCCGTGGGATTGTAGCTGCCGGTGTTTCTTCTCTATTTGGTATTCTTTTGTCCAATCAAGGAGTGCCTGGAGCTGAATACATCACCCCGCTGGTTTTTATGATCGTTCTCGGAACAGTACTGCTCAATGCGACTACAGCACGTTGGGTGGCAAAATTACTGGGTGTTTTCCTTAAGGAATCTGAAGGAATATTAATTATTGGGGCTTCCCCAATTGCACGTCTAATAGGATCTTATTTAATGCGAAATGGGCGTCATGTTGTTTTAATTGACACAAACCACAGCAATGTAAACTATGCTAAAAAAATAGGGCTGCCTGCCTATGAAACAAGTATATATTCAGAAAACTTAGAAGATAACCTTGAGGTAAGTGATATGGGTTATGTCATGGCTTTATCACAAAATACTGAAATTAATATTGCAGCGATTGATAAATTCCAAAAGAGGTATGGAGAAAATGGTACTTTCAGATTAATTACGCCCAACGAAATTCTTGATCCCGAAAACAATCCTCGAGAAGGCTTATTTTCCCCAACTGATGATTATGTGAAACTTTCTGAATTGGTAAGAAGGTATCCTCAAATTCACGAAGTCGACATTAAGTCTCAAGAACATTATTCCGGTCTCATTGAATTGTCTAAAACCAATTCCGATGTGGTTCCATTATTTATTAAAAATCCCCAAGGAAAGCTTGAAATTATTCCTTCAAACAGTCAGAATGTTATCATAGAAGGTGATAATTATAGTTTGGTTTATCTGGGGAAAAATATGGAAACAATAGATCAGTTTGATTTTAACAATGAAGTAGACAATAGTGAAGAAGATGAATAGCTTCTACTTTATTAATTCTGCAACATTTTCTTTTAACATAGCAATCGCTTGATCAATTTCCCTTTTATGTGTCCTAAAAGATAAAATTGCCATGCGAATTACAAATCTTCCATGCATCTTTGTAGAAGATAAAAATACACGTCCATCCTTGTGGCATCGTTCCATTAATTGTTGATTCATCTTATCGATATCAGTTTTGAAAGGAAACCAGAAATAAGTAATGGATAAATCTGGAGCAGCACCAACTTCAAAGCCCAACTTTACAATCTCACTCCTAAAATACGATATCAACAATAGTTTCTCCTCTAATGCCGCTTTAAATGGTGCAATCCCATGAGTTTTTAAAGGCAACCACATCCGTAAAGCTCTAAAGTGCTTCGTTAATTCTGGAGAAACATCAGAAGGGTCAAGAGGCAAATCATCAGCAAAAGTATCTTGCATGTAATTGGCTGTCGATTTATTTGATGTAAAAACAGCATGTATATTTTTAACAAGAACCCCTCCAATACCATAAGGTAAAAACATCCCTTTATGTGGATCACATACAAGTGAATCTGCCTTTTCTATTCCTTTAAACTGTGACTTCGCTTTGTCTGTCAGGATAAAAAACCCACCATAGGCAGCGTCAACATGGAACCATACCTTATTGGCTTTTGCAATGTTTGCAATCTTATCTAAAGGATCGATAGCCCCTGTATCAGTTGTCCCAGCGTTAGCAATAACAATCGATGGTTGGCGCCCTGCTTTTAAATCTTTAATGATTAGAGTGTTCAATTGCGCTCCATCCATTCGGTTATATGTATCAGTGGGAACAATGCGAATTGTAATGTCTTGTAAACCTATAATCCGAAATGATTTTAATGATGAATGATGGGTTTGGTCTGTTAAATAAACCACAGCATTTTGAACTCCATTTTCCAATATTTTTTGATGATCTCTTGCTGCACACAAAGCAATTAAAGTGGCTATAGAACCCCCTGAAGTAAGATTGCCTACAGCAGACATGGGGAAATTAAAAATCGACTTTAACCAATTCAAACAAGCATGCTCCATTTCTACAGCACCTGGAGAAGCATAATATACACCTCCATAAACATTGCTTATGGCTGCCAAATAATCAGCAATTGCTGAGGTATAAATTCCTCCACCAGGAATATAACCGAGATGTCCTCCAGATGCAGCATTGATGCCCTTTTTAAATAAATCCTTTTCTAAGGTATCAATAGTTCTTGAAGGATCTTCCACATTATTTTGAATGGCATACAATGCTGGGTCGGAATGTCCATCATTATAGGTATTTTTATTTTCTAATGTATTGAGAAAGCGCTCACTTAATGCGTGGTATTGTTTAAAAAGCGCACTTCTTTTGGAGGCATCTGGAGAAAGTGCTTCTGCTCTTCTTTGCAATTGATTCAGTTGTTCTACTATTGAATTTTCCATGTAGCTCCTTCTTTACTGTCTTTAACGACAATATTGGCTTCTTCCAACTTATCGCGAATGGCGTCAGCAGTAGCCCAGTCTTTTTGTGCTCTTGCTTTTTGTCGCATTTGTAATACCAATTCCATAACAGTTTCCAATGACTTATTGTTCTCATTAGATGCTCCTATTTCCTTCAAGCCAAGCACATCAAAAGTAAATGCATGGAGGGCTTGAGAAAGCGAGTCTATATCGGGGTGTGAAAGGGTTTCCTGACCACGTTTAACCATCTGAATTTGTTTTATTGCATCAAATAAATGAGCAATTAATACAGGTGTATTAAAGTCGTCATTCATTGCATCGTAAAACTTCTGTATTCGTCCCTGAACATCAACTGAAGATGTTGCGCTCGGTACAATTTCCTTTAAATCATTTATTCCCTCCATTAATCGATTAAATCCCTTTTCTGCAGCATTCAATGCGTCTGCACTAAAATCCAGAACACTGGCATAATGCGCTTGCATCATAAAGAAACGAACAACAATAGGGTGAAAAGGACGGCCAATCACCGCATTATTACCAGAAAATAAAGCTTCTGGTAAGAGCGTGTTGCCTGTCGATTTACTCATTTTCTTACCGTTCAAAGTCAACATATTGGCATGCATCCAATAATTAACTGGATGTTTTTTATTGGCTGCGGTCCCTTGTGCTATCTCACAGTCATGATGAGGAAACTTTAAATCCATTCCCCCTCCATGGATATCGAATCTTTCTCCTAGGTATTTGGTGCTCATCGCTGAACACTCCAAATGCCAGCCTGGAAAGCCCAACCCCCAAGGAGAAGGCCATTTCATGATATGTTCGGGTTTTCCCTTTTTCCACAAAGCAAAATCTAAGAGAGATCTTTTTTCACTTTGTCCATCCAAAGTTCTGGTTCCTGAAATGAGGTCTTCTATCTTTCGTTTGGAAAGAATGCCGTAATTGTGATCATTATTGTATTTCTCTACATCAAAATAAACTGAGCCATTCACTTCATAAGCAAAGCCATTATCCATGATTTCTTTAATCATTTCTATTTGCTCGATAATATGTCCTGTGGCTGTTGGCTCAATATTGGGTGGTTTGTTGTTAAATTGTGAAAGTACCTTATGAAAATCAATCGTGTAGTGTTGAACTACTTCCATTGGTTCGAGTTGCTCCATACGGGCTTTTTTGGCAATTTTATCCTCACCTTCATCGGCATCATTTTCAAGATGTCCCACATCAGTAATGTTGCGCACAAATCGCACCTTATATCCTAAATGCAGAAAATAACGATAAATCATATCAAAGGAGATAAAGGTTCGACAGTTTCCAAGATGAACTTGGCTATATACAGTAGGTCCACAAACATACAGCCCAATAAAGTCTTTGTTTATCGGCTTAAAAACCTCTTTTTTTCCTGTTAAACTGTTGTTGATCTTTAGCTCGTTCTTTTCGAATATCATGAAATTTCAGTTTGAAAATAGTTACACAAAGTTACAACAAAATACTTGGATGATGGTTTTTAGAATTTGATAGTTTACCTTACTCATGCCGATTAAAAAGCAAAAAGGACGCAATCAAATGATTCAACGTCCTTTTAATATTAATAAAGATTAGCTTCTACTGAAGTTGTCCATCAGAATGATATTTACCTTTCTTATAAATCTCAACTTTCTCTAGTAAACCGTCATTGTCGTATATATAGATGCGTCCATCCCACAATTTACCTTTCTTGAAATATCCATCCATCCACAAATCTTTGTTCTTATTAAAAACTTTATTGTATCCGTCAGGTTCAAAGTTTTTATCTGTATCCTTTGGTTTAGGTGGAAGTTTTGCATTTGGATTGCCTGCCTTTTTAACGACAACTTTCTCCTTTACCCGAGGGATTTCCCCTGAAGTTTTTTGAACTTTACCATCAGCACTGTATACAATTCTTTCTTTTACATCTCCGTTCGGCCAATACCTGACTGCTTCTCCTTTTGGCACACCATTTTCAGCATGGTATACAAACTGAGGGTTGCCATTGTCGTAATAATATTTTATTTCTCCTGTTTCTCCTCCTTTCAAATTGTGATTGCCTTCATAAACTAATACACCATCCTCGTTGTATCGTTTCAGTGAATCGACATAGAACCGTTTATTAAACGTTCCTTCAGCTTTAACTTTTCCATTGGGATAATACTTTACAAAATCCCCATCAGGACGATTGTTTACATAAGTTCCTTTGGTCTTAGGAGTTTTCCCGTCGTTATAATAAAGTACCCAAACTCCGTTCTTACGGTCATTCAAAAATGGACCTTCTGAAATTTTTCCACTATCAGGATAACCCTTTTCAGGTTGATCTTTCCCATAAAAAACCCATTTTCCTTGTTTTCTGCCTTGATCGTCTTTTTTATTAATGCCCTGGTCGCCCTGATTACCACTCAATGGGAAAACAGCAGCATAAGAAAAACCACTTGCCAGCATTAAGAATAGAGAAAAAATATAGTTCTTCATCACAAATTAGTTTTACAGTATAGTTATAGTAGTGTCTAAAATCAATTTTTCAATGTAATTCTAGATAACACTACTACAATATATGCAAATTTTCAGAAAAAATAAAACCTTAACCAAAATTTTTAGACCAATGGGGTAAAAATATAGACGAGCAGATCCTTTTTTAAATATTTTATATAAAATTTCTTAATTTTTGTCAAATGAACAGCAGGGAGAATCTTTCAAATTTAAAGATGAGACCTTATTTTTTTAATAACGTAAATCACTTATAACCAACTAATTGCATTTCACTTCATTTTGTTCATAAAAATGAAGTGAAATCAAGGCTTTATAATTAAGTCAATAAGATAAAATAAAACTGGTTAGATTGATTCTTTTGGGTCTTTTCTACTTCTCAAAATAGTTGTCTGGTTGAACTTTATTCAACATAATATCCACCAATTTTTCCAAACCTATTCTGTGCTCCCACCCCCAATCAGCATGAGCCTTTTCATCATTTATTGAAGAAGGCCAAGAAGCAGCAATTTCTTGTCTGTAATCTGGGGCATAATTGATTGTAAACCTAGGGATATGTTTTTTGATTTCAGTAGCCAATTCAGCAGGCGTAAAACTAATTCCTCCTAAATTATATGAATTGCGAATTTTCACGTTGTCTATGGGGGCTTCCATTAACTCAATAGTAGCGCGAATAGCATCATCCATAAACATCATAGGAAGCGCAGTATCCTTGTCTAAAAACGATGTATATGTCCCGTATCGTTTGGCATGATAGAAAATATCTACTGCATAATCTGTAGTTCCTCCACCGGGGAGACTTTTATAGGAAATCAACCCTGGATAACGAATACTTCTAACATCTACCCCATACTTAGCATAAAAGTAAGCACACCATTGCTGACCGGCCTGCTTAGAGATTCCATACACTGTACTGGGCTCCATAACTGTTTCTTGAGGGGTGTTGCATTTTGGAGTAGTTGGACCAAACACAGCAATTGAACTGGGCCAAAAAACTTTTTTAATTACACCTTGTTTGGCGAGGTTTAAAACATTAAACAAACCGTCCATATTAAGTTTCCAAGCAAACATTGGTCGTTCTTCAGCTGTTGCAGAAAGCAAAGCAGCCAGAAGATAGACTTCTGTAATTTTATTTTCTTTTACAATTGACGATAATCTTTCGTTGTCTAGAATATCTAACGTATAATAATTGCAATTTTTTAAAGCAACGGGCGCATGCTCTTTTATATCTGCAGCAAATACTGCTTCCTTTCCAAATTTATCTTCCAATGAGAGTACCAATTCTGTCCCAATTTGTCCCCCAGCTCCAATGATTAAAATATTCTTCATACACAACAATAATTATCGTTGCGAATATAAGGACTTGTTGGGATTTATAATTTAAGAATAAAGGAATTTTTCGATAACCTCTACATTTTTTTATGCCAATTCTATTTTATATATTTGTACAGATATAAGATATGTGTTATGAATGGATTTGGACAAATAAATCTAAAGAAAAAATTATTGTTAAAACGCAATCCTGAATGACGTAGTAATAATTGCTTTATTGCTCATCTTAATCCCCAATTAGTTATTTACATTTATATTTACATTTAAAAATAAAATATGCCTTTTTATCATAAACTTGGAAAAATTCCCCCTAAACGCCATACTCAGTTCAGAAAAGAAAATGGAGATCTGTATTATGAAGAATTATTCTGTACGGCTGGCTTTGCTGGTATGTATACCAATATGTATCACGTTCATCGTCCTACAATGGTTAAATCCTATGGAAAGCGCTACTCTGTGGCACCAAAAATTGTTGACCCTAACAATGTAAAACCCTTCCGTCTCGATGGATTTAATGTACCCAAAGAAAAAGATTTTTTAACCTCTAGGAAAATTGTTTTTGCCAATGACAGGACTTATGTGATTCTCGCAGCACCTGCAAGTAAAACCATGGATTACTTTTACAAAAACACCGAAGCAGATGAATTGGTTTTCATTCATAAAGGAAGTGGTAAGTTAAGAACATTTCTGGGCAATATTGACTTTAAATATGGTGACTATTTGGTGATTCCACGGGGCACTATCTATAAAATAGAGTTTGACACAGAAGACAATCGTTTATTAATGGTCGAATCTAAAGATCCGTTTTTTACACCCGACAGGTACCGCAATAACTTTGGTCAATTGCTGGAACATTCTCCTTTTTGTGAACGTGATTTTCGCACTCCAAATGAATTGGAAACACACGATGAAAAAGGGAGTTTTTTAATGAAAACAAAGAAAAACGACGAAATTATAGATGTAGAATTTGCTGCACATCCATTTGATGTAGTGGGTTATGATGGATACAATTTTCCCTACGCCTTTTCTATCCATGATTTTGAACCAATAACTGGACGTATTCACATGCCACCACCAATTCATCAAACATTTGAAACGGCTTCTTCCGTGATTTGTTCATTTGTTCCTCGACTGTTCGACTACCATCCAAAGGCCATTCCCGCACCCTACAACCATTCAAATATCGACTCTGATGAATTGTTGTATTATGTAGATGGTAAATTCATGTCGCGCCCTGAAGTTAAAGTGGGTGATATTACACTGCATCCAGCAGGGTTTACACATGGCCCGCAGCCGGGCGCAGCAGAAGCAAGTATTGGAAAAAAAGGAACTGAAGAACTCGCCGTGATGGTTGATACTTTTAGTCCTTTAAAGGTAACTGAAGAAACGATGAAACTTGCCGATGAAGATTATTATAAATCATGGTTGGATTAAACCATTTAATAAAAATATAATTTTATAACGTATAACAAAGTAAAAGATTATGACGACAAAAGTAAAAAATGCAGGAGACACGCTAGAAAAGTTCTACGAAGGAGCAAAAGACTTTCTCCCTATCTTAGGCACTGATTATATCGAGTTTTATGTGGGAAATGCCAAACAGGCAGCTCATTTTTATAAAACAGCTTTCGGTTTTCAGACGCACGCTTATGCTGGCTTAGAGACAGGTGTAAGGGATCGAACCTCGTATGTTCTCGTACAAGATAAAATTCGTCTTGTATTAACTACAGCATTGAATAGCGAATCTGCTATTGGAACACATGTGAAAAAACATGGTGATGGTGTTAAAGTGTTGGCACTATGGGTTGAAGACGCCAAAAAATCGTATGAAGAAACCATAAAAAGAGGGGCAAAATCCTTTATGGAACCCAAAGTTGAAAAAGATGAACACGGTGAGGTGGTTCGTGCAGGTATTTATACCTATGGTGAGACAGTTCACATGTTTGTTGAACGAAAAAATTATAACGGTGCTTTTCTCCCTGGATACAAAGAAATAAAATCTGATTATAATCCATCTTCCACTGGTCTAAAGTACATTGATCATTGTGTAGGTAATGTTGGTTGGAATCAAATGAATGTTTGGGTAAAATGGTACGAGGATGTAATGGGGTTTGTAAACTTCCTTTCCTTTGACGACAAGCAGATTACTACAGAATATTCTGCCCTAATGTCAAAAGTTATGGCCAACGGCAACGGACGTATTAAATTCCCTATTAATGAACCTGCAAAAGGAAAGAAAAAATCACAAATTGAGGAGTATATAGATTTTTATGAAGGTGCAGGAGTACAACATATGGCTTTAGCAACAGACGACATTATAAAAACTGTAGCCGATTTAAGAAGTCGTGGGGTAGAATTCCTTTCTGCACCACCACAATCGTATTATGATATGGCTCCTGATCGATTGGCGGAGTTTGACCACAAACTTCAAGAGGATATAAAAAAGTTACAAGAATTAGGCATCATGATTGACGCAGATGACGAAGGTTATTTGTTACAAATATTTACAAAGCCGTTACAAGACCGACCAACATTGTTCTTTGAAATTATCCAAAGAATGGGAGCAAAAGGATTTGGTGCTGGTAATTTCAAAGCACTCTTTGAATCCATTGAACGGGAACAAGAATTAAGAGGAAATTTATAATTTAAACTTTTAATTAATTTTATGAACACCTTCTTTCAGAATACGAAAGAAGGTGTTATTTTTGATAAAAATTAAAAACTGTATGAGTCAATTCAATACACTTCAGTCAATTACATCAAGGTTAAAGGCGTTGGGAGATCAACTTTCTTCTTCTAAGCTCTCCCAAGAAGAGCTCGAAGAGTTAGAAACCCTTTCTAGAAAACTCTACGAAATAAGCGTGATTTTAAATTATAAAGCCAAAGAAGAAGTTTTTAAAACCAATGCTTCTAATAAAAAGAAAACATCTGAAAGCCTTCATAAAGAAACCGAGAAGACAGAAACTAAACAGGAAAAAAAGGAGGAATCCCCCGTTGCTAAAAAAAGAGAAGGAGTGCCCCCTCCTGGATTGGTTGAATTTGATTTTTCAGGAACGCCTGACGTTACAGAAGATAAACCCTCCACACCAGATTCAGAGGTTTCTACCGCTAAACCCCAAGAGCCTGAAGATAAGGAAAAGATCAAAGAAGCCGAACAAGATACCGCCATTCCAGAACAAGAGGAACATTCTTTTTACCAACACTTTACAGGCGTATACAGAGAAACCCTCAAAGATAAAATAAGCAACGCTAAAGTTGATTCCATTAAAAATGCTATTGGATTGAATGAGAAGTTGCAATTCATTGGGGAATTATTTGAAGGGAATTCCGAATTGTTCAACCAAACTATCGAAGAATTGGATCGACTGGAAAATAACGAATTGGCTTTAAAAAAATTGAGTCAAATTGCTGCAGAAAAAAGATGGGACAAAGAAGCGGAGTTGGTCGGTCAATTTGCGAACATTGTGAATAGAAAATATGTTGAATAAAACAATAATATACATTGCTGCGCTTTTTTTATGTCTCCCCGCTTTTGGTCAAGAAAAAGAAGCCAGAGAAGTTGTGAAAACACTTTGTAGTGATACATTATACGGAAGAGGCTATGTTTTTGATGGGGTAAACAAAGCGGCTCAATACGTGAAAACGGAATTTGAAAAAGTAGGATTAAAGCCTTTTTTTGGAGACACTTCTTACTTTCAGAGGTTTCGCTTTGATGTCAATACATTTCCAGGCAAAATGCAGGTTGAAGTCAATGGTAGAGAGCTCAAACCAGGCATTGATTATTTGGCAGACAATCTATCAGGTTCATTTAAAGGACAACTCGAATTAATAAAAGTTGATACCAACACCTTATCGAAGACCCATCTTCTTCAGCCCATGATAAAAAAAGTGCGTAAAGGAAGAAAAGACGGCTTTTATATTGATTTAACAGGTGTAAAAGCACATGATGCCTATGGCTTAGTTCGTGAATTCAACAGTCTTGCGACACTTGGGGCTGTAGTCTATACAACTGATCAAAAATTTACATGGTCTGTAGCTCGCCAAAGAATGAAATATCCTATTCTTCATATTAAGACAGGGAAATACAGCTTTGGAGATGACATCAAAATAAATATTGAATCTAAATTGATTAAAAACTTTCCCAATAAAAATGTTGTGGGTTTCCTTCCCGCAAAAGATAAAAATGCAAAGACAATTGTTTTCTCGGCACATTACGACCATTTAGGCGTTATGGGAACCTTTCCCGACACGACAATATTTCCGGGAGGAAACGACAATGCCAGCGGAACTTCAATGCTAATTTCTATGGCCAATTACTTTGTGAAAAATCCCAGCAATTACAACATGGTTTTTATTGCCTTTGCTGGTGAAGAAGCAGGACTCTTAGGTTCTAGATATTTTGTAGAGAATAAAACAATGGATCTGTCAAAAATAAAATTCCTTATCAATCTTGACATCATGGGAAGTGGAGAAGAAGGGATTACAGCCGTTAATGGGAAAGTATTTAATAAGAAGTTTAAAAAATTACTAGAAATCAATGAAGAAAATGGTTATCTCAGTCAAGTGAAATCACGTGGTGAAGCCGCCAATAGTGACCATTATTTTTTCTACAAAGCGGGGGTGCCTTCATTTTTTATATACACGATGGGACCCAATAAAAATTATCATGATGTATACGATACTTATGGAGACCTGTCTTTTGCTGCATACGACAATATCGTGAAGCTATTGGTGCACTTTGTTGCTGAACTTTAACACAACACTTCTGAATAAAAACAAAAATGCTCAATCCTTTTAGTGACGAATATTTTATGCGCAAAGCACTCGCCGAAGCCAGAAAAGCTTATGAGAAAGATGAAGTACCTGTTGGCGCAGTAATCGTAGCGGACAATACTATTATAGCTAAAGGCTACAACCGTACAGAACAACTTACAGATGTTACTGCTCATGCAGAAATGCAATGTATTACTTCGGCTGCGGAATACTTGGGCGGGAAATACCTTAAAAAATGTACTTTATACGTCACTTTAGAACCGTGTGTCATGTGTGCTGGAGCCCTCCATTGGTCCCAAATAAGTAAAATTGTTTTTGGGGCATACGACCCCAAAAGAGGGGCGATGAAGTACAACGGTATATTTCATTCTAAAACAAAAATTTCTGGGGGAGTTTTAGCAGAAGAATGTGGGGAATTGATACAAATTTTTTTTAAAGAAAAACGTTAATTATAAAGAAATTACCGGTTTCTGTATTCCTCTGCTTGTTGGCGGTCCCTCTCATTGGTTTCAACAGGTGGACAATCATCAGGATTTTTTCTGAACAGCCAAACAAACTTTAGTCTTAACATTACTGGATAATACTTACTTGAAAACCAATCAAATGCTGGCGTTCCACCATTCCATTCATAAATTCCCAGAACGGGAAGTTCAATACTAGGGATGAAGAAAAAGCCTTTATCGATACGTGGTTTGATACCAAGTCCTAAGGAATAATGCAAATTCACTGTTAGGTTTCCTTGAAATTTTTCATCTGTAGGGATATGAAAACCACTGTATGCTTGATTGCCGGGCATAATCATATAATCTCCATTGATGCCTATGGAGTTGTCTAAAAACAAGTAAGGCGTCATCTGAAATACATTATGAACAGCAAATCTACCATAGAGGTATCCGTTATAAAATTGGCCTTCCCCATCTAAATTTCCAATTAATGTATCTCTATCATCATATATTCTGGCAGATGATAGTTCGCGTCCACCATAGATTTTAAAACCTATACCCCAATCGTAATAATGAATAATTTTTCGGGGTCTTCTGGTGATGTGAACCATTCCAATTTCAGCAAACGCTCCAATTCTTCCTTTGGCTTCACGATTGTACCTAAATAAAGTATCGGCTCCTTGAAATTCAGCTTCCTCCTGCCCTAGTTTTGTAAAAGTATAGGTTGGCCCAAGAGAGAACTGAATGCCTAGCCTTCTGTAATCTCCTGTAACCCATCGGTACAACGGCTTGCTTAAACGAGGATTGTTAAAATATTGTTTTTTCTTCTTCTTGGGTTTATACTGTGTTAATCCATTGGAAGTTAATCCAAAAAGAAATACAACCAAAAAAAACAATCTTAATTTATTCATACAATCAAAGATAATATTTTATCTATAACTTCCTGTTTTTCCCAATTTTGATGAATGTCTTTCATTTTCATCACTTCATCCATAATTTCCTCTTGTTTTTTGCCTTCTTCTAGCGCTTCAGAATATGGATGATGACTAAAAGTTACACGAGAGTATAACGGAATCCATTTATTTGGGTACAGATCACTAAATTTACGTTCGATTTTTTTACGCAGTAAGAAGTCTTTATCTCCTGACAAATCACGCATTTCAATATAATTGTACAATGCTAAATCAGCAATGGCGTCTCCATCGGGGACACGTTTTGCACCAAATTCTTTTATCGTTTCATTGAGATTGTTGTTATTTTTTTCCAGAAGGTCAAAAAACACGGTACAATCTTCCATTCCCGCATTAAGCCCTTGCCCATAAAAAGGAACAACAGCATGAGAGGCGTCTCCAATAAGTAACACTTTATCTTCAAAATTCCAAGGATTACAACGGATGGTCACCAAAGTAGAAGTTGGATTTTTAAAATAATCCTCAGTCAACGTGGGCATCTGTTCCTTAGCATCAGGGAAAGTACGCTCAAAGAAGTCAATAACTTTTTGTTCTGTATCAAGACTTTCAAAAGAAACAGCTCCTTTTAATGGAAAGAATAAGGTAACCGTAAAACTTCCATCTAAATTGGGCAATGCGATAAGCATAAATTCTCCTCGTGGCCAAATGTGTAAATAGTTTTTATCAAAACAATGCGTTCCATCAGGTTGGGCAGGAAAATGTAACTCTTTGTATCCATGGGTTAAATATTCCTGTGAATAATTGAACAATTTTGTCTTTTGCAGTCTACTTCGCACGGCAGAATAGGCACCATCAGAACCAAATATATGATCGTATTGATATTTTGATTCTTCTTTTGTTTTAGGGTTTTCAAAAATAATCTCATTATTTGATAACTCCACATCTTTACATGCGTGGTCAAAACGGTATTGAATGTTTTCATATTCATCGGCAAGATTCATAAGCTTTTGATTCAACCTTCCACGTGAAACAGAGTAGATGGCTTCATTGTCTTTGCCATAAGGCAATACTGAAAGTTGACCCTCTTTATCGTGCATTTGTCGTCCGTACATTGGTATTGAAATATCGCGAATTTCTTGTTCAAAATCTGCCAATTTTAAGGCCTTAAAACCACGATCGGAAAGAGCCAAGTTAATCGATCTCCCACCTATAGATGCTGCTTTTCTTAAATCGGGACGTCTTTCAAAAACATCTACATTCATTCCTTTTTTTGCCAGAAGAACTGCGAGTAAACTTCCTACTAATCCTGCACCTACGACCGCAACGTTTTTTTCTTTCATCTACTATTTTTTATTTTCTCTATTTTATTTACGCCAATGATCCGAATAAGTACTTTTAAAAAACGTACTTCGTTTTCGTTTTGCACTTTTCCTTTTGTGAAATACAAGCATTAACCGCCACGCAACCAATCCAAGAACAAGAACTGCAAACACTTGTACCATCAGTGATATATACTCAGCCTCGTTATTTAATGTTCCTGAGAAACGTTGCATTATTAAATCTTGTATTTGCATATTTCAAAAATACAAAATAATTAGAAAATAAACCCGACTAATGTGTGCACGGAAACTCAATAATGTTTAGAAAAGCTGTACAAAATATAACCTAGCAATTATTGAGGATAGATCTTAATAAGGCACGACCATCAGTGTTTCCTAATAAGTCATCTGCAGCTCTTTCTGGATGGGGCATCATTCCTAATACATTTCCTTTTTTATTTTGGATTCCAGCAATATTATGGACAGATCCATTTGGATTAGCAGCCTCTTCAATAACCCCTTCTTCTGTTCCATAATAAAAAAGAATTTGGTCATTGTCTTTTAGCTTCTTCTCCGTATCTTCTGTTGCATAAAAACGTCCTTCTCCATGTGCTATCGGCACTGAATAGGCTCTGTTAAAATCCAAATCTCTGGTAATTACACTGTTTTTGCTTACAGGTTTCAAATATGCATTCTGACAAATAAATTTTTGATTGTTATTGTGCAATAAAGCACCTTCCAATAATCCCGACTCGGTTAAAACTTGGAACCCGTTACAAATTCCTAAAACATATCCTCCTTTGTCGGCATGCTGAATAACCTTTTCCATTATTGGAGACAGTTTGGCAATCGCTCCAGATCGCAAATAATCACCATAAGAGAAGCCTCCAGGTAGAATAATAAAATCAGATCCCTTTAAATCGGGCTCTTTATGCCACAACTGAACCACTTCTTGGTTGAGCAGCTCTTTCAAGACATAAATCATATCGGAATCACAATTTGACCCAGGGAAAGTAACAACACCAAATTTCATATTTACTTACTTAAAAATGATTCACAAAATTAAGAGATAATTCCAAATGGTTCAAGTTAATAAAGAAATTTAATGATGTTGAGAACAATTAAGGCATAAAAAAGGCTATATGGGAGCCATTTGTGTTTTACATTTAAGTAGGCATAAGGCAAAATAAACGGAAGTACGATTATCCCAACCGTAAAATAAAAATAAGACCCAAAGAAAATAAGAATAGCTGTGCTTAAAACAATAGAAAACACAAAAGTGAAAATGGTTATCGTGTTTATTTTCTTAAATCTGATTGAACTTTTGGTTCGGTAGGAAATCATTTTCTTATAAGCAAACAAAGTGAGCACAACAATAATAAACACAGGAATAAAAATGAGGTAATTCCCAAACTGGGAATAATTTAAAAAAGACTTAAACGTAAAGTAGTCATCATAGAAAAATGGATTGATCAAAACAACCCAAAAGAAAGGAAAAATTAAACCAATGACGGGCAAAAGATATTCCCTAAAAACAAAGGGGCGGATTGTTGAGAGCCCAAACCAAATAACCAGAATATAAGTTGTATAAACAGGTAGGAAGGTGGCGGCAATACCTAAAAACAATCCACTGAGAAAAGCATTGTTTCTAGCGTCTTCATTCTGATGGATCTCCAACAACCTGTAAAACGACAATATAAAAAAGAAATGACCGATTAAATCTTCCCCAAAATGAAGACTCATTGGAAAAAGAAATACAATGAGAACATACAGTATGCTAGGCAAGTAAACAAACTTATTATAAAACTCAATTTTATTGAATACAAAATTGAGGAGAACTGCATTTATACATAGAAGCACAAAAGCCAGTGACCTTGATAAAAAGGGATCTAACACCTTAAAATCAATATTCCAAAGATTCTCTTGTCCGATAGATAAAACATCAAAAGTTGGAAATTTATACTCCAAAAACATGTTTACCAATACAAAGATGGGAATAAGAATTAAAATAAAAGATTTGTTATCAGAAAAATACTTAATCATTTTAAAATCGCTTTCTTGAACAAATGTAAAGATTCATTGAAATAAATGCACCGTTTTTAGTTATTCATTTTCTAAAACATTATATTTGTACAATAAATTGTAATTGTTATGAGTCCAACAGATTTTTGGGAAGGTTTAGGAAACGGTATTTGGTGGAGTACAGAGATAATCTTTGACCACATCGGAAACATCTTTAATTATTCAATGATAGCTCTTGGTTTGATTGGGGCAGTTATATGGCTGCGTCTTCAATTGAAATATGAAAGAGAAGCCAAGAAGGATCCAGACGGAATTCATTAATTCTGCTGTTTTACCAAGATTAATTGCTTCTCCATGATGGGCGTTTAATCTTCAATTGCTTGGAATACCGCTTTTACTTCAAGTTTTTCAATATCATTCAATGAGGGTTGTGTAGCATCAATTGCAAATACCTTGCTTTTTTTGCCTAATGGCGCCCATCTCCCTGGATGCATAGGTCGCAGATTTGTGTATAAACCGATTGCATTTATTCCCTGTACAGCAGCTAAATGTAACGGTCCAGTACTGCAAGCAACCAAAGCATCGCATTGAGCAATAAAAGTAATCAATTCCCCCAAGCTGCTCTTCCCAGAAAGATCAATACAGTTCTCATCATTGGGCAACGAAGACCTAAATTGTTTTCCTTCCGCTTCTGTTCCTGAAAAATAAACCCGATATTCATTATCAATCAATTTATGGGTCAATAAAATATACTTTTCTAAAGGCCATTCTACCGCTGAACCTTGAGATTTTGTGTGGAGCACAATCTTTTTTCTTGTGGTGTCCAACGTCTTATTAAGAAAAGGAGATAAAGGTTCTTGTGCTTTAAAGTCGTTCATTAAATCCACCAAATGTGCTAATGACGGCAAGGAGTTTATTCCGAATTTTTTCAGCAACATAAAATTCAATTGTGCTTCATGTGCATTGGATCGTTTCCGCGTGAAGCGAGGACGAATGTTACAGGTCATCAAATGAAACAATCGATGTGCTGTGCCTATTCTCAATGGAATTTCAGCTGCCTTTGCCAATTGGGCTAACGCTTTATTGGGGAAAACATGGAAAAAAGCATCAATTTGCAATTCAGACAACAATTCTTTTTGTTTTTCAAAGGCATGCTTAGACCAATCATTCCAGCATACAATTTTATCGATAAAAGGACAACAAAGCAATACATCTCGTGTATAGGTTTTCCCAAAAAAAACAATCTCAACACGGGGATATTTTTGTTTCAACCATGCGCACATTGGAAGAGTTAAGACAACATCTCCAATACTGTCTGTTCTACTAATTGCAACTTTTTTATTATTTAAATCAATTCCCCTCATGTTGTAATCTTCTCAATTCCTTGTATTTATATATATTGGATTGTGCTGAAATGCATGCGATTTGAAGTCCTGCCCTGCCATCCAAAAATCCTTTTTTGATAAAATACATACCAATAAATCGACCAACTGCACTAATGTAGGGTCTGAAAACAGAAGCACGCTTTCCCATTTTAGCCATCTTTTTTGCTGTCAAATGGGAATATCTATCTGCTCTTTCTCGATGCTCTTTCCGAGAGTAATAAGAATAATGATTCAAATGTCCTTCCAATAGAACAGCAGAAGAGTCATCTTCAACAATAAGTTCTTCGTGAACAAATTCTCCTTTCCAATGGCTCTTAGAATTAGGGAAAATTCTTGTTTTTACGTCAGGGTACCAACCAGAGTATTTGATCCATTGACCACAATAATTGGTTAACCGATTAACGGCATAAGTCCCTGTGAGGCCTTCCTTTTTTATTTTGATAATTGCTGCCTGTAGTTGCTGATCGGGTGCTTCATCAGCATCTACAGAAAAGATATATTCATTGCTTGCCAGTTGGTTAAGGTAATTTTTGGCATTGGAATAACCTTTCCACTCCCTTTGCTCAACCTTCACTCCTTTCTCCTTGCAAATTGCCACAGTATGATCTGTTGAAAATGAATCCAAGACAATGATTTCATCAGAGACAGGAAGCAAAGCATCAATGCACCGGGCAATATTGCGTTCCTCGTTAAAGGTAATAATTGTGGACGTTAACTTGTGCTCCATGTTTTCTTTAATCCGTTAAAAATAATACATTACATTGTATAGTTCTCCTTTTTTTTAACCTGAAGGAAATGAAAAGAAAAAACCGTTCCAAGTAGACGGAACGGTTTTAATTTTCTCAAATTGCAAGCTGAGAGGTTTACATTTAACGTTTATTTATTACTACTCCTTAATTTCCTTTATATAAATATCTGAGAAATCAAGCTGTTCAACTTCATTGGTAACGAATCTTCTCACTTTTAGATTCACCATTGCGATAAAATCATCTGTTTTTAGAGGCATGACTACAGCATCATCAATAATCATTTGATCACACTTGGCAAGCAACTCCATTCTTTTCTCTTCATCTGCTTCAATTAATGCTTTCTCAAACATTGAATCATATTCTGGATTGTTGTATTTAAAAGGATTCACTACAGAACTATTTTCTCCAATATTTCCACCATAAAATAAATTAAGGAAGTTCTCTGGATCTGGATAATCAGCAATCCATCCTGCCCTCCAAAATATAGCTTTACCATCTTGGATGTATTGTTCTCTATCTTCAAATGTCACCAACTCAATGTTTACATTCACATTCAGATTGTTCTTTAATGATTTTTTAACTGCTTGAGCGAGTAAATCACTTCCCGAACCTTCTTTTGCATTAACATATAGCGTTACTGTTGGAAAACCACTCCCATTGGGGTAACCTGCTTCCGCCAATAATTCTTGTGCTTTTTGAATATTAAAAGTATAGCCTTTTACACTGCTTGAAGGATAACCTTCCATATTCGGAACAAACCCATGAGATGCAGGCAAGCCTTCACCACGTAACCAGTCATCAATTATGACCTTTCTATTAATCGCAATATTGAATGCTTTCCGTACTTTCTTGTTGGAGAAAATTTCACTTTGATTGGCAAAACCGTAATAAGTAATGTTTAAACTTGATTTTGAAATTACTCTGTGTTTTACATTTTTGCCTTCTTGAGCTTCTTGTAGTGTTCCCAAAACATTTTTCACTTCTTCAACAGGAATATCCATTACCAAATCAATCTTCTTAGCTCTAAACGAGAGCAACTCATCGGTCTTATCCTTGCTATACGTCATAACTACATTGTCGAGGAACGGCATTGGATTCCCAAATTCATCTTTTCTCCAATAGTTATTGTTCCTTCCCAATACGATTTTATCAGTAGTAAACTCATCCAATACAAAAGCTCCTGTTCCAACGGGATGCTTACCAATTTGTTCCCCGTATTTCTCATAGGCTTCTTTTGGGAAAACCCCCAATCCAGCATGAGACATCATTTTCTTAAATGCTGAGAAAGAACGGTTTAATGTAATCACCAATGTTGAATCATCTTTTACTGTAATTCCACTTACATGATCGGCTTCTCCTTTATAATATGCATTACCTCCCTCAATCTTATCTTTTAACAAATAAGACACCTGATTGAGCTCATTATCTGAACAAGCAAATTCTAAAGAGTATTTAAAATCGTGTGCCGTCACCTTTCTTCCTTTGCCCTCATGAAAACAAGGGTCATCCTGAAAGTAAACATCAGTTCTTAAATGAAAGGTAAAAACAGTAGAGTTTTCATTGACATCAGTAGAAGTTGCAATTGAAGGTACAAGTTCAGTACTCTCTGGATCAACCTTTACAAGTCCTTCAAATATCTGAGATACAATTCGATTGGAGTAAATATCAGTTGTTTGCAGAGGAAATAAACTCGTCACTTTTTCACTAGACATAAATCGAAAGGTTCCACCGTAACGCACGCCGCCTTTTGCGACAATAACTCCGTCAGCATCTTTTGCAGGCTGTGTTTCACATCCATAAAAGAACGGCAAAATGGCGACCAATAATATTAGTTTTTTAATCATGATTTTTTGCGATATTTTGTAATAGCTGTTCAAATATATAAATTTAGTCTTATTTTTACTATAAAAATTGCATGTTTTCTGATTTAAATCATTTTATAAAGGAAATAAGTGGGTTACAACAATTGATTTAATTTACTTTTAATAACCCAATTCTCTTCTTACCCTATACAATGTTTTATGGGCAACACTTCTTGCTTTTTCGGCCCCTTCTCCAAGAATACCATCAATCTCATCTCTATGATTTATAAAATAATTAAATCGCTCACGTTCTTCCTTAAACCGTTCAAGCAACAATTCAAATAGAGCTTGTTTTGCATGACCATACCCAAAATTACCTTGACGGTATTTCTCGGCCAATTCCAAAGTTTGATCTTTGCTGGCAATTAGTTTGTAAATATTATACACATTACATGTTTCGGGATTTTTAGATTCCTCCATTGGAGTACTATCAGTTTCAATTTTCATGACTTGCTTTCTCAACTCCTTTTCTGGCAAAAATATATTAATGAAATTGTTTCTCGATTTGCTCATCTTTTCTCCATCTGTCCCCGGAATTATCATAATATCCTCTTGAATAATAGATTCTGGCAATATCAGCAATTCTTTTCCAACGCTATTGTTTAACCTTTTAGCAACATCTCTGGCCATCTCAACATGCTGAATTTGATCTTTCCCTACGGGTATTTTATTGGCATCATATAATAGAATGTCGGCAGCCATCAACATAGGATAATTAAAAAGTCCTGAATTCACGTCTTGTAAACGACTGGCTTTGTCTTTAAATGCATGTGCCAAGGTCAAACGCTGAAATGGGAAATAACACATTAAATACCAAGCCAATTCTGTTACCTCTGGTACATCGCTTTGTCTATAAAATATTGTCTTATTAGGATCCAACCCCAAAGCAAGCCAAGTTGCTGCAACCCCATAAGTATTGTTGCTTAATGTCTCCCCATTTTTAATTGTCGTTAATGAATGTAAATCGGCAATAAATAGGAAAGATTCATTGTCGCTCTTGGTCATCTCAATTGCAGGAATAATTGCTCCCAATAGATTGCCCAAATGTGGAACTCCTGTACTTTGGATGCCTGTTAAAACACGTGTCATATTGAACTTGTTATTTTAGCGTCTGGTCAGTAACACAGCAATATTCAAGAATCGTCTGTTTACGAACATCCACTATTTAAAATCTCTTAATTTTTACAAAAATAATCTTTTGTAGAAGAACAACATAAAATTAAACTATATTTGGTCTACTTTATATAATAAAGACCAAAAAACTGCATTTTTAACTTCAGTACGGCAAACTTTCCGCATAGCGTTGAGTGCGTAAGTTGTATCCTTAAAGTTATTTTTGCGGTTTACATAAAAAAACAAAGCAATAAGCAACAACCCAAAAGATGATTAATTACAACGAAACATGAAGTATATATTGAGTCCTTTATACAATCTATGGAAAATCTATATTGGATGTGTATTTATTGTTACCCTTCTTCTTTTTTATCCTGTGCTCTATATTTTCATCCATTTTGAAACTTTAAAACAGTATTCTTTTAAAATCAATATTTTTTGGTCGAGATGTGTGAGTATTTTATGCTTTTATGCTGTAGAGAAAAGTGGTAAAACCCCTCACTCTAAAATGCCTTTTATAATTATTGCCAACCATACTTCATATTTAGATATTTTTTTGCTTTACAGGATATTACCCAAAAACAAATTTATATTTATGGGGAAAAGTGAACTGTTGAAATATCCCCTTGTAAAAACCTATTTCAAAAAGTTAAATATTCCTGTGGATAGAAGGAGCACTATTAAATCAGCAAAAGCATTTATTCAAGCAAGAAAGGCGCTTAAAAAGGATTGGTGCATTGCTGTATTTCCAGAAGGCGGTATATTTGATTCCACACCTCAGATGAGTCCTTTTAAAAATGGTGCATTTCAATTGGCCAAATCAGCCCAAAGTGCCATTTTACCGATTACATTTAAAAACAATTATCGATTGTTTTCTGACCCCTCTTATTTTCTCTCATCAGCAATGCCCGGTTTGGTAAAGGTTCATATCCATCAACTCATAAGCAAAGAAAAAGTTGAAGGTTCAGAAATTAATGACTTAAAAAATAAAACATATCACAGTATTGCTTCCTTCTTACCAAAAAAGAATGATTAACTTTGTAACCACAATAGCGCTTTATGGAAATAAATGATGACTTAATAGCACATATTTCAAACTTGGCAAGACTGTCGTTTGAAGGAGAAAAAAACGAGGAAATAAAAAAGGATCTCAACAATATCCTTGAATTCATGGGTAAGTTAAATGAAGTAAATACAGAGGATGTTGAGCCCCTCATTTTTTTGTCAGAAGAAATTAATGTTTTGAGAGAAGATATCCCAAAACAAACAACCACTCATGAAGAAGCCTTAAAAAATGCTCCAAAAAAAGATTCTGATTATTTTAGAATACCAAAAGTTTTAGACAAAAATAAAGAAAAATGAAAAAATTAAGCGTACTCACTTTTATTATTCTACTTGCATCATGTAAATCAGAGCCTTCACTTTGCGATTGTGTTGAGGCTGGAGATGCTGTCAATCAAATTTCTGCCACCTTATTTGACCGCAGACCGACAGAAGCAACTATTGACAGTTTAAATCGAGCCAAACAACATAAAGATTCCTTATGTGCTTCTTTTCAGACTATTGACCCAGAAGAGCTTCAAGAACAAGCAAAAGAATGCGGATCACTAAAGTTCTCTGCTGAGTAATTTTTTATTTGTTCATTTTTACAACGATAAACTCAGTTCTTCTGTTTTTCTCATAAAGAGCCTCTCTTACCTCCTCTGATTTTTTCTCTAAAATTTGCTTTTCAGTATATATCGGATTGGCTTCACCATAGCCACGACCACTAATTCTACTCTTACTGATTCCTCTAGAGATAATATAATCTGCTGAAGACCTTGCTCTACTATCAGATAGTTTTAAATTATACGCATCATCACCACGTTGGTCAGTGTAAGCCCTTAGCTCAATAACCATTCCAGGGTTATCTTGCATAATTTTCACAACTTTATCGAGTTCTTTTGCCGCATCAGGACGAATATTTGATTTATTAAAGTCGAAGTGAATGGGCTTGATGTCTACAACATCGTTCAAATCTGTTTTCCCTACCTCAATTTTTGTCATATCAAATGATAAATAATCACTGACATTAATCTCTTGTTTTTTCGCCAATAAATCACCTAAAGAGATGTCTTTTGTTACATATCCATCTTTTTGCAACTTGAATGCGTAATTGATGTGGTCATTATATTTATAAGGAATAGGATTTGTTTTAAACTTTCCATCCTCTGTGGTTTCTACTACAGCAAATTCTTCTGAGTTTTTGTTCTTGTCATAAATACTGATTTTCGCCCCCTGTATAGCCTTCTTTGTCTCTTTATCTTTGATTGTTCCTACAAAATAATAATCTAAATTAGGCATTAAGTCCATATCACGAATATATTCGTCTTTTACGTTGTCATAATCTACAGTCTTTTGTCCTTGAACATATCCATTTTTCTTAGCAATAATCTCGAAATCATCATTGACAGCATTTAATGAAATTTCGTAATTTCCATCTTTATCAGATGTAATGCTGTCCAATACCTTTCCATCTTTATCGGCAATAAGCACATTAACATCGCCCAAAGCATCTTTTGTGATTAAATCCTTTACATTCCCTTTTAAAACTGCACCATTACGTATTGCAACATTTTGATCAAATCCGTAGATATCATCACTCCCTATTCCTCCTGGACGATTGGAAGAAAAATATCCCTTTGTTTGCTCTTCATCACTGGTGTAGGAAAAGTCATCATGGGGACTATTGATTGGAGTACCCAAATTTTCAATGTTCTTTGTTTTTCCCTTTCCATCTAATTTAGCAACATATACATCCAATCCTCCCAAGCCAAAATGGCCGTTAGAAGAGAAAAACAGTAAATTAGACCTGCTGTTATAATGAGGGAATACCTCATCTCCCGGCGTATTGACTTTATCACCCATATTAATAGGTGTTCCAATAGGCAAGCCATCAGCATCTAAGTTAACATAATAAATATCCATACCCCCTTTTCCTCCCGGTCGATCCGATGAAAAATAGAGTTTTTTACCATCTTTTGATAAACTTGGATGGGCTGTTGAATAACTGTCATCATCTATACCCAGTTCTACAACATCTTTAAATTTATTGTCCTGTAACTTGGCTCGATACAATTTTAACTTTACCACCTTGTTTTCATCAGTTCCTTTCTTACCATGAATAAAATTGTTTCGTGTAAAGTAAACATATCCCGTTTTTTCATTATAAACGGCTGGTCCATCATGAAACTTTGTCTTGGCTTTCGACTTCATATGCTTAGCATTACTTATTTTGCCATCTTTTCCTATTGTCGCTTGATATAAATTATAAAAATAATCTCCCGTCCAAGAATCTACCCGAATTGTAACATTACTTCTCCTTTGAGAACTAGAAAATAGAACGACATTGTCTTTTAAGAAACTAACCCCCATTTCAGAAAACTCGGTGTTGATGTTTTGGCGTTTCACTGTAAACCAACCCTTGTCTCTTCTGAGTTCTTTTAAAGTAACATCAGCATTCAAAATATTCTTCACAATCTCATTTTCTTCATACTTAGATGCATAGTGCGTCAATAGGTCTTTTGAATCATCATAATTACCGAGCTGACGTTCTAAAAGCGCCAATCTCAAGAGTTGGTTTTTATCAATTTTGCCTTTGCGTTTTAAATAGGCATACCAATTCACAGCCTTTTCAGTGTTCCCAAGTTTGTCATAACTGTCGGCAATGTTTACAGCAACATCAGAAGAGTCTGTCTTTCTCTCCAAAACATCTTCATAACCCTCACTGGCATAGTAATAGGCTTTTTGTTGGTACATTTTATTTGCATAATTGAGCCTTCCTCTTTGAGCAAAAGATAAAAGGGGAAGCGCAAATAAAACACTTAATCCAAATGCTATATAATTGATTGTTTTCATTTCTTTTCGTTTTATTTTCTTGTAAATTATTTTAAAAGTATCTTGGTGAGTCAATTGACTTTCCTCTAAACAACAAATCGTAACTCAACATTAATTCATGTGTCCCTGCGTTATGGCCTCTTAACTGGGTAGTAGAGAATTCAAAAGCATAACCTATTTTAAATTGATGCGAAATTTGATATTGAACATAAATTCCTGCACTTTCTAATAGTCGGTAGTTTGCTCCTAACCAAAATTTATCGTAGAAGATAAAAGCCAAACTTGCATCTAGGGCAAACGGTGCATTTTCTGTCATTTTAAACATGGCACTTGGACGCAATTTTAACATCCTGCTTGCATTGATATATCCTCCAACCATGAAATAGTAATGGCGTTGAGAAATATAATCTGTATTTAATACTTCTTTGATGTCCTTGGTGTTGTCTAAAATATGAGGAACTGCAAAACCTATAAACCATTGATCAGAGTGATAATAAACACCCGCACCAAAGTTCGGCTTGATGTCATTGTTGTATTGAACGCTTAAGGATTGATCTCCTGCATCCATCTTCTGTAAATCGAGTAAATTGCCATTCAAGAGATTGATGCCACCATTAACTCCAAAGGAGAGTCTTCCACTGCCCTTAAATCGTATTGAATAAGATACATCAACATTTGCCCATGTGATATTTGTTGGACCCACCCTATCATTTAGGAAGCTCACACCAATCCCTAAATTTTCAAATCTAAGCGGTGTATGCATACTAAAAGTTGTACTCATTGGGGCGCCATCAAATCCCATCCATTGCTGTCTGTGAAGAGCACTAAAAGTCATTGCATCATGACTTCCGGCATAAGCAGGGTTGTAATACAACATATTGTCTATATATTGGGTAAATTGAGCCTGCTGTTGGGCAAATGATGCCTCCATTATAAATAACGTTGCAATGCTTGCAATCAATACTTTATGTAGTTTTTTCATAACCATTAATTTAAATTATGTATTTATTTTCCTTATCTTTTTAAATAAACATATCCTGTATACTCTTTTCCTTGATCGGTCTGTCCTTCTGTTCCACCAAGTTGAACAAAATAATAATATGTCCCTTCAGGAAGTTGATTTCCCCCTATGTTCATTCCACTTTGTGATGTGCCGTCCCAATCATTTTGATAATCGTCACTATGATAAACTTCTGTTCCCCAGCGATTGTATATCCATACCTTTGTGTTGTGATAACCCGCTAACCCATCAATTATAAAGTTATCATTTTTGCCATCATCATTTGGAGATATCGCTCCTGATATCGTTATCCCACACGACTCAACTGTTAGAAAGACACTCGTATCGGCTTTACAACCATTAGTACTTTGAGCTGTTAATATATATATTCCTTCATTTTCAGGTTGGGGAGAAGCGATTTCATAACTTGTACCTGTTCCCACTTGTGTACCATTAAAAGTCCATAAATAGGTATTGCTATTGTCTGGATTATCAACCTCCATTGTTATTGATGATCCTATACAAGTAGTATAGTCTTCGGCACTTAATACAGGAAATTCTGGAAGTTGACCTTCTACAGTTACAACAAATGAACAAGAATCAGTATTCCCATAAGCATCTGTAGCGATTATCCATACCGTGTAGTTTCCAGGTTCTAAGACCGTTCCATTTACAGGATTTTGAACAATTGTAATACTGCTGTCTGCTGTGCTACTGCAGTTGTCGGTGATGCTGTTTAAATCAGGGTTGCCACTTATAAAGTCAGGGAGTTGAATATCACAAGATGCTGAGGTTGCCGTAAGAGTTGTGTCGTTTAAACATCCTCCGTTAAAAGAAGGCGCAATAGTATCTTCTACGGTAATATTAAAAGAACAAGAGTCTGCATTATTGCTGTTGTCCGATGCAATAATCCATACTGTATGAACACCTATATCAAAAGTTGTTCCTGCACTGGGGTTTTGTGTAATCGTTATCGTATTAGAAGAAACATTTCCACAATTGTCAGTAATACTCAATGCGCTACTGCTTGTAAAATCGGGAAGTGTAATCTCACAATTCGCATTTGGTAAATACAGTACAGTATCTCCAATGCAACCATTGTTAAATGTTGGTGGTGTATTGTCCACAATATTAACATTTATAGAGTCTGTGCTGCTACAACCTACACTGTTTGTAACTGTTACAACATAATATCCAGAAGCTGAAATACCTGCGTTTGATATACTTGGATTTTGATTGTTTGAGGTAAATCCATCAGGACCTGTCCAGTTATAGCTTCCACCACTTCCTGCTCCAGAGGATTCTAAATCAAGTGTCGCACCAGGACAAAGTGTGCTTGAACTCGCGATTCCTACAGTTACTGAAGGATTTTCTTTTACGGTAATGGTATAATCGGCAGAGTTGGCAGGACAAACACCTGACGCAGCAATGTTGTTGGTAACTGTGTAAGTACCCGGACTGCTTAAGCCAAAATCAATTTCTCCAGTGTTTTGATCCAACTCTAAACCATTCGTTGAACTAAAAGTTCCTGCGCTTGAACCATTCGGAAAAACAGCAGCAACGATTCCTTCATCTTGACAATATTCAGCATTGGGATATGAAAATGTTGCATCGGGAGAAGAAGTAATGGTTATAGAATGGGTTTCACTGTCAAAGCAAGTTCCAGATGTTGTATAAGTTACATTATATGTTCCTGCAAGACTACTGCTCATATTGATTTCTCCCGTAGAAGGGTTGATTACTAAATCCGTATTTGACGTGGTAAAAGTACCGCCTGAATCTCCTAATATTATTGGTGTTACATTGGGGCTTCCAATGCAAATCGTATTGGGAGAGAATGTAAATCCAGCATCTTCATTTGGATTAACAACAACGCTAACATCGTTATCGTTTGAGCAACCATTGTGGGTTACAGTTAACGTATATGTTCCTGCATCGCTACTTGAAGAACTTGTTATCGTTGGATTTTGACTACTGCTTGAATAACCACCAGGTCCAGACCAAGAATAACTAGCCCCTGATACAGTACTTGCTGTTAAACTAATATTATCGCCTTCACAAACAGGACTGTTTGAAGAAGCATTAGCTGTAGGGTTAGGATGAACTATAATGGAAACATTATCAGTACCTGAACAACCATTATCTGTTACGGTTAAACTATACGTTCCTGCATCACTACTTGATGCATTGGATATTGTTGGGTTTTGACTGCTACTTGTATAACCGCCTGGCCCAGTCCAAGAGTAACTAGCGCCTGATACAGTACTTGCTGTTAAACTAATATTATCGCCTTCACAAACAGGACTGTTTGAGGAAGCATTAGCTGTAGGGTTGGGATTAACCGTAATGGAAACATTATCAGTACTCGAACAACCGTTATCTGTTACAGTTAATGTATAAGATCCTGCATCACTACTTGATGCATTGGATATTGTTGGGTTTTGACTGCTGCTTGCATAACCGCCTGGCCCAGTCCAAGAGTATGTTGCTCCTAAATTAAGACTTGACCCTGAGAGTTGGATATTATCGCCTTCACAAACAGGACTGTTTGAGGAAGCACTAGCTGTAGGATTGGGATTAACTGTAATGGAGACATTATCACTGTTTGAACAACCATTTCTTGTTACTGTTAACGTATATGTTCCTGCATCGCTACTTGATGCATTCGTTATTGTTGGGTTTTGACTGCTGCTTGAATAACCGCCTGGTCCTGTCCAAGAATAGCTCGCACCCGATACAGTATTGGCCATTAAATTGATATTATCCCCAACACAGACTGTAGTACTTGAAGCATTTGCATTTGCTGCAGGAATCTGATTTATTGTAATTGTTGTTGATACACATGAGGTTGTGTTGCATCCCCCTTCAGCCCTAACATAATAAGTTGTAGACGAAGTTGGTGAAACTGTTATACTGCTTCCAGTTCCAACACTAGTTCCTCCACAGCTTCCCGTATACCAATGCCAATCAGCACCTGTACCCAATGTGCCTCCATTCACAGTTAAAGTAACTGAGCTTCCTGAACATATTGTATTTGATGGGTTAACATTTATACTGCTTGCTGCTGTAGAATGACAATCTTCAAAAATATAAGCAGAACCATTATCCATATTCATTCCATGATCATGTAATGTTGCCCCAACGATTAAAGATTTATTGTATAATGAAACAGAAGATCCAAATTGATCACCGTAATTGCTGTCACTTCCTCCTGCAATTATTTGAGTTTCTCCCCAGTTGTCGGTTCCTCCTTGGTCTTTTCTAAATACGTAGGCTTTCCCAGTACCAGCATTGTTTGCATATCCCGCAGCACCAACCACTAAAAAATCATTATACAAAGACAAAGAGGCCCCAAACCAATAATAGTTGCTTACAGTACTTCCTGTAAACCTTTTTACTTGTCCCCAATTATTGGATCCACCTCTATTTTTATTATAGACATAAACAACGCCATCACTTCCATTCTCGTAATAACCACCTACAGCCACATTATCACCATAAATACTTATTCCCAAGCCATAAGAAGGTGCAAACGTAGTTCCTACAGAAGGTGTTAATTTTTTAATTTGTCCCCAATTATTGGCTCCGCCTTGATTTCTATAATAGATATAAGCAGCACCCATATTGCTGTTTTTTGCTATTGCTCCAACTACTGCATAATCGCCTTGAATATCAACATAACCAAACATATCGCCATTGACACCGTCAGATGCAACTATCTTTTTAACCTGTCCCCAATTGTTACTGCCTCCATTGTTTTGCTCAAATATATATGCGCCTCCAGGTCCAACAGCTGAAAAGTAAGGTGGGTTTGTCACGTAATCAAAATGATCGTTAGCCCCAACAATTAAAGTCGATCCAGAAAGTGAAACTTTTAAACCAAATCCTTTGAAAACTGCAGCGTCAGAGGCGGAAAGTTTTTTAACTTGTCCCCAATTATTAGGTCCCCCATAATTGCGATTAAAAATATAAACATTTCCTGTATATGCTGATTTAGCATGTGCTCCAACTGCAATATTATCACCATCTATACTTACATCAAATCCAAACAAGTCATTGGAAGCTCCATCTGAAGCAACAATCTTCTTAACCTGTCCCCAGTTATTTGGTCCCCCCTGATTTCTATTATAAATATAAGCCGCTCCTTTATTGGGGTCGTTAGGTACACCTACCACTGCGTAATCACCTGAAATATCAACGGAGAATCCAGCCTGTTGATTGTTCTTCATATCTGAAGCGAGAACCTCTTGTATCTCAGTAAATGTCTGAGCATAAGTCGCATTTAGAAATACACCGAGTATAAAAAAGATGACAAAAATTCTTTTCAACATAGTATTTATATTTTTTTAAGCTTAACTTATTTTAAAAAGGTTACCCTCTATCTT
This sequence comes from uncultured Fluviicola sp., assembly GCA_964585545.1. Classification (GTDB taxonomy): domain Bacteria; phylum Bacteroidota; class Bacteroidia; order Flavobacteriales_D; family Crocinitomicaceae; genus Brumimicrobium. The sequence continues at coordinate 102,366 of CAZPDT010000010.1, forward strand.
TTTAAATAAACATATCCTTTTAGTACCTCTCCCGCATTCGGTTGCCCTTCTACACCTCCAAGTTTAACAATGTAATAATATGTTCCTTCAGGAAGTTGATCGCCTCCTATGTTCATTCCACTTTGTGATGTGCCGTCCCAATCATTTTGATAATCATCGCTATGATAAACTTCTGTTCCCCAGCGATTGTATATCCATACTTCAGTATTAGGATAACCATCTATTCCATCAATTACAAAATCATCATTTTTCTTGTCGTCATTTGGTGATATAGCTTCGGAAATGGTAACACTACAAGTTTGTACTGTCAATGTCACTTCTATATCAGCTTGACATCCTGCATCAGTTTCAGCAATTACAGTATAAATACCACTATCATCAGCATCTGTTGACGCAATATCATAAGTTGGCCCTGTTCCTATTTGATTGCCATCAAAAACCCAAGTATAATTATCATCTTGGTTGGGATTAAGTACGGATAATGTTACAGGAGTTCCAAAACACGAAGAATAAGCTTGCTCGGTCAATTCTGGCACATCAGGTAATGGCGTAACAATGACGTCAAATGAATCAACCGCTATGTTTCCATTGATATCCTTTGCTGTATACACTACAGTTGTAGTTCCTATAGGGAATATATCTCCACTTTTATGTGTAGAAGAAATTGAATCCACCTGACAGTTGTCTGTAATGTTTTCTGTCCAATAAATATCTTGTCCATCACAATATGATGCAGCATTATCTTGGATACTGATATTTGGTGGAATTGTATCTTTAATGGTCACATAGAAGGAGCAAGAGTCTACATTAGAACTTTGATCTGTTGCAATAATCCATACTTCATGAAGTCCAACCGAAAATGAGGTGCCTGGTGCTGGATTCTGAGTTAATGTTATTGTTCCTGATGTAATATCGTTACAATTATCAATCACTTGTATTTCTGAACTTCCTGTAAAGTTAGGAAGTTCCATATCGCAGGTGTTCATCGTTGAGTAAAGAACGGTATCATTCATACAACCGCTGGGGAATGTAGGCGCAATAGTGTCTCCTCCTACGACGATATTAAATGAACAAGAATCCATATTTGAGTAATTGTCTTCAGCATAAATCCATCCAGTATACGTTCCTGATTCGAGAATGGTTCCAGGCGCTGGACTTTGAGTTATCGTAATTGTACCTGAGGCTATTGACCCACAATTGTCTGTTAAATCAATTTGCGAACTCGATGTGAAGTCTGGCACTAAAACATAACAAGAAGAATTACTGGGGTATAGCGTGGTATCAATTCCACAGCCCGTATTAAATGTAGGGGGAATGGTATCAGAAACGGTGAGTTGGAAAGAACAAGAATCAATATTTGAATAATCATCTTCAGCATAAACCCATACTGTATGCGTACCAATTCCAAGAATGGTTCCTGCATTTGGAGTTTGGGTTATCGTAATTGTATTGCTTGCAACGTTTCCGCAATTATCAGTAATGTCTAACTGTGCATCACCAGAAAAATCGGGTACTGTAATATCACAAGAAGAATTGTTGGTATACAAGACTGTGTCATCGATACAACCCCCGTTAAATGATGGTGGTATTGCGTCATCTACAGTCAATTGGAAAGAACAAGAGTCTTTATTGTCCTGTTCGTCGGTAACGATAATCCAAATGGTATGCGTACCCACGCCAAGTTCTGTACCTGCAATAGGATTTTGGGTTATTGTAATTGTATTGGTTGCGGTGCTTCCACAGTTGTCTGTTACACTGATTTCATTACTAGAAGTAAAGTTAGGAAGATTTATGCCGCACAATGCTGTTCCGGAAAACAATGTGGTATCATCAATACAACCTCCAGTAAATACAGGCGGTGTATTATCTACTATATTTACATTTACAGTATCCTTTGTTGTACAATTGTTACTGTTGGTAACTGTTACAATATAATCCCCTGAAGCACTCACGCCAGCATTTGTCAAGGTAGGATTTTTACCTGTTGCCGTATAGCCATCAGGGCCAACCCAATTATAGGTGTTTGAACCACTTCCCGAAGCACTCAGGTTTAAATCTTCTCCTGGACACAATGGATTACTAGGTGATGCAGTAGCTGATGTTGATGGATTATGATGAACTGAAACATTGACTGTAGCATCTGCCGAACAATTATTTGCATCAGTAACTGTAACTGTATAATCTCCCGATGCTGTTGTTCCAATATCGTTTATAATTGGATTTTGATCATTTGAAGTATAAGAATTAGGTCCAGACCAACTGTAATCTACTCCTCCAGTTGCACTCAAATTCAAATCTTCTTCCTCACAAATGTCAATGTCACTTCCTGCATCAGCAGTTGGCAGTGGGTTTACATTAACTGTGATTGAAGCTGTATTTTCACAGCCATTCCCATCGGTACCTGTAACGGTGTATGTTTGGTCAGCCGTAGGCTGAAAAGGAACACCATCTTGAACGCCATTGTCCCAAGAATAGCTATTGGCACCACTTCCATTTAAAGTAATGCTTTCTCCCATACAAATTGATTGATTACTGCCAGCGCTAACTGTGGGTAAAGCATTTACATTTAAGGTAATTCTTGAGATGGAGTCACATCCTGTTATTGAAGGCAATGTATCTGTGTAAACACCTGAAGTTGTTTCCACCTGTCCATGAATAACTTGAGATTCACCTTGACAAATATTAAACGTTCTGTTGGTTCTAATAATGGTGTTCTCAATTACAGTAAACGGTGCTGATGTATCTTCACAACCATTATTGTCTGTGACAGTAACCGTAATGGGATTGTCAGCATCCGTCACATTTATGGTTTGAGTGGTTTCACCTGTAGACCATGTGTATTGACTGTATCCTGCTCCAGCGTTAAGTGTAGCATTAAATCCTTGACAATATTCTGTAGGCCCATTAATTTGCGCTGTTGGCAATGGATTAACTGTTATGTTAATGGTTTCATTTGTTGCACATTGCCCTGTTGCAGGCGTAAAAGTATAAGTTCCACTTGAGGTATTACTAACCGTTGAAGGACTCCATGAACCAGGAATACTGTTGTTTGATGTTGTAGGGAGGGTTGGAGCAGGTTCACCAGAACAGAAAGGAGCAATTGTGTTAAATGTTGGATTCACCTTATCATCTACTGTTATGGTAACATTATCTGTATTAACACATCCATTCACGTCCAATCCTGTAACTTCATAAATTGTAGATGTGGTCGGAGTTACGATATGAGATTGTCCTGAACCGATTCCTTGATTCCAAGTATAAGCCGTTCCAGAAGGGCCAGTAGCAGAAAGTGTTGTAGATTCGCCACTACAAAGTGTTACATCACTTCCAGCAGATATTGTCGGTAAATCATAGACTGTTATTTCCACAGAAGCTGTATTTTCACAATTATTTCCATCAGTACCCGTCACAACATAGGTAGTAGTAGTTGATGGAGATACGGTATGAGAAGGTGTTGCACTTAATCCATGATTCCAAGAGTATGAAGTTCCTCCTGAAGCTGTAATTACAGTGGAGCTTCCATTACAAATTGAATTGTCATCTGGAGTCAAATTAATGGTAGGTAAACTATTTACCGTTACAGTAACTTGATCGGTGTTGGAGCAACTTGTAACGTTATTGGTCCCTGTAACTGTATATGTTTTTGTAGAAGTAGGTGAAAAAGGCACTCCATCTTGAACGCCTTGATTCCATGAATAGGTACTCGCCCCTTGACCGGTTAAGGTAACGCTCTCTCCACTACAAATATTTTGATCAACACCTGCGTAAACTGTTGGTAATGCATTAATTGTAATGGTTTGATTTGTAGAAGAGTTACAAGGAGCTCCTGGTGAAGTATATTTTATAGTATATGTTCCTGAAGAAGATGCAGAAAGATTAATTGAACCTGTTGAGCCATTGAGGCTTAATCCAGATGGACCTGATACTTTAGAAAAGGTTCCTCCTGGTTGACCCGTAATAGTTGGAGTTGGGTTTGGATCACCTTTACAAAACTTGTTCGTACTGTATGCAAAACCTGATTCTGTTGCGCCTGAAAATGTTCCTGAAATGGTTGAAGGACAACCAAAGTCATCCACAATATCAAAGGAATAATTGTCCCCATCATTCAATCCTGATAAGGTTACAGTTCCTCCATTGCCAACTGTTGTGGTAGATATTGTTGCAGATGTTGGCAATACATTAGATATAGAAAATAATGTCCCATTAACAGCTGGAGAGCCTCCTGATAAGGTAACAGTAACTGTCCCAGTATGACAATCGGCCGATATAGTTTCTGTGATTTCAGGCAAATATTGAATGGAATAAACACTGCCAAAGTCATAACATGGAGGAGCGTCCGTTCCGCCCGTCACATAAGAATATATTATTGTATTGGGATCACTAGCATCTATTCCATAAGTAGTAAAAGGAACTGTATATAATGTGTTGTTGGTAAAAGTTCCAGGAGGGAACATATTAAAAATCGAACCGCTGTTATTAATGTCATTAAGATAATCTCCCGAAAATACACCCAACAAACAAGGATCACTATTCAAATCAACTCCAGGACCAGGAGACAAAACAGTAGGCGGACAAGAATATATAGCCCACATTAAATCTGGATCATATATAGGTGCGTTAGGATCCGAAGAGTTAACAACTTCATCAGGAGGAGTATAATCTCCATTCGATTGTAGAAGAAAATTATCATTTTGGCACAAAACAAGCGTAGTGTCATTTACCTGAGTCCCTGTTGTTGTGGTATTAAAAGTACCAATATCAGCATTACACAAACTCACAATACTACAATCTGAACTTCCTGTACCACCGGTTTGTTCAAAAGATATGTATCCCGCATCGCCATCATAATTGGTAATGAGAACTATGTAAATATCACCCGAATTTGCAGCAGGTGGTGATGTTTGACCAATGTTTGTGCAATTTCCAGCGCCTGGTTTATAATTACTACCTCCTGTTGTCCCAATACCAATAGTTTCTGTTGTGCTTGGATCATAACTTGATTGAATTGGAGGAATTGAACCATCTGCAATTCCAGCACATGCAGCAGCGAGGTCAGTAAATGGTCCCCACAGCACAAAATCAACGTCCAGTCCCAAACCTGTTCCATTCGGTCCTGTTGTCTGTTCAAGTTGAAGTTGAATGGTTCCAGGGTTATCTACTTCCATATAATACCAAACAGGGTTAGGAGTAAGTAATACACATCCTAAGTCCATTCCAAATGGTGAAAACGAATTTACAGCATTCGGAAAATTATAAGATTGATCTGAACAAAAAGCATTAGCACTCTCACATACTTGATCATTAATCAATTGATCCTCACAAGATATAGTCGCCCTCCATCCTTGGTAATCATATATATTAGCACCGTTCGATTGAAAACTAAAAGTAATGCAACCTCCAGGTGTTGGGTTTTGAATTATTTTTGACAATAAATCATCTGTACTGGAACCTGAGAACGACTGTATTGGATTTCCTGTTGCTGAACTCCCAAAGTAAACATCCAAAAGTGAATAGCCATCTTCAAGATCCAGCATGGAAAAATCTATAGTTAGGTACTTTGTAGGGTCACCTGGACAGAAAGTAATGGTTCCGCTTTCATTGGTTCCATAGCCAGAAGAAGGTCCCCCGCTGTCAAAGAATGTTCCCGAACAAGTGGTCTCGTTTGTATGTCCACTCACAGGCATTGTATACGTCTGGGAAAACCCAAATGTAACAATGAAGCAAATGAATACCGATAGAAGTATTTTAGTTTTCATGATAGTATTATTTTTAGAGCTATGAACATGTTGTGTTTATCTTTCAACTCGAATTACATAGTGGGTGTTATCCACCAAAATATAAACTGCTTTGACGTCTTCATTTATCGGGAAAAAGTATTTGAGAACATTGAACTTGTCGGGGTCAAATGAATCGCCAATATCATACTTTAAATTCGAATTACATTTGTTTTTCAAACCAACAGCACTCAATCTTTTCGTGATGAAGATATCTTGTTTTTTAGCTCCTCTCTCCAATTTAATTATGGAAACCTTTGCAAATCGTTTCTTATATAGGTCGATGTACTCATTTGTAAGGTATTGCGGACAGTCTTTAAAAACTTCTGTCGCCATTTCTTTAATCAATTCATCGGAGTAATTTAACCTCTGTTGTCCGAAAATAGAACCTGCCAACAAAAGCAAAATGGAAGTAGCCAAGTATTTATACATAAGATAGATGTTTATGTTTTTTGTTATTTTTTACATTAAAACCAATTTTCAAAGAAGACAACGCCCTCTTTTATTTTGCAAATATATAAATAATTTTAGTATTCTCTAAATCAATGATTGTTTTTAACCGACAAACGCTATAAAACACTCGACTAACCTCTTTGGGAATAAATCTGTTTGAAAATGGTATTTTGAATATTCAGATTTTTCTCTTAAATTGCGAAATATGCATAATGCTTATGAAATTTAAAAAAACCAAAAAAATGAATTGTTTTCTTAATAAATGCTTCCTTCTCCTATTTATATCCACCTTTGGTTTTGCTTTATATGGACAAAACAATCAAGCGTTGATTCAAAAAGCACTCAATGAAAAGGCAAGCACTTATAATTTATCAGCTAAAGATGTTCAGAAATGGGAGATTACCGACTCACATCAGGATAAAAATTCAAAAATTTCTTACTATTACTTAACCCAAAAGCACGACGGATTGTTGCTACACAATGCAATTGCTGTTGTTGTAGTTAAAGATCAGAAAGCATTTGTCTCGACCAATAGGTTTGTTTCAAAGTTGGATCAAAAAGTAAAAACCACCACGGCATCAATTGCCCCAAAAAATGCTATTTTAACAGGTGCAAGAGCTTTGGGTTTATCTGCTTCTGGAAAGGTCATCCAAAAAGATAAAAAAGGAGAAAACCATTATATTTTTGATGCAAAAGGAATATCAAAAGAAGAAATAAACCTGAGGTTAAAACTTTTTAAAACTAACGAAAAAACAGTTCGTGCAGTATGGGATTTAGATATTTATGAGTTGGACAAAACACATTGGTGGAGTATTCGAATAGATGCACAAACAGGAACGCTATTGGACAAGGTAGACTGGGTGTCAAACTGTAATCTAGGAACAGGATTTGTTCCCCGTAACCAAAGGAGATCAATTGAAGAAGCATTGCCCAAAGCCAGTGCTCCACAAGCTGCTGCCCCACAATCAGGTGCTGGATATAATGTTTTCCCAATTCCTATAGAAAGTCCAATCCACGGTTCGCGTTCCTTGATTATTGATCCTGCCGATCCTGTTGCCTCTCCCTATGGATGGCATGATACAGATGGTGCTCCTGGAGCCGAGCATACAGAAACCTTTGGAAACAATGTTTACGCCAGTGAAGACCATAACAATAACGACATGGTTGGTTATGCTCCTGATGGCGGTGCAAGTTTAGATTTTAATTTTCCTCTTGACCTTAACCAACACCCTCACAATAATGTAGATGCTGCAGTTACAAATTTGTTTTACATGAACAATATCATGCATGATATCTGGTATCAATATGGATTCGACGAAGCCAGTGGTAATTTCCAAAAAAACAATTATGGCAACGGAGGATTAGATGATGACCATGTTTTTGCACAAGCACAAGACGGTGGTGGCATGAACAATGCCAATTTTGCTACACCTCCAGACAATTATAATCCCACAATGCAAATGTATTTGTGGACAGATGATTCCCCCAATTACCTCACAGTAAATTCCCCTTCAGATGTAAGTGGTCCGTATTCTTCAAAACCAGCGGGATTTGGTCCTGCCATTCCCACTTCTCCGATAACTGCGGATTTAGTACTGTATGATGACAATACTGAATATCCAATAGAGGCTTGCTCTCCAGCTGTAAATGGTTCGGCATTAAATGGAAAAATAGCTGTTATACGTCGGGGAAATTGTAATTTTACTGTTAAAGTTCAAAATGCTGAGAATGCAGGCGCTGTTGCTGTTATCATGGTCAATAATGTTGGAGGTGCTCCAATTACGATGGGAGGAACTGACCCCGGAATTGGTATTCCTTCATTAATGGTTTCAATGGCAGATGGAGAAGCATTAATTACTAAAATTCAGAATGGATCGACTGTAAATGCTACGATTCAAAATGCTTATGCTACTCCTCCTTTTGATGGAGACTTTGACAATGGAGTAATTGCTCATGAGTATGGCCATGGAATATCCAATCGACTAACTGGAGGATCTGGAAATTCAAGCTGTCTAGGGAACGATGAACAAATGGGAGAAGGTTGGTCAGATTGGTTTGCATTGATGATTACTCTGGAATCAGGCGATCAAGGAACAGATGCAAGAGGGATTGGAACTTACGTTTCTGGAGAAACACCAACCGGAGGCGGCATTCGACCTACTCCATACAGTACAGATGGAAATATAAACAATACAACTTATGCGGCAACAAACGATACATGGAACATCTCAAAACCACATGGAATTGGATATGTATGGGCTACAATGTTGTGGGATATGACATGGAAACTTATTGATCGGTATGGTTTTGACCCCGACTTTTACAATGGAACTGGTGGCAACAACATTGCGATGCATTTGGTTATTGAAGGACTGAAATTACAACCTTGTGAGCCTGGGTTTATAGATGGTCGTGATGCCATTCTATTGGCTGATGAAATGCTTTATAATGGTCAAAATCGTTGTTTGATATGGGAAGCTTTTGCCAATAGAGGACTAGGGTTCTCTGCTGATCAGGGGTCTTCCGATAGCAGAACAGATCAAACCGAAGCTTTTGACTTGCCTTCCTATATAGGTCCAAGCTTTGGTTCTGAGTCAGTAACCACTTGCGGAAGTTATACTTGGCCAACCAATAATCAAACCTATTCGAATTCGGGAACTTATAAAGACACCATATACAATGCTTATGGTTGTGACTCAATTGTAACTTTGAATTTAACGATTGAACCTCAAGCATCATCATCAACAAGTGAAACAGTATGTGATAGCTATACGTGGGGTGTCAATGGCGTGACCTATTCAACATCTGGGGTGTATACAGAAACTTTTAGCAATGGGGGATGCGATTCCATCGTGACTTTAAACTTAACGGTTAATGATTCACAAACCTCAACGATACATGAAACAATTTGCGGCAGCTATACCTGGAGTGCCAATGGACAAACCTATACAAATTCTGGTTTTTATACTGAAACGTTAAATACGGTAAATGGCTGTGACTCTATCGTAAACTTAGATTTAACAGTGACTTCCTCAACACCGACGACCACGAATAAAACGGTGTGTAATGATTATACATGGTCTGTCAATAATCAGACCTATATAAATTCAGGAACATATACCGACACCCTAAGTACTACAAACGGTTGTGATTCTATTGTTATACTGAATTTGACCGTTAATCATATTGATACACAAATCGGTATAGATACTGATGGCGTTACCCTTGTATCACCGTTCGGTTATTCTGCATACCAATGGATTGATTGTGACAAAGATTTTGTTGCCATTAACGGTGCAAATAACTCGTCTTATAAACCAACCCACAACGGTAATTATGCAGTCGTTATTAACGACGGTGGATGTACTGATACTTCTTCATGTTTAACAATTGATGCGTTAAATTTAAATGCGTTTGATAAAAGTGAAATAAAAATCTATCCCAATCCTACAAATGGAATGGTCAATATCGATTTTATCAATACTTCGGAAGCTTCTACTGTTAAGGTTTATGACATGATAGGGAAGTTAATTCAAACTTTTAATGTGGGAACACAAAAACAGTTTCAGTTTCCACTCAAAGGAGAGAATGGTGTTTATACCATAGAGGTAAAAACCCAATCTGGTAGTATTCAAAGGAGAAAACTAACAAAATTAAAATAAGAAAAAACAACTGATTTGTACTTGTTTTCAAATGGTCCGCTCCAACTGCGCATAACTTCATAGGTTAATCCTGGATAGAGTGCTACGATTGCTAATTTTTCGCTTTTCCATTTAATGCTCATTTTGTTGGTAAAAGGTTCATTTAAGCCCTTCTCTTGTTGCATTTATTCATTGAACTTATGGTAATCTCCTATTTTCGTGGATCAATAAAGGTGGTAGAATCAAATTTATAAAAAATATTTCAAGTCCAGATTTAAGGTATTCCAAAAAAAATCATCGACCTTTGCAATTCAATTTATGGAGAAGAAAAAAAACATACGTGCTTTATCCAAAGAAGCGTTAAGTGCTACTTTTGTGAAAATGGGAGAAAAAGGCTTCCGTTCCACTCAAGTTTATGAATGGTTATGGCAAAAAAACGCAGCGACTTTCGATGAAATGACAAATTTAAGTGTGTCGTTACGCGAGCAGTTAAAAGCGGATTTTTTTATTGACCATGTCAATTTAGATGAGCAACAAGTATCTTCCGATGGAACAATAAAATGTGCATTTAATGTTGGTCCTGGTAAAGTTGTTGAAGGCGTTTTAATTCCTACAAAAACAAGAATGACGGCCTGCATATCTTCACAAGTTGGATGCAGTTTAGGATGTAAGTTTTGTGCTACAGGACAACTTAAATTACTCAAAAACCTCTCTGCAGGAGAAATTGTTGACCAAGTGGTCTATTTAAAAAATCTAGCGGAAGAAAAGTATGGCAAAAACCTATCCAATATTGTATATATGGGAATGGGTGAGCCACTACTCAACTACAAAAATGTAATGGGAAGTATTGAAAGAATAACTTCGGAAGATGGTTTGGGAATGTCTCCTAAACGCATTACGGTTTCCACTTCTGGTATCTCAAAAATGATTGCTAAATTGGGCGATGAAGGGGTGAAGTTTAATTTTGCGCTTTCTCTCCACGCTGCCAATGATAAAAAACGAAGCGAAATCATGCCTATTAATGAAAGTAATGATTTAAATTCATTGGCTGATGCTTTACGTCATTTCTATGATCGAACCGGAACACGTGTAACCTACGAATACATCGTGTTCAAAGATTTTAATGATGGACTAGAAGATGCACAAGAACTGGCCGAATTTTGCAAACATATCCCATGTAAAGTCAACCTTATTGAATACAATCCTATTGATGGTGTTGATTTTCAAAGGGCAGAATCCGGGAAACTGAACCGATTTACTGCATTTTTAGAAGATCGAAATATTATTGTAAATGTGCGGAGAAGCAGAGGAAAAGACATTGATGCAGCTTGTGGACAGTTGGCCAATAAAAACAAAGCAGTTAACCCGAAAAATGAACCGAGCTTGCGAGCTCAACGCAGTTAATAGTTAAGGTTAAATACCTATTGGTGTTCCTGTACAAAAAAACTCATAAACACTCTTGTAAAACATCATGAAATCGCCATATTTTGTTATCTTTGCGACTTGAAAAAAGTACAATAATCGGGCAATTGCTCATAAAAAATAAAACATGGCATCCATTGAATCAAACATCATTTATACCTTAACAGACGAAGCTCCAATGTTGGCAACACACTCTTTTTTACCCATTGTTCGTGCCTTTGGAGGTTTGGGAAACGTTAATTTTACAACAAAAGACATTTCTTTAGCAGGAAGAATACTTGCTCAATTTCCAGAATTATTATCAAAAGAGCAACAAGTTACTGATGATTTGGCAGAACTTGGTGAACTGGTTAATAAACCCGAAGCCAACATCATCAAATTGCCCAACATATCGGCTTCTGTTACACAAATTAAGAAAGCTGTAAGTGAATTGCAATCGCAAGGTTATCCTTTACCAGATTATCCTGAAGAGCCACAAAATGAGAAAGAAGAAGCTATAAAAAGAAAATATGACGTGGCAAAAGGAAGTGCTGTAAACCCTGTTTTACGTCAAGGCAATTCTGATCGTCGTGCACCAAAAGCGGTGAAAGAATTCGCTAAAAAACATCCCCATAAAATGGGTCCTTGGTCGCCCGATTCAAAAACCCACGTATCCACAATGGAAGAGGGGGACTTCTTCTCAAATGAAAAGTCAGTTACAATCAAAGAAGCTACATCTGTACGTATCGAACTGGATGCCAATGGAAACAAAACAGTATTCAAAGACAATTTAAACCTGTTGGATGGAGAAATCATCGATGCAACAGTAATGAGCAAAAAAGCATTGGTTGCTTTTCTTGAAAAGCAAGTTAAAGATGCCAAGGAAAAAGGTGTTTTGTTCTCACTGCACATGAAAGCGACAATGATGAAGGTCTCTGACCCTATTATATTTGGTCATGGAGTACGTGCCTATTTTAAAAATATATTTGAAAAATATGCAGCTACATTTGAAAAAATTGGTGTGGATGTAACCAATGGATTTGGTGATTTACTCAGTCGTATCGAAACCTTGCCTGCAGCAGAAAAAGCAGCAATCCAAAAAGACTTAAACGAAGCGATGGAAAACGGACCTGACATCGCAATGGTCAATTCTGACAAAGGAATTACCAATCTTCACGTGCCCAGTGATGTAATCATTGATGCTTCTATGCCCGCAATGATTCGCTCTTCTGGACAAATGTGGAACAAAGATGGAGAACAGCAAGATACCAAAGCAGTTATTCCCGATAGCAGTTATGCTGGAGTTTATGAAGCAACCATTAATTTCTGTAAGAAGCATGGGGCTTTTGATCCGGCAACAATGGGAGATGTTTCAAATGTTGGGTTGATGGCTCAGAAAGCAGAAGAGTATGGTTCACATGATAAAACATTTGAAATTCCAGAAGCAGGAATTGTTCGGGTAATCGACAAGGATGATAATGTTTTAATGGAACACAATGTTGAAGAAGGAGACATCTGGAGAATGTGTCAAGCAAAAGATGCTCCCATTAAAGACTGGGTAAAGCTGGCGGTAAAAAGAGCCCGAGTAACAGGAAATCCTACCGTTTTTTGGTTAGATAAAAACCGTGCACATGACCGTGAACTCCTTAAAAAAGTTGGCGCCTATTTAAGAAAACACAATACCGCTGGATTAGACATTCAGTTTTTAGACCCTTTTGAAGCTACAATGCATGCCTTAAAGCGTATAAAAGCAGGAAAAGATACAATTTCTGTAACAGGAAATGTTTTGCGTGATTATTTAACGGATTTGTTCCCTATCTTAGAATTGGGAACAAGTGCGAAGATGTTATCCATTGTTCCATTAATGGCTGGTGGTGGCCTTTTTGAAACTGGAGCGGGCGGGTCTGCTCCTAAACACGTACAGCAATTAATAGAAGAGAACCATCTGCGTTGGGACTCCTTAGGCGAGTTCTTGGCTTTAGCCGTTTCTTTAGACCATTTATCTGAAGTGACAGGAAATGACAAAGCAAAAGTCTTAGGAAAATGTTTAGATGACGCCACAGTTGAGCTTCTAATGTCAGGAAAATCCCCTTCGCGAAAAGTAAAAGAATTGGATAACCGAGGAAGCCATTATTATTTGGCACTTTATTGGGCAAAAGAATTGGCCAATCAAAATAAGGATACTGATTTAAAAGAAAAGTTTACTGTAATTTATGATGAGTTGGCTAAGAATGAAGATAAAATCATCAAAGAACTGATTGAAGTCCAAGGCAATCCTGTCGATCTAAAAGGCTATTATAACGCCCCAGAAGAGCGGCTAACCAATGTTATGCGTCCAAGTAAAACTTTAAACCGTATCCTTCAATTTTAAATTAACATTGGACAGAATTGGAAGAAAGAATCAAGGTAGAATATTTAGTGCTACTTTTTGGCTTATTTCTTCCAATATAGATACCTTTACCTTAAAAAATAAGATGAAACGAAAAGCAGTTATTATTTTGCCCTTAGTGATTGTAATTATTGGAATATTCATTGCTTACAGAATTAATGTCAATGAATTCAGCAAGAAAAAGCTGCCGATTATTCAGCCCACTGATGTCAAACCTGAAATGGTAGATTCCAACCTAAGAAATACAGGCATTGGTCATAGAATTAAAGATTTTTCGTTCTTGGATCAAGATGGAAAGCAACTCACACTCAATGATGTCAAAGGAAAAGTATTTGTTGTTGAATATTTTTTTACTACGTGTAAAACCATCTGCCCAATAATGAATGACAACATGAAGCTTGTTCAAAAAAGGTTTAAAGGAAACCCCAATTTAAAGATTTTAAGTTTCACGGTAGATCCCGAAATAGACTCTGTGGAAGTAATGAAAGCTTATGCACAGGAGCACAATGCAGTTGATGGACAATGGTATTTTCTGACTGGAGAGAAGGAAGCACTTTATCATTTAGCAAGAAACTCCTTCTTTGTTCTTAAACCAGCCGAAGCAAAAAATGTTGGCGACGGTGGGTCGGATTTCATCCATACCAACAATTTCGTTTTAATTGATCAAGAACTTAGAATAAGAGGTTACTATGACGGCACCAATAGGGAAGAGGTAAATACCTTAATGGAGGACATCGATATATTGTTAAAGAAAGAAAAATAGGGCAACTCTCTGTCCCTATTCTATTAATAAAATGAAAATAGTTCGGGTTTTAGCGTTGAGCCAAATCGTCTTGTGATGAAAAATTTCCAGTTGCAGTGATGTTATTCTGCTGATTTTCAGAGTTGTTTAGGCTGTAGGCATCGCAATGACCTTTAGAAGAAGCACAAGATGTAATTAAGGAAGCAAAAAATACTCCGACAAAAGTCCAAGACACAATTCTTTTCATAGTTTTACAGTTTTATTATGAGTTTATCGTTTGTTTGATGGCGTAAATATATAAATATTCAACGAATTAAAAGAATAATTTTAAACTCACTTTAAAAAGATTGGAGAAATAAAGTACCGACAACTTCGTTAATTGTTGTTAAATGTCAAAGATAACAACCCTTTTGCTGATTTGTATTTCCATGCTTAGTTTTGGGCAAAATGATTATTATATTCATTTTAATTTAGACAAAGAAGGCAGTTTTCAACCCAAAAAACCCAAAAGCTACCCCACCAAAGAAGAAGTATTGGATTATTTAAATAAATTAAGAAGCAAAAAGATAAGAAAAGGCTATGTCTTGGCTTCAATAGATCAAATTGAGTGGAGAAAAGATAGTGCATTTGTAGATTTCTATCTGGGGAGTATATTTAAAGAAATAACCATCTCCATTGACCAAGAAGATGCCTTTATCATTCGAAAAACACCACGATTCAATGAACGGTTAATTTCACACCTTCCATTTGAGCCAGAACTTGTAGTAGATTTGGTGGAGGGAGTAAGTGAATATTTAAACTCAAATGGATACCCTTTCTCAAAAGTATATTTAAAATTAGAACAAATTCAAGCGGAAGGTTCAAGCGCCCATCTCGTAATAGAAAGGGGTCCTCTGGTTAGGTTTAATGAAATCATTGTTAAAGGCACATCAAAGGTTAAGGAAAAATACGTTCAAAACGCAATCTCAATCAAAGAAGGTGATGTATACAACAGAAAATTACTTCGCAATATTACATCAAAAATAGAACAAATTGGATTTGTTAAAGAAATTCGACCTTATGAAATTTTATTTACTCCAGAAGGTGCAAAATTATACTTGTATTTAGAAAGCATCCCTGTGAGTTCTGCCAATGGAGTCGTTGGATTACAACCTGACCCCAACACTGAAAAAACAACCGTAACGGGTGATGTGAATTTAAAATTACTCAACATTATAAAACACGGTGAAGAGCTACGACTTAATTGGAAGAGTTTACAACCCAAAACCCAAGAATTGGATGTCGCATTTAACTTTCCATTTCTCTTCAATACGCCTTTTGGTATTGACACAAGATTTAATTTATACAAAAAAGACAGTACTTATTTAAAAACAAATTTTCAAATTGGTGTTCGCTATTATCTGTCTGGAGGAAGTTACATTAAAGTCTTTTATCAAGCAGAAAATGCCAACCTGCTTTCTGGCGCTTCTGCTGTTCCCGACAATAATCTATCTTCTGTGAAAAGCAACAATTACGGGATAGGTTTCTTTCGAAACAAAACTGATTATTTGCCCAATCCCAGCAAAGGATTTCTTGTGTCAATTGATGTTTCGGCAGGCAGAAGGAAAAACAAACCCTCTGGGACAGACAGCACAATTGTAGCAACCACACTAAAAGGCAATTTAAAGATTGAAGGTTTTATCCCCATTGCACGGCGTCATGTAATAAAGCTGGCCAATGCTACACACACGTATTATGCACCAAAAATCTTCCAAAACGAATTGTATAAGTTTGGAGGTTTAAACACGCAGCGGGGTTTTAATGAAGAGACATTGTATGCAACTACTTACACTACTTTTACAGTTGAATATCGATTTTTAGTTGATAAAAACTCCCATGCTTTTGCTTTTTTTGACCAGTCCTTTTATGAAGATAATGCCAAAAAATATACACAAGATCATCCCTTTGGGTTTGGATTAGGATACAGCTTTGGGACAAAACTGGGAATTTTCTCGATTTCCTACGCCTTAGGAAAACAATTTGACAACCCAATCCAAATTAGAGATGGAAAAGTTCACTTCGGTTATATCGCATATTTTTAAAACCAATTTAAATACCCCGCATTTTTCCCCTAACCCATGATTTAAATCACAGATTAGGCGAAAATGTTGTATTCTTTGACTGACACTAGTGAAAAAATATAGTATTTTTGCAAGTAGAAATGAGCGACCAAGAAGTAGATAATCAAATGTCCTTTCTCCAACATCTGGAGGAATTGCGTTGGCGGGTAATCAAATCGGTTATTGCGGTTTTAATCTTTTCAGTTGGAATGTGGTTTGTAAAAGAGTGGCTTATAGAGCACCTGTTTGTGGCAATGACAAAGTCGAATTTTGTTTCTTTTCAAATGTTGTGCGACCACCTTAATATTTGTATTGGAGAGATCCCCGTAAAGTTTCAATCCAATAAAGTAGCCGCTCAATTCTCATACGCATTAATGATGTCCATTGTTGGTGGTTTTATTATTGCTTTTCCTTATGTTTTTTATCAATTATGGGCATTTGTTAAACCTGGTTTAAAGAGCAATGAAAAAAAAGCAGTGAGTGGCATTACCTTTTATGTTACCCTCCTGTTTTTTATCGGAGTTTTATTTGGATACTTTGTTGTTGCCCCTTTATGTATTCAGTTTTTTGGCGGCTTTTCATTGTCCCCCAAATTCGAAAATTTTTGGAGGATAGATTCTTTTATGTCACTGATTATTTCAAGTGTTATCTTAACAGGATTACTCTTCCTTTTGCCCATCGTAATTTACATCTTGTCAAAGATTGGCTTGGTTTCGCCTGCCATCTTAAAAAAATACCGAAAACACGCCATTGTTGTTGTTTTAATTCTTGCTGCATTGATAACTCCACCCGATTTTATTAGTCAAGTTATTGTGGGAATTCCTATATTATTACTTTATGAAATAAGTATCTTAATCAGTAAAAGAGTAGAGAAAAAAAGATTTAAAGCAGAACAGATTTGATAACCAGCTAATTACCCTTTAAACAACGACTATTTTAAAATAAAAATATACAGATGAATACCACTATTACTTTAATTTATATATTTTGGTCTTGATGAAGTGGAGACTATTCATACCTTTCTTATTTGTTTGTGCTTTTTTATCTGCTCAAAAAACAACCGTATCGGGAGTTGTAGAGGATGAAGCTTCAGGGGAGCCTATTCCTTTTGCTAAAGTGTTTTTTAAAAACACAAAAACGGGAACCGAAACCGATTTAGATGGGCGCTTCTTTTTAAGTTCTTATTATGCTTCAGACTCTTTGGTCGTAAGGGCTTCTGGATTTGAAAGTCTGACCTTAGGCGTCGTTCGAGATCAAGCACAAGAACTGTTTTTAAAACTTGGTCCTGTAGCCCAAATCACAGAAGAAGTGACCATTCGTGCACCTAAAGAAAAACCTTCAACGACCTTATTAAAACGCGTTATTAAAAATAAGTACATCAACAATAAAGAGAAGTTGAACGCCTATCAATATGAAACCTACAACAAAATCCAATTGGATTTGAACAATCTAAGTGATGAATTTAAAGACAGAAAAATTGTCCAAAACTTAAAAGTTGTAATGGATTATATGGACACTATGGACGGTGAAAACATCCTCCCAGTAATTCTTTCAGAATCTCTTTCAGACTATTATTACCGTACCCATCCCACCAAAAAGAAAGAAGTTATCAAAGCTTCTAGAATTACTGGAGTTGATAATCTCAAATTAAATCGATTTCTTGGCGACATGTATCAAGACATTAATGTTTACGAAAATTATATTGGTGTTTTTGATAAATCCTTTGTGAGTCCGATTTCCAACTTTGCCCTTGGGTTTTATAAGTTCCATCTGACCGACAGCATGTTTATTGATAACAATTGGTGTTATCTTTTAGAGTTTGAACCTAAAAGGAAAGGAGATTTAACTTTTAATGGAGAAATGTGGATCAATGACACCACTTATGCAGTAAAAAAATGGTCAGCCACTGTTTCTAAATCAGCAAATATAAACTATGTAAATGGACTCTATTTGGAGCAGAAGTTTGACCAAATTCAACCGGAAGTATGGATGTTGACTTCCGATAGATTAATTGCAGATTTAAAGATTTATAGAAAATCAAAATTGGTTGGATTTTACGGTCGAAAATTATCGACAAGAGAGAACTTTGTAATTAACCAACCCCATCCACCGAGTTTTTACAATACGAGGGATGTGGTTGAAGTCTTGGACAGTGCAGATAAAAGAGACGAAGCCTACTGGCGGAAACATCGCCACAACCCCCTCAACATTCAAGAAAAAGGAATTGATGTGATGATTGATTCCTTAAATGAAACCCCCTTATTTAACTTCTTTAAAAACCTTACCCACATGGCAACAACAGGGTTTTATCCATTGGGTAAAATTGAAGTAGGTAGCATTAGAAGTCTTATCAGTTATAACAAGGTGGAAGGACTAAGAAATCAAATAAAATTGCGCACCTCTAATGACTTTAGCAGAAGAGTAGAACTGCGGGGAAGGTTGGCCTATGGGTATAAAGATCAAAAGTTTAAATATGGTGGAGGCGTGCGGTTCAATGTTACGCCAAAGAAAAGGGGAATGCTTGATGTATATTATGACCTTGATGTAAAACAATTGGGCTTGGGTGATGAGGCAGGCGACATTGATGCAGCTTTTGGATCATTGTTAAGAACCAAACCCTTAACCCAATTAACTTTAATAGAGAAACTTGGTGCAAAATTCGAAAAGGATTTGGGGAAATCTGTAATCATAACAGCCTCTGGACAATGGAAGGAGCTTACCGCTTTAGGAGAAACACAATTTCGAATACCTACTTCTTCTGTGAGTTTTAACCATATTGAAGGTTTTAGAACATTTGAAACCTCTCTTAAAATCAGGTATGGTAAAAATGAGGAATTTATTTCTGGTGCATTCGACCGAATTTCTGTAGGTTCAAAATACCCCATTCTTACTTTAGAGGGCATACTTGGTATTAAAGGCGTTTTTGGTTCGGGATATGAATATCAGAAAGTAGGATTAACCCTCGAACATTCTCCACGCCTTGGAATTCTGGGCATTATGTACTATTCGGTCTATGGAGGTATTTATTTTGGAAGCGCCCCTTATCCCCTACTCAATATCCATCCTGGATCACAATCCTATTGGTTGCAATCCTCTGCACACAACCTTATGGATTATTATGAATTTATCTCTGACCGTTATGTGGGCGCAACATTAGAGCATCATTTTAACGGCTTGTTTTTCAACCTTATCCCCGGCGTTAGAAAGTTAAAATGGAGGATTGTTGTTACGGGTAAAAGTACGTGGGGTCGTATTTCTGACAGACAAAAAGAAGTAATGTTACTGCCCGATAACACAAAGCAATTCGGAGATGTACCCTATGTTGAAAGTGCCATAGGTATTGAAAATATATTTAAATTTTTTCGGGTAGACCTGGTCTGGAGAATGACCCATTTGGAAGGCGACCGATCACCACTTGGTGTACGAGCAAAGTTCAGTATACGGTTTTAAACAGAGTGAGAGTGAGGAGGAATTCCAACCTCAGTTAACCAACAAAAAAAGACCGCCTTCCGACAGTCTTTTTTGTTTTTATAACTTGTTGGAAA
>CAZPDT010000011.1:0-121731 GCA_964585545.1 uncultured Fluviicola sp.
TCTATTCGTCGTTACAAGCCTCGCGAAATATGCATATATTATTTTAAGTCTTGTGTCTAAAATAGATTGAAAATTAAATTAGCTTCGCTGAGCTCACAAGTTAGGTTCATGAATAATGCGGGCTAGTCCCCTATAAAAAAATCCATAAAAAAAAGGATTACTTTATAAGCAATCCTTTTTAAGCTCCTCCTCTTGGGCTCGAACCAAGGACCCCCTGATTAACAGTCAGGTGCTCTAACCAGCTGAGCTAAGGAGGAATTTACATTCTGTAAATCGGTTTGCAATATTAATGAATCTTTTTAATTCAACAATGACTTATAGTAAAAAAATTATTCATTTTGTAGAAATCTTTTTTTAATAAAAGAATTGGTATGACGATGCTATAGGTATATTAATGTTTTTCTGTATCTGGATTAGCTTTTGTATCAGGGTTTTCCTCTAATTCTAAAACTTTTTCCGAGTCTTCTTTATCTTGTAATCGGTCTAGGAAACGTTCAATTTGAGCAGCACTTAGTTTTTTGGCAATAATTCTTTTATCCTTATCTAAGACAAATACTGTAGGGGTAGAGTATACATCATAGGTGTCTTGATAGTTTAAGGATTGCAATGTTGTTTTTTTAGGGTCATCTGTTTCAGAATAAGGAGGATTATTGATTAACAGATAAGGGTCTTTTTTTGCTTTTTGGTATAACTCTTCTGTTACTCCAACATTAATAAATTGCAGTCCCTTTTCACGAATGAATTTTTTCCAATCATCAAAATCTTTGTCGGTAGCTTTTCCAACTGCAAATACCTTAACATTTCGGTCTTTGAGTTTTTCAGAATACAACTTTTCTAATTTGGGTGTAACTGTTTTACAGTGTCCACAGTTGGGATCCCAGAAGTAAAGAATAGTATAATCTGCTTTTGTCTGATACAAATTATAGAACTTTTTATTGGTAGAATCTGGAAGGACAAGGTTGGGAGGGATTTCACCAATAAGTAGGTGCAATCGTTTTTTGGTGTCTTTGCATAAATCTTCCAGTTTCTTTTTGTCCATCCAATATCCATTGTAATTTCCATCTTCATCTGTTGTACAATAGTATCGGGCAATCATTTTGTTCCAAACTTTGTCCATCCCCATAATTTTTGATTTTTCGAAATGGGCAAGCGAATTGGTTACAAAAAAGCGGTAAATCTTTGAGCCTTTAGGTGTTTGGTCTATGATAGGAAATAAATACTTAACAATTGTATCTGGTTGCTGGAGTAAAACTTGTGGAGAATAGAATTTCTCTAATTTATTTTGTAAAACAGGTGTGTTTACTAAACGATCATCTGTTAGATCGACATTATCGAAGAAATGATCTCTATAGTAATGGTAAGCAAACTCATCATCTATTTGTTTTCCTTCTTCATCTTTTGGAGCATCTGGAATTTTTATGTCTGTTGACATTTTTATAATTTTGGCAACCAATGTGTTGGGATGCTCAGTTGCTATTCTGGTTTGATATTCAATAACTTCATCTCCTATATTTTTAATTTTTTTCTTCAAGTCTTCCCGCTTTTCAGTTTCTGTTGAATCCAGCTTTTTGAGTTGACTCTGATAGTTGTTTGCGGCTTCACGTTCTTTCTTCATGTACCGAATATAGTCTAAAAACACTTTATTTTGGTTTGATTTTTTAACCACCATATTCTTAACGAAGTCGGGAGAGGCCGTTTCTATTTGCACATCATTATTGTCATATATAAATTCAAAATATTTTTGTCCGGGCAATAATAAGCCAACCACTCCAGGTTCTTGTTTACTTCCATCAAAAGATACTTTGCCGTTTACCATTTTTGCTGTATCGGCATAATAGAGCTTACTGCCAACATATTTAACTAAGTTTACCGTAGTGTCGGGCACTCCTTTTACTTTTAATGATATTGTTTGTGCGTTGCTGCCCAGTCCAATTAAGAATGTGAGTATTAAAGTGTTTATTAATTTCATTTGAATTTGTTTTATAAATGCGAATATAATTTGTATTCTTCTAATAGGACGTTCAAAAATAAAAATGGTTTTTTCTTTTAACATTTTTTTTATGTTCCTTCAATTTACTTAATTTTTAAAACATTATTCTTTGCATTGAAATAATTAATAATTGTATATCCTAAAAACGCCGCAATCAAAGCTAAAATACTGATTAATGTGAAACTTGTATCAATATATATGCCACTCTGTTTAAGCAGGGCATCAATATAAAACTTCAATAAGGAAAATACAGCGAAACTAATAACAATTATAACAGCTAAAATTTTCAGGAAATAATTTAAAATGGCACGAATTATTTTTTTTGGAGAATAGCCTTGACGGAGCAGGACACTAATTTCATAACGATTTTTTGAAATGAGAAGCTGAGCATATTGCAGAAGTACTAAACCTGCCAAAAACACTGTTATTGTGCTGATACCAATTAAAATTGAAAAGAGTATTCTAGAAAAACTTTTTAGCTTTCCCACAGTCATTGAACTCTCTTTTGCTTCTAGTGAATGTTTAAAAAGATAGTGCTCAAAATCACCAAAACGTCCTTCCTTAACTGTTAGCATTAATTGTGTTGTTTGAGCGGGAATACTTAAAGAAAAATTTTTATTTCCATATTTCATAAAGGAAAGAGGAACTAAAATTGATGACACTTCATTGGTAAATCCAACAATTTCAGCTTTTTGAAATTCTTTTTTCTGATTGTTGTACAAAGTGAATTTAAATCCAATACTTTTTGCGAGGTCTTCAGAAATTTGAGGAATTCCTTTTGCACTAGCAAATGTATTAAGCATTACCAAAAAATCACGGGGTAAAATAATTGGAACAAAAGGATCACCTTTCTTCCATTTCCAATCATTGGCGTCAACGGTTATAAATTTTTCATCTATGGATTGCACAAAAATATCTGAGCGGAAATAAGGAATCAATTTGCTATCTGTTTGTAAAGAAACATTAAAATTGTTGTTTACAATCGGTTGTAGCTGATCAATAAAAGGCTTGTTTCTGAGGTTTGAAATATCTCTCTCAGAAAAATCATTTCGAGCAATTTGTAAAGTGGTAAAATTTGTAATTTTCTTCTGAATAATTAAAGTGTTGTCGCCCAGGATTTCTGTTCCCTGTCCAAATGCGTTGATTCGAATCAAATAGTGAATTGAAGTGACCAAAAAAGTGAACCCAAAAAACGCACCAATAACTGCAACCACAAGTTGCGTTTTGTTCTGATGTTTAAAAAGTGTTTTATAAATCATGGACAGG
Source organism: uncultured Fluviicola sp. (assembly GCA_964585545.1). Lineage (GTDB taxonomy): Bacteria > Bacteroidota > Bacteroidia > Flavobacteriales_D > Crocinitomicaceae > Brumimicrobium. Next base: position 3,257 of record CAZPDT010000011.1, read on the forward strand.
TTTTTTTGGATTAGAAATTCAATTCTCGATCATATTGATAATTGTATTTGTTTCCCAATGAAGTTAAGATGAAACCCGCATTACACTGCTTTGTTCTATGCAGGATAAGTTCAAATGCTTTTTGAGCGTTTTTTGCATCTAAATGACTAAAAGGTTCATCCATAATAAGCCATTCAAAAGGTTGACATAATGCACGTATTATTGCTACTCGCTGTTGTTGCCCCATAGAAAGTTGATGACAGGAAACCGCCCATTTGTCTCTAATGTCTAGAGCAGCTAACATTTGTTTTAGTTCCTCTTCGCTAAAAGCAATTGTTAAGTTGTTTTTTAATTGTAAATTCTCCGCCACAGTTAAATCGGGCAGGAGTTGTAAATCTTGAAAAACAAAACTTAATTTATTTCTTCTCAAATCTGCCCATTCCTCTTGTGAAAATAATTTTATGTCTCTATTGTCAAAAGATATTGTACCATTATAGTCCTTTCGGATGCCCACCAAGATTTCAGTAAATGTAGTTTTCCCTTTCCCACTCGCTGCATTGAGAAGGATTTTTTCTCCTTGTTCAAATACTAAGGTGTTGTTCCATATACTTTGATCAGCATGTTGTATTTCCGATAAGGGTATGGGTACAACTTTGTTGAAATGAATTTTCATGGACTTATTATTTTAAGCTTTAAAGTTAATTAATTTTTTTACCAACTCTTCCCCCGAAAACAATCCCAAAATAATGATATCCATAAAAAAGGTTTATAGGACTTTTATTGTATCGATGATAAGTATATTCAAGACCAATGCTAAAACGGTTGAAATTTACTCTTATTTGTGGATAAATCGCATAATTAAATTCAATTTCTGGGGATAGGGCATCATCAGTATAGATGAGGAGTCCACCGTTTAAAACTGCATCTAATGAAGTTTTTTTGTTATAATCAACATGCAATCCAAAGCCAATTTGTGCAGGAGCCAAAAGCAAACCGTAGTTATGGATTCCAATTCGCATCCATGTTAATCGGAAGAATCCCGTTGTTGGTTTATTTTTTCTGAAAGCCCAATAATTCCCTATTTCGAATTGGATTCCAGCAGCAAAAAGTTCTGCACCTCCAGCAGTAAGTTGCGTGCCATCATTGTATGTTTTTTTTTCCACTTTTTTCCCAAATGATTCCAATACCGCAGATGGAATAACACCCCAGAAAAAACGTTTTAATCCTAGTGTATCTTCTTTCTGACTAAAGCTAAAAGGAGTTTGATTAAGAAAGAATAACAGCAACATAAGTTTTAGGTATTTCATAAATGTATTGTTAAAACCTCTCAATAAATATACTAAAAAAGTTGATTTGCTTCCTGTGGAAACAAATGGATGTTGAGTATACTGTTCTTATTACTCAATTAATTTACCGTCTACGGGCGTTTCTTCATATACAATTTTTAATCTCACTCTGGTTATTCCCTTATTGAAAAACTCCAATTTTTTAGCAACAGCAGGGGAGAGATCAATAATTCTATCTTTGATGTAAGGTCCACGGTCGTTAATCCTAACCACAATGGATTTATTGTTGGCCAAGTTGGTAACAAGTAATTTTGTGCCAAGGGGCAAAGTTCGGTGAGCTGCCGTAAAACCATTGGGATTAAATCGCTCACCATTGACCGTAAGGTTCCACTTTAAACTTTTGGCATAAAAAGAAGCTATTCCTTCTTGGGTAGGCGGATTACTTTGCTTCTTCTCTTGTGTTTCACTTTGATTGCAGCCCAACAAATACAAAGATAAAATGGCAATTAGAAGCAACGCACACTTTGGCAATTTTTTGGACATACAGTTTTCAATAATTAAGTTAAAGCTTACTTTATTTGTTAAGAAGATATAGAGAATTTAATAGATCTGGTCTGTAATCTGTTATTTTATTTCCTTTATTTCTCCTTCAGAAATGTGTAAAACACTTTCTCCTTTACTTTCTATTATTTTCTCCCATTTTTCAATCATGGGTTGTTCCATTTTAAAATCGCGAAATTCATCAGGATTCATAATGGGAATTCCCGAAACAATAGGGTAAACTCGTTTGCATTCATTGCAAGAGAGGATGCCTTCTAAAATATTTTCCTCTTGTTCATCTTTTGTTATAACTCTTAATGTTAAATCTGATTTGTCAAAGGGACAACACAGCTTTTTGAGGGTTTTTGTTTTCATGTTTTCAATTTTAAATTTTCGTAATATTTATCGATTGCTAAATCGGGGTGTTCAGCATTCATAATGCCTGAAATTACTGCGATTCCATTGTATTCCAATACATTTAACTGTAAGCTGTTTTCTGGATTAATTCCACCTGCTAAAAAAAGGGGTTTTTTAAATATCTCAGTAGCTTTTTGGACTGTCTCGAATTGTACGATTTCACAATTTCCAGCGCTTTGAGAAGGAAACATAGAACAGAATGAAATGTAATCTACATTATTGGTTTTTGCCCATTTCACGTGTTTTAAGTCATTTTCACACGTAAGACCTATAATAAAATTACGGTTGATTTTCTTTTTAATTGCATCGATGTCTTTTGGAATTTCATCAAAATGTACACCTTCTAACTTAAGAGAGGCTACGTATTCCCAATGGTTATTTATCAATAAAGGCACTTGTTGTTCTTTACATTGTTCATGTATTTTCTGTATAAGTAATTCTTTATCGGTTTCTTTTTTAAAGTTGTCCCATACTTGAACACCTGCTATTTTTTTTGTAAGTACAAGCTTTAATTTATCCAATAATATTTGCTCCTCCATTGATGGATCAATCACTAAATATATACCAGATGCAATGGTTTTTTTACATGTTGTCATTTCCATTCTAATTCTATTGCTTTAAAAAAGGCGTTCCAGTAAGGATCCTTTTCATGATATTCAATTTCCGTTTTTCTATTGTTTTCAAAAAGTTTTATTCCTTTTTCTTTAGTTTCAATTTTTCCTACTTCCTCACATGAAATATTGGCTTTACGTAAGGAGGATTTGATAGCAGCTACAGCTTCATTATTGCATGTAATAATCATTGCGCCAGCGCCTAAGGTGTATCGAGGATCTAGAGAGAAAAGTTCACAAACTTGATTTTGCGTTTCGCTTATGGGCAATTGTTCATTGTAAATACTTGCACCATTCCCTGATGCAACGACCAATTCATATATTGCTCCTAAAACCCCCCCTTCTGTAACATCGTGCATCGCAGTAATATCATTCTGGTTTTCTATCTCCATAACTGCTTGAGCATCTTTCGTAACTGAGATGTCATAAAATAAATCACAAGCATTATTATAATGTATGTTGCCTAAGTTATTTTTAACAGTTTCGGGAAAACTCTTTGCCAATATCGCTACCGATGATAGTGCGCACCCTTTAGTTACTAGGATCGTATTTCCAGGCCTAGCATTTTTAGAGGCAAGCAACTTGTTTTTATCAGCAATAGTAATTAAAGTTCCACCCCCTGCAATTGTTGAGTTCTGACCTTCTATAAATCCAGTATGTCCGCCTGTTATTGCTACCCCCAATTCATCACAGAACTGGTGAATATAATTCCAATAGATTTGAAAATCTTTTTGAGAAAGATGGGCGGGAAGATTAAGAATAAATTGGCCATACATCGGCATAGATCCTGTTGTTGCAATATCATTAGCAACCAAATGAACAGAAAGCCAAGCAGATTCCTTTAATCCTAAGGTCGGAATAAGGGAAAGTGGATCGCTGGCGACAGCCATAGCTTGTCCGTTGGCTAGGTTTATAACAGAAACATCAACACCAAATTGGGGACCTACCGCAACTTCTTTTCTTTGCTTTCCACATTTGCCTTGTAGGAATTCTTTAAAAGATGAATGCGCAATTTTTCCGGATTGTGTTTTCATATTGTATCTTTAAATTGAATGTATAATCCAAAGAAATCACCAACGGGTATATTCCATTTTTGAACGGGGAACCACTTGGGTAATCCTGTAGCTGTCCAGTCAATAGTGTATTTTCGTCCTTCTAAAGCTTTGTCAATTGTTTTTATGAGCTTTTGTGGAGTATAGAAAGTTGCCGTTACATAAAATTCATTTTTACCGAAAAGTTGTTGTGTTCTTCGACGTATTAATTTGGGTGTATTGCGGTTCATCATACCCATAATAATGCCATGGCGTCCAACTCTTGCAGCTTCTTGAATGACTTGTATTGGGTCTTGATAATATTCAAACGTTGTAATGAAAGCTAAAGCGTCAAAGGTGTTGTCTTTGAAGGGTAAGTAATGAGAATCTGCCATGACTAAATCTCCATCGAAACGATGTAAGGCTTGTGACAACATAAATGGAGAGATATCACCTCCTGTTGCCTCGATACCAATATCTTTCCACCATCTTGTGAAGCGTGTTGTCCCACACCCAAATTCAAGTAAACTTTTAACACGTTTATCTTTGGAAATAAGTTGTTCCAGAATTTTCTTTTGCCAGATTTCAGCACGTTTATACGGACCTTCATAATAGTCTTCATAGGTGTCTGTATACTTTCTGTTAAAAAACCATTCAGATCTTCCTTTCCATGTTTTAGATTTGTCGGGAACAAGTTGTTGATTGACTTTTTTTAATTCCATTACACATATTTTAATGATTAAGCCCAGGTTTGGATAACCTACAATATGGTGCAATGGAATTAAATTTATCCGAAATCTGCATCCCTACGTTGGCATTATCCAAATCAGGTTTTGGGTATTTTCTCAGTCCTGAATAAACAGAACACCCCACGCATTTTTTTCTTACCTCAAATATAACTAAATATTGTCGGTAAACAATTATTTGTGTTTTAAATGAAATTAAAATAATTCTTGAAATCCACCAGTTAACAAAGCAATATTCAATCTTGCTGTTTGATATTCAATTTGTGCTTGTAATAATCTTCCTTCAGCTTGAATTGCACTGTATTGAATCTCTCTTAGTTCCAAAGGCGTGATGCTTCCCGCCATTAAAGATTTTTCACTAATTTCTATTATAGATTGTGTTTGTGAAATATTGCGTTGTTCAAACAGTAGTTTTTCTACTGCAAAGTTCATCGCTTCATAATAATTGCGTAAATCTGCTAGTTCATTAATAGAATCAGATTTTAAGCTTAGTTCTGCACGTTCTGTGTTTAGACGAGAATTACGCAATTCTGTTGCTCTGGATAAATTATTGAGGATATTCCATTTTAATGTAATCCCTATACTGGGACCAAAGCTTCTGTTCGATGCTAAAAAGCCTACCTCATTTACGGAGTTTCCATAATTATAGGCGGCATAAAAGCTTAACTGTGGATAAAATCTACTCTTGGCTTCTTTTGTTGATAACTCTGAAATAGCAATTCTTGATTTGGCTTGGAGTAGAGTAGTGTTCTGTTCCATAAATTCCCTAGCAATAGTGTTCCATTCTTTTCTTTCTTGAATCTTATTCAGGTCGCCTTCCAAAACAATATTAGCCGATACGGGAAGTTGTAAGACTTTGTTTAAAGCAGCTTTCACTTCTGATTGAGATTGTTGATTTGCGATATAGGCTGCGCTATCAGCAGTTAGATCCAATTCAGCTTGCATCAATTGTATTTTATTGGCTGCCCCACTGTTATAACGATTTTGTATATACTCTTTACGTATTTTTGATAAATCAATTGCAGCAGTATAAACCTCTTCCATTTCTTGAAGTGATAATAAAGTATAATAATTGACAACTGCTTCATAGATTTTCATTTCCATGGAAGCACGCAGATTTAAGGTACTGCTCCGTTCTAATTCATCCAGTTTTTTGTCGGTTGCAAACATTTTAAAGCCATCAAAAAATGTCCAACTTAACATTAAACCTGCATTAAATGATCGATTATTCGCATTTGCGGCTTCGTTAACATCACCTGTTATAAATTCTTGACGTGCACTGCTTAATGATAAATCTTGAGTAGCTTGCACATCAATAGTGGGCAAATAACCTGCTGCCCCTGGGTTGTTTTCATTTTTCGCTATTTCTGTATCGATTTTTGCGAGTTGAATGCCAAAGTTCTGTGATAGTACACGATTCACCACTTGCTCTAACCTTAATTTTTCTTGGGCGAAGGTTATTGAACTAAACAATATTAAACTAACTAAAATAAATATTCTCATGACTTTATTTCTTTTAATTCTTCTTTGCCTTTGTGTTTTGACGAAATGTAAATGTACAGTCCTGGGATAATGTAAAGGGTAAGCACCAAGGAAAAAGTTAATCCACCAATAATGGCCAATCCCATTGGCACACGACTGGTTGCTGCATCACCGATGGCCAAAGCAATTGGTAACGCACCTAAAATGGTGGCCAATGAAGTCATTAAAATTGGTCTGAACCGTTCAGAAGCAGCGTCAATAATTGCTGATTTTAAAGTTAAGCCAACTTGTTTTCTTTGATTGGCAAATTCTACAATTAAAATCCCGTTTTTGGTAACCAATCCCACCAATACAATAATTCCAATTTGACTAAAAATATTTAAGGTTTGACCAAACAGCCATAAAGTAAGTACGGCACCTGCCAATGCTAATGGAACCGTTAACATAATCGCAAATGGATCTCTAAAACTTTCAAATTGTGCTGACAACACTAAATAAACAAGAATTAAAGCCAATGCAAATGCGAAAAATAAACTTCCTCCACTTTCTTCAAATTCTTTGGAAGTTCCAGCGAGAGAAGTTGAAAATGATGGATCCAATAATTCATTGGCTATTCTATCCATTTCAAGTATTCCGTCACCAATTGTTTTTCCTGGTACTGGAGCTGCTGAAACGGTTGCCGAAACATACCTATTGTATCGAAACAGTTGTGGTGGACTTGATTCATTCCTAATGTCAACCAAGTTGCTTAGTGGGATTAATTCTCCATTTTTATTTCGAACATTAATTTCTTGTAAATCACTGGGTTCATTTCTAAACCTTTTGTGTGCTTGTCCAATTACCTCATATTGTTTTCCTTCCTTGATAAAGTAACCATAACGTTGACCAGAAAAATACAATTGCATTGTTTGAGCGATATCCAATACAGAAACACCAACAGTGCTTGCTTTTTCACGGTTAATTGTTACTTGTAATTCAGGTTTATTGAATTTTAAGTTGACATCAGACATAGAGAAAATTGGACTTTGGCGTACCTGCTGCATAAATTCAGGAAGCACTTCTTCTAGTTTATTTAATGTGGGTGCTTGAAGAACATATTGGACAGGCAACCCCGACATCGAACCTCCACCAATTGTTTGCTCTTGGACAACGAATGTTCGTGCAAAATTGAAATCTTTTAATTGAGATGAAATTTCATGGGCCAACTCTGCTTGACTCTTTTTACGTTCACTTTTTGGCACTAAATTTAACCTTACAAAACCAGTATTGGTAGAAATTGAGGAGCCAAATCCAGGGGCTGTTACCGAAAGAATATTTTTTCTCTCTTTCATCGTGTCCACCAAAGCAATAACTTTCTGTTGAAATTTGTCCATACGCTCAAAGGAGGTTCCTTCTGGGGCTGTACTCATAATTCTAAGTCGTCCTTTATCCTCCATTGGTGCAAGTTCGGATTGCAGTTGACTGCCGAAGAATAAAATGGAACCTACAATTATTGCCAGATAGATAAATGCTTGCCAAGGTCTTCGCATAAAGGCGATTAAAGAGCGTTTATATCCTCTTGTTAGGTTTTCAAAGAACCGTTCTGACTTTAAGAAAAGTTTGCTTCTTTTTTCGGGTTTACGCAACATGCGAGAAGACATCATCGGCGTTAAGGTGAGGGAAACAAAAGCCGAGATCAGAACAGATCCAGCCACTACCATACCAAATTCTCTAAACAATCGACCTGTTAATCCTTCAAGGAAAATTACTGGCATAAATACTGCAGATAGGGTAATGGTCGTTGCGAGAATGGCAAACACAATTTCATTGGCACCTTTAATGGCGGCTTTTCTTGGCGGCATTCCGCGCTCTATTTTCTTATAGATATTTTCCATCATCACAATGGCATCATCTACTACCAGCCCAGTCGTTAGAACAATCGCTAAAAGAGTTAAAATATTGATTGAGAAATTCATTATATACATAATGAAAAATGTACCAATCAATGAAATGGGAATGGCGATAATAGGAACAATTGTTGTCCGCCAGCTTCTTAAAAATATAAACACAACCATTACGACTAGTAAGAAGGAAATAATAACAGTAGTTTGAACTTCGTTAATGGATTTACGAATATTTTCAGTGGTATCCATAGCTACTCCTAAATGGATGTCGTCAGGTAAATCAACACTAATTTCATTAATTTTTTTGTAGATATTATCAACAATTTCAATGTAATTTGCTCCAGGTTGGGGCTGAACAGCAATACCAATCATAGGAACTCCAGCATTCCCGCGTAAAATAGTTCTTTCGTTTTCAGGACGCAACTCTGCAGAACCGATGTCTTTCATACGGATGATCTCTCCATCTTTCTCTTTAATAATTAAGTTGTTAAACTCTTTCTCTGTTGTGAGTCGACCAAAAGTTCGAATAGTTAACTCTACATTGTCCCCTTCAATTCTTCCTGATGGCAGTTCGATGTTCTCACGCAAGAGAGCTGCTCTTACTTCGGGAGCTGTAATGTCTTTTGCCGTCATTTTGTTAGGCTCTAACATTAATTTCATGGAGTACTTTTTCTCTCCCCAGAGGTAAATTCTACTGATTCCAGAAATAGTTTGTAAACGTTCTTTAAAGGTATTAATTCCAATGTCTGTTAATTCTAATAAACTTCGGTCATCTGATTGTACAGTTAAAGAGAAAATTGTTTCTGCGTCGGCGTCTGATTTAGCTACAATTGGAGGGTCTGTATCGTCGGGGAGTTGTCGAATTGCTCCCGAAACCTTATCTCGAATATCGTTGGCAGCATTGTCCAAATCCAAATCTAAGTTGAACTCCACTGTAATTGTACTTCGCCCATCGCTACTTATAGAGGTCATGGTGCGAATTCCTTGGACTTGATTTACAGCTTCCTCTAACGGTTCTGTGATTTGTGATTCAATAATGTCTGCGTTTGCCCCAGGATAATTTGTTGTTACTGTAATAATAGGGGGGTCTACTGATGGGAACTCTCTAACTCCTAAAGAATAAAACCCTATAACTCCGAAAATAACAATCACAATGGACATTACCATTGCGAGTACGGGACGATTTATACTTAAAGATGAGATACTCATTTAACTTCGTTTTTCGCTTTGATTGACAATCCTTCTTTCATGCCTAATAATCCTGTGAGCACAACAGTATCCTGTGGTTGTATTTCTCCATATATCTGAACCATTTTGTTGGAACGATTTCCAACGGTTACTCGGCATCTTTTTGCTTTTCCATTGTTAAATATCCAAACGACTTGACCGTCAATTACTGGGACAATAGCCTCTGTGGGTACACTTATACTGTTTGGAACTTCCCCTAAATTGTAGTCTACATTAACAAAGCCTCCAGCAACAAGGTTTTGGTTTTTTTCAACTTTTGCTCTAACATTTAACATTTGTGTGTTTTCATCAATGACGGGATTGGTGGCGTATACAACAGCATCAACAGGAGTAGAGTGAAGTGAATCCGATGGTGGACGTAAACTTACTTTTTGTCCTATTTTCACTTTGTGCGCATAACGTTGAGCAATAGAAAAGTCGACTTTTAATTGATCAGTTTGAGCCAATACAGTTATCAAATCATTGGTCGTGATAAAAGCACCTTCACTGATTTCTCTTAATCCCACATATCCTTCAAATGGAGCTGTAATTCTTCCTTTGGCAATTTGAACTTTTAAAGCTTGAATTTGCGCTTTTAAAGAATTCACTTTTGATACGGCTATCTCGAAAGCTTCTTCTGTGTCAGCTTCGTTCTCAAGAAGTGTTTTTTTTCGTTTTTTATTTTTCTTTGCGAGTTCTAAATCAACGATTAATTTGTTTTTTTCTGCTTGTAAGATATCTGTATCGACTGTAACCAATAGTTGATTTTTTTTTACAAGACGCCCTTCTTTAAAGTGAATTTTCTTCACACGTCCATTAATTTCACTGTATATCTTTACTTTCTCAAAAGGTATCGTTTTCCCGGGAATTGTTATCGTTTCCTCAAATGATTGGGCGTGGGTAATAAAGTAATCGACATTTGTATAGTCGATTTCTCCATTTTTATTTTTTAAACCTGGATCTTCGCCGCAGGAATATACCATGAGTAGGGAAAGTGCTAAAAAAAGTGATTTTATTTTCATTTTTATTGTTTATTTAATCTTCAAAAATCTAACACAATTTTGTTGTTTATTGGGTCTAAGTTGTTTACTAAATCTGTGGTTCAGGATTGTTTATGTACTCTATTTTTTCTGTAATCATATTGATAAACACTCAAATAATGTCTTGTTAGAATTGTGAAAAAAAAACACCTGATGGAAGTTCTTTGTTTTCTTTGGGTTTGCATTAAATACCTTTATTTATTAAGTGAACAAAGTTAACAAAATTACTATATTTTACTTTACAATTTAGATACTTTCATAATAAGATGTTAATTCAATTCGTAATCATATAAAGCTTGGCTGAGGAAACAAATGATTGTAAGAAACATTTGTGTTATCAGGGGTTCATAACCCGAATTATTATTCATTTTTTAAAATAGTACTAGGTATTCATGAGCTCACAAGCTCGGTTCACCAATCTTAAAATATAAAACCACCAACGATTGATAGTTATATGTTTAAATGTATTTCAAGCATTTTTTAAGAACCCCAAATTTGTGCATTGATAATTTGGCAAGATTTTGATTTAATTTTGATCTATTCGTTGTTACAAGCCCCGCGAAATATATATATATATATATTACTTTAGGTCTTGTACCTAAAATAGATTTAAAATTAAATGCATGAATAATCCGGGATAAGGCATTATCAACCTGTTGTATTGATTTGATGATGTTGCGGATTTAGTACCGATAATGCTATATTGCAAAGGACTTCCGTCTTGGATTACAGGTTATTTCTTTATAAAAACATAATTATAGCCATCATATCCTTCTTCCCCTAAATAAAGCGTGTCATTTTTTATTTTAAAATTATCATACCCACCTTTTTTATAAACAATAGCCGTTACAGGGTGATTGTCATAGGAGGTCATTTTTGTTTCAAAAGTGTAACGGTCTTTTTTCATCTTTTCTATACCATCATATACAGTATATTTCCCTCTTTCTGTATATTCCACTACATTTTTAGGTTCAAACCGAGACGCTCCATCTGTAAATCCTCCTGAGTCGTGGAGGTATTCCCATTTTCCAAAGAGCTCTTTTGCTGCTTCATTTGGGGTGTCTATCTTTTTACACCCTATTAGAGCAAAAAAGATGACAAAGAAGAGAAGAAGTATTTTGTTTTTTATTTTCATTTTTGAGATTAAATTAGAATGCTTTCTGAATTATAAAAGTAAGCTTTTTGAGGAGAGCAACAAGGATGCATTCGTTTTTAATTGCCAGAGAGGTTTTTTAATTCAAATTAATATGGCATTGTTACAATTCTTGTGTTGGACCCTTTGTTTCCTGCAATCCATAACACGGCATATTTTGCTGATTTTTCGCCATTAAAAGCGATAATATATACAACTTTTTTATTTTTATCTAAATAAGCAGAAAGGGTTTTTAATCGCGGAGAAAATAGGTTTCCTTTGGGAAGAAAAACCACACTATCACACCGCTGGAGTCGAACTTTCCCATATTCTTTATTGGGCAATTGACCAGTTGTTCCCCAGGGATTGCTCCCATTTACTTTTACCAAGGTAGTTGTTTGTTTCTCTGGCGTGTTTTCATGATGAAATTGTAAACCATTTTGATCTGGTTCAAAGTCAATAGTTGTAATAATAATTTCTATTTCCTTCCTTTTCAATATAGCCAAACTATCTGTTAAGCTATCGAAAGGTATTTTTTTAAATTTATTTATAAAATTTATCTCTTTTTTATGAATAAATCCTCTTTTGTTTGGTGTTCCAAAAGCATAATCAATAGGTATCCATTTTCCCTTGGCTTTAAAGCAATAGACAACTTCTCCACTGCGTAAAGAGTCAATGATTTCACTTCCCTTTTCTGCTGACTGTCTGATATAGCTGAAATCACTATTGTCTTTAATTATAGCAAACTGACCTAAAATTATCGAACAGTAAAATAATGATGATAGTGTAAAAAATATTTTCATGTTTTTTTGATTTATTCTAAATTTAACTTCCAAAGTAATAACTGATATTCTTCAGTCCAGCATTGTACAAATATCCTTTAATAGGAGCATTAATAATTGATAATACTCCAATTCTAAAGGTTGGCTCAATCCTTATGTTCATGTTCTTTTTATATCGATTACGTGATGAAAAGCTATGAATAGTCTGGGTTAATATTTTAAGAGTTTCCATCTTTTTTTTAATCAACATTCTTTGGTCAGTTAAAAAACCAAAATCTGTTTTTAAATTTAAGAATAAAAATGAACCGTATATTTAAAGAGAAGTATTATTTTTCATTTCCCCCACTTTCATATTTCCATTTTTGATCTTCTATAACTTCGTAGAATATCTGATACAATATAGATAACTCATGTGTTCCAATCGCGCCATAGTCTGATATCGATTTTGTTTTCCCGTTGTTATAAACAATTTTTAATTGAACGGTTTGATCGTCAGTCCAGTTTACAGCATAATTGTCGTTTAGAGCTTTAAAATCCATGTAATTGAGCAAATCAATGATTTGATGATAATCTTTTTGTGTTATTGTTGAAGTATAAATACCCTGCATTTTTCTATTGTCTATTTTATTGAATTTAAGAGCTTCCCATTTTACAGTCCTGTCTGCATAAATTGATAAATGGTAGATAGGACAAGTCCCGAAGCATCCTAGTCTAGAGTATGTTATACTTTCAATATTTTTCTTTGTGGGCTTTTTGTTTTCTTCAATAAAATCACCAAACATATAAACTAAAGTCGAATGTTTTATTTTTCTTGGTTTAAGTTTTTTACCAGTTTTTGATGTCTTTTCAAAATAATACTGCACTTTGTTGTCTTTCACGGCTGTAAATAAAAAATTTTGAGTTTTTTGAAGCAGTAAAGGTTGAACTCTATATTCCTCATCTTCATTAAATATGAATAAAACTGGATGATGATTACTACTGCCTATTACCATAAGATCAGTCTGTCCGTTGTGGTCAAAATCTGCTTTGTACCAGGATTTTATATGTAAACTATCCGCTAGTTTTTGATACAAATTATCTTTAAAAATAAGTTGCTTACTGACTTGAAAACCTTCATAATTTGCATCTGTTTTTGTAAGTAAATCTGTTATTTGTTCAGCATTTTGAATAGTGTCAATAGCATTTCTGTTTTTTGATTTAACAAGGGCAGATGGACCGTTACAAGATTGGAAAAATGTAAAAGTTGAAAGAATCAGATAAAAGGAGAACTTCATGATTTAGTTTTTAAACAATTTGTACTTCACAAAAAAGTGATGGTCTAAGATACGTTTTCTTATTAAAAAAAACACCACAATCAATTTGAATATGTTTATTATTTGTATAAAATGCTAAACTTCAAAAAATATGAAAACACATCAATTGGCAGCTACATTTTTTCTTCTTTTTTCTTTTTGTTTTGAAAGTCGCGGTGATTTGCAATTTATTCCGACTACCCAAACAAAAGATCATTCTGTTACAAACGTGGAGCATTATACACATGTTGTTGATAGTTATCTTAAAGGTTTAAATGAGCAAAACTTAGAATTGATTTTATCTTTGTATGCGGACAATGCAACAGTAGAGGATCCTGTGGGGAGTGAGCAGGTTCGAGGTATAGATAACATTCGAAAATTTTACTCAGGTGCAGTTTCTTTAGATTTAAGCTTGGTGCGAACTGGACCTGTTAGAATTGCTGCCAATGAAGCGGCATTTCCTTTCGAATTGGTGATGGAGGTTGATGGAAAACTCATGAAATCAAAAATTATTGATGTTTTTCGCTTTAATAAAGAAGGGAAAATTGTTTCTATGCGAGCTTATTGGGGGCCGAGTAATAGAAAAGAAGTGGAGGAGTAGAAGGTCTTCTCGTATTGACTTTGCGAAGTGTTTAATGCATATATTACTAGCGATAAATATTTGAAAAATAAATAAGGTTTACAGTCGAACTCCAATTATACATACATCATCGAGTTGTGTCTGATCTTTTTTCCACTCTTCAAAGGTCTTGTCAATAATGTTCTTTTGAGTTTCCATAGGTTCTTTATGTATAGATAGTAAGAGTTTCTTGAAGTTTTTAGTTTTAAATTTCTTATCATCTTTACCACCGAACTGGCCTGCATACCCATCTGAGAAAATATAAAATACATCACCTTTATTTAGCATGATATCATGTGTTTTAAAATCATTTGAATAATCAAACTTACCAATGGGTTGTTTACAAGCTTTATGTTCTTCAATCTTATTCTCTCCTTTTCTTATAATCCAAAGAGGGTTATATGCACCTGCATATTTAAGTCGGTTTTTCTTTATAGCACATAAAGCAATATCCATTCCATCCACTACCTTATCATTTGATTTTTTAAATTCTTGTATCACAATCTCACGAGTTGTGTTGAGGATATGCCCGGGATCTGCTTCGTTCAGCTCTCTTACCGATCGACTCAAACCGTTTTTACATACAATAGACACTAATGCACCAGGAACACCATGTCCCGTACAATCCGCAACTGCAATTAATAACCAGCCTTTCTTTTTCTCTAACCAATAAAAATCACCAGCAACAATATCTTTAGGTTTATAGATAATAAAAGAATCGGGTAGATTCTTTTTGACGTCCTGATCTTTTGGCAACATCGCCGTCTGTATTCGTTTAGCATAATTGATAGAATCTAATAAAGCCTTACTTTTTTCATTTATAACTGAGTTTTGTTCATAAATCATCCTACTTTTATTGAAAAGGAGAAGATTCATTTTTTTTGATTGCCCATATAGATACAATATAATGCCTGTTAGTATGAAAATAATAAGGAACCCTCCAATCATGGCATTTTTAGTTTGATCAACTTCACTAAGAATATCAGATTCGGGTAAGATAACACCTATAAGAAACGGGTTGTTTGAAGTTAAATCAAACGTTATTAGTTTTCCCCACCACAACTCACCCTCACTTCTAAATCTGAAAGATTTAGTAGGTTGAGAGGTCTGAGTCCAGTGTTTATATCCATCATTCACAGCTAAAATTACAGTTGAGTCAACATGCTTTAAGATGGCCTTATTTATAGAAGCTTGGTTATTGAAACTTGAGTCTTTAGGGAGGCCAAGGTATTTACCATCTGCTGACAAAATGAAAAGTTTTCCATTTGCACTCACTTTTATTGTTTGTGTAAATTTAGTAAGGTCTGATAGTGAAAGATCAAGCGCAAGAATACGTTGTTTATTGGTTTTATTGTCCGTCCAACAAACAGAAGCCGACATCCCTGCTTCGGCTGTTGTATTGTATATATACGGCTTGGTCCAATATAATTGATGTTCAGGACTATTGATTACACCCGTATACCATAATCTATCTCTGGGGTCATCTTTTAATGAATCTTTCCACGAATCAATTAGCACGCTACCTCCTTCTTTAAAATTATTTTTCCAGCTGCTCCAGTGTTCTTTTGCCCCCCATTTCTTGACATTAACTATCCTATTATAAATGAATGAATCATGAAGCAATACATCATATTCGAAACCCTCTGTATTGGCTAATCCCATTGAAGTTATTTGAGCATAATTGGCTAGGATAGGTCCAAAATATTGATTCATAAATTGAGGAGTAGGATTGTTCAGTAGTCCAAGTTGTGCTTGTTCACTGATAGCAAGTAATGTTGATTCCATTGGTGAGAAAAACGATTCTAGATTAGATTCTGCACTTTCCATAGGCCTTTTGAGTAAAGTCTCGGCAAGACTCTTTTTTGTATTGTTAATATTGTAAATTAAATAGGAGAGCGTTAATCCTGTAATGATAAGAATAATAATAGAGAATATCTTGAGGTTTAGTTTCATCACCTTTATATTTATAGTGTGGTTGTTCCTCTCTTATACTGATAAATAGACGTTTTAGTTTCAGAAATATTTAGAAAACACCTGATAAAAACACACGTTACTAACATATAATACTGTTTTTCAAGGGTATACCATTTTTAATTTTTCGGATTGAATAATGAAACGGAAACTTAAATATGATAATTATCAGGAATCTAATCAAAATAGGATATTAGAACTCCAGTTTTGCTATTTTCGTTAAGTTGATTGTTTTAAAAAGGAGAAAATCTTTCTTAGGGCAGGAGTAATGATAACCGTTAAATAAAATGATATGATTTCAGTTGAAGAAGCAAAAAAATTGATTGAGGAATACACCGAACGATTAATACCAGTTACTCAGGAACTCTCAAAATCTTTGAATCAAGTTTTAGCGGAGGATATTCTTTCACCAATTAATTATCCTCCATTTGATCAATCTGCAATGGATGGATATGCAATTGTTCATTCCGATATACTAAAAGGGAAGGAAATACAAATTGTAGGAGAAGCACCTGCAGGGAATCCTTACAAAGAGGTAATAACGTCTGGACAATCGGTAAATATTTTTACAGGAGGAAAGGTTCCGGAAGGAGCTGATACAGTTATTATACAAGAAAATGTCACTGCAGATAATCGAAGACTGATTGTAAATAACTCTACGTTATCAAAAGGAGCCAATATTCGGACGAAAGGTTTCCAAATAAAGAAAGGAGATATAGCATTGAAGAAGGGTACTCCTCTTAACCCAGGAGCAATTGGGTTTCTCGCAGGGTTAGGAATAACTGAAGTGAACGTTTTTCAAAATCCCAAAATAGCATTAATTGTAACCGGAAGTGAATTACAAAAACCGGGAACCCCCCTTGGAAGTGGACAGGTCTATGAATCCAATTCTTTTGCTTTAAAGTCAGCGCTTCGTTCTGTGCATATTGATACTATAAACGTAATATCCATCGGCGATGATGAAGAAGCAACAAAAAACGCTCTTTCTTCTGCAATACAGGACTCTGATCTTGTCATTGTGTCAGGTGGAATTTCTGTTGGAAAGTACGATTTTGTTGGTAAATGTTTACGAGAAATTGGGGTAGAAGATATTTTCTATAAGATTTATCAAAAACCTGGAAAGCCTCTATTTTTTGGAAAGAAAAAAGATTGCTTAATTTTTGGTTTACCAGGTAATCCAGCCAGCGCATTGAACTGTTTTTATGAATATGTTTATTCATCGTTACAGATTATGAGAGGATTCTCAGAACTATTTTTGGAAAAGATGCACCTTCCCATTACATCCGACTGTAAGACAAAGAAAGGCTTTTCAATTTTTCTCAAAGGCAAAGCTTCGGAAGGTAAAGTCGATGTGCTTACAGGTCAGGAATCTAGTAACATTGGTGCATTTGCGCATGCCAACTGTATAATTTACCTTACTGCAGAAAAAGAGAAAGTGAAAACAGGAGATATGGTAGAAGTGCATTTTCTTCCTTGAAAAGATGACTGAAGTCATTTTTCGTACGCAACGATTGTTGTATCTTTGAATCTGAACAAGTTGTACAAGAAATTGTAAGATTTTGGAACTACAATAATACACAAATGATATTATGAACAGCAACACTACGGGAGTGATTCTAGCAGGAGGAAAAAACAGTCGTATGGGATTCGATAAAGGATTATTGCTTGTTGATGGAGTAAAGATTGTAGAACGAATAATCGCTGTCATGCAACCGATATTTCAAGACATCATTATCATTAGTAATGGGGATAATTATAATTATACAGGTTGTGATGTGTACCGCGATATTTTTAAAGCATCTGGACCAATGGGAGGGATTCATACTGCATTGTCTTATAGTACAACAGAGAAGAATTTTGTTGTCAGCTGTGACATGCCTTTTCTCAATACAGAAACAATTCAATTTATCGATAGAAATGCAGTTGACTGTGAAATTGCAATTCCCTCTCACAATGGAAAATTAGAACCGTTGTGTGCAGTCTACAATCAATCATGTAAGATTAAATTGGAAGAATTATTAAACAAACGTGAGTTGAAATTGAGAAATATGTTGAAGTATTTTAAAACTCAACAAGTAGTAATTCCTCAGGATATGATTACAGAGGAAAGCTGCTTTGCAAACATCAATACTCCCGAAGAATATGAAACTATAAAAAGGAACAAACATGAGTATTCAAATTAAGGTATTTGGGCAACTTTCTGAAATTGCTGGCAACACTGAATTGGAACTAAACGAACTGTTGGATACAGATCAAATTCGAGAGCAGTTACTTTCTGATTTCCCAAAATTAGAACAGCATCCATTTGTAATGGCTGTAAATAAAAAGATCATCAAACAAAATCAAAAATTAAATGAAGGGGATGAGGTGGCACTTTTGCCCCCATTTGCTGGAGGATAAAGATGTTATCAAATAAAGAAATATCAAGATACAACAGGCATATCTTACTCTCTGAGATAGGAAGAGAAGGTCAAGAAAAATTAAAATCTTCACGTGTTTTAGTTATTGGTGCTGGAGGATTGGGATGTCCTGTATTGCTTTATTTAACCGCTGCTGGTGTTGGCACAATTGGAATTATTGACTTTGATACAATAGAAGAATCGAATTTGCAACGGCAAACTTTATTTGATGATGCAGATATTGGTCAACCCAAAGCAGAAGTTGCGAAGTTAAAATTGGAAAGAAAAAATCCTTATGTAAAGATTAAGGCCTACCAGAAGCAGCTTTCTGTAGGGAATGCGCTTGAATTGTTTTCTAATTATGATATTGTAATTGATGGAACGGATAATTTTGCCACTCGCTATATGGTCAATGATGCTTGTTTCCTTTTAAAGAAAGTTTTGGTCTCGGGTTCAATTTTTAAATTTGAAGGTCAGGTAATTGTTTTTGATTTTAGGCAAGAAAACAGTCCAACTTACCGCTGTTTATTTCCTTCTCCTCCATCGCCTGATCAGGCATTGAGTTGCGCCGAAATTGGGGTCATGGGAGTGCTTCCAGGGATTATTGGAGCGTTATTGGCGAATGAAGCGATAAAAACAATTGTTGGTATTGGTAAAGTGTTAACGGGAAGACTACTGGTTATGAATACGCTGAGTATGGATATTCAGACGCTAGATTTTGAAAGGAACAAGGAAGCCATAGAAGCTATTCCACTAACGAAAGCTGAATTTAAAGAAATGGATTACGCATACTTTTGTGGAGAGAGGAGAGCGAATACAGACATTAAAGAAATTTCAGCAGACCACTTGTTTGCTAAAATTAACGCAAACGAGAGGCTTCAAATCATTGATGTGAGAGCAACAAATGAAGAACCTCAAACGCCAATGCTCAACAGCATAAAAATACCGCTTGAAGAAATTCTGGATAGGGCAGATGAAATTGAAACAGACAAAAATGTAATTGTTATATGCAGGAGCGGAATAAGAAGTGCAAAGGCCATTGATCTGTTACAACATAAATTGAATCATAAGCATTTATTCAACCTTCAAGGTGGTGTAATGGAATGGATATTAAAAGTCAATGAAATTCAAAAAGTATGAATAAAAAAAAGAAACACAAGGTATTTATAGAGGGTGCGATTTCTCCAGATGCAATTGCAACTTCAATTGATAAACACAGTTCAAAAACAAGTATCGGGGCCCACGATATTTTCCTTGGTCAAGTACGTAAAGATGAAATCGACGGAAAGACAGTGCAAGGGATTGATTATTCTGCATATAAAGAAATGGCAGAATTAAAATTTGATGAGATAAGAGAGGCTGCATTTGAAAAATTTGATTTGATCTACATGCACATATACCATAGTTTAGGTTTTGTGAAAGCAGGTGAGATATCTCTATTTGTTTTTGTTTCTTCTAAACATCGCATTGAAGCATTTGAAGCTTGTCGTTTTGTGGTAGAGGCAGTGAAAGCAGATGTTCCTATTTGGGGAAAAGAAGTTTTTGAAGATGAAACCCATTCATGGAAAGTAAATCGTTTCAAATCGAAAACATAACAAATTTAAAATTGATTTATGGTTGATGTAACATTTAAGACAACTACATTGCGAAAAGCTGTTGCTACAGCATTGGTAAAAGTAAGTAAAGCGGAAACGATTAATGCTGTTAAAAACAAGACAGTACCCAAAGGTGATGTGCTAGAATGTGCGCGTACAGCCGGTCTTTTTGGAGTGAAGCGCACCAGTGACATGATACCGGATTGCCATCCCATGCCCGTAGAGTTCACACAAATTCGTTATGCTCTTTCTAAAATGGAAATAGAAATTGAAGTGGAGGTGCATACCGTTTACAAAACGGGTGTTGAAGTAGAGGCAATGCACGGTGCTTCTGTGGTGGCACTAACCATTTATGACATGTTGAAACCTATTGATAAAGGCATTGAAATTTCATCTATACAACTCAAAGAAAAGAAAGGTGGAAAGTCTGATTTTATTGACAAATACAGAAAAGACTTGAAAGCGGCTGTAATCGTTTGTTCAGATAGTATTTCAAAAGGAGACAAGGAAGACCGTGCAGGTAAGTCCATAATGAGGAAGTTAGAAAGTTGTAATGTTCGTGTAACTGATTATGAGATCATTCCAGATGAGTCTGAAATCATTCAACAAAAAGTTGAGGAACGTCACCAAGAAAAAAATGACATTATTATATTGACTGGAGGGACAGGACTTTCGCCAAGAGATGTTACTCCAGAAGCGATTCGTCCTTTATTGGATCGTGAAATACCTGGTGTTATGGAGGCGGCAAGGAATTATGGACAAGACCGAACACCTTTTTCTATGTTGTCGAGAGGTGTAGCAGGAATGAAAGGCAACTGTTTGGTGTTGGCATTGCCAGGCTCTACAAAAGGAGCGAAAGAATCAATGGATGCACTTTTTCCCTCTATACTTCATATTTTTAGAGTAATAGGAGGAGCAAGACACAATTAAATTTTAAATTATAAACTATGGTAATTACTGATTTTAATGAAAAGTACTATATGTACGAAAACATGGCAATATGGGAAATCAAATCAATGGATGACTTTTTCGATAGCCACAAACAGATGAGGGAAATCTTTAAAAATGAATATGGTGTAGATTATTCAGAAGAAACCATTGAAGAAGTCAACCTGTTGGATGCAGGCTTTTCTATTGTTGAAAAGCTCTTGGACTGTTTTGATGATAAACATTTTGTTGTTTTCTCTCTGGACGATGAAAATCACAATATTCTTAAAGGGCTACAGGATAAGAAAGCAATTAATTTTGGAATGGATATTTATGTATTAAATCCGACTAGGATTTACGTTTTAGAAGCAGACAAGACGAAAGATTTGCAAAAATACGACACATAACACATTATGGTAGACCGCTCATCTGTAAGAAACAGTTTACGTTTTTATAGAGTAATCGGAACTTGTATACTGCTTGTTTATATTTGGATACAATACGAATACAGTTCAGGCAACTGGAGTTACAGCAATGGTATGCCCAAGATTGAGGGAGAACATGTCAACGGACATGATGAGGGAACATGGACTTGGTATTATGAAAATGGCAAGAAACAGATGCAAGGCACTTTTCACAAAGGGAAGCGCGATGGACTTTGGACAATTTGGGACAGGGATGGAAATAAAGTGAGTGAAAGCATCTATAAAAATGATAAGTTGAATGGGAAATTCACACATTGGTATGCAAATGGTCAAAAGGAAAGTGAAGGCCACTACCAAGACGATAAATTAGTGGGTACTGTTATTTATTACAACCGAGACGGGCGAATTAAGCAACGGAAACAATTTCCAAAGGCAGAATAGCTCGGATTCAATCCGTTATTCAGGCAATTCAAACTCTGTTTCCCAATTTTCACCTGAGTCAATGGTTTTTAACTTTACTTTTAAAAATGAATTGTCGCCACGTTTGAGGTGGGTTCGGTCAAGAACTGTACTTTCTTCTCCTTTGTCTTTGTCTTTAATAACGTCTCCAATGCGGGGCATGAAGGGATAAAGTATGGTGAGTTTCTCATCTTCAGTCGCCACCATTTCTGCACCAGTTTCGAAAAGTATTTCCTCAAATTTTTCTGTAACGATTACATCATTTACATCTTTACTGGCTTTTTTCTCAGAGACTCTTGTTGTCCAATCGGTAAACTTATCAATGGCTTCATTCTTAAGTTTTCCTTGAATATATGCAGGGAAAGGGGAACGAATATGTTCATGGTCATTGAGCCAAAAATCAAATGCAGATTCAATCATTTCGCTTTCAACTATTATTTTTTTATTTTCGTTTTCCATTGTCTATAATTTTATTTCTACAAATTTTCGTAAACCTATTTCATTGGTGATATATATTTCTTTCTCTTTTAACTTAAAGTATTTTTCTTTTTGTAAATACAACAATACCCTTATGATTGTCTCGTAGGTATTGCCAGCAAAACGAGCAAAATCTCTTCGAGATGGGGTAAAGCTTAGTTT
The DNA here is from genome assembly GCA_964585545.1 of uncultured Fluviicola sp. Taxonomy (GTDB): domain Bacteria; phylum Bacteroidota; class Bacteroidia; order Flavobacteriales_D; family Crocinitomicaceae; genus Brumimicrobium. The sequence continues at coordinate 25,739 of CAZPDT010000011.1, forward strand.
GTTAGGTATAACATCATCATAACCAAAAGTATCAATGAGCAATAGTATGATGTAGCCAATATATTGCTTGATGTCCAATTGGGTTCTGTATTTTATTCTTGCATCTATCTTTCTTACTTCTTCTACAAAATAATTGATTAAGAACATGGAGAGTTCCGCATTCATTTTTAGGAGCTTAATAAATGTGTTTTTGGGAATAAAAGTCAATTCAGTATCAGTCAGTGCAACAGCAGAGATCGGATATCGGTCGGATGAAATGGCTCGATGTCCTATAATATTTCCTTTTGAAGTGAATCGAAATATACGTTCACTTTTTGTATCACTTCCAGAAACAATTTTTACAACACCTTTATCCAAGAGGTAGATCCCTTGCATCTCTTCTTCCTCAGTGAACAGAATGCCACTTTTTTTAATCTTAATTTTAATTTGATTTAAATCAATATAAGGATGCCATTCTGAAGAACAGTATTGATAGAGCAGGTTTTCCTGATCACTATTATCATTACTATTTTGAATAGACAAATTTTTCATATTAAAATTAAAAATTAACCTCCGATTGTTATCATGCTTCGGTTCTTCTGGTTGTTGGATGAAGAAGAAAACTCCTCAAAAGAACTCATGCCACCACGCACCTTTTTTTTCTTCCATACCGACTCCAGAATAAGAGGAACAACATCTTCTCCGTTTCTCATAGCAGAAAGTAAATCTGTTTCTCCTGCAGAAAAAAGACAGTTTTTCATTTTTCCATCAGCGGTTAAACGCATTCGGTTGCACGTATCGCAAAATGGGTTGGTAACGGAACTAATTACAGCAAAAGTTCCTTTATAATTTTTAATGGTAAAGCGCTTTGCAATAGCGTTTTTTCCATCATCGAGTTTTGAGATTGTATCCCCAAATTTTTCTTCTATTTTTGAAAGAATTTCCTTAAATGAATAGCCTTTGCTCCAATCCCATTTGTTGCCGTCGAAAGGCATAAATTCTATAAAACGGACATGTACATTTTTATGGTGTGTCCATTCAACAAAATCAGTAATTTCATTATCGTTTACACCTTTAATAACTACAGTATTTACTTTTACGTGAAAACCTTCTTGCAATAGTAAATTGATATTTGACATCACTTTCTCAAAGTAATTTCTCCTCGTAATAGCGTTGAATTTTTCTTCTTTAAGAGAATCTAAGCTCACATTGATTGATTCTATTCCAGATGATTTAAATGTATCAATAAACCGATCAACCATAATTCCATTTGTGGTGATGGCAAGCTCAACGGGAAATTTTGATAAGGCGATAAGAATCTCTTTTGCATCTTTCCGAACCAGAGGTTCACCTCCAGTCAAACGTATTTTTTTTACACCAAGTGACACAAAAGCTGAAGTCATTTTTACTATTTCATCAAGAGTCATGAATTCTGAACGTGGCCGATGAGGCACACCTTCTTCGGGCATACAATAAAAACAACGAAGATTGCAGCGTTCGGTTAACGAGATGCGCAGATAATCGTGAACCCTATTATATTGGTCAGTTATCATAATTAAAAGTTTATCATTTCTTTTTGAAGCATTTCAAACTCTTCTTCTGAAATGTATTTTTGGGCGAGAGGATACACTGTTTCTTCTTCTCGATAGAAGTGAAGTTTTATGAGTTCAATAAATTCACGAGAAGTATCGTAAGCTGTATCAAGTACGAAAAACTTTGAGCGTTCATCTGCCATTCGTGTAGCCAAACCGAGTAAATTAAATGAAAGTGCGCCAAGTTGGATAAATTTTACATGATCGTCTTCCATGACATCTACTGCAGTGATTTTTCTATCATCAGTAATGAATTGTTTCGCTTGAGTTAATTTTTTATTCAAATGGGAAAACAACACTTTTTCTTCTTTCCTGCTGTGGGGGAGCAACTCTTCATCAACACACTTAAAAAACTTTGAGAAGGCGGCGTTGATCTCTGGTTTAAGGTCATATCCATTTACTTTGTATTCAATAATTCCTTTTTCAAACTCCTCAATCACCTTAATCATGGCCTTATGTTCTTCCATAAAGGTTTTTAACATTTCCGACATATCTTCTTTCTTTATCTCTACTGTGTCAGAATTTTTAGAGGTTTGACCATTAGAAGGAGTATTTTGAGGTCGTTTTATATTGAGTCCTTTCATTCGGATTCTATGAGAAGGTGTTTTTTGAGCTTCTTTCGAGACTTCTTTTTTCTCTGTTGCTTTTTCAATTTTGCTCATAACTGTATGTTTTTGTATAAATTACGTTAAAATTTAGTGAATAAAAAATGATATATATCATATATGATTAAAAAATTAAAATCTATTGTTTCACAAAATGAATTACGGCATTGAATCCACTTTGCTATTTTTCATAAGTTCTTTTTCCAAAGCAATACACTTTGGAAATAGGATGTTATTTTCTAGATGGATGTGAAGTAAAAGCTCATCCAAGAATAATTTTAGTTTAGTATACGCATTACTAAATATTATGTCTGCGTCTTCGGGTAGAGTAAAATTATTGCTTATGAATTCTACTTCCTTCATTTCATAATGCATATTGTTGTGTTCAATCTCTAATTTTCTTATGAGTTGAGTTACAGAGCCAAATGATAATTGAGGAAGCTCAGTTTGTTCATTTTTTGCTTTAATGAGCTTATTTATATAGGGGTATAAAATTGTTTTTTCCCTCAACAGATGTTGTTTTAATTCGCTCGAAGTTTTAATAAAAGATCTTGCTATATCAATGATTTCATAATGCTTTTCAGCATATACTTCGGCTACTTTTTGCATGAATTCATGAATTTCAGGATCCACCTCTGTAACGTAACGGTGATGGGTGTTGACAATATAATTCATTAAAAAGCTTAAATGCCATTTGTTATAATCAATAGCAGAAGGAAGGGGGGTTTTCTCTACCTCTTTTAACGCTTCCTTTATTTCCTCAATATCAATTTTCTTATTTTCACAGGCTTTTTCTAGGGTTTTTCTCCCCCCACAGTAAAAATCAATCCCATACCGTCGAAAAACGTCTGCTTTACGATAATCTTTAGCAACAATTTCTCCAATCTGTAGGTCGTTTTCATTGTTCTTTAATTTTTTGATTTCGACTTTCCATTGTTGGGGACCTTTCTCTAAATATTTCCAATTAAAAACAGGCCCTCTCTCCACAAGTAGACGATAATAAATAGGCTGGGGATCGCAATTATTAAGTATAGAAAAGGCTTGTCCTTCCACCAAGTGATCAAAACGATTCAATATGATTTGATTCTTGAAAAGAGGAACTAATGTTGCTATGTTTAAAGATTTTTGTGCATCCATAATACAATTGTTCTATTCATTTTTTTATAATTATAGTTTCTCCATTTCTTCATATACAGATATGAGTTCTTCTTCAGAAAGATATTTTTGGGCAATGGGGAAAAGCGTTTCATCTTCTCGGTAAATGTGAAGTTTTATCAAGTCTATTAATTCGCGCGATGTTTCATAAGCTGCATTAAGGATAAAAAATCGGGATTGTTCATCGACAATTCTTGTTGCTAGCCCTAGTAAGTTAAATGAGAGAGCACCTAGCTGAATGAACTTGACATGATCATCTTCCATTACGTCTATGGCTGTAAGTTGCTTTTTACCTTTACTGTGTTCACCAGCCATTAAGAGACGTTCATTTAGAATAGGGAACAATGTCTTTTCTTCTTTTCTGTTGTGCGGAAGCAACTCTTCATCAAAACATTTAAAGAACTTTGAAAAAGAAGCATTGATTTCGTCAGTGAGGTTGTATTGTTTTCTTTTGTACGATTCAATTGCTTGTTCAAACTCCACTACGACTTGTAGAACCGCTTCATGTTCATTCATTAATACTTGAACGGCATCTGAAATATCCTCTTTATTCATGGTGATTTTTCCCTCCTCCTCATGCGGATCCATTGGAGAATTCTCCAAATCATTTAACCACTTATTGTTCTGGATGGGAGATGGCTTTGGTTGAGAAACAGATTTTTTCTTTTTTCCAACTTTATGTCCATTTTTTCTTTCCTGATTTCTTTTAGATATTTCAGGAGGTAGTTTCTGTTCTTGCGCTGCCATAATATTGTATTTTTAGATTGTATTTGATTTATATATTTGTTTTTTGATAAAATATTCTTTTCCCCATCTGTCTTGTTAATCCAATAAATGCAGCCAACCATGCGAGTAATGCTGCATAAATAAAATATTTAGGGATGGGCAGTAGAAATTCTAGACTCATTGATTTTGCGAGCATATAAGTACCTACTGTATACATGCCCAATGGGAAGACTGCGCCCCAGTATAAAGGGTCATAAGTGAGCGGAAACCCCTTATAAATATGACGCCAAAGAGCTAAAATAACAAGCATTGGAATCCACCATGAACCAGTAGCCCAATAAAAGATTGTAAATCCTTTAAGAAAGGCAAGTGTAGAGAGTAAAAATGGAGCGTGGTCTGTGTTATTAATTAACAATGCTCCTGCAAGTGTAGAAATGGCCATTGCCCCCATATTGATCCAGTATGGAGGTGAAAGGTCAGCGGGTGAAAATTTAAAAAAAGTATACCGATAAAAAATGAGTGAAATCATCCAAATATATTGCATTCCACCCCAGAGCCACATTGAGAAAGCAAAGAAGTTGATAATGAGTTTATGAGCTTCGAAATGCATAGATAATCTTGCACTTAATACAGCGAGCGCTTGTGTTGCAACGACTGCCAATAGCCATGCTCCATTAATGCCTTTTTCAAGGGGGGGCTTCTTTTCTTTAATGGTAAATGTTGTAAAGACTGTATAGGTAATAATTAACCAAAAAACGATGGCCAATAGCCAAAGAACCGTTCCAATCAAATAGTTGTCCCATAATTCGATAAATTGTGCGCCAAGTATACACGTAGCGGCAACAATAGTAAAAAATCCAGGGCCACAAGCATGGTCAAATAAATCAAAAAGAAACTCTTTTCTAAAGAAGGCAAAACGAAGAATAAAAGCCACACACAGTATTGCATAAGCCAGGACATTTAACCAAAACAATCCCAATGCAATAATGGGCATATCAAACAAACCCGCAGCAACAGAGACAATACCTGTAGCCATGACCATAGCAAAATAGGAAGGAGGAAGATTTTTTATCATTTCCTTCAATGCTGATGATAAAGAAAGTGTGTTTGTTAACTTCAAATTATCGTATGTTTTATTCGGTTCAATCTTTTTATTTAAGTTGTATCTTTTGCATTAATAAATCATTCTACTTCTTCGGTTTGTTTGGTGGCTTTAATTGCTGTCCGTTGCAGAACAATACAAATTAAAGCAATTACCGCAAGGAACATCCAACAAGTTGTCCACACCCCAGTTACTTTTAATAAGTATCCAAAGATGATAGGACTTACAAATCCGCCTAAGCCACCAATCACCCCTACAATTCCTCCAACTGTTCCAATATTTGTTGGATAGTAATCAGAAATGTGTTTGTAAACGGCGGCTGTACCTAGTCCCATCATAATTCCAAGGATGAAAATTAAGGTAAAGAATATCCATTTGTTGGCTTGAAAATAAATATGGGTAAATCCTTTCGCCAGTAATTGACCTTTCATTATCTCATCACCTACTTTTACTTGAGCTTCTTGCCAAAATGATGAAGTGGGAAGTGGGGTAAAGTCTTCATCTTCACTGTGGAAGATGCCCAAACGAATTCCAGAATTTGAGGTGTGCTTGCTCTGAGGTTGTAGCGTATAAATATCATTATCTACAGTGATGGTACTGTCTGTAATCGACATTACAGTGCCTGGTTTGCTGGCCATAACACCTTGACCTGGAGCACGAATCTCCATCCGTGGAGGAAATAAAAAGATAAGACAGACAAGACTAACACCAAACACCCATAGGAGGACGAGTCGCGCCCCGACTTTATCGGAAAGCCAACCTCCAACTGCTCGAATTAACCCAGCAGGTAAACTAAATGCAGAAACTAAGATACCCGCTGCAATGATTGAAACAGAATACATATTTATATAGTAGGGGAGCAGCCATTGTGCTAATGTTACGATGCCTCCAAATACAAAAAAATAGTAGAGTCCAAAACGCCACACTCTAACTTCTTTCAGAGGTGCTAATCGCTCTGCCATTGACTTTACTTCTGTTGATTTTCTATTTTCAGTTGTTAAAAGAAAGATGACCGCCATTGCCACTAATAAAGCAGCATATAATTGTGGCAAGGTACGCCATCCTTCTAAATAACTTCCTTCATGTGTGAGTTGTTTAAGTATTGTTGGAGCAAATAAAGTTGTTAAGGCAGCACCAGCATTCCCTACACCAAAAATACCGAGTGCAGTACCTTGTTTTTCTTTTGGATACCATAACGAAGTATAAGCCACGCCTGCCGCGAAGATGCTTCCCGCCATTCCGAAGCCAAAACTCAAGAAAAGAAAGACACTAAAGCTATTTGCTTGTGATAAAAAGAACATTGGGATGGCACAGAAAATTAATAGTGAAGACATTACCCATTTACCGCCAAATTTATCAGTTAAAATTCCTATTGGTAAACGAAAAACCGAGCCTACCAAGACAGGAACACCAAGCAACCATCCAATTTCTATAGGATTCCAATCAAATACCCCGTTATTTACAAGAAAAGTGACCAATACACCATTCAACATCCAAGCAGCAAAACTAACTGTAAATGTGAACGTGTTCATGAAAAGAATGCGATGTGATTTTTTAGTTGCAACAGTTTCCATACATCAATATTTTTTATCTAATAGAGTTAAAATTTCAATAATTTATTTAGAGCATACCATCTTCATATTCCTTATTAAAATGGGTTTGTTTTCTCCTAAATAAGTCAAGTGTTTAATAAGTATACGACAAAAGTACAATCCATTATCATTATATAATATGATGACAATCATGTAGTTGCTATGACTTAGATCATATTTTTTAAGAAACTAGTATTATAAATTTGTTGCAGAAATTAATTTCATTTCAAAACACTATGGAAGTAAAAAAGACCCTTATGGCAAGTTTTCGAAACACAAAAATGAGAACTTTAAACACGTACCGCTTAACATTATTAAGCACATTATTTTTAGTGATTTCTGTAATTGTTCCGCAAATGATTTTTGGACAAAACGGGGCAGAGGTATTTAAGAAAAACTGTGCCGCATGTCACACTGTTGGAGGTGGCGATTTAGTTGGTCCAGACCTTAATGGAATTACTTCATTGAGGAGTAATGAATGGTTGGAAAAATGGATATTGTCATCCCAAGATTTAGTAAATAGTGGAGATAAAGAAGCTGTTGCAATTTTTGAAGAGTTCAATAGCATCCCCATGCCCGATCAAAACCTTTCTTCTGAGGAACTCAAAGCTGTTATTCAATATATGAAGGAGAACAGTACAAGTGGTGGAGAAGTTACTACAACAAAAACACCTAAAACACCTATGAAAAGCACTGACGAGGCAACTGAAGAAGAAATTTTACTGGGTCAACGTCTCTTTGACGGGGAAAAAAGATTAACCAATAAAGGTGCTTCTTGTATTTCTTGTCATAATGTGAATACGGATCGCATTATTCCTGGTGGACTACTTGCAAAAGATTTAACTACTGTTTATAAACGTATGGGAGGAGATGCAGGAATATCTGGGATTTTAAATGCTCCTCCTTTTCCAGCAATGACAGAATCGTATAAAGACCGACCAATAACAGAAGAAGAAATTTATGCCATTACAGCTTTTTTAAACAAAGTTGAGAAAGAAAATGAAACGCATCCTGTGGAATCAATCAGTCCGCTGCTGTTATGGGGTGGAGGAGGATTGATTGTGTGGATTGTTATTATTCTTTTGGTTTGGAGAAAAAGAAAGAAGTATACTGTGAAGAAGAAAATATTTGAACGTCAAATCACATCACATTAAAATACAATAAAATTGAAAATTAAAAACGAAAACTATGAGTTGGATTGAAGATATCATTTCGCCTAAGACCCGAAAATGGGAGGAGTTCTACCGTAACCGCTGGCAGTATGATAAAGTGGTACGAAGTACACATGGTGTAAACTGTACTGGTGGATGTTCATGGATGATTCATGTAAAAGAAGGAATTGTTGTTTGGGAAACCCAAGCACTGGATTATCCACTACTTGAAGAAACGCTTCCGCCTTATGAGCCAAGAGGTTGTCAAAGGGGAATTTCTTATTCGTGGTATCTCTACAGTCCAATTCGTGTTAAATATCCATTGATGCGAGGTGCTTTAATTGATTTGTTTAAACAAGAAAAAGCCAAAGCGAATGGAGATCCTATAAAAGCATGGGAAAATCTTCAAAATGATCCTAAGAAAAGAGCACGTTACCAAAGGGCACGTGGAAAAGGGGGATTTCGTAGAGCAAAATGGGATGAGGTAATTGAACTTGTTGCTGCTTCTAACCTTTATACTGTTAAAAAATATGGCCCAGATAGAATTATAGGATTTTCTCCTATCCCCGCCATGAGTATGATGAGTTTTGCCTCTGGGACACGGTATTTGCAACTTTTAGGAGGCGTGAGCTTAAGTTTTTACGATTGGTATTGTGACTTGCCACCAGCCTTTCCTGAGGTGTGGGGTGAGCAAACTGATGTGAGTGAAAGTGCTGACTGGTTTAATTCTAAGTTTTGTGTTTCGATGGGTGCCAATTTAGGAATGACACGTACACCAGATATTCATTTCTTCTCAGAAGCAAAACACAATGGAACAAAGACAGTTGTGATGTCGCCGGACTTTAGCATGGTTGCAAAGCATGCCGACCAATGGATTCCTGTTCATGCAGGTTCTGATGGAGCTTTTTGGATGGCAGTAACACATGTAATCCTTAAAGAATACCATGTTGATCGTCAAGTACCTTATTTTATCGAGTATGTAAAACGCTATACCGATTCTCCTTTTCTTGTAGAATTGAATAAAGAAGGTGATCATTATTTACCTGGAAAATTATTTAGAGCCAATAGAATAGCTAAATATAAAGATGTAGAAAATGGAGAGTGGAAGTTTTTAAATTTGGATACCGATTCAGGAAAGCCTGTTATGACAAAAGGTGGAATGGGACAACGGTGGGACAAGGAAGAAGACAATATCGGGAAATGGAATTTGAGATATGAGGACGGTATGGATAATTCTGAGTACAATCCTGAATTGACTCTTATTGATAAGAGTGACGATATACTTCAAGTAGAATATACAGAGTTTGGTTTAAAAAATAAAGCAAATAGAGGAGTTCCCGTAAAGTATCTTGATACAGTTGATGGACAAAAAGTACCAGTGGCAACCATTTATGATATTATGATGGGACATTACGGTGTCCCTCGAGGGCTCACTGGTGAATATCCAACAGATTATGAAGATGAGAAAGCAGCCTATACCCCTGCATGGAATGAAATATTTACAGGTATAGGAAGGAAAACAGTGATTAGCTTTGCAAGAGAATGGGCAAGCACAGCAGAGAGTACCAAAGGGAAATGCATGGTAATTACTGGTGCTGGTATCAACCACTGGTTTCATGGAAATTTAATGTACAGAGCTGCTATTCAAGCACAATTATTTACAGGATGCAACGGTGTAAATGGTGGAGGAATGAACCATTATGTGGGACAGGAAAAACTCGCTCCTGTTGATTCGTGGAGTGCTATTATGTCTGGGAAGGACTGGATAAGTGCAAACCGCATGCAACAAGCGCCTATTTGGCATTATATCAATACAGATCAGTGGCGATATGATGGCAATCAAGCTGATTATAATTCTATCCCAGAGAACAGTAAATATGGAAATATGCATACTGCAGATATGGCTGTGAAAGCAGTTAGAAATGGATGGTTGCCATTTTATCCACAATACGATAAAAGTAATTTTGAAGTTGTTGCTGATGCTGAAAAAAGTGGTGCAAAAACGGATAAAGAGATACAGGACTATATTGTTGATCAACTAAAATCAAAAAAACTGAGGTATTCTATCACGGATTGTGATGCAGAGGTGAACTTTCCTCGGAATTGGTTTATTTGGAGAGGGAATGCATTATTGGCATCGATGAAAGGACATGAATATATGCTGAACCATTATCTGGGTACTCATCACAATGATATTGCTGATGAGGTGGCGCATGAGCATGTAGAGGAAATAATTTGGAGAGAAGCGCCCAAAGGTAAAATGGACCTGGTGGTAGATCTCAATTTTCGAATGGATACATCTGCACTTTATTCTGATGTTATTTTACCCGCAGCATCTTGGTACGAGAAAGCAGATCTTAACTCAACAGATATGCACTCATTTATTCATCCACTTTCTCCTGCTATTGCACCAGTTTGGGAATCTAAAAGCGACTGGCAAATATTTGAATTAATTGCAAAGAAAGTAAGTGAGATGGCTAAGGATTATATGCCTGATCCAATTAAGGATACGGTAAATCTTCCTCTTTCTCATGATTCAATTGATGAAATTTCACAACCGAGCATAAAAGACTGGGGAAAAGGTGAATGCGAGCCAATTCCAGGGAAATCAATGCATAAAATTGTGATGGTGGAGCGAGACTATACTCAGATATACAACAAGTATATTTCTTTAGGCCCCAACATAAGAACAAAGCCAATTGGAGCCCATGGGGTCTCGTTTATGGCCAATGATGTATATGATAAAATGATAGAGGATAAACGCCACGTACAAAAAATAGATGGTGTAGAATATCCTTCACTAAAAGAAGACACTGAAGCTGTAAATGCAGTGTTAAAACTTTCTGCGTTAACCAATGGAAACTTAAGTATTCGTTCTTATGAAACCATGGAAAAGAAAACAGGGCTAGAACTTGTAGATTTAGCCATGGGAAGCAAAGATGTGAAATTTGACTATAAAGATTTACAAGCTCAAGTGAGACGGTATAATAATGCTGCCTTTTGGAGTGGTTTAATGAACGATGGAAGAGCTTATTGTGCTTATACGTATAATGTTGATCGTTTGGTGCCTTGGCGAACTTTAACAGGTCGACAATCCATGTATTTGGATCACGAAGGTTATATCGCTTTTGGCGAGCATTTGCCAACATATAAACCATCACCACTTCCTTCAGTTTATGGAGATATTCGAAAAACTGTAAATGATGGACAGGCAAAAATGCTCAACTGTCTTACACCACACGGGAAGTGGCATATTCATTCCACGTATGGTGACACCTTGCGAATGCTTACCCTTTCAAGAGGTATGGAGCCTTGTTGGATGAGTGAAGAAGATGCAGCAGCAATGGATATTAATGACAACGATTGGGTAGAAGTATACAATGACCACGGTGTGTATTGTACACGTGCTTGTGTGAGTTCAAGAATTCCAGCAGGCGTATGTATTGTGTACCATTCACCTGAAAGAACTTATTCTGTTCCAAAATCTCAAGAAAGAGGAGGGAAAAGAGCAGGAGGACACAACAGTTTTACACGAGTACACTTGAAACCAAGTCAGATGGTTGGAGGCTACGGTCAGTTCACTTTCCACCTCAATTATTGGGGCCCTGTGGCACCTCAGAGAGATACCCATGTGCTTGTTAGGAAAATGAAAAAAGTAGAATTTTAAAAATAATTAAATACCGAGAAATATGGATATTAGATCACAAGTATCAATGGTTTTTCACCTCGACAAATGCATCGGGTGCCACACCTGTTCTATTGCCTGTAAGAACCTTTGGACAGATAGAAAGGGGGCAGAATATATGTGGTGGAATAATGTAGAAACAAAACCAGGAACAGGTTATCCTACAAAATGGGAGGATCAAGAAATCTATAAAGGGGGATGGGAAGTAAATGGAGACTCAGTAAAGCTCAAAGGAGCTGGAAAATTACGGGGTTTAAAAAACATCTTCCACAATCCACATCTTCCAGTATTGGATGATTATTATGAGCCTTGGACTTATAAATATGAAGATTTATTTACTGCACCAGAAGGTGATGACCAACCTACTGCACGACCTATATCTTTGGTGACAGGTGAACATATTGATGTAAAGGCAGGGCCTAACTGGGATGATGATTTAGGAGGGTCTATGGATTATGCACGAGAGGACATTAACCTGAAAAACTTAAGTGAGGCAGAACAGGAAGTTATGTTTCAATTGGAAAGAATGACTTTCTTTTACTTGCCTCGAATTTGTAACCATTGTTTGAATCCAGCTTGTGTTGCTTCTTGTCCTTCAGGAGCGATTTACAAAAGGGGAGAAGACGGTATTGTTCTGATTAATCAAAAGGTTTGTAGAGGATGGAGAATGTGTGTTACGGCTTGTCCTTACAAGAAATCATATTACAATTGGAACACAGGGAAATCCGAGAAATGTATCTTGTGCTATCCCCGATTAGAATCAGGTCAGGCACCTGCTTGTATGCACCAATGTGTTGGTAGAATCCGGTATTTGGGTGTTTTACTTTATGATGCCGACAAAATTGAAGAAGTAGCCGCAACTCCCAATGACCATGATTTGGTCGATCGACAACTGGAAATTTATCTCGACCCATTCGACCCTAAGGTAATTGAGGAGGCAAAGAAGAATGGTATTGCTGATTCAACCATTAAAGCTGCTCAAGATTCACCTGTTTACAAATTTGTAAAGGAATGGAAAATTGCACTTCCACTTCACGCTGAGTTCAGAACAATTCCTAATTTATTTTATGTTCCTGCACTCATGCCGGGAATGGCGTCAGTTCAAGATGGAATTTACGAAGAAAAAAATACACAATTCCTTTGGGGTGGAATAGAAAATAACCGTGTCCCTATTAAATATCTTGCCAACCTTTTCTCGGCTGGAAATACCGATAAAATTGTTGAAGTACTTAAACGACTTATGGCGGTGAGATGGCACAGAAGACAAACAACCGTTAAAGATGTGGAACCAGAAATTGTTGAAAAGGCAATGGGTGAAGTGAACCTTGATGGCGATACTGCTGATGCAATTTTTAGGCTGACCTCTTTGGCTACATTCGAAGAGCGGTTTGTTATCCCTCCTGCACATCGAGAAGAGTCTATAGAAATGCTTGAAAGTACTGCTGATGTAAAAGGTACATCTGGATTTGGATTTAGGGAGAAGCCTGCAAGAGGATTATAAGTTATTTGAATCATGCATTAAAACAAATGAGCAAATGAAAGCTAAAAAGAACTATTACACAACGCTGGCAGAACTCTTTAAATATCCAGAAAAGGATTTCTTTTCTCAGGTGAAAAAGAGCCAAGGCTTCCTTGATAAACATTATCCCGAAGCAGGAAAGTTATTGCAACCCTTTTCTAGTTATATCGATTTGTGTTCATTGGATGAAATGCAAGAATTGTTTACAAAAACATTTGATGTACAGCCAATTTGTTACCTTGATTTGGGGTATGTGATGTTTGGAGAGGACTATAAACGAGGCGCTTTTCTTTTAAATATGCAAGAAGAACAACGCAAGCTCAATAATGATTGTGGTTCAGATTTGCCTGATAACATTTGCAATATTCTAGTTTTAATGACAAAATCTGATGACGATGCTTTTGTTGAAGATTTGGTCTTGAACATTTTTAACCCTTGTTTAAAGAAAATGATCGCTGAATTTAATTCAGCAAGAATTGATATGAAAATGAAAATCCTTCGAAAAATGCACAGGGCAATTATTCAAGAGGATTTGAATCGAGGAAATGTCTATAAAAGTTGTTTCTCTGCTTTATTAGAGGTGTTAAGGGAAGATTTTGGAGAGAAGGAAATCATTACTGAAGACAATGCGGTTCTTAAAACACCACACCACCATTCGTTTTTTAATAAAAAAACTGCAGTACAGAATATTAATAAAAACCAAAATAAAGACGCAAAAGAGTTTGCCTTTTTAAATAAACTTGACTAATATGAACTATTTATTATTTGTTGTATTTCCATACACTTGTTTAGCAATTTTTCTAATCGGTTCTATTTACCGTTACAAAAACAAAGGATTTACTGTATCTTCTTTGTCTTCACAATTTCTTGAAGGGAAAAAACTTTTCCTTGCAAGTCAGTTATTCCACTGGGGATTATTTATGTTGTTTTTCGGGCATTTAATTGCTTTTCTATTTCCATCTTCTTTACTTGCATGGAACGGACATCCAGTTCGCTTGCTTATTCTTGAAGTGACTTCTTTTGTCTTCGGTCTATCTGCTTTTCTTGGAATTTTGTTGCTCATACGGCGTAGATTAACCGATAAACGGGCAAAAATTGTAACGAGCAAAATGGATGTGGTTGTTCTACTTATTCTTGTAACACAAATAACAACAGGATTACTTGTTGCTTATTTCAGTCGCTGGGGTTCGTCTTGGTTTGCTTCTTTTGTCACACCTTATCTTCGTTCGATTTTTGTATTTGACCCCCAAATTGAAGCCATTTCAAGTGTAAATTCACTGTCCTTAAAAATACACGTTATTTCCGCTTTTGCAATAATTGGAATTATTCCGTTTACTCGATTTATGCACTTCCTTGTTTATCCATTAGATTATACATGGAGAAGATACCAACAGGTGCGTTGGAATTGGGATAGAAAGGACATTCGTACCTCACGTAAATGGAAAAAAGGACAACCTTCAAAAAACAATTAACCTATCATTATATACTTCTTAAACAGTTTTTTAGCCCTCTGTAATTGAGGGCTTTTTTTTAGATTTTGCCCTTAAAAAAATAAAAGGTTCGCATCATTTTATTTTTTGTATAATTGGGTTAAACGCTTTTGAGGCTACAATCACATTGTCTCCTATGACCAATGAATCAGCATCCGAATTCTCCGCAATTACCCGTACAAAACTTTTCCCAATCAATACTGTTAAAATATAAACAACATCTTCCTTATTTATTTGAACTATTTCTCCAGAAAATTGAAACTTTCTGCTGAGTTGTTGATTTGTAAAAACAGAAATTGGATGTCCCGCTTTGACTATAATTCCGTTTTTGAGAACAAACATTTTGTCGGCCATCTTTACCACTTCACTTATGTTGTGACTTACTAAAATGGTGGTGAGATTAAATTGGTGATGAACCTTTAGAATATAATCTTGTAACTTTGTTCGCATCGTTGAATCTATAGCAGAAAGAGGTTCGTCAAGCAATAGAATTTTTGGTTTTCGCACCAATGCCCTAGCCAATGCCAATCGTTGCTTTTGTCCTCCAGAAAGAAGTTTGGGTTTTTGGTGTTGTAGTTCACGCAATTCAACAATGGTTATTAATTCCTCAATTATTGTATTGTCCTGTCCTTTTTCTAATGCAAATTCTAGATGATCTCTTACGGTCATGTTTGGAAACAACGCATAGTCTTGAAAGACAAATCCAATTTTTCTTCTTTGAGGTTTTACACAAATTTTATTTTCTGTATCTAACCAAGTTTGTTGGTCTACAATTATCTGTCCTTTATCAACCTGAAGAAGTCCTGATAACATACGGAGAATCGAGGTCTTCCCTGCTCCCGAGTCACCATATAAAGCAATAAATGAACCTTGCTCAATGTTCATTTTAATGTTGAGATCCATTGTTCCAACTTCAGACTTTAATATTTTTTGTAAAGCAATTGAAATCATTTTATAAGTCGTTTGATATAACCACCATTGATTAAATAAACCATTAATAAGATACTAAAGGTGATGGCAAATAGAATAAGAGAATAGGTATTAGCAGCAGCATAGTTAAGCGACTCCACTTCATCATAAATTGCAATGGAGGCTACCTTTGTTTTTCCAGACATATTTCCTCCAATCATGAGGACAACACCAAATTCACCTATTGTATGCGCAAAAGAAAGGACAATTCCTGTAAGTAAAGAAGGCTTTATGTTGGGTAGCAATACTTTGAAAAGCGTAGTCGTTTTTGATTTTCCTAACAAATAGGAGGATTCCGTTACAGTCGATGATAAATTGGAAAATCCGGCCTGGATGGGGTGTACCATAAAAGGCAAACTGTAAATAACAGAAGCAAGCACCAATCCTTTAAATGAAAAAATCAGTTGAATTCCGAGGTATTCGTTTAACCATGTACCAACTGCATTAGATGGACTAAAAGCAATCAGCAAATAGAAACCCAAAACAGTTGGTGGCAAGACAAGTGGCATACTCACTAAGGTTTCAATAATGGGCTTTATCTTTGACTTGGTGTGTGATAACCAATAGGAAAGTGGAATTGCAATCAACAATAAGAAGAATGTGGTGACCAAAGCCAATCGAAATGTCAATATTAAAGGTTGCCAATCTATCATTCTCCAATCATTATTTCATTCGTTTTTATCATTACAACAACTTTTGCGCCTATATTCAAATGCAATTGCTTCACGGCGTTTGATGTAATTATTGAATTTATTTTACCAATAGCTGTTTCAACTGTTACTTTGCTTAACAATTGTCCAACTTTTATTTGAACAACAGTGCCTTTTAGTTTATTTTGCATACTGATATGATGTGCTCCTTCATTTCCAATAACAACTTCTGTTTCTTTGAAAATTACAGTTACATTGTTGCCTTTTTGTAAATAAGAGGATGTATTGGGCGTTTCTATGAGAATTGTTTTAATCGGAATTGCCCCAACCATTATCTCTATCAAAGACAAACTTCCACTTGTCTCTATTTTTGTTATTCTTCCTTTTAATGTATTCATGACTTATCTACTTTATAGCCATAATTTGTGAGTATATTTTGAGCATCTTTAGAAAATAAAAAAGTATAAAACTGCTTTGCCTTTTTCTTGACTTTGCTTTTTTTCATAATTACTATACCTTGTTCAATCGGAGAATAGTTAGCATCATCTATTTCGAGCCAGTTTCCTTTGCCTTTCATTTTTGGAGACAGGACTATCGATTTGGCTGTGAATCCAATTTGAGCAGCTTTTGAAATTATAAACTGATTGGTCTGTGCGATACTTTCTCCATATACCAGCTTCTCCTTAACGTCGAGATAAAGTTTGTGATGTTTCAAGACTTCTATAGTTGCCTCACCGTAAGGTGCCATCTTTGGGTTAGCCAATGCGATGTGGTTTATTTCATTGCTATTGAGCGCTTTAAATGAGGGTCTTAATCCGTCAATATTAGACCACATCACCAATTGACCATAAGCATAAACTTTTGGTTTTTGGATGGTGTATCCTTGTTTAAATAATACATTTGGATATTTCATATTGGCAGCAATGAAAACATCATAAGGTGCATTTTCTTTAATTTGAGCGGTTAGTTTTCCAGATGAACTTATGATTAACGCACAGGGAATTCCAGTTTTATCCGTAAAAGCTGTTGTCAATTCTTTCATTGCAAACTGCATATTTGCAGCTACGGCAATATGCAATTCCGTCTCTTGTTCTTCTTTACATGAAGAAAAAATCAGCAGAACCAGTAGCCAGATAAATGCAATATTTTTCATTTTATTGATAAACACTTATTATCATATTTCAATTTTATCTTTTTCTAAAGCAATCAGATTACGAATTTTATTTTCTAAAGCGTGGTAGTTGCGAATAGCGCCTTCTCCAGCCTTGGTTAAATGAGTCCCTCCTCCTTTATTGCCTCCATGTTGTTTTATTACAAATGGGGCTTCGGCACGTTCATTCATCTCTTTCACCATTTGCCACGCTTGACGATAAGACATTTTCATCTCTTTAGCAGCTTGAGCAATTGATCCGTTCACTTTTATTCTCTCTAATAACTCTACACGTCCTTTACCAAGAAGTTTATGTTCTCCCCTATAAAGCCAAAACCTGAATTTTATGTTCATTTTATTATTTATCAATATGTTTTTTAAAACATATCGTAAAGGAAAGCTTTTTTGCATTCATAATTCATGATATAAGTCATATATAGCTAATGATTTATATCATGGTTGTTGACGGTATTTTTTTAACAAAGGAATTAGATAAGCGGTTGTGGGCGCTTCAATAAGGACCAATTAACACAGCGATTAAGGCTTCTTTAATGTCGCCGTCATAGGTGACCAAACAATCATTGTAATTTGTGGAATTTCCTTGGTAAACTTTGTTGTTTTTTATTGTGAGAAGACAATCGGTAAAACTGGTCGAATTGCCTTTATAAACTTTTCCATTTTCAAGGGTATACACACAATTCGTGTAACTGGTAGAGTTACCTTGGTATATTTTATTTTCAGAAATTGTGTACAAACAATCATTGTAGTTGGTCGTATTGCCTTGGTAGACCTTGTTTTCTTTAATCGTATATCGACAATCTGTAAAGCTTGTTGAGTTTCCACTGTACACTTTGTTTTCACTAATGGAGTATAAACAATCAAAATAACTAGTTGAATTGCCTTTGAATAATTTAGTTTGTGCAGAAAGCGAAAGCGAGAAAAAAAGAACCGTTGCTATGAAGAGAAAAGATTTCATTTTTGTTCTAAATTAATGTTTTTTTTGTGTAAAAATAGAATTAACTTACATTATTCATGTCTTCTTAAAAAAAAACCGCATTATTCATGAACCGAACTTGTGAGCTCAGCGAAGCTAATTTAATTTCGAGTAGATTGATAGGCAGAAGGTTTGTATTCAATTTATTTCCTCTACTTTTGTATTGATGAAATACCAATCAGATTTAGAAATAGCAAAAAGCCACAAGAGCAAGAATAAGAAACTGGTGAAGAGGCTGAAACGTTTACCAGATCGAAAATTAGATGATTTATTTCATGAAAAACATGAAAAGGTATTTGAGGAGATTGATTGCTTGTCATGTGCCAATTGCTGTAAAACGACCAGTCCTATTTTTAGAGATATCGATATTCTACGATTGTCCAAAAGATTGCGCATAAAACCTGCTGATTTTGTTGAGGAATACCTGCGCATTGATGAAGATCAAGATTATGTTTTACAATCTTCACCTTGTCCGTTTTTAATGGACGACAATAAATGCAGTGTATATGAAGATCGCCCTAAAGCTTGTAGAGAATATCCACATACCAACCGCAAACGCATGGCTCAAATTCTTCCATTAACCATGAGAAATACACTGGTTTGTCCTGCGGTAAGTAGAATTGTGGAGGAAATTAGAGAGTAAACACAGACCTACGCCCGCTGTTTTATGTTGCAAAAGCCCTTTGGTTTGAATCCGGGTTAAACTCCACAATTCCAAAAACTATTTTGCGTAGCTTACTGCTCTTTTTTCACGAATTAGAGTTACTTTAACCTGACCTGGATAAGTCATTTCGGTTTGGATCTTTTGAGAGATGGCAAAAGCCAGTTCCTCTGCTTGCAAGTCGTTTACCTTTTCACTTTCCACCATCACACGAAGTTCTCTACCAGCTTGAATTGCATAAGCATTGTTTACGCCATCATAAGCTAAGGCTGTTTTTTCGAGTTCTTTAATTCTATTGATATAAGCCTCTAAGACTTCGCGTCGAGCACCTGGTCGCGCGCCCGAAATGGCATCGGCAACCTGCACAACAGGAGAGATCAGGGTATTCATTTCTATTTCGTCATGGTGTGCACCAATAGCATTACAAACTTCAGCTTTCTCATTGTATTTCTCGGCCAGTTTCATTCCTAAAATAGCGTGTGGCAATTCGGGCTCATCTTCAGGAACTTTTCCAATATCATGGAGAAGACCTCCTCTTTTGGCCAGTTTCACATTGAGACCTAACTCAGCCGCTAATGTAGCCGCAATATTTGCTGTCTCTCTACTGTGTTGTAATAAGTTCTGTCCATAAGAAGAACGGTATTTCATTCTTCCTACCATTTTAAGAAGTTCGGGATGCAATCCATGAATTCCCAAATCAATACAAGTACGACGTCCTGTTTCGGCAATTTCATCATCCAATGATTTTTTTGTCTTTGCAACCACTTCTTCAATTCTTGCAGGGTGGATACGTCCGTCAGAAATAAGTTGGTGTAAAGATAATCTTGCAATTTCTCTTCGTACAGGATCAAAACAGGAGAGTAAGATGGCTTCAGGTGTGTCGTCAACAACAATTTCTACTCCTGTAGCACTTTCTAAGGCGCGAATGTTTCTTCCTTCACGACCAATAATTCTACCTTTAATGTCGTCCGAATCTAAGTTGAATACGGAAACTGCATTTTCAATCGCTTGTTCGTGCGCAACCCGTTGCATAGATTGAATGATAATTTTCTTTGCTTCCTGATTGGCATTTAACTTTGCTTCATCTGCAATGTCTTTAATGTGTTCCATTGCGTCTGTTCGGGCTTCATCCTTTAAAGCCTCCATAAGTTGCTTCTTGGCTTCTTCAACGTTCATCCCAGAAATTTTTGAAAGCTCTGCAACACGCTTTTCTTGAATTTTTTCAAGCTCTTCTTGTTTGGTTATATTGACTTTTATTTTTTCTTCTAACGTTCTTTGTTGATTGGTCAGTTGTTTTTCTTTTCGGCTTACTTCTTCAATCTTTTTTGATAAAGATTTTTCCTTGTGCTTTGTTCTGTCTTCTGCAGACTGGAGTTTCCGTTCACGATTTTTAATCATTTTATCGTGCTCCTCTTTCAAGTTTAAAAATTTCTCCTTAGCTTGAACAATTTTATCTTTTTTTATTGACTCACCATCTTTTTCAGCTTCTTTCAAAATTTGTGCTTTTCTATTCTTTAGAAGCACACTTTGAATTATTACTGCAATGAGTGCACCCAGTATCAGGCCACCTCCTACTTGTATTATCATTTCCATAACTACTTAAATTTTAAAATAAAAAAATCCCATCATTTTTAAGTTCAACAAACCGTCAAATGTGGGAAACAATTAAATATTACAAGTTTTATGCTTTACTCCTCAATACTATTAGACAATAATTGTAATGCTTCTAAAATCTTCTTTTGAGAATGTTCATCTTGTTGTTTTTCCTCGCTCGAAGTCTTTTTTCTACTATTGGGACGCGTTGCCAATTGTAACGAAGTCATAGCTAATAAATCTTGCATATCTTTTACTGCATAATTTTCTTGAAGCCGATTAACATTGGTGTTGATGTCATTTACCGCATTTCGAATCAATTCTTCTTCATTTTCATTGATTGTCAGCGGATAGTTGCGCCCGGCAATTACTATTTTTATTGACTTTTTACCCATTATTCTGCTTTCAATCGACCTATACAGTCATCTATTTCCCTTACTAATGCATCAATTTGAGCATCATTATTGTCGGTATTCTTACTTGAATCCAATAAGCTTTGCTCTAGTTGATGACTTAATTCATTATACTTTTGTTTAAAATCCAAAGCTTCTCTCTCACGTTGACCTAGTTTTTCTTTTATCGTATTTAACTCAGATTCTAGTGCCTCATTCTTTGTTTTAGCATCCATTAATGAAGTTCGCATTTTTACAATCTTCATTTCAATTTCTGCTATGACCTTTTGAATTTCTTCCATTTTGAGTATAACTTCTACAAAGGTAATACGATTGCATTTATAAAACAAATGTTTAATAAAAATCGTATTTATTTTTACTGATAAAATAATTTTTAAGGCAATCAGGTCGACTTATAATTAATTTACACACAGGGAAATGAAGATGTAGACTTGCACTAATCATGTTATTTTTAGCTCAGCCTTTCGACTTGATACTACATGTTTCTTCTGTACTGTCCACCAACCTCAAAGAAAGCATTTGTAATCTCGCCTAATGAGCTGTATTTGGTAACTTCCATTAAAACCTCAAACATATTTTCATTATTGATTGCAGCAGTTTTTAAAGTATCAATCCATTCTTTAGAAGTTGTTTTGTTTCTTTTGTTCAATTCAGTAACTGTTTCGATTTGAAACTTTTTTTCTTCTTCAGTTGCTCGAATCACTTCTTTAGGAACAATCGTTGGTGAGCCTTCTGAACTCTTAAAAGTATTCACACCAATAATAGTGAATTCTCCTGAATGTTTAAGGCGTTCATAGTATAAAGATTCTTCCTGAATTTTTGAGCGTTGATACATGGTTTCCATTGCTCCTAAAACACCTCCTCTTTCATTAATTCGGTCGAATTCAATCATCACTGCTTCTTCCACTAAATCGGTTAACTCTTCAATAATGAATGCACCTTGAATAGGGTTCTCATTCTTTGCCAAGCCAAGCTCTTTGTTAATGATCAATTGAATGGCCATGGCTCTCCGAACAGACTCCTCCGTTGGTGTAGTTATCGCTTCATCATAAGCGTTTGTATGTAAAGAGTTGCAGTTGTCGTATATAGCATATAGAGCTTGTAAAGTTGTGCGAATATCATTAAACGCAATCTCCTGTGCGTGCAATGAACGACCTGATGTTTGGATGTGATATTTTAGCATTTGAGCCCGTTTGTTGGCGCCATACTTCTTGCGCATGGCTTTGGCCCATATTTTTCTTGCTACCCGACCGATAACAGCATATTCTGGATCAATTCCATTGGAGAAGAAAAAAGACAGGTTGGGACCAAATTTATTAATGTCCATTCCCCGACTTAAATAATATTCAACATAAGTAAACCCATTAGACAGTGTTAAAGCCAGTTGTGTAATAGGATTGGCACCTGCCTCTGCAATATGATAACCTGAAATAGAAACGGAATAAAAATTACGGACCTTATTCTCAATGAAGTATTCCTGAACATCTCCCATAAGACGCAGTGCAAACTCAGTGGAGAAAATACACGTATTTTGTGCCTGATCTTCTTTTAGAATATCAGCTTGAACCGTTCCACGAACAACTGCCAATGTTTCTGCCTTTATTTTGGAATAAATATCCTTAGGAAGTACCTGATCTCCTGTAACTCCAAGTAACATGAGTCCTAAACCATTATTCCCTTCTGGCAATTCTCCTCTATATTCGGGTTGTTTTGTGCCTTTTTCATCAAAAATAGCTTTGATTTTCGCTTTAACTTCTTTTTCTAAACCATTTTCTTTGATATATTTTTCACAGGATTGGTCGATTGCAGCATTCATAAAAAATCCAAGCAACATAGGAGCAGGACCATTAATTGTCATAGAAACAGAAGTCTTGGGATCACTTAAATCAAATCCTGAATAAAGTTTTTTCGCATCATCCAAACAACAAATTGAAACACCCGCATTGCCTATTTTTCCATAAATGTCTGGACGATGTGCAGGATCGCTTCCATAAAGAGTTACCGAATCAAAGGCTGTTGAAAGGCGTTTAGCTGGCATGCCTAAACTCACATAGTGGAAACGCTTATTGGTTCTTTCTGGGCCACCCTCTCCAGCAAACATTCGTGTAGGATCTTCCCCTTCTCTTTTGAAAGGGAACAGCCCTGCGGTATAAGGGAATTCTCCTGGTACATTTTCTTGTAATATCCATTTTAAGAGATCGCCCCAAGCGGTATACTTTGGTAAAGAAACTTTGGGAATTTGCAGATGAGATAATGATTCTGTTTGTGTCTTTATTTTTAATTCTTTGTCTCGTACTTTAAATGTATAAACGGGTGCATTGTATTTTTGGACTTTGTCATTCCAAGATTCTATCGCCTCCCAGTTATGTGGATCCAAATCCATTTTAATGCGATCAAACGTAGCTTCGAGCTGTTGTGTAAGTTCTTCCTTGTGTTTGTCCTCACCTTCGGCAATAGCAACAATGGATTGTTTTAAACCGTATAACTTATTTGCGACTTCTACTTGTTTTTCTACCCATTTATCATACGCACGGTTGTTCTCTCGAATTTCTGATAAATACCTCGTTCTTTCAGGTGGAATAATGTAGACTTTTTCGGACATTTCTTCTGAAACCTCGAATGTAGATTCTAAACTTACTTTTGTTTTTTTGTTAATGGTATCCAATAAAACAGAATACAATTGGTTCATTCCAGGATCATTAAACTGTGAGGCAATTGTACCATAAACAGGCATTTTATCTACTGGTTCATCAAATAACAAGTGGTTTCTCTGGTATTGTTTTCGCACATCTCTTAAAGCATCTAATGCGCCCCGCTTATCAAATTTATTTAAAGCGATAAGATCTGCAAAATCAAGCATATCAATTTTTTCGAGTTGCGTAGCTGCACCAAACTCTGGGGTCATCACATACATACTGATATCAGAGTAATCCATAATTTCTGTATCGGACTGACCAATTCCAGAGGTTTCCAAGACAATTAAATCAAATTCAGCAGCTTTTAATATCAACACTGTTTCAGCAATGTATTGAGAAAGTGATAAATTCGCTTGTCTTGTTGCTAAAGAACGCATATAAACCCGCTCATTAGAGATTGAGTTCATTCGAATACGGTCACCCAATAAGGCGCCACCAGTTTTTCTCTTAGAAGGGTCTACAGAAACAACAGCAATCCTTTTGTCGTTAAAATCCATTAGGAAACGACGTACCAATTCATCCACCAAGGAAGATTTCCCTGCTCCTCCAGTTCCAGTAATTCCTAAAACTGGAACCTTAGAGTCTTGAGTCATTTTATGAAGTTCATCGAGCATTGTCTTTGATTCCTCTGGGAAGTTTTCTGCTGCAGAAATAACGCTGGCAATATCACGATTGTTTTTCTTTTTTAATTGCTTTAAATCGACTTTGATATCTTTACCAACCGGAAAATCGGATTGCTCTACAAGATCGTTTATCATGCCTTGGAGTCCCATCTCCCTTCCATCGTCTGGATGGTATATCCTTGTGATTCCATATTCTTGTAATTCTTTAATTTCATCAGGTAGAATTGTACCACCACCACCAGCAAAAATCTTAATTTGTGAAGCCCCTTTTTCTTGAAGTAAATCGTACATATATTTTAAATACTCCATATGTCCTCCTTGGTAGGAGGTCATTGCAATAGATTGCACATCTTCTTGAATCGCACAGTTTACTACTTCTTCAACACTCCGATCGTGCCCCAAGTGAATTACTTCACAACCCGAAGATTGGATAATTCTTCGCATGATATTAATCGCTGCGTCATGTCCATCAAAAAGCGAAGCCGCAGTGACAATTCTAACATTATTCTTTGGCTTATAAGGTGTTACTTTCTCCATAATATTAATAACAATCTAAGATTTTTCTTGGTTTATTCGACAAAATATTCATAATTTCCATATTACTTGATACAATACAATTTTTTTGACTTTTTTGAGTATTTCTCAAAATTGAGTATTTTTTGATATTATAAGTTGCATAAAAATATATTTACGAATAAAATAGGGTACAAATATAAAGAGATTATGTTTAGGAAAAAAGGAGCGATTTGGCGGAAATTTAATTCAGCTTAGAAAAATGTCAGCCACTATCTACGTTTTTATTAAATTTGCACATCAAATTAAAATCAAACAAGCATGTTCGAGAATTTAACAGACAAATTTGAAAAAGCATTTAAAGTTCTTAAGGGACAAGGGCAAATATCGGAAGTCAATGTGGCCGAAACACTTAAGGAGGTTCGAAGAGCACTTTTGGATGCTGATGTTAACTTCAATACAGCCAAATCATTTACCAATACAGTAAAAGAAAAAGCATTAGGTAGAGATGTGTTGACTGCTGTTTCACCAGGACAGTTGATGGTTAAGATTTGTCATGAGGAGCTCATTAATTTAATGGGAGGCGATGAGGCTGAAATCAATTTTCAAGGTAATCCGGGTGTTATTTTAATGTCAGGACTGCAAGGTTCTGGTAAAACAACATTTTCTGGAAAGCTGGCTAATTTTTTAAAAACCAAGAAGGGTAAAAAACCGCTGTTGGTTGCTTGTGATGTATATCGTCCTGCTGCAATTGATCAATTACACGTTATTGGTGAACAAATAGGTGTTGAAGTATTTTCAAATAAAGAGGAGAAGAATCCATCAAAAATTGCCAAAGATGCGATACAGTTTGCGAAAAGTAATGGTCATAATGTTGTTGTTGTCGATACAGCTGGTCGATTGGCTATTGATGAGCAAATGATGACGGAAATTGCGGACATTAAATCTACGATAAAGCCAACAGAGACGCTTTTTGTTGTGGATGCCATGACAGGTCAGGATGCTGTAAATACAGCAAAGGCATTCAACGAGAAGATTAATTTTGATGGTGTTATCTTAACAAAAATGGATGGTGATACACGCGGTGGTGCCGCCATTTCAATTAAAGCTGTTGTCAATAAGCCCATAAAGTTTGTGGGAACCGGAGAAAAAATGGACGCACTCGATGTCTTCTATCCCAAACGAATGGCCGACCGGATATTGGGGATGGGCGATGTTGTTTCTTTGGTAGAAAGAGCGCAAGAACAATTTGATGAGAAAGAAGCCAGAAAACTTCAAAAACGGATAAAAAAGAACCAGTTTGATTTCAATGATTTTTTATCACAGATCAAACAAATCCAGAAAATGGGAAACATGAAAGATCTCATGGGTATGATTCCTGGAATGGGTAAAGCCATGAAAGGAGTAGATATAGAAGACGATGCTTTTAAGCATATTGAAGCAATTATTTACTCTATGACACCACATGAAAGAGAAAATCCAGATGTAATCAACAATCAACGCAAAAAAAGACTTGCCCAAGGAAGTGGTCAGAGCCTTCAGGAAGTAAATAAACTGTTAAAGCAGTTTAAAGACACAAAGAAAATGATGAAACTGATGGGGAATAAGAAAAACATGGCCAATTTAATGAAGCAAATGAAAGGAGGCGGAGGGATGCCTGGGATGTGATGTGTTTTTTTAGATTTTAGATTTGGGGAGAGAAGATATACGAACCGTTCAGATTCTTTTAATTTTATATGGGTTTGTAATCTAAAATATCTGAATTACACAGCCACATTATGTGTTCGCAAAGCATCATTTAAAGAAGTTTTTAAATCCGTACTTGCTTTTCGTTTTCCAATAATAAGAGCGCACGGAACTTGATAGTCTCCTGCTTTAAACGATTTGGTATAAGAACCTGGAATGACTACGCTTCGCTCAGGTACTTCACCCCTTAATTCAATAGGTTCTTCGCCAGTAACATCAATTATCTTTGTTGACTTTGTCAATACAACATTTGCTCCTAAAACAGCCTCTTTTTTAACACGGACACCTTCAACTACAATACAGCGAGAACCAATAAATGCACCGTCTTCTATAATTACAGGCGCAGCTTGTAAAGGCTCTAATACTCCACCAATTCCCACGCCTCCGCTCAAATGAACATGCTTCCCTATTTGAGCGCAAGAACCTACTGTTGCCCACGTATCGACCATTGTGTCTTGATCAACATAAGCTCCAATATTAACATAAGAAGGCATCATTATTACTCCTCGTGAAATGTACGCACCATATCGCGCAATGGCATGAGGGACTACGCGTACGCCCAGTTCTTTATAATTTCTCTTTAATGCCATTTTATCATGAAATTCAAATGGACCAATTTCAAGAGTTTCCATTTTACGTATTGGGAAATACAATACTACAGCCTTTTTTATCCATTCATTTACTTTCCACTCCCCGTCAATAGCCTCGGCAACACGCAATTCCCCTTTATCTAATTTTTCAATGACTTCCTCAATTGCCTTTACAGCTTCGTTTTCCTTTAGTAATGAGCGGTTGTTCCATATTTTCTCAATCAATTTTCTCATAATTTTGGATGCTTTTTGAACAAATATAAAGATATCTTAAGATTTTGCTTGAATAATGCGAAAATGGTGGCGCTATAATAAAAAAAAAGTTAAAAACCAATTATTTTTAAATAAAAACCAACCTTTCTGAAAATAAAGCGTTATATTAATAGAGTTAAAAAAAACAGGTTAGTACACTTAAATCTTAAAATGAAGAAAATATGAGGCAATTAAAAATTAGTAAACAAGTAACCAATCGCGAAGCTGCGTCACTCGACAAGTATTTACTTGAGATTGGTCGAATGGATTTAATCTCTACCCAAGAGGAGGTTGAATTGGCTCGACGAATTAAAGCTGGCGACCAACGTGCTTTGGACCGTTTGACCAAAGCCAACCTACGGTTTGTTATCTCTGTATCAAAACAATATCAAAATCAAGGATTGTCCCTTCCCGACCTAATTGAAGAAGGAAATGTCGGTTTAATTAAAGCTGCCCGACGATTTGATGAAACCCGTGGATTTAAATTTATATCCTATGCTGTTTGGTGGATTCGTCAATCTATACTGCAAGCTTTGGCCGAGCAGTCAAGAATTGTTCGCTTGCCTTTAAATAAAATTGGTTCTATAGGAAAAGTCAATCGTGCGTATTCAGAACTTGAACAAAAATTTGAGCGAGCACCTACCGCTAAAGAATTGGCTGATTTTCTTGATTTGTCTCTGAGTGATGTCAAGCAAGCCTTAAGGTCAAATGGGCGACACATTTCTATGGATGCTCCTTTAAAAGAAGGAGATGAAACTAGCTCTAATATGTATGACCTATTGGATAATGATGATTTAGGAACTCCGGAAACAAATATTCTCCATCAGTCATTGCAAAAAGAAATTAACCGTTCCTTGAGTACTTTAACGAGAAGAGAGGAAGATATTTTAAAGTTGTATTACGGACTTGATGGTAGAAGACAAATGAGTCTGGATGAAATCGGTATGCGCTTCGACTTGACACGCGAACGTGTGCGTCAGATTAAAGAAAAAGCTGTACGTCGTTTGCGTCATACTTCAAGGAGTAAAATGTTGAGATCATATTTGGGATAAGTAACTTTCATCTCAATAAAACACCACCAATAGCCTTCTCATACCTTGTGCTATTGGCGGTGTTTTTCTTGTAAACCTGTAGCGATTATTTAACCCGAACTATTCAATAGGTCTTCTGTGTCAAAGCATAGGTTTGAGTAACATTTAATATCCCAAACATTAGGAGGGATAGGATTTTAACTTTTCCTGACAATCCTGAATTCTTTCAAAATATTATTTGGAAATCTATTAATTTTGTGTATATTTTATATATTTTCAAACCTGGAAATTGAAAATGTAAAAAAATAATTCATGAAAGTATACACAAAAAAAGGAGACGCAGGAGAAACATCACTTATTGGTGGAAAAAGAGTATCTAAAGGGGATTTAAGAATTGATAGTTATGGAACAGTTGATGAATTGAATTCATGGATTGGGTTATTGCGCGATCATGAAGAAATTCCAAAACAACAATTCAATCAATTAATTGAAATTCAAGATCGTTTGTTTACAATAGGATCTCTTCTTGCTACACAGCCTGAGGGAACGAAAATGAAGTTGCCTTTAATTTATGATGAGGACATTACTTTTTTAGAAGAGGCTATTGATGAAATGAATGAAGAACTTCCTCCAATGCGAAAGTTTGTGTTGCCAGGTGGAAAAAAAATATTGTCCCATTGTCATATTGCAAGATGTGTGTGCAGAAGGGCGGAAAGATTGACGGTGGCGGTTAATGTAGACGGGAAAGAAAATGCACAACACAAAAAGGCAATGCAGTATTTGAACAGATTGAGTGATTATTTGTTTGTACTGTCAAGGAAAATAGCAACAGATTTAAATATTAAGGAAATCCAATGGGAGCCAAGAGTTTAGGAATTATTTTTGCGGTTAATTTTTAAATTCAAATTTCAATTTGAATTGTCAAAAAATAAAATTACTTTTGCGCTAAAATACGAAATTAGTTACACCATTAATTAAAGATTATAAATTATGTATTGGACATTAGAATTAGCTTCATATCTCGAAGATGCACCTTGGCCAGCAGCCAAAGATGAATTAATAGATTTTGCTATTCGTACTGGTGCACCTTTGGAAGTTGTAGAAAATCTACAGGCCTTAGAAGACGAAGGAGAAATTTATGAAAATATTGAAGATATTTGGTCTGATTATCCATCCAAAGAAGATTTTTTCTTCAATGAAGATGAATATTGAATGAGCACACAAAAGCCTTTTCATAATGAAGGGCTTTTTTTTTATATTTATCTATAGATTTTGCCTTCTGGCATATTGTCAGGATATCCAAGAATGGAACAGTTTATGACAATATAAATTTGTATAAATTTAACACTTCAAATTAAGATATCATTTTATTTTTGGAGTCTAATATAATCGCACATAATGATAGACGGAATATTAAAGAAATTATTCGGTGATAAATCTGATAAAGACAGAAAACACTTTCAACCTGTTATAGATGAAGTAAATGAAGTTCAAACCTCTTTCCTTAACATTACTGATGATGAATTAAGGGCAAAAACAAAAGGATTCCAAGATAAAATCAATGCAGCTTCCAAAGATATTGAAAATGAGATTCAACAACTTGAAGATGAAGCAAACCATCCTGATACAGCTGTTATAAATAAAGAAAATATTTTTGAGAAAATTGATAAACTCACCGAAGAACTTGATGAAAGACTTGAAGAAATTCTTGAAGAAATACTGCCAGAAGCCTTTGCTGTTATTAAGGAAACGGCACGTCGATGGGCAGAAAACAAAGAACTTGTTGTTGCGGCAACAGATTACGATATAGAACTGGCTAAAAGCTATGATGGACTAGTTATTGAGGGAGATAAAGCCATTTGGAAAAATAAATGGACTGCAGCAGGCACAGAAGTGGAATGGAACATGATTCATTATGATGTTCAAATTATGGGAGGTGCAGTGCTACACAAAGGGAATATTGCTGAGATGCAAACAGGTGAAGGAAAAACCCTAGTGGCTACTTTACCAGTTTATTTAAATGCACTTGCCAAAAAGGGTGTTCATTTGATTACTGTAAATGATTATCTCGCACGTCGTGATAGTGAATGGATGGGGCCTTTGTATCAGTTTCACGGTTTAACAGTAGATTGTATAGATAAACACAAGCCCAATTCTGAAGCCCGTAGAAAAGCTTACGCCTCTGATATTACTTTTGGAACAAATAATGAGTTTGGGTTTGATTATTTGCGCGACAACATGTCCAGTGATATAGAGAGCCTTGTTCAGAAAAAACACCATTATGCAATTATTGATGAGGTTGATTCAGTCTTAATTGATGATGCGAGAACACCTTTAATTATATCAGGACCAATTCCAAAAGGAGATGAGCAGGAATATGCTGCTTTAAAACCGATGGTGGAAAAAGTAGTGAGTGCACAAAGAACTTTAATCAATAAGTTGTTAGCAAAAGCAAAAAAAGAGTTGTCGGTGATTAATAATCCACTAGATGACAAAAAGGAAAATAAGAAAAGACTACATGACGGAGGACAGCAGTTGCTTCGTGCTTATCGTGGACTACCAAAGAATAAAGCACTGATTAAGTTTTTGTCTGAACCTGGAGTGAAAGCCCATTTACAAAAGACAGAAAACTTTTATATGGCAGAACAAAACAAGCAAATGCCTATAATAGATAAAGAATTGTATTTTGTTATTGATGAGAAAAACAATACTATTGACTTGACGGACAAAGGAATCGATTTAATGGCAGGGAATAACGATCCCAATTTCTATACGATGCCAGATATCGGTACAGAACTAGCACAATTAGAA
This sequence comes from uncultured Fluviicola sp., assembly GCA_964585545.1. GTDB lineage: Bacteria > Bacteroidota > Bacteroidia > Flavobacteriales_D > Crocinitomicaceae > Brumimicrobium. The sequence goes on from CAZPDT010000011.1 coordinate 57,027, forward strand.
AGTGAGATAAAAGATCCAGAGAAATTGGCAGATAAAAAGAATGAACTTATTCGAGAATTTTCTGTAAAATCTGAGCGGATTCACAGCATCAATCAATTGTTAAAGGCATATACACTTTTTGAAAAAGAAGATGAATACGTTGTTATTGACAATAAAGTAAAAATTGTTGATGAGTCTACTGGGCGTATCATGGAAGGTCGTCGTTATTCGGATGGCCTACACCAAGCTATTGAGGCTAAGGAAAATGTTGAGGTTGAAGCCGCCACACAAACTTATGCTTCGATTTCGCTTCAAAATTACTTTAGAATGTACCATAAATTGTCGGGTATGACAGGTACTGCAGAAACTGAAGCAAAGGAGTTCTGGGATATATATGAACTGGATGTTGTTGTTATTCCAACCAATCGTCCTATTCAACGAGATGACCGAGATGACATGGTTTTTAAAACAGCAAGAGAAAAATACAATGCTGTAATTGATGAAATTGAAACGATGGTTAGGCAAGATCGTCCTGTACTGGTTGGAACCACAACCGTTGAGATTTCTGAGCTGCTGAGTCGAATGCTTAAGATGAAACATATTAAGCATGATGTATTGAATGCCAAGCAACACCAAAGAGAGTCAGAAATTGTTGCTAATGCAGGATTAAAAGGTGCCGTAACCATTGCTACCAATATGGCGGGTCGTGGAACTGATATTAAGTTAACAGAGGGTGTTAAAGAAGCGGGAGGTTTGGCTATTATTGGTACAGAACGACATGATTCTCGACGTGTTGATAGACAGTTGAGAGGACGTGCTGGTCGGCAGGGGGATCCAGGTTCTTCTCAGTTTTTCGTTTCACTAGAAGATGACTTAATGCGAAAGTTTGGTTCTGAGCGTATCGCGAAGTTAATGGATAGAATGGGCTTGAAAGAAGGGGAGGTTATTCAACACAAAATGATTTCCAAATCCATAGAACGTGCACAGAAGAAAGTTGAGGAAAATAATTTTGGTATTCGGAAGCATTTATTGGAATATGATGATGTGATGAATGCCCAGCGTAAGGCTGTTTATAGAAAACGAAAAAATGCACTTTATGGTGACCGTTTAGATCTTGATGTTGCCAATATGTTCTTCGATACTTGTGAATACATTGTCAATAGTTATAGTGGAAAGGAAGGTTTTAAAGAGTTTGAATTAGAACTGCTTCGTGTGGTAGGAATTCAGTCTCCAGTTGATGCTGAAACATTTGCAAATCAAGATAAAATAGATACTGTAAACGATGTCTATAACTCAGCTTTGGATCGTTACGACCAAAAAAATAAAAAGATTGCAGATTTAGTTTTTGCCAATGTTAAGCAATATTATGATCAGCCTGAAAACAGGGAACGTCATATTCGAGTGCCAATAACTGATGGAAATAAAGGGATTGAGGTTTCTACGACCATTCAAGAAGGATATGATACTGAAGGGAAATCTATTATCCAACAATTTGAAAAAGCTATTGTACTTGGTTTAATAGACAATGAATGGAAAGAGCACCTTCGTGAAATGGATGATTTGCGTCAATCTGTTCAGCAAGCCAGACACGAGCAAAAAGATCCACTTCTTATTTATAAGTTGGAATCGTTTAACTTATTTAGAGATATGATGGATCGCTTAAATAAAGATACTGTTGAGTTTTTAATAAAAGGTGAGATTCCAGTTCAGCAAGAAGGTACTTCCGTTCAAAATCGGGCAACACGACAGAAGAATAGTTATGCCAATGCCAGTGCAGGAAAAGCAAGTACAGAAAGTGGCGGTCGAAGAAAATTTGAAGGCAGTCAGGGATATGATCAAGCCATGGCACAATCTCAACAACAAAGTATGCCTAAGCAACAACCAGCTGTTGCTGAAAAGAAAGTGGGAAGAAATGAACCTTGTCCTTGTGGAAGTGGGAAAAAATACAAACAATGTCACGGTAGAAATGCATGATAAATAAAGCCTCAGCAAATTTTTTTAATGATTTTCTCTACCTTTTTTGAGTGGGTTATGGTGAAAGAATGCCCTCCTCCATTCACGATATAGTCAGGAGAACAGTTTTTAATAGGGAATATCTTGTCTTTGTCACCATGAATTTGAACAATGTTTGAAAGCATCTCTTCATTTTTCCAACTGATGATTTCGTTGAGCGCCCATTTGATAAAATGAACATCTGTATCTTTTAATATAGCATTTAAAAGATTTTTATCTTCTTCTTTTTTTACACCAAACATACGTTCCATTACAAAGTTGGACTGATTCAATAAAGAAGTTGGAACAACATAATTTATGGCTAATTTTAACAAACGTTGAAATTGCTTGGGCTGTTCATATTTTGTCTTGATAGATGCAAGAAGAATCACCTTTTTAACTTGAATTGATTTCGCAATTTCAAGGGACAATATACCGCCAAACGAAAGCCCAATAAGAATTGGATTCTTTGAATCTATAATTGGTGTATAACGTTGGGCATAGCTTTCTAATGTCTCTTCCTTTCTTGGTGTAAACCATTTCATGAACTCAACATCTAACCCATCAAAATCAATGCTTCCAAAAGCCCTTTCATCAGATCCTAGCCCACTAAAAATATATACTTTACTCATCTGTGGACGGATTATTTTTTATCTTTTTCTTTCCTGCCTTTTTCTCATAGTTCTTCATTGGAGAATCCGATTTATATAACACTTTTCCACAGGGAACAACTTTACTAGATCCATCCAAATGAATTGATTGATCATCAAAAAATATATGTGCTCCAAAAGCCTCCAACACCTTTTCTTTTGATAATCCTCCCATAAAATATGCTTCATCAACATAAACACCCCATTTTCTCAGTGTTTTTATTACCCTCATGTGGCTAGGAGCGTTCCTTGCAGTAACTATAGCAATACGCAATGGAGACAATTCTATAGTGGTAGGCAAATACTCTTGAATTTTAGATAGTTTTCGCAACAATTCGGCAAAAGGGCCATCATTTAAAGGTACATCTTCATGTTTGGCCTCATGTTGATGAAAGGCTTCCATACCTTGTTCTTTATAAATCTGCTCAGATTCAGCAGAAAAAACAACAGCATCGGCATCGAAGGCAAATTTTACACGGTCTGTTTCCGGTTTGTAATTGGCTGGTGGATCATAAATCAAAGCTGTAGCACTCTGTGTGTTATCAATAACCCATTGAACATCACTTTCATCTCTCGATAAAAACAAGTCGACATCGAAAGCATCGATAAAAGGCGCTAAATCTTCACCTCCAGAAAAAGCCCATCGGGTGATCGGTAAATTGTACTCTTTTATTGATTTCAAAACACGAACACCAGTTTCAGGACTATTTCTAGACATCACTACTACTTCTACAATTTGTTGGGAAGCTTGTTCATTTAATTTGAGTAAACTTTCCACCAAAGGGAAAGCTGTGCCTTTTTCAAGAATTTTATCCTCGTGTTCCCACTGGTATTTCCTAAAACCCTGTATGTTCTCTTTTTCAAATATTTGGTTTTCTTTTTCAAGATTGAATAATGCCCTAGAGGAGACACCAACAACCAATATTTCTGATATATCTGTTGCCATATTATTAGATTTCTTAACGAATTGCAGTTTGAGATTTCAAATACTAAAAAATACTTTTTTCTTTTCATCTAAATCATCAAAGCGCTGTTTGCATTCTTGAATCATTTTGATTGCAGCATTTTTATTTTCAAAGCCATTCGTTTCTATTTTTTTGTTTTGCAGGTCTTTATAAACCTGAAAAAAGTTTTCTATTTCTTTCTTTTTATGAGGATGAACATCTTCAATAGTATTGTAATTGGCAAAGTAAGGATCTGATACAGGAACGCAAATAATTTTATCATCTTCTTCTCCGCTGTCTACCATATTGAATATTCCAACAGCCTTTACTTCGACAATCAATCCGGGAATAAATGGTTCAGTTGCTAAAACCAATACATCTAGCGGGTCTCCATCTAACGCATAAGTTTCTGGAATAAATCCATATTCTGCAGGATATACCATACTGGAATAGAGCAATCGGTCAAAACGCATTTTTTTTAATTCAAAATCAAATTCATATTTGTTTCGGCTTCCAGAAGGAATTTCAATATATGCATCGAACGTCTCCATACTTTTAAGTTTTTACATGTAGTGGGTGTATCTGACCATCTACTAAATTGCGAAATTTGACTACGAAAATACACTATTTCGGATTTATACACAAGTTTTTAAGTGAAGCCAATGTGTCATTCTGCCACATCAAAAAAAAATGTTCTGCCATTTCCATTTATTACTGTCATAATTGCCGTTTATTATCAGTAAAACTATATTTAAACAACTTGGCAACAAAGTTGTTAACTATTTTAAACAAATGAAAAGCGATTTCCTGAACAATATGCATAGGGAAACTGCTTAAAATACAAGTAAAAAATTAAATTTTAATTAGCTTTGTACATAAATATATTATTTAACCATAAAAACAGAATAACATAGACACAAAAAAAGTAAATTCGGAAGAACTTTGCAACACGATTGTAGAGGGGATGCAAAACAATAAGGCTGAAGATATTGTTGTTATTGACTTAAGAGAGATCGAAAATTCAGTGACTGATTTTTTTGTTATTGCAAGTGGAAATTCTCAAACGCAAATTGATGGTATAGCAGATGCTGTTATGCGTTTGACAAGGAAAAATTTAAAGGAAAAACCCTGGCATCAAGAAGGAAAGAACAATGCGCAATGGGTATTGTTAGACTATGTGAACGTAGTGGCTCATATATTTCAAAAAGAAATACGTGAGTATTATGAATTAGAAGATTTGTGGGCTGATGGTATTAAGCATCAAGTCGAGGAAAATTATTAAAAATCAATAATGGCAAAAGAAAACAAAAACAATCAAAATAGGGGCAACAATAAAAAGAAAAAGAATCCATCGATTTACTGGATTTATGTAGCCATCGGGTTGGCCATCATAGGAATTCAATTTTTTATGAATTCCTCTACAACAAAGCAAATTCAATCATCACGTACCTTCTTTGCTTTGATGGAAAAGGGATATGTGGAAAATGTTGTGCTTTGGAAAAACGTTGGTAAAGTAGATTTTTCTATTACTCAATCAGGGAAGGATGCAATAAGAGGGAAAGATTTTAGTGGAAACGATTATGACCACATCAATAAAGTTTTGTCTGAATCTGATGGAGCAATGGGGAGAGCACCAGCGAATTTCACTTTTGATATTGCTGACAAGGGCAATTTTATGAAAAAGTTTGAGTCCATTAATGATCAACGAGAGAAAGATGGTTATGATGTTATTCCTATAAAACTAGAAATAGAACACAATTATTTAAGCCAAATACTCGGATTTTTACTTCCGATTATCATTATTATTGCCATTTGGATATTTATTATGCGAAGAATGTCTGGAGGAAGTCGGGGTGGTGGTCCAGGTGGACATCTTTTTAACATTGGTAAGTCGAAAGCAAGGGTATTTGAAAAAGGAAAAGGAGCGGATGTTTCATTTAAAGACGTTGCAGGCTTGGAAGGCGCAAAAGAAGAGGTGCAAGAAATTGTCGCTTTCTTAAAAAATCCAAAGAAATATACAGCACTAGGAGCAAAAATACCTAAGGGAGCATTGTTGGTTGGCCCTCCTGGAACAGGAAAAACCCTTTTAGCAAAAGCAGTGGCTGGAGAGGCAGATGTTCCATTTTTCTCTTTATCAGGATCTGACTTTGTAGAAATGTTTGTAGGTGTTGGAGCGTCAAGAGTAAGGGATTTGTTTAAGCAAGCCAAAGAAAAATCTCCTTCTATAATTTTCATTGATGAGATTGATGCAATTGGTAGAGCACGAGGCAAAAATGCCAGCATGGGATCAAATGATGAGCGTGAAAATACATTAAATCAATTGCTGACTGAAATGGATGGCTTTGGCACGAATTCGGGAGTGATTATTCTTGCAGCAACAAACCGTGCTGATGTATTGGATAGTGCTTTGATGCGGGCAGGACGTTTTGATCGACAAATACATGTTGATATGCCCGATTTAAACGAGAGAAGAGCCATTTTTGAAGTGCACCTAAAACCGATTAAAATAGCGAAAGAGATAGATATTGATTTCTTGGCCAAGCAGACGCCAGGATTTTCTGGTGCTGATATCGCTAATCTGTGTAATGAAGCGGCTCTAATTGCAGCTAGAAAAGATAAAAAGGAAGTTGAAAAACAAGATTTTTTAGATGCTGTAGATCGGATAATTGGTGGTCTGGAGAAGAAAAATAAAATTATTACACCAGAAGAAAAGCGTTCTATTGCTTTCCATGAAGCGGGGCATGCCTCTGTTTCATGGCTGGCAGAACACGCACATCCACTTGTGAAAGTTACAATTGTTCCTCGAGGACAGTCATTAGGTGCTGCGTGGTATCTCCCTGAAGAAAGAATGATTACTACTACCGAACAATTGTTGGATGAAATGTGTGCTGCACTTGGCGGAAGAGCCGCTGAAGAAATAACCTTTGGTAAGATATCTACTGGTGCTTTAAGTGATTTAGAAAAAGTTACAAAACAAGCTTATGCAATGGTTTCTATGTATGGGTTGAATAAAGTTGTCGGAAACATTTCCTATTACGATTCACGGGGTCAAAATCAGTTTACGAAGCCTTATTCTGAAGAGACCAATCGCATCATCGACCTTGAGGTGAGCAAGATGATTGAAGAACAATATGAAAGGGCAAAGAAGATTCTACTTGAAAACCAGGATAAATTAAATCAATTGGCCAATAAACTCTTAGAAAAAGAAGTTATTTTTAAAGAGGATTTGGTAACTATATTTGGGAAAAGGCCTTGGGATAAGTTGACGACAGCAGAAAAGTTTAAAGCTGAAGGTGGACAAAGACCTTCTGAAAGTGTTGAGGATAAAAAGAAATCAACCAGTACAGAAGATGCTGCTAAGGAAAGTTCCACAAATAGCCGTACAGTTGATAAGAAGGAACACAACACAGACCAAAATTCAAATAATAAAAGTGAAGATGTGGAAGAAGATAAAAACTTGGATTCGGACAGTCTTTCCTAAAGATACTCATTTTAAAGAAAATAAATTGATTTACCGGACTACTGAATTACATTTGGCGAGCATTATGCGGTTCAAATTAGAGGAGGAGGGTATACCAGTTATTTTGATTAATAAAATGGATTCTTCTTATCTTAATTTTGGTGCAATTGAACTTTATGTAAATCAAAATGACGTTATTCGTGCAAAATATGTCATAGACAAAACTTATGAGTAATATACTAACACGCACAATTTGGGGTGCTTTTTTTATTGTCATCATCATCGGCTCCTTTTTGGTTGGTCGTTATACTACGGCTATTACTTTAGGGGTGTTTATGATCATAGGTGTATACGAATTTTATCAACTGTTTAAGGCATCCGAAGAAGAGATTCGACCGATGAAAATTATCGGTATTCTTGCGGCGTTGATTCTTTATTCCAGTTTGGTGATTCAAAAATTAGAGCTACTCCATTTTGACCTTATTCTGGTATTTATTCCAATTGTGTTTTTGCCTACCTTAAATGTTATTTTTAGTCGTTCTAAAAATCCACTTCTCGATTTAACAGTTACTTTCTTCCCATGGTTGTATTATGTATTTTCTACATATTTAATGGTGAGTATACTTGTTCATCAAGGGGGCAGCCAATATCCTTGGGTTTTCATTTCTGGATTGTTTTTGCTTGTATGGACCAATGATACATTTGCATATTTGGCTGGTAGAGCCTTTGGAAAACATCGATTGTTTGAAAGAATTTCACCAAAAAAATCATGGGAAGGTGCCATTGGAGGATTTCTATTTACTCTAATTTTTGCTTTTCTTTTTGCCTTTTTTACAAACAAAGAATATGTTTTTTGGATAGTAGCTGCAGTTGTGATTTCTCCAACGAGTATTTTGGGAGATCTCATAGAGTCTAAAATGAAGCGATTGGTTAATGTTAAGGACTCAGGTAAAATACTGCCTGGTCATGGAGGCATTCTCGATAGATTTGATGCAGTAACCTATGCTGTTCCTTTTTTCTATTTATTATTAATTTTATTTTTCTGATTTTTTAACTAAAATCACTTAATTTTACTGCTTATATTTTTAGATTATATTGTATATGAGAATACATCGAGAAGGATACTTAATTATTACCATTGGATTGCTCTTGTTGATCGGTCTCCAATTTATTAACTACTATGTATGGACCGTTATTGGGTTGTGGTGGCTTTTTGCTTTAATTACTGTTGGAATACTGTTTCTTGCTTACTTAATTATTCAATTTTTTAGGATTCCAAAAATTAATTTTTCAGGAAAAGAAAATGAAATCTATTGTCCTGCTGACGGCCAAGTTGTTGCCATAGAAGAGACTGAAGAAACTGAATATTTCAAAGATAAAAGGATACAAATTTCAATATTTATGTCTTTATGGAATGTACATGCGAACTTTAATCCTATTTCTGGAACAGTTAAATATGTAAAATACCATCCTGGTCGATTTTTGGTTGCATGGCATCCTAAAAGTTCTACGGATAATGAAAGAACCACTATCGTTCTGGAAAGCCCCAATGGAAAAGAAGTTCTTCATAGACAAATAGCAGGAGCCGTTGCACGCAGAATTTGTTATTATGTGGAAGAAGGGGATAAAGTTCAGGCAGGTGACGAATATGGGTTTATTAAATTTGGATCAAGAATAGATTTATTGTTGCCTTTGGATACAAAAATAGATGTTAAAATTGGCGATAAAGTAAAAAGTCGCATCACAAAAATAGGAGAATTTTAATCTTAACTTTTCATTCAATTCATAATTGATCCAAGAAACGACAACAGAATATCAATTATTCATCTTCAACTTTTCGAATCCCTTGATCAGGTCGCTTTCCAGAATACTGGCTCAATTCCTTTTTTAGAAAGGCAATGTCCTTTTCTATATCACCAGTTGGCTCAAATAGCCCGTGAAATCCACCCTTTTTTGTTTTGTAATCCATAAATCCAATATATATTGGAACCTTAGCTTTTTGAGCGATATAATAAAATCCTTTTTTCCATTTTGGATTGTAGCTTCTCGTTCCTTCAGGAGTGAAAACCATGTACATTGTTTCGCTTTCTTTGAAGTATTTTGCTGCTTGATCTGTGAATTTATTGTTTTTATTACGATATATTGGCACACCTCCGAGAGCTTTTAACAACCAACCTAATGGCGGAAAAAAAAGTTCACTTTTAATTAAAAAAGTACTTCGTACACCATAACGGGTAAAAGCGAGTTTTCCAATAACAAAATCAAAGTTGCTTGTATGGGGTCCCATTACAACAACTGCTTTTTTAATTCCTTCAGGCTTATCATTAATATCCCAACCCAGTAGCTTCAATATCCATCCCGATAAACGGCGCATAGTCAAATTGTTTAGTTCTTTTGTAAAATGAAAAATAGATAGTTCTGTATTATACTTAACAAAATAGTTATATTTATCACTTACTAAATACAAATATAATTTTTTCAAACATAATACCTATACGGTAGTGCGTAAATATAATTCCATTTATAAAATTTTAATCACCATAATACTGCTTGGCTTATTGTGGATTACTTTGTTTTTTCTGGTTTTTGCCCTGCCTCCAAAAAAGGCGGCTTTAACAGAATTGTTGCCTGATGATACTGATATGGTTTTAAGTGTAAATATGCATCAATTATTATCTACTTTATTTATTGATGCAACCTACAAAACAAAACTAAATCCAGAAGATTTAGCCGCTCTTAAAGACAAAAGAATATCCAAAGAAAACTTATTTAAAGGGGTTGACTTTAACAATGAAGTTGTTTTCTTTTATGACTCATGGAAGAATGAACTCGTTAAAGGATTGCTTTTTAACCTTTCAAATGAAAAGAAGTTCAATCAAATAAGTACAGCCAAAGACAATGTAATAAAAGCGTCAAATCATCAGCAGGGAATATTTATATATCTTGACAAAAACGCTTCACAAGAAACCATAGATCACTACACAAGGTTTGCTCAAGAGGCTATGAAGTCAAAGAAAAGTAATGGTTCATATCCTCATTTGGATGGAATAATGAACTTGAACTTTAAAGGGAATCACTTTTCCTATATTCAAGACTTAACCGTTAATGTTAAAATGAAGGATGAACACCTCATTCTTAAAGGAAAAGGGCAGTTAGACAGTATTTTGCCTTTGAAGAAAATGCACATGTTAGAAACACCTTCGGATAGAAAATATTTTGAAATTCAATCAGGAAAACTACCCGATAGTGTTTTTAAACACTTGGATGGTTTTATGCAGCAATTGAATATTCAGTTGCCAAGGGTAACATCTCAACAAGTATTGCTATACGGTATAGCTATTGAAAACTATAGGGGCTCTCCTTTGATTTTACCAAAAATGGATCTTGTTCTTCGCTTTGATTCTCTGGTTGTAATGGATTCCCTTTTGAAAAATATCGATAAGGATGTAAAACATATTAAAGTTGAGGGTCACTTTATTGAAATAGGTAATGTGAAATACTATTATCAACAGCTTTCAGATAATGAAATTTACCTTGGGGTGACAGAAACGCCTAAAACTTCATATATCGAAACGCGGGTTTTGCCTTTAACAAAAGGCTTTCCATCAGTTATTTTGGATATTAAAGGAAAAGGTATTATTGCACGAATTATTAATTTATTGCCCCAGGTAAAAAATACCAAGATGTTCTTAAAAGATGTTGATTATTACGATATCCATTCTGAATTTATTACTGACAATAAACTTAAAATTGATGGAAAAATCCGATTGGAAAAAGGAAAAATGATGTCTGTTGGACTTGCCGAGTTTATGTTGAAATTTATTAAGTGACCTATTGGGTGTTGCTCTTCTTCTCATCAATTACTTTCAATAACCGCTGAAAATATCTTGGGGCATCAATGAGACGAGAACCATACCAAGTGAAATATTCCCCATCAACAACTTCAATCTGAGCATGGGGAAAGTATTCTTGAAATTCTGGAATGTGCTTTTCTTTAAATGGATAGGGTTCTGTGCTCAAAAATACATAATCTACGTTGCTAAATTGTTCTAAACTTATTTCTGGATAGCGGTCTTGTTCCTCCAATACATTTTTGAAACCTAGTTGTTCCGTTAATATATGATGAATAAAAGTATCTGACCCCACAGCCATGAATGGTTTTTTCCAAATCATATACAGGACAGTAGATTGTTTTTTGAGAGGAATTAATTGTTCAAAATTGATTTTAATTTGTTTGTTAATATGGCGACCTAAGGCTTTTTTTCCACAAATTGTGCTAACTTTTTCAATCATTTCCATTGCATCTTTGAGATGGAAAATATCACTGATCCAAACAGGAGCAATTTTCCTCAATTTCTCAACATCTTCCTTGGTGTTCTCCTCTTTATTAGCAATGATTATATCAGGAGCTAGATTTTTAACGGTTTCAATCTTTACTTTTTTGGGGCCTCCAACACGTTTCTTATTGTGAAACCATTCTTTTGGATGGATACAAAATTTAGTAATCCCCACCACTTCTTTCTCCAATCCGAGATGATAAAGCAATTCTGTTTGCGAAGGCACTAAAGAAACAATCCGCTTTGGAGAACCATCTATATCGATTTTATTTCCTAACTGATCGTAAACCATAACTTGTATTTTGAATAGGAGTGTCAATCAAAAGAAAAACATTGCGTTTCGCAAAAAAAAAAATCATTATCGATCAATTTCTCAATTTACTCAATAAATCCTTGTTCCCGCATCCAGTCATCATTGAAGAATTTACCTACATAGCGACTGCCATGATCATGGAAAAGCACGACTACAACATCGCCTTTCTTGAATTGATCTTTTATTTGCAATACACCTTTTATGGCGGCTCCTGCAGAATTCCCTACGAACATACCTTCCTCACGGGCTAATTTTTGTGTATAAATAGCAGCATCTTTATCAGTAACTTTCTCAAAATGGTCAATCACATCAAAGTCTACGTTTTTAGGTAAAATATCTTCACCTATTCCTTCTGTGATATAAGGATAAATTTCATTCTCATCAAATTCTCCAGTTTCATGGTATTTTTTAAAAACAGAACCGTAAGAATCGATACCAATAATTTTAATATCAGGATTTTTTTCTTTTAAAAACTGGCCTACCCCTGAGATTGTTCCTCCTGTTCCAACACCTACAACGAAATGTGTTATTTTTCCATCAGTTTGTTCCCAAATTTCAGGACCTGTTTGCTCATAATGGGCTGCTCGATTGGATAAATTGTCATATTGGTTAACATACCAAGAGTTCGGTGTTTCTTCTGCCAAGCGTCGAGAAACAGAATAGTATGAACGTGGATCTTCTGGGGCAACAGCTGTAGGACAAACAACCACTTCTGCACCAACTGCACGTAAAATGTCCATTTTCTCTTTACTTTGCTTGTCACTTAATACACAAATTAACTTATATCCTTTTGGAATACACGCCAATGCTAATCCCATCCCAGTATTTCCAGATGTGCCTTCTATTACTGTTCCACCAGGTTTTATTAAACCTTTTTTCTCGGCGTCTTCAATCATTTTTAATGCCATCCGGTCTTTAACTGAATTGCCAGGATTAAAGGACTCTATTTTTGCCAAAACTGTAGCATCAATACCTTCAGTTAATTTGTTGAATTTCACTAAGGGAGTGTTGCCTATTGTCTCTAAAATATTGTTGTATACCTTCATTCAATCTCCTTTTAAGAATTTAATTATTGCAAAGATAAAAAGTCCACTAACATAGCGCTCTATTCCAATGAATAATGTGGTTTAATATATGCCCATTCCACAAAGATTAAACTTTTAACAGCTGTTTCAGGGTTTTTTTAATCTTCAATATTCTTCATTTACTAGAAAAAGAGAAAGGGAGTTCAAATTTTAACCTTTCCCATCTGCCCTTAACAAGCTTAAATCGGCTTAATCTTGAGCATGTAACAATTATAATGCTGCCAGTAAAGAAGGACAATTAAGAAGGGAATTAACTTGGCAATTTCTTCTACTAATCCTATTATAAATACACTAAAGAGAAAATCAAAAATAATCTCATGAATAAGGCGGGTTAATAATACCGTTTATTGTTTCGTATCTAAATTTACCAATATCATTGACCAAATACAACACGTAATAAAAAAAATCCCTCAAACTTTATAGAATGAGGGATTTATAATTTATTTTTTCGGGTTAAATTGCTTGCTCTTCCTCTTCAGAAATCGGTTTTCTAAACACCACTTTATCATCGAATAAATCAACAACTACATTTTGAGAAGTGTCTATTTTTTGAGCGATTAACTCTTTCGACAATTCATTAAGCAAACTTTTTTGAATAACCCGTTTTAGGGGACGTGCTCCGAAGTGTGGATCATAGCCTTTTTCGGCAATCCAGTTGAGTACATCTTCTTTTACCACCAAATGAATGTCTTGGTTTTCTAATTGTTCCTTTAAATTGTTCAGTTGAATTTCTACAATTTGACGGGTATCGTTCCTTGTTAAAGGTGTGAATAAGATTGTTTCGTCTATTCGATTTAAAAACTCAGGTCGAATCTGCTGCTTTAAGAACCCAAGTAATTCCACTTGTGTTTTTGCTTTTATTGTAGGAAACTCTTCTTCTGTTGCGCCTTCAAAGTTGCTTTGAATGATATCTGATCCCATATTGGTTGTCATGATAATCAAAGTATTTTTGAAGTTGACCAATCGGCCTTTATTATCCGTTAATCGTCCATCATCGAGGACTTGCAACAAGATATTGTAAACATCGGGATGTGCCTTTTCAATTTCATCCAACAAAATGATAGAGTAGGGGCGCCTGCGAACAGCTTCTGTCAATTGTCCGCCTTCATCATATCCAATGTATCCTGGAGGAGCTCCTACCAACCTGCTCACGCTGTGTTTCTCTTGGTATTCACTCATGTCGATACGCGTCATCGCATTTTCATCGTTAAATAAATAGGCGGCAAGTGTTTTTGCTAATTCGGTTTTACCTACACCGGTTGTTCCCATAAATAAAAATGAACCAATTGGTCGATTGGGGTTTTGCAATCCAGCACTATTTCTACGCACAGCATCTGAAACGGCTTCAATTGCTTCTTCTTGACCAACTACTCTTAAGCGCAATTCATCTTCTAGACGCAAGAGTTTTGCGCGTTCACTTTCTAACATTTTGCTTACGGGGATTCCAGTCCATTTAGAAACAACATCTGCGACTTCTTCTGCATCGACCTCCTCTTTAATCATTTTTCCTTCTGATTGAAGTTCAGTAAGGCGAGCTTTCCCTTCCTTTACTTTCTCTTCCAGTTCTTTGATCTTACCATAGCGCAACTCGGCTACTTTTCCATATTCACCTGCACGTTCGGCTTGGTCTGCTTCTAAGTTGGCGCGTTCTATTTCTTCTTTTGAATTTTGAACGGTATCTAAAACATCTTTTTCTGCTTTCCATTTCGCCATTAACTCATCACGTTGCTCGCCTAAGTTAGCCAATTCGGATTTGATGTTGGCCATTTTTTCTTTATCATTTTCGCGTTTTATAGCCTCACGTTCAATCTCTAACTGCAATATCTTGCGTTCGATTTCGTCGAGAGCTTCTGGCTTAGAATTGATTTCCATTCTCAATTTTGATGCAGCCTCATCAATTAAGTCTATCGCTTTATCAGGTAAATGTCGTTCTGTAATGTACCGTTGTGAAAGTTCTACCGCAGCAATAATCGCATCGTCTTTGATTAAAACCTTATGGTGGTTTTCATATTTCTCTTTAATTCCACGAAGGATGGAAATTGCATCTTCTGGTGTAGGCTCATCGATTAATACTGTTTGGAAACGACGCACCAAAGCTTTGTCTTTTTCGAAATGTTTTTGGTATTCATCTAAAGTAGTTGCGCCAACAGCTCTTAACTCTCCACGAGCTAAAGCAGGTTTTAGAATGTTTGCAGCATCCATGGCGCCTTCACCACCTCCAGCACCAACCAACGTATGAATTTCATCAATGAACAGAATAATTTCCCCATCCGATTTTTTGACTTCGTTAATGACTGCTTTAAGTCGTTCTTCAAACTCTCCTTTATATTTTGCTCCTGCTACTAAAGCCCCCATATCCAAAGCGTATACTTTTTTGGACTTTAAGTTTTCAGGAACGTCCTCGGAAACAATACGTTGAGCAATTCCTTCGGCAATGGCTGTTTTACCTACCCCAGGTTCTCCAATCATAATCGGATTGTTTTTTGTTCTTCGGGTAAGGATTTGTAACACGCGACGAATCTCATCATCACGACCTATTATAGGATCTAATTTTCCCGTTTTCGCCATTTCATTTAAATTGTTGGCGTATTTATCTAACGACTTGTATGTGCCGTCTTTTCCTTGTGAGTTTACTGTTTCTCCGTCTCTTAATTTCATAATTGCTTCTTTTAAGGTTGATTTTTTGAATCCATTGTCCTTTAAAAGTCGAGCGACTTGATCGCCTCCATCCATTAATGAATAGAGCAACACTTCTAAGGAAAGGAATTCGTCTTTAAAGTTGCGCATTTCATTCATTCCTTTTGTCAATACACGTTGTAAGACATTGCTTAAATAAACTTGACCTCCACCTTCTACTTTTGGATAGGATGAAATAATACTGTCCAATGCTTTGGTAAAATTAATTAAATTGCTATCTAATTCTTTGAATACAAAAGGAATAACACTGTCATCTACTTTGATCATGCCGCGCAAAACATGACCTGTTTCAATTGCTTGTTGCCCGTTCTCTGAAGCTAAATTTTGCGCTTCATGAACGGCCATCTGCGTTTTTGTTGTCCATTTGTTTGTATCCATATCTTCAGTTCTTTTTTCAATTTATTAATATCAAATCTTTAACCAAACCAACAAACGCTACAAGTTAGTGACAATATGACTTGTGAGCTAAAGTTTAAATGACATTTTTTCATATTTTTTAGAGAAATGGGAAAAAATATGTAACTTGTCTATTGTTTTGGTGTTATACAAAAAATAAAATTATGAAAAAAGTATTTATTCCTCTTGTTATGTTGTTGTTTTTTGCGCTGGGCATCTCCTTTACGATAAAAGAGTCTTCGGCTGTTAAGAAAGTAATGAAACAACTTAAAAATAACTTTGGATATGTTCCGTCGGGTGAAATAAACCTCAATAATAAAAATCTTTCCGTACAAGCTTTTTTTATGTCTAAATCAGAGGTTACAAATGGTGAATATAAGGTGTTTTTAAAGTCACTTAAAGATCATGGAGAAGATGAGAAATATGCGATTGCAAATGTTGATACTTTAGGGTGGAATACTGTCCTGCATAATGACTTTCGCCATTTTTCTAAAGAATATTTTCAAAATACCGCCTTTAAGGATTATCCTGTGGTAAATATTTCTAAAGAAGGTGCGCAATTGTATTGTCAGTGGTTGACTAGAAAGATGAACGAATCGTTACCAAAAGAGAAACAATTGAAATTTAGATTGCCTTTGAAATCTGAATGGTTAAGGGCAGCCGAAGGAACTGCTCCAAACAAGATTTATTCGTGGGGAAATGATTATTTAAGAAACTCTAAGGGGCAATATTTAGCAAATTTTGTAAAGGTTAGAGAATCGTCAATTTCGAGAGATGACGAAGGCAATTTAACCATTGTGAAAAATACCGCTACTGTCCCTTCAAAGAATAGGGTAGATGTTGATGTAATTGCACCCGCTTTATCTTATTATCCTAATGAGTTTGATCTTTACAATCTAAATGGGAATGTAGCAGAAATGCTTTCACAGTCTGATGAGGTAATTGGGGGTTCATGGTATGATGCAGGTTATGATATCCGCAACAGAAGTACTAGAGAGTATAAAGGGGCTTCCCCTCTGATAGGCTTTAGAGTTGTTGCTACAGTATTAAATTAATGTTTGGTACGGTAATAAAATAGCTTTTAGAAAATAGTCCCTTTTTTCTTTTTCTATCTTTGCATCATGTTCACGCCATTGAATTATCCAAAAACACAACTTAAACTCACTAAAATGGGTGGAGAAATTTATGTATGGTGTGTTTTTAGAAAAAAGAAATTACTCCTCACCCCCGAGGAGTGGGTGCGACAACATGTTTTGCATTTTTTAGTTGAACAGAAATCAGTACCTCAAAGTTTAATTGCTGCAGAATATGGGATTGAGGTCAATAAAATGGTTCGTCGTTGCGATGGTATTATTTTTAATCGAAATGGCGCACCACTTGTTTTGATCGAATGCAAAGCTCCAGAAGTTAAATTATCAGAAGCGGTGTTTCACCAAATCGCCCAATATAATTTTAAGTTGCAGGTGCAATGGTTGGTCATGACCAATGGGTTGCAGACCATTGTTGCAAAAGTGAATAAAGATACAGGGGGAATTCTCTACTCCGAGGAGATTCCATCGTACGAAGAAATGTAGCTTTGGATTAAATATAGATATCCAATATTAATTACTCCCCAATAATGTCCATTAATTCAGAAAAATCAGGAGAAAGAATAATTTCCGTCCTACGGTTTTTCGCCCTCCCTGCAGCAGTTGAATTGCTGGCTTTAGGATAATACTCCCCACGACCAGAGGCAGTCAAACGAAGTGGATCCACTTGATAATCGTCCTGTAATATGCGTACAATTGCCGTAGCACGGTCTACACTTAAATCCCAATTGTCGTTGTATCGTTTTGTTTGTATCGGCACATTGTCGGTATGGCCTTCAACAAGGATGTTGAAATCTTGGTTTTTCTTTAAGACAGAAGCCAAAATACCTAATGCCTTCTTTCCTTTGGATTCGACCTCCGCTTTTCCAGATTGAAACATCAATTTATCTGACATGGAAACATAAACTTTGCCATCCTTTATTTGTGTTGTTAATTCGTCTGATTTAAAACCAAGTAATGCTTCTTTTAAAAGTCGATTGAGTCGTTTTGCAATAGAGTCCTGACTTGCTATTTTATTTTCGAGTTCTCTAATCCTTCTTTCACGTGCATTCAACTCTTGTTCTTTCAATTCCAACCGGCGTTCTTTTTCTTTTATACGCTCATCGTAAAGATGCCCTTGATTTAAATTGTTGGTGATTGATTTTGAAAAGCGCTCGCTTAGATCGACATGTTCCTTTTGCAAGTCTTTGTGTTTTTCTTGTAGATCTTTGTACTTGGCGTCCAATTTATTATACTCACCAACCATTTCGTGGTTTCGGGTGGCAAGACTGTCATTTTTTATGGCTAATCTTTGATTGGTCTTTGATAAATATTCGTTTTCCTCTGTTTTCACTTTCACTTCTTCACAAAGGTCATCTCTTTCATCAACAACATCAAGCAATCGGTTGCTCCCTTGAATTCCTCCAACAGGCTTTTCTTCTCCACATCTATAGACAGGAGCACAGGAATAGAGTAGGGAAAGGCTACAAATGATGAGTAGATTTAGAAATGTATTTTTCATGTTGTTAAAAGTTTTTGTCGTTCAAAGATAAATTAATTTTCTATTTGTTGTGGGTTGGGAACGGACAATTTTAAATTCATAGGTTTTATATATATCATAATTTTCAACCTTTGCCTAATTTGCCTAATTTAACAACATAAAAAATACATTTTGAGCACTTGATACAGTAGTTGGGGTTATGAAGGTCAATCTTCAACTCTTTTGTGTTTCCATCTTCTGTGCGACCAAAGCCAGAACTCTGGATTTTCCCTAATCACTGCCTCAAGGTATTCGGCATGTTTATCTAAAACATAGCCTTCTCTTTCTTTAGAAACATCTTCACTAATTGGTGTAAACTTCACTTCATAAAACCCCCTTTTCTTTTTTCGAATTGCTCCAAATAAAACCACCTGATTGTATTTTTTGGCAATTTTTTCAGCTCCTCTCATCCATCCAGTGTCTTGATTTAAAAAGGTATTCCAATAAGCGTTTTTTGGGTCTGCTGGAGATTGATCATTTAGCATTACACTCAATATGGGCTGATTGCTTGGCTTGTTGGTGAAAAAACGAGGAATTCTTCTCATGCTCATCATTTTCATGCCAAAACGTTGACGCGATTTTAAAATTTTATTGTCAAAAAACTCATTCTTTAAAGGATGGTAGGCTGCTATGGCGTTGTGTTTCATTTGTTGTGCAATACCCACTGCATAATATTCCCAGTTGTTGTAATGGCCACAAAGCACAATTACATCTTTTCCTTGTTCATAATATTCATTTACCACTTCTGGATTAATAAAAGCGCATCTTTTCCGAATTTCTTTATCAGAAATACTCAAGGATTTTGCACTTTCGACTAAAAAATCAGCAAAGTGCTTATAGAATTTCTTCTCAATAGTCACCCTTGCAGTATCGGAAAGGTCGGGAAAAGAATTTTTAAGGTTTTTACGGACAACTTCTTTTCTGTAACCTGTGATGTAATATAGGATTACGTAAACAATGCTAGAAATAAAATAAAGCACAGCAAATGGCAAAAGTGATATTGGAATCACAATGACATAGTATATAATTGCACTAAAGAATCTAGACATTTTCAAAAATAATTTTCAAAAATAGTTTTTTATATATGAATTAGCATAAAACAAAGCTGTTAGTTTTAAAATGTTTTGTGTTTTAGTTCATTTCTTTCATCAAAACGTTATAAAGTTGTATCATCGCTTCAATATCACTAAGAAACACTTTTTCCTTGGGTGAATGAACGTTATCTTCAGGAGCACCAATGAAACACCAATCAAAAGGCAAATCACTGTTTTGCAGCATCGATCCGTCACTGCCCCCTGCGCTTTCAACTTCTAATTGATATTTAATGTTGTATTTTTCAGCAATCGCAATGATACGCTTTAAATAGCTTCTTCTTGGGATGGCTTTGTCACGCATAGATATAGCAACTCCACCATCGTGATGGACCCCTTCTGTAACCCATGTTATATCCGATATTAAGGCTTGATGGAGGTTGAATTTCTCATATAAAAAACGCCCTAAAAAGCCTACTGAACCTCCACCGTGTTCTTCATAAGTAGAAAAAACAATAGCACCGTTTTCTAAATTTTCAGCTACGGTTAAGGCATTTAATACGCCCAATCTATTGTCCAAATAGGGTGTTTGCACATATTGTTTGTTAAGGTTAAAATGAGGCTGAAAAGAGAGCGGTGTGCCCCGGTCAATATTGCGATCAAAAACATACTTTAGTTGCTTGCTCCCATCTTCACTCTCGATAATCATTAATTCAGTCTCAATTTCTCCCTGACTGTCTTTACCAACTAACTTCATCCCATCAATGGTTTTTGGTCCACCTATCTTTATCAATTCATTACCATATCCAACAGTAAAACCTATTGTGTCAATATGGGCAAAAATTGCAGTCTTTGGTTGACCAAAAACAAGAACTATAGCGTCCTGAAATCCTTCTCCAGAAAAAACAGTTACATCGTGTTTCCAATTTGCTTTGTTTTCTTCAATATAATTGAGAATAAAGCTCCGAATTTCTCCTTCATCTCCTGATGTGCCTTGAACTTTAATTAACTCCTCCAATAATGCGGGTTTAAAAAGTGCCATTTTTTATAATTTTTATTGAATTGTAGTTGTTTAATTTATTCATCAGTAGCGCTGTGGATTCAATCTCAATAGCAATATTTAAAAAACATTCTGTTTCAAAAACTTGTTTTTTGATGAGGACGTTTGATTCTTTGATGTCACTCATAATGAGGGGCATATCTGCATAATTGAAGTGTAAATCAAAATGGTCTTTGACAACTTCGGTTACAATTTTTCCATTTTCAATTGCTTCCTTTGCAGCCGTTCTATAAGCATTAATCAAACCTCCTACACCGAGGTTTACTCCTCCGTAATAACGTATAACACCGACTAAAACGTTGGTCAAATCGTAGGATTTTATTTGCCCTAATATAGGAGGTCCAGCACTATTGCTGGGTTCACCGTCATCATTGGAGCGGAAAATATTTTTTTTAATTCCAAAACGATAAGCATAACAAAGATGACTTGCTTGATGATGTTCATTCCGCCACTTGGAAAGAATCTGCTTTGCACTTTCTTCATCTTCACAAGGTATTGCCAATCCAATAAATTTAGATTTTTTATCTTTGTATTGTCCTTTTGAAAGGCTTTTGAAAGTCTTGTATGTTGTTGGGATATTCAGTATCTTTGTTTTTATGCAAATATAATAAAGTAATCATTAAATTTTATGAATAGTAAATTCATCATTGCGATAGTCGTTTCTTTTTTACTTCTTTCATGTAAGAAGGATGAACAATCTTGCCAAGATGGAGTATTTACTCCAGAAAAAGAGGAACAGATGGATTGCGGAGGGGTTTGTCCACCGTGTAATCCTCATTCTGATGATATTGTTTCCTATTTATCTGCAGATGTCAATTCAAAGTCAATAACTTTTGGGAATTACCATATAAATAAAACAACAGATTGGATACTTCAATTTCAGAATGATTCAATTGTTGTGTTTTTAAATTTCGGGGATGGAGATTCGTTAGGGAGTCGCCCAATACAAGTCCCAAACTCTAAAGCAATTTTTAAAAATTTTAATTATTCAACCTTAACTGAGGGAATTGTTCTTTTTTCAGAAGTCAATCATTCCAACAATCGACTATCAGGATATTTTGAGGCGCAATTTGTTTCTGATATAGTAAGTACAGACACCCTTAAATTATCAGGTGGACAGTTTGAAAAGGTAGGATGGTAAATTCATTTCGAAGGATTAGCTTCAGTATGATAGGTTTACGTGATTGTGTTGAGTGCATAGGTTTATATTCCAAGGTTTTTGTTGTGTACCTTTTTTCAGGTTTATTTAAAACACACTTTTATTGCTAAAAAAAAATCAAAATAAAATTCCATGTTCATTGCGATAAAGAATTTTTTATATTTGTTTCCTTAATGGATAAAAAAATTGATATATCTATTGTAATTCCTTTATTTGATGAAGAGGAATCGTTGCCTGAACTGCACAAATGGATTGTTTCTGTTTTGCAGAAGCATCAATGGGTTTATGAAATTATTTTTGTTGATGATGGGAGCAAAGACCAATCTTGGAAGATTGTGAAAGCACTTAGAGCTAAAGATACTTGTGTTCGGGGGATCAAATTTCAGCGCAATTATGGTAAATCGGCTGCTTTACAAAAAGGATTTGAGGCAGTAAGAGGGAAATATGTTGTGACAATGGATGCTGATCTGCAAGACTCTCCAGAAGAAATTCCCGAAATGATTAGAATGATTGAAGAGGAGGATTATGATTTAATTTCGGGATGGAAGAAAAAAAGATATGACCCCATTTCAAAAACAATACCGACCAAACTTTATAATTGGACTGCAAGGCGACTTACAGGGATTCATCTTCACGATTTTAATTGTGGATTAAAGGCCTATAAAGTTGAAGTTGTTAAAAGCATTGAAGTGTATGGAGATATGCATCGGTATATCCCACCACTCGCGAAGTATGCAGGATTCAATAAGATAGGGGAAAAGATAGTACAGCATCAATCCAGAAAGTATGGTAAAACAAAATTTGGTCTCAATCGATTTATGAATGGTCCCTTGGATTTACTTTCAGTTGTTTTTATGGGAAGATTCGGGAAGAAACCAATGCACTTTTTTGGTGCTATAGGCACTTTCCTGTTTATTATCGGATTTGGGTTTGCATTGTATTTAGGGATTGATAAGATAGTGAGTTATTATTCAGGATATTTAGCACCACTGATTGCACAAAGAACTGAGTTTTATATTGCGCTTACCGCTATGATTATCGGGAGTCAGTTTTTTTTGGCAGGATTTATTGCCGAACTCATTGGTAGAAATTCAGCCTCTAGAAATGTATATTTGATTGAAGCAGAAATTTAATACTGGTAAGGTAATTATTTTATATGTTACGAAAGGATTGTTTTAACGTTATGGTTTGGAATGAATCTTGGTCTACAAGCCTTAATCTAAGAGAATAAACCGTATAAATTATTAAAATAAATCATCAATGGGTCAAATCAAAAAAAACAGTTTATTTATAATTATCATTTTCTTCTGTTTTCAAGTTACTGCCTTTGCTCAAGTTAATCAAGTTGATCAACAGGGAAGAAAACAGGGGAAGTGGATGAAGTATTTTGCCAATTCGGAAAACGTGCGTTATACAGGTCAATTTAAAGATGATAAACCCGTGGGAAAATTCACCTATTATTTTCCATCTGGTGCTGTAAGGGCAATCATTACTCATGATGAAAACAGCAATCGTTCTGAAGCGTTTTTTTATTATAAAGACAAGACACTCGCGGAATATGGAATATATCGAGGTGAGAAAAAAGACAGTATTTGGGTGCATTACACGCCGTATGGCGATTTAAGTTATAAGCAAACCTTTAAAGATGGGAAAGCCAATGGAGAGAAGATAATTTACTATAAGTCAGACGTTAGTAGTGACCCTAATAAATTATTGATTCTGCGCAAAGCACATTTTAAAGATGGGCGGCTTAATGGACCATTTGTTGAATATTTTCCGAATGGAGTCATTAAAGCCAAAGGACAATATAAAGAAGGTGTTTTTGATGGGGTAATTATGAAATATCATCCTAATGGAAAGAGAATGATGTTAGAAAGATGGAAAGGAAGGGAAAAGCACGGATGGTGGATTACCTACGATGAGAGTGGAAAAGAGGTTGGGAGAAGATATTTTCTACACAGCAAACCTTTGGAAGGAGAAAAATTAAATAAATATATGAAAGAGCTTAAGGAAAAGGGAATCAATCCCAATCAATAAAGTGTTGTCTTCTAGCGAGGTGAGGCTCTTTTTCTCATTCGATGTTCAGAAGAAGAGCAATTTATGAGTTTATGAGTGTTTCAACCTCGATATGATTTTGAAAAAAAATCGTTAAAACCTTGGGTATATCTAAAAAAATATGTTTCTTTGCATCCGCTTTTTATAATAAGCATAAATTTTATAATTATGTCACGAGTTTGTCAGATCACAGGGAAGAAAGTAATGGTGGGAAATCACGTTTCTCACTCAAATAGAAAGTTAAAACGAAAGTTTTATCCAAATCTAGTAAAGAAAAAGTTTTATCTTCCAGAGGAAGGAAAGCATGTTACTTTAAGAGTTTCAACAACAGCTTTACGCACCATCAATAAGAAGGGGATAACAGCGTGTGTTAAGGAAGCACGAGCAAAAGGATTTTTGAAATAAAAAGAGCATATTTTTACGCGTAAAAAAATAATACAATGGCAAAAAAAGGAAATAGGATTCAAGTTATTCTAGAGTGCACTGAGCACAAAGCATCTGGTAAGCCTGGAACTTCAAGATACATTACCACAAAGAATAGAAAAAATACACCAGAGCGGTTAGAGATTAAAAAATACAATCCTATTCTTAAGAAGGTAACGGTTCATAAAGAAATTAAATAATTGAGTCATGGCAAAAAAATCAGTAGCATCAATTCAAAGTGGAGGAGGAAAAGCACACACCAAAGTTATTAAAATGGTGAAAAACGATAAGGGTTCTTATTCCTTCAAAGAAGAAATTGTTCTTAATGAGAACATTAAAGAATGGTTTAACAAGAGTAAATAAAACAGTTCTTAAATTCACGACGGTTTTATTTGAAATCATTTAATGAACTATTAAAGCAACTTCTTGCCCTCGGTAAGAAGTTTTTTTCATTCAACGGATATGGCATTTTTAGGGTTATTCTCGAAAGATAAAAAGAAAAAACTTGATCAAGGTCTTGAGAAGACAAAAGATAGTTTTTTATCAAAGTTGACCCGTACTGTAGTGGGTAAGTCTAAAGTCGATGACCAAGTACTTGACGAGTTAGAAGAGGTATTGATTACTTCTGATGTTGGTGTAAAGACTACCTTAAAAATAATTGATCGGATTGAAGAACGTGTTGCAAAGGAAAAATATGTCAACACAGATGAGCTACAAAATATCCTAAGAGAGGAGATTGCTGGTCTTCTAGAAGAAAATAATACCAGCGACATCGAATATGATATACCGAAACATCCAGACAATAATCCACATGTAATTATGGTGGTGGGTGTAAATGGAGTTGGTAAAACAACAACAATTGGAAAGTTGGCTCATCAGTTTAAATCAATGGGTAAGGAGGTTGTTCTTGGCGCAGCAGATACCTTCCGCGCCGCAGCGGTTGAACAGTTGATCATCTGGTCGGAGCGCGTCGGCGTTTCTATTGTTCAGCAAGGAATGCAGGCCGATCCAGCGTCTGTTGCCTTCGATACTTTACAGGCAGCAAAAGCAAAAAAAGCTGATGTTGTTTTAATCGATACAGCGGGTCGGCTTCACAATAAAGTGAACCTAATGAATGAATTGTCTAAAATTAAACGGGTAATGGATAAAGTTGTCCCAGATGCACCGCATGAAATATTGTTGGTTTTAGATGGTTCAACAGGACAAAATGCCTACGAACAAGCAAAGCAGTTTGCGGCAGCAACAGAAATTAATGCGTTGGCCATTACAAAATTAGACGGAACGGCAAAAGGAGGAGTAGTCATTGGAATTTCAGATCAAATGAAAATTCCTGTTAAATATATTGGTGTTGGAGAACAAATGAATGATTTACAGGCTTTTAATAAAAAGGCATTTGTAGACTCTCTATTTGGAGATTAGTTTATATCATTCTTATATTTGAGGCATCAATATAAATTGTAAAATCAAATAACGAATAAATAGATTATATGAAAAAATTATGTTTTTTACCGCTATTGGCTCTTGTAGCAGCATGTAGCACCACACCAAAAGATGTATCTGAGTTAGATTTAGATAACTTTGAACAACGTATATCTTATGCTCTCGGAGCTGATATGGGGTCTAATTTTTCTAATATACCAGAAAATATCTCATCCGCACTGAACAAAAATGAAATTGAAAGTGGTTTCTTGGAGTTTCTAAAATCTGATCAAAAAACATCAGAGGATTGCAAGAATGTGTTAAATTCTGCATTTGCGAGCCAAAATGGGGAAATTGACACAAACGAATACAGCATGAAAGAAATTTCTCATTGTTATGGTTCTGTTTTTGGTGAAATGCTCAAACATTCACTCACTTCAAAAAACGGAATGGATAAAATTAATATTGATATTGCAGCAATCGGGTTTTCTAATTCATTGGATGGAACAGATACTTTAATTGAACTTGATGAACGACAAAAAATGATTGTTGATTTCAATAATGACTTAAATAAGAAAGCAGCCAAAGACTTCATCAGTAAGAAGAAGAAAGAATTCCCTGAAGATGTTCAAGAAGGTGACTATATCCTTGTTACAGACGAGGAAGGTACAGGAGAAACTATTGAATTGGGCAATGAGTATAAATTGGTTTACACATTGACTAATATTGCGGGAGATACAATTATATCAACCATTAAAGACCCATCTCAATCAGAGGAAGTCAATACACAAGTTGTTAATTCAGATGATATTGTTTTTCCCGAAGCATGGAAGTCAGCAGCTCCAAATATGAAAATTGGCGGAGCATACACGATTTATTCTCCATCTGAAATGGCTTTTGGAGAAAATGGCTTGCCTTCTCCGAATGGACAAGGATACGTTATTCAACCTTTTTCTGCAGTGGTTATTCATTCAAAAGTATTGAGTCAGGAAGAAATGTACTCTGCAATTAAACGTAATGGGAAAAATGTTATTGAAGAGGCAAAAAAACAACCCAATACAATTGTGGACCCGTCTGGTTATGTTTTGACAACATTGGAAAAAGGAAATGGTAAAAAAGTGGCACCTGAATCAGATGTTCAAGCCAATTATATTTTAACCAACTCAAGTGGTAAGGTTATTGAAAATAGTTATGTGAGATCGGCTCAGTCCAATCAACCAGCACCTTCTTTTTCTTTGAAAAATGTTGTTAAAGGTTGGCAATTGGCAATACCTAAAATGAGAGTTGGAGGACGGTATAAATTGGTTCTTCCTTATGATTTGGCTTACGGTGAACAAGGCAATCAAGGCATTCAACCCTACGAGACATTAACGTTTGAAATTGAAATAGTTGATACTGGAGCTCCAGGCACTTTGGTTCAACCCCAACAAAATCAATTTAGTGAAGAGCAAATGAGACAATTGCAAGAACAGCTGAAACAACAGCAGCAACAACAGTAGGATTAATAGCAGAGATTGACGCTGAGTAAACCACTAAGATGTTGTACTCATGCTCAAATCTGTTTTCTTGATGATTATACAGGTTCAAATTGGACATTCAAAAATCAATTCTTGAAAAGATGTGTTTTCCACATAATGGGAGCACATCTTTTTTATTTGATGTTAAAAGAGATGATTTAATTGATCCTGTAGTGTCTGGGAATAAATGGAGAAAACTAAGTTATAATTTGTTGCAAGCTCAAGCGCTTCATCAAACAGGAATCTTAACCTTTGGAGGTGCATATTCAAATCATCTTGTTGCTACAGCTAAAGCAGCAATGCTCAATCAAATAAAGTCAATTGGAATTGTGCGAGGAGAGGAATTGAATGCAAACAGTAATCGCACACTTAAGCATTGTTCAGATTATGGCATGGAGTTGATCTTTCTGTCTCGAAATGAATACCAAAAGAAAAGGGATCCCTTTTGGATAAAGGAATTGTCTTCTCATTATCCAGAATACTTTGTAGTGCCAGAAGGAGGAGATAATTATTATGGAATGATTGGTTGTCAACATATTGTTACAGAAACAGAGAATAATTATGACCATATTTATCTTGCGAGTGGAACAGGCACGACTGCAGCTGGCATATTAATGAGCGTACCAGAAAAGACAACAATTAATGCTGTTTCTGCTTTAAAAGGAGCTTTTCTTACGCAATCCATTGAACGAATACTAAATACTGCGTTAAATAATCAAGAATTAACCAGTGAATTGATAAAGCAATTGAA
The DNA here is from genome assembly GCA_964585545.1 of uncultured Fluviicola sp. GTDB lineage: Bacteria > Bacteroidota > Bacteroidia > Flavobacteriales_D > Crocinitomicaceae > Brumimicrobium. Next base: position 84,902 of record CAZPDT010000011.1, read on the forward strand.
TGTAATTGATGATGGTCATTTTGGAGGATATGCGAAGGTGACGGATACTTTACTTAATTTTATTAATGAAGTCTATTCCAAAATGCAGTTGAAGTTGGATCCTATTTATACAGGAAAAGCCTTTTACCGAATGATTCATGATTTTATGGAAGGAAGAATTAAAGAAAATGATGAGGTGCTCTTTATTCATACAGGAGGTTTACAGGGAGCTTATTCATGGCGAGATAAAATCGATTATATTTAGTCTTGATTATATTACTTGCACTAAACATGTTTTTAGCCCGAACTATTCATAAGTTTTCGGGATGAAAAGCTAAAATGGCAATAGGTTCGGGGAGCGAAGTAGTTTTTATAATTCGGAATTGTAACCCATTTTTGGGTATAAAAATTTCGAGTATTTCCAAAGATAGCAGGCAGTTTAACTTTGGAATAGAAAATGTATGAATAGTTCGGGTTAATCTGCGTTATTCATGAGATTCTCTTGATCAGCTGCTTTTTTAGAGAGCGTAGAAGGTTTATTGACAGCGTTAAAAAAATGATTATTTTCAAAATAAAAAAGAGTTAACGCTGAGAACTCAACATTAACTCTTTTCAGTTAAACTATACTATACTCTTACTTTTACCTTGATTAAAGATGAGGAGTAAGTGTCCTCTTTCTTTTGATTTAGGTAATTTATATCTTTATTTTTTGATTAAAAAAATAACCATCATTTCTATTTTAAAAGAACTTGGTGTCAAACTTAATGTATTTTTATGAAGTGGAATGGAGTAGATGACCGTTTGGTTATGCTAAACTATCGAATGGTCGTTCTAATTTATCAAATGATTTATCCAGTCACCAAAAGTAGCCCCTTGGTTTCCTTATAGTTGAATTTATAATAGGATATAAGCATGACTCATTCCAAAAGATGATTCATCTTTTGGAACATACATCAACAGGCTTTATGCATTGCAATAGTTTAGGAAACTTTATTCCTCAATAATCACAATCTCCTCAATTGTGTCATTTACACGAATCTGGTCAATTACCTCTTGACCATCGGTTACTTTTCCAAAACATGTGTGCACACCATCTAAGTGAGAGGTGTTTGTTCTACTGTGACAAACAAAGAATTGAGATCCCCCCGTATTCCTTCCAGCGTGAGCCATTGAGAGTACTCCTCGATCGTGGTATTGATTATCTCCTTCTGTTTCACAGTCAATGCTGTATCCAGGTCCTCCCGTTCCATCACCCTTTGGACAACCACCTTGAATTACAAAGTCTGGGAGTACACGATGCCAAATAAGGCCGTTGTAAAAACCTTCTTTTGCTAATTTCACAAAATTCTTTACTGTATTTGGAGCATCTTTATCATAGAACTCTATATTCATGTCTCCTTTGTTTGTCTTTATAATCCCTTTCATAGTTTATATTTTTTTTGCAAAGATAAGCAAAGCTTTATCAGGTTAAAAATTTAGAACTATCATTTTTGAGGAATCTTATTTGTAAGTTTAATTATTGAAAAATCTAAACAAACATTATCCTCTTATATTTGTAGTTATACAAAGTATTAACCCGAACTATTTTAGGATATTGTGATGAAAAGCTGATATGGCAATAGATTGCAGGAGTACAAGGGTTTTTATAGTTCTGAAATGTAACCAATTTCGGGGTATTAAAATTTCGATTATCTCCAAAGGTAGGGGGCAGTTGAGTTTTGGAATAGAAAATGTAAAAAATCGAGCTTGCGAGAGCTCAACTAAGTTAATAATTCGAATTAAACCAGAAGAAAGTATTTGAGTATGAAAAAAATAACTATTGATCGTCGAGACACCACCTTTTTTAGTGCTTTATCAAATAAAATCACTTACAATCAGGAGGAACTTAATGAGTACATTCAATCTCCATTTGGTTTAAAAGGGTTTGAAAAACAAATTCAATTAAAGGAAAAGCATTTCACAATGCAACAGCGATTAACTCTGCACAAGGTAGTTTCTGAACAATTGTCATCTTATTTTAAGTATGATAAACTGGAAAAAAACGTTCATTTATTAAAAGAAGAAAATACATATACAGTCACTGCTGGTCATCAACTTAATTTGTATGGTGGCCCGCTCTACACACTTTATAAAATACTTGATGTTATTGCTTTGGCAGAAGAATTAGATAAGGAATTCCCTTTCTTTAATTTTGTACCTGTTTTTTGGATGGCAACAGAAGATCATGACTTTGAAGAAATCAATCATATCCATTTGTTTAATGATACCTTAACTTGGGACACTTCTCAAAAGGGACCTGTAGGAAGATTTTCATTAGATGGAATAGAGGGATTCAAGTCAGCATTATTAGATAAATTTCAAAACAATACCGAGTTTGCCACTCATTTAAATCAATTTTATAATGAAGAAAACTTGGCAAAAGCGACTATTCAATTTTTCATGGAGTTGGTTGGAGAATATGGATTGGTCATATTAGATGCTGACAATAAATTATTAAAGTCAACTTTTGCACCTATTATCAAAAAGGAAATCGAAACCCAATTTGCTGAAAGGGAAATACAGAAAACAACAGGAGAATTAGAAGAGGAAGGTTACCATGGACAGGCGATGGCCAGACCCATAAACTTATTTTACATTAAAGATCAATTTCGAGAGCGAATAGTGTCTTTGGATAATGACCGTTTTCAGATTGGAGAAACGGTTGTTTCAAAGTTAGATTTATTAAACGATCTCGATCAGAACCCAGAATGTTTCTCACCAAATGTAGTCTTCAGACCACTTTATCAAGAAGCTATTCTACCCAATCTTTGTTATGTTGGGGGTGGAGGAGAGATGGCCTATTGGCTTCAATTAAAGGGAATGTTTGAGCAAACCAATATTCCCTATCCTTTAATTAAGGTAAGAAATTCGATTCAATGGATAAATAAACCAACCAGTAAGAAAATCAATAAATTAGATTTGTCGTATACTGATATTTTTAAATCTATTCACGAAGTAAAAAAACAATTTGTTATCGAGAATGCTGATGAAGAGCTAGTTTTTATGACATTAGATGAGCAGGTTCAGCAGTTGAATAAAATTTTAGAAGAAACTATTATTGATGTGGATAAAGGACTAGAAGGTTATGCCAAAAGTGAAGCAACCAAAATTGTAAAACAGGCAGATGCAGTAAAGAATAAACTCATCCGACATCAAAAGAAAAAAAATAAAGAAGCCATGCAACAAATTGATGGTATTTTTGAACATTCTTTTCCAAATAGCGGACTGCAAGAGCGGTATGAAAACGTTATTCCTTTTCTTGCCAAACAAGAAACTAGACAATACATTGACAACCTTTATCAGTTAATTGATCCCTTTGAGAAGGATTTAATCCTGTTGATTGAAGAAAGTTAAATTACTTTTTGATGTAATGACCTGTTAGTCTACATCCAATATAAGGTCCAATGTAATTTCGTGATCCCAGTCATAGCAACTGACATCTCCATCCAGACATGATTTCCTATTGAGTCGATCGCTATCGATTACGATAATTGTATCATTATTTTGATTCAAGAATCGAGCAGTTGCTGTATAGTCTTGATTAACAGGGACAAGGTAGTACTCTTCATCATTTATTGTTTTAAATGAATCATAGAGCTCGCCGTCATCCATATTTCCTATATACAGTTGAACAAGAATAGAATCTTCATAATCGGGATTTGCTAGGTTTAACTTAACCCATAAAGAATCTGGAGCATCAGTATAACAAATAATGTCATTGCTACACGTTGCTGAGTTGTCTTTGTCGCAAGAGGTCAATACAACCAATGCGCCAATAATTAAAAATGTAATTTGAGATAGTATTTTCATAGTTTCGTTTTTTTATTCAGGGTCTCCAATTTTTGCATCACCTTTATTGAAATAAACACTTAGTTTTACATGAATCATGTGGGGTTCTCTATATGAAATCTTATTAAAATACAAGTAGCCTAAAGAAATTCGTGAGGCTTTTGTGAATTGCCAAGACAACCCTGCTCCTGGATCCAGTGCAAATTGCTTATTTCTGTTTTTTCCCAGACCTTTATACATTCCGTAGTAATAACCAACCTTTAAAGAAGCATATAGCCCGATTTTATTGTAATTTAAAAATTGCATAAAATAAAACCGTTTTTCTAAATCTAAGGAAAATTGAACTACTTTTTCATTCAATTGATAATATAGTTGGTCGGATTCTTTAAACTTCACTGTTTGGTAATAGGGGCGAAATGCTCCATTAATACCAACGCTAAAGTCGAATCCCAATTCTTCCATTGCCAATCCAAAATCAACAATAAGATCATCTTTATTAAAGAACGAGCCTGCATTAATACCAAATTTTGGCTGAAAATAACTTGCCGCGAAAGGATTAATGAAAAAGCCCTGAGCACTTCCGTTTGTAGAGAAACTAAGCCCAATGAGTAGGCATAAAAAACTGAATAATTTCCTTTTGTATTTCTTTATAAGCATCATAAATCATTGTTTGATTGGCAAATATAATGATTTTATAAAATAGAAGTAGAAAGTTTTTTAAAAGTAGATTATAAATATTAATTATGTAGTTTTTTGATTTACAGCAAGGTAGTCGCATTCAAAAAAGAGAATGGTGGAAAAAAGGAACATATATAATAATAGAACAAAAATTTATCAGTACATTTGTCCCTGTTTTAGAGTAAAACACATATACATAAAAATCATTTAAATAATATTGGAATGTATTTATCAAAAGAGAAGAAAAAAGAAATTTTTAAAAAATACGGAGAATCTGAAAAAGACACAGGCTCTGCAGAGGGACAAATAGCGTTGTTTACATACCGTGTTGAACATTTAACAAATCATTTGAAGAAGAATCGTAAAGATTATGGCACACAACGGTCACTTCAATTGATAGTGGGAAAAAGAAGACGTCTTTTAGACCACTTGAAAAAAACGGACATTGTACGTTATCGTGAAATAGTAAAAGAATTAGGGTTGAGAAGATAATTTTTAATCCAAACGAATATAAAAAATGGGGGGCAGTCGAATCGTAAAGGTTTGAAGTTCCCCTTTTTTATTAAATTTTAAATTGTAAATAAATAAATATGAATATAGGAATAAAAAAGTCCATCACTATAGGAGGAAAAGAAACCACCGTAGAGACTGGAAAGCTTGCTAAGCAAGCAGATGGCTCTGTAGTGTTACAAATGGGCAACACCGTGTTATTAGCAACAGTAGTTTCTTCACAAGAAGCAAAAGAAGGGGTAGATTTTCTTCCCTTAACTGTAGATTATCGTGAAAAATTTGCTGGAGCAGGTCGTATCCCAGGCGGATTTTTACGCCGTGAAGGTCGACCTTCAGAAAAAGAAATTTTAACTATGCGTCTTGTGGATAGAGCATTGCGTCCTTTGTTTCCAGGTGATTACCATGCTGATACTCAGGTTATGATTCAAATGTTGGCTTACGACGGAGAGCATGAACCTGATTCATTGGCTGGTTTTGCAGCTTCCGCTGCGATATCTGTTTCTGATTTGCCTTTCAATGGTCCAATGTCAGAAGTGAGAGTGGCTCGTGTAGACGGAAAATTTATCATAAATCCATTGCATTCTGAACTTGAAAAAGCAGATATGGATTTAATGATTGCAGGTACTGCAAAAGATGTTGTAATGATTGAAGGCGAAACCAACGAAGTGCAAGAAGCTGAGTTGATTGAAGCCATTAAAATAGCCCATGAATCTATTAAGGAACAATGCCAATTCCAATTGGATTTAGCTGCAGAAGTGCCAAGTGCAAAAATAAAACGCGAGTATAGTCATGAAGATAACAATGAAGAGTTCGAAAAGAAAATTCATGATTTTGCCTTTGATAAGTGTAGAGATGTAGCCCGACAAGGGATTGCAGATAAACACAAACGGTCTGAACTCTTTGGAGCAATAGAAGAAGAAACTAAAGCTTTATTTTCAGACGAAGAAATTGAAGAAAATAAGGGGCTGATTCATCGTTATTTTCATGACGTTATGAAAGAAGCGGTACGTGATGTTATTCTGAATGACCGTATCCGGTTGGATGGAAGGAAATTTGATGAAATTCGTCCGATCTGGTCAGAAGTTGATTACCTTCCAGGTGTGCATGGTTCTGCCGTCTTTACCCGAGGTGAGACGCAATCTTTAACAACTTTGACTTTAGGCGGTAAAATGTCTGAACAATTGATTGATGATGCGACTTTTAATGGAACAACAAATTTCTTGTTGCATTATACCTTTCCGCCATACAGTACCGGGGAGGCTCGTCCAATTCGAGGTGTTTCTCGTCGAGAGATAGGACATGGTAACTTAGCACTACGAGCATTGAAGGTTGTATTGCCTGATGAAAATCCATATACTATTCGTTTGACCTCAGAGATTTTAGAATCCAATGGTTCTTCATCAATGGCTACTGTATGTGCTGGAACTCTTGCGCTTATGGATGGTGGAGTTCAAATTAAAGCACCTGTTTCAGGAATTGCAATGGGGTTGATTATGAATAGTGAAGGGAAGTATGCTGTATTGTCCGATATTTTAGGAGATGAAGATCATCTCGGGGATATGGACTTTAAAATTACTGGAACTTCGAAAGGAATCACTGCTTGTCAAATGGACATTAAGGTGGATGGATTGCCCTATGAGGTTTTAACTGAAGCTCTGGAACAATCTAAGAAAGGACGCTTACATATTTTGGGTAAATTAACTGATGTAATTGCTGAGCCTCGTAAGGAACTCAAACCATCTGCTCCTCGAATGGAATCGTTTAGAGTACCCAATGAGATGATTGGTGCAATTATAGGTCCTGGAGGAAAGATTATTCAACAAATTCAAAAGGATACAGGAGCAACAATAACCATTGAAGAAGATGAGAGTACAGGAGAAGGTATTGTTCAAATTTTAACGAATGATGGAGAGACGATGAGCAAAGCTTCCAAAACAATTAAAGCAATTGCTTTTCCTCCAACAGTAGAAGAAGGAGAAATTTATGAAGGAAAGATTAAATCTGTTCAAGCGTATGGTGTATTTGTAGAAATCGTTCCAGGAACAGATGGGTTAATTCATATTTCAGAATTTGCTCAAGAGCGTATTGCGAAAATGGATGAGGTAGCCAAAGAAGGCGATGTTGTGAAGTTTAAAGTAGTAGGTCGTGATCCAAAGTCTAAAAAATGGAAGCTTTCTAGAAAAGTTTTGCTAGAAAAAACAGAAAATGCATAATCTTTAATCTGACTTCTGGAGCCTAGAAAATGAAGTTCCTTTATTAGGCACTTGACTTTTCAGGTTTACCTTCATTTAATATATGTAAACCGTCAGTTTTTTTAATTGGCGGTTTTTTTCAACCTTTTAGACTCTATTTTCGTCTATATTTGTAGTCAATTGTAATTGATTTGATTTGAAAAATAAATTTCTTAAATATTGTAATGTATTTATGCTGGTGCTTCTTGCCGTTCCTGTAATGGCACAGGATGTACATTTTTCACAAATCAAATTTTCGCCATTAACTGTTAATCCTTCAATGGCGGGATTGAACGGCAAATACAATGCAATTGCAAATTATCGTAGCCAATGGAATAGTGTGGCAGACCCTTTTACAACAATTGGAGCTTCTTTCGATATGAAGTTCGGAAGAAGAACCAATAATAAAGGCTTTTTAGCAGGTGGAATTAATTTCTTTCATGACATAGCAGGTGATCTTAAAATGACTACTTCAAATGTGAACCTGTCTCTAGCTTATCACATTCGCTTAAATTATGCAAATACGATAGGACTCGGAGTTCAAGCAGGATATGCTCAGAGAGGATTGGGAAGTACCAATGGATTGTATGCGAGTCAATACAATGGAACAACATTGGATCCAAGCATAACAAGTGGAGAAAACTTTGGTCGAATGAACTTTAAATATTTTGATACAGGAGGAGGGCTCGTTTTTAATCACAACTCATTAACCAATAGCTCTTTTAGATCCGGGGGATATAAATTGACAATTGGTGTTGCTGCTTATCACCTCACAAAGCCTAAATATAACTTTCTACAAGGTGGAGATGATGACTTAGCCATTCGGTTTTCAGGATTTGTACAGTCAGAATTTGCTTTTAAAAATCCACGGTTTGTTGTAATGCCTGCGATTTATTATCAAAGACAAGGAACTTTTCAAGAAATCTATGGTGGTGCATATATAAAATATTACATTTCTCCCCCCTCTCAACGCACCAGTCTAGTAAATGGTTTCTCCATTGCTTATGGTCCTTTTTACCGTTTTGGAGATGCTTTTGTGAACTGTCTTATGATTAATTATGATGGTTTTGCATTAGGTTTCTCCTATGATGTTAACTTATCTTCCTTAACCCGAGCAAGTAAGGGAAGGGGCGGATATGAAATTATGTTGAGATGGACCTTGCCAGAAGGCCATCAATCCAGCGCAAGAATTCATTAATTCTTTGGGTATGTGTTGCATTCCAAGATTAAAAATCTCCATGCTCAACCTCTTCTCGATTGGGGTTCTTTCTATTGTCTATAAACTTTAAAATTGTTGGAACCAAAGCAGTGTGAAGTGGTAAGTAAGGATCGTAATAAGTCTGTATATTTTTATCTCTTTCTTTTCGGGCAGATTTTAGGATATGATTCATGCCAATAATCTCAATTAATTTTGCTTTTGGATTCCCTTCTTCTAAGGCTTCTGCATCTTCTTTTGATACTTGTAAATCGGTTGTCCCTTGAATAATGAGAAGTGGAATGTCTAGATGTCCAATTTCCTCCTTTGGGTTATACTTAATCCATGAAATAAGATAAGGTTGTACACTTGTTCTAAAAATACTGGCCAGCTCTGGAGAAAAATTGACAACTTCTTTTCCCTCTTTTAGTTTTGATAAGATATCTTTGCATTCAGATAGATATGCGGGCGATTTGGCCTCGATTTGGTCGATAAGTACTTTGTCAATTGTACGACCAGCCCCTTCTAACGAGATGACTCCTTTGACCTCATTTTCCTGAGCGGCGAGCAATGCCACCAAAGCACCTTCCGAATGACCAATAAGTATAATGTCACTGTATTTTTTCTTTTTTAGAAAGTTTATCCATGCTGTTGCCTGAACAACATTATCTTCAAAACGCATGTCTTTTTCTTTGCGGTCTGTTGTGCTTTCACCGATACCAAGTTTGTCGTAACGTAAGCTAGCGATACCTTTTCCAGCAAGTCGTTTTGCAAGGAATTTGTAGGAATTGGCTTGAAGTATACCGCCATTTCCATTCCTGTCAGTATTTCCTGAACCAGGTATAATTAGTGCAATAACAGGGTCTTTAATGTGATTGATTTGGGTAAGTGTACCATATACTTTTCCCCATTCCGTTTTCACCGAAACCTCTTTCTCGTCTTGCGCAAGAACATTTATTTGCAAAAGAAAAATAAGAGCGATGAGTGAGAACAAATTAAGCTGCTTCATATATTAAAGGTTATGTTCGTAATTATTTTTAAAAGTAATAAATATAATTTCATAAAAAAGCTATTTATAGCTAATTTTACAAATATCAAAAACTGCTCCATTTTATAGTGTGATGTTTTGTTTTACCTCTACCATTGAATTACTATTTTGCGGACAAATGGATTTTTTTTAAAAAAGCTAAATATATCAAATGAGAAATCTTCCAAAATATTGGATTGCTTGTAGTGGAGGAGTTGATTCTGTTGTTTTAGTGCATATTCTGCATCAGAAAATGGAGCATGTAGGGATACTGCATTGTAATTTCCATTTAAGAGGAGAAAGCTCTAACAAAGATGAGGAGTTGGTGCGCAATTTAGCCAAACAACTTCATTTGCCTATTCGTGTAAAGGAATTCGACACTCAACAATATGAGAAAGACCACCGTGTAAATACAGAATTGGCAGCTCGAGAATTGCGCTATCAATGGTTTGATACAATTATTTTAAAGGAAAACAAAACAATTGTATTGGGTCACCATTATGACGATCAAATAGAAACATTTTTCTTGCAATTGAGGAGAGGAGGAAGAGTAAAAGGATTATCGGGTATGCCTGTCTTTAGAAAGGGTTATTTACGCCCACTTTTAAAGCACACCAAAAAAGATTTGATTGCTATTGCTTTGAAGAACAATTGGAAATGGCGTGAAGATATTACCAATGCTTCAAATGTATATATGCGCAATTGGTACCGCAATGAAATTATACCTTATTTAAAAAAAACGGGTTTCCCATTAACAGATATTGTTTCTTTAATGGATTCTTTTCAAATATTATTAAAACACATTAATCAATTTGAAGTTCCTAATACTATTAGGATTGAAGTATGGTTGCAACTTCCTATATGGTATCAGCAACATATTTTATCAGAACACCAACTTGGAGAATACCCTGAAAATGAAATCACCCTGTTGGCAAAAGGAAATAAAGGAAAACATATTGGAAATCAGAATTGTAGCGTTTGGAACGAGGGAGGTGAATTGGTTTTTGTTAAAGAAAAAGAACAATTACAACTTCAATTGATTGTGAATACTTGCATGAAAAACGAGACGAGAATGAACAGCGATGATTTGTTTTTGGATGCAGCTAAAGTACAACCACCATTCAATTATAGAAAATGGAAACATGGAGACCGTTTTCAACCGTTGGGTATGGAAGGAGAAAAAAAGATAGGAAAATTTCTTCGCGACCGTAAAATTCATACACACCAAAAAGAAAATGTTCATGTTCTTGTAGATGATATGGACTGTGTACTGGGTGTTTTTGGATTTGGGGTTGATGAAAAATATAAGTTGGATGGAAATACGGAGAAGGTTTATTGGATAGGATTGGAGGGAAAAACTCCGAATTAATGGTTTGTCCGATTAGTGAATAGTTCAGGTTAAAATTCCATTATTTTCAAAAGTTTTTTTTCAATATGTGGCTTAAAAATATCATGTCCAAAGGGAATTATTTTTAAGGCGTGCGGGCAATCGATTTGATTGAGAAAATTCTTTGCACTTTCTGCCGAGATGATTTGGTCATATTTCCCTATAATTATAGTAAATGGAATTGAATATTGATTTAATGCTTTTTTGATTTCAGAATTTGATGGGCGTAGGTTTCTAAATCCAACAAATGTTTTGTATGCTCTATTAAACCGCACTTGATCTGAAGAGTAAAACTCTAGAAAGTTAACAATTTTAGGGGAGATAATTTTAAGAAAAGATAAAAAACGTGCAATTTTCATTAATTCCTTTGGTTTGTGCAACCATCGTTTAAATAATCTTCTTGTCCACCATTGTCGTTGAGCCCAGCTATAAAAATTTTTGTCGTTAAGGCCATCGGGAGAAAGTAGGTACAAACTTTCTACACGTACTGCCAATAAAGGAAAAGCACTTAGAGTAAATCGGCCGCCCTGAGAATAAGCTACCCAATGAAAAGTACTTACATTTTCTTTTTTTAATATTTTTTCTAACAGTTTTTCAACATCTTTTGCATATATTTTTCCATCTTTAATTCGGGAAGAAGAAAAGGTGGAATATTGATGTAAAAAAAGATGGACAGAGATGATTTTTCTCGATTTACTTTGCAGAAATTTAAAGTCTTCTGCCGTTCGCCCATTACCATGAAAGCACAAAATAGCCGTTTTCCCATTTCCATAAACTTCATAAAAAAGATGGAAATCATCGAGAGATACATTTTTGAGATGGCCATTCATTATTTGTAAATATAACCGTATTGGAATTCTTGATTCAAGAATTTTATACAAAATTAAATAAAAAAATGAGGACGAAATAAAAAAATCACTTTTAAGAATTGTAAAAATGAGTTACCTTTGCGTTCAATTTAAATCTCGCTTTTTTTAATAAAGCACAAACTAAATTGGAATGCCAAAGAACGAAAAAATTCAATCAGTTTTAGTTATCGGAAGTGGACCCATTGTTATTGGCCAAGCCTGTGAATTTGATTATTCAGGGTCACAAGCGCTTACCTCTTTACGTGAGGAAGGAATTGAAGTCACGTTAATCAATTCAAATCCGGCAACAATCATGACCGATAAAGTTATGGCTGATAACATTTACTTGAAACCACTAGAGCCAGATAGTATTCGTGAGATATTAGAAGAACATAAAAATATTGATGCTGTATTGCCAACAATGGGTGGTCAAACAGCATTAAACTTGGCCATCAAATGTGATGAGATGGGTCTTTGGGAAGAGTATGGAGTGGAAGTAATAGGTGTTGACATTGACGCAATTGAGGTCACTGAGGACAGGGAGGCTTTTCGGAATCTAATGTATGATATAGGTATTCCAATGCCACCGCAGAAAACGGCTAGATCTTTTCTTGAAGGAAAGGAAGTAGCACAAGAATTTGGCTTTCCATTGTGTATTCGTTCTTCCTTCACTCTTGGAGGAGCAGGAGCGGGAATTGTTTATGAAGAAAAGGAATTCGACCATTTGTTAGACAATGGTTTGCATGCATCTCCCATTCACGAAGTGATGATTGACAAGGCGTTAATGGGTTGGAAAGAATACGAACTGGAGTTACTGCGTGATAAAAACGATAATGTTATCATTATTTGTTCTATTGAGAATTTTGACCCCATGGGTGTTCATACAGGTGACTCTATTACGGTAGCTCCAGCAATGACACTTTCTGACAAGACGTTCCAACGGATGAGAGACATGGCAATTAAAATGTTAAGATCTGTTGGGAATTTTGCGGGGGGATGTAACATTCAGTTTTCTGTATCACCAGATGAAAACGAAGATATTGTTGCAATTGAAATTAACCCACGGGTGTCTCGTTCTTCGGCATTGGCTTCTAAAGCAACTGGATATCCAATTGCAAAAATTGCTTCAAAGCTTGCGATTGGTTATACATTGGATGAATTGGATAATCAGATTACCAAAACAACCTCAGCGTTTTTTGAGCCTACATTGGATTATGTGATTGTAAAGATTCCTCGATGGAACTTTAATAAATTTCCAGGAGCAAACCGTGAATTGGGATTACAAATGAAAGCCGTAGGAGAGGTGATGGGAATTGGACGTTCTTTTCAGGAGGCACTTCAGAAAGCATGTCAATCATTAGAAATCGGACGAAATGGATTGGGTGCAGATGGGAAGGAAATCACCGATCAAGATAAGATTTTACACAGTTTGGAACACCCGAGTTGGGATCGTCTTTTTCATATTTATGATGCAATAAAATTAGGGATTCCTTTTAAAACAATTCACGAAAAAACAAAAATCGATATTTGGTTTTTAAAACAAATTGAAGGATTGATTCATTTAGAACGAAGAATTGAAGGGTTCACATTGGATTCTATCCCTTATAATGTTCTATACGAAGCCAAACAAAAAGGATATGCAGATCGACAGATTGCTCACTTGATAAAATGCTTGGAATCTGAAGTACGCAAAAAACGAGAAGAATTAGATATTAATCGGGTTTATAAATTGGTGGATACTTGTGCTGCTGAATTTCCCGCACAAACACCCTATTATTACTCTACATTTGAGTCAGAGAATGAAAGTGTTGTGACCGATAAGAAGAAAATTGTAATTCTGGGTTCAGGTCCCAATCGTATAGGACAAGGGATTGAATTTGATTATTCATGTGTTCATGGTGTTTTGGCTGCCAAAGAAGCTGGGTATGAAACAATAATGATCAATTGTAATCCTGAAACAGTTTCTACAGATTTTAATATTGCCGATAAGTTGTATTTTGAGCCTGTTTTTTGGGAGCATATCTACGATATTATTCAGCATGAAAATCCAGTAGGGGTTATTGTTCAGTTGGGTGGACAAACAGCATTGAAACTGGCCGAAAAGCTTGAACGGTATGGAATACGAATCATGGGTACCAGCTATGATGCTTTAGATTTAGCCGAAGATAGAGGTCGTTTTTCTGATTTGTTGAAAAAGAATAACGTGCCATATCCTGAATTTGGAGTGGTTGAAAACGCAGAGCAGGCTTTAGAACTTTCAGATCAACTTGGTTTTCCAATTTTAGTACGACCTTCCTACGTCTTAGGAGGGCAGAAAATGAAAATTGTCATTAACAAAGAAGACTTGGAGCATCATGTTGTAGATATTTTGCGCGACATGCCTGATAATCAAATTTTACTTGATCGATTCTTAGGAGGAGCTATTGAAGCAGAGGCGGACGCTATCTGTGATGGAGAGAATGTATACATAATGGGAATCATGCAACACATGGAACCCGCTGGAATTCACTCGGGAGATTCTTATGCTGTATTGCCACCCTATAATTTGGGAGATTTGGTCATACAGCAAATAGAAGATATTACCAAAAAAATTGCAGTTGCACTTCAGACTGTGGGATTAATCAATATGCAGTTTGTAGTAAAAGACCAAAAAGTTTATGTGATTGAAGCTAATCCTAGAGCATCTCGTACGGTTCCCTTTATTTCTAAGGCGTATGATGAACCTTATGTTAAGTATGCTACAAAAGTAATGTTGGGAACAAACAAGGTTACTGATTTTAATTTCCAACCGAGGAAGGAAGGCTATGCAATTAAAATTCCAGTATTCTCTTATAATAAGTTTCCAGAAGTGGCTAAAGAATTAGGTCCCGAGATGAAATCAACAGGTGAGGCCATCCGGTTTATTAAAGATTTGAGAGATCCTTTCTTTAGAGAAATATTTGCAGAAAGAAATTTATATTTATCAAAATAAAATGGTTTTACTTAGTATTATGGGCGCTGTAAGAACAATTTTAATTGTAATTGCTGTATTTGTAATTTTACGGTTTCTTGGACAATTAATGTCGGCAAAAAGAAATGCTAGTGAAGATCAAAAGCATAGAGATAATATAGAAGACTACAAAAAGGCCAAGGAGGAGAGTGAAAAAAATAAAGGAAAAATGCATATTATTCAAGGGAATCAATCTGATGTTGAGGATGTGGATTATGAAGAGGTGAAAGACGATCAAAAGAGTGAAGAGAAATAAGAAGAAAGGCTTGAAAATCAATTGTTCTTTTGAATAAGAAGTAAAAAAGATATTTTTTTTTAATTTTTGTAGTGTTAATTTCAAAAAGTCCTCTATATTTGCACTCGCCTAAAGAAATTGTGAAGGCACTTACAACGGTAAGTAAAAGAAAAAAGTTTGAAATAGATTATTGCGAAAGCAAATGAACAATACTAATTAATTGGTTAAGTAATATTAGCTATAACTGACTGTTGTTAGTATTTTTAAAAGAAGTTAATTATTTGGTCTGGTAGTTCAGTTGGTTAGAATACCTGCCTGTCACGCAGGGGGTCGCGAGTTCGAGTCTCGTCCAGACCGCTAAGTCTCTATTAACCAAGAGCAAAGAAACGAAAAAGCCCCATTTTATGGGGCTTTTTTCATTTACAGGTTTTAGTTTTCACTCCATTTCCATCATTATCTAGTGGCTTAATCGTGGGACTAAAACCAAACTCCCAAAAGTCCCACGAAAATGATTTAGTTGCACTGTTATTCAATGTTTTACATTTTCCATATTTTCTTGAGTTGGGCCATATATAAATTGTTGATTTTAGAATTTAAAGCTGAGTATTGTTTCTGTGAATTTTTATCGTTAAATTATCCTAAGAGAATTGGAGGTGAGCTTGATTTTCATTAGCTTGGTACTCGAAATCAAAAACTATAAAACATAAAATTATGAAGAAGACCATAAAATTTTTAGTACCTGCATTGTTTATTTTAGCATTGACTTTTGCATGTAAGAAGGAAGAACAGGGTCAGCTTAAAGTCCTATTAACGGATGCACCAGCTGATTTCACAGAAGTGAATGTAAACATTACAGAAGTTTGGGCTCATTATTCAGGAGGCTGGGTCGAATTGAATGCCAATACAGGATTCTATGATTTGTTGCAATTGCAAAATGGTGTAACGGATGTCCTTGCAGATCCAACATCTTTGCCAACAGGGAAAATCAATCAGATGAGGCTTGTACTTGGAGGAAATAACTATGCTGTTGAGGTAATTGACTCGGTTAGCGTTCAACATCCATTGTTGCTTTCAAGTCAAGACAAAACAGGATTGAAAATCAATTTGAACTCTGAAGTTCTGGCCAATCAAACGATGGTAGTGACTTTAGATTTTGACGCAGGAAGTTCAATTGTAGAAACTGGAAACGGTGAATACAAATTAAAACCAGTCATTAAAGTAGCTGATGTTACTTACGTACCTTAAAAAAAAACAAGCCAGAAAATGATTTTGGCTTCAAGTTTGCAAACCCATGATAAAACAAAAATAAAATGATGAAAAAGTTAGTATTAGTATGCGCAGTTCTAGGAGGAATAAGTTTATCCGCTGCGGCACAAACAGAAAAAACACCAAAGGTGGAAAAGAAACCTCAAGTTGAAAGTCAAAAAGAAGTGAGAAATCCTTCTGAGCAACCTATTCAGATGGAAACCGTGAGAAAAGCCCCGCCAACTAGAGAAATTCAAGTCAGAAAAGTGGAAGTAGAAAGTACGGAGGCGAAAAAACCAGCTAAACTTTCTGAAAAACCGTCTGAAGTTCAAAAGGAAACAAAAGCCGTAAATAAAAGAGCACACGCCGAAGAGAAATCAAAGGGAAATGCTTTTAGCGGAAAAGGAAAAGGAGGTGATAAAAACCTTGTTGATCCAGAAAAGAAAGAGAAAAAGGAGAAGAAAGCCAAGAAGTTGAAAAAAGCTAAAAAGGTGAAATAGAAATTTATTCACCCGCTATTGAGGCATTAACAATTTTACAGGCAAAACTGCTGCTCATTTACTTTAAAGTAAAGATTAAGGTCTGTGAATTTTAAAATAGCCTTTAGTTGATGGATAATGATTTCCCGAAACCTCATTAAAAAATTACGTGAATAATAATGGGGAATTATTAGAAAAGTATTTCTCAATGTATATCTATATAGTTAAACCGATTGGAATTTTCTAGTCGGTTTTTTTTGTTGCTTGTTCGTCTTGCCAAGCGGCCACTTTTTTATCATAGCTTTCTTTAAGGTGCTAAGGTTTTCTGACTCCGTTTGTTGAGCAGTAAACTCAGCAATGCAAAAGCGGTAAAGGCAAAGAATCCAATTTGAATACTGGATTGATTGGTGGTCAGAACTTCTACTTTTGAACTCAAGCCCTCAATTTGACTCAGTTGTTCGGTGAGGATTCCTGAAAAACCTATGTAGGCCATGAATATAGCTACAACCATAACGTCTGCCATGGACCATTTTCCTGTTTTGTAAACCAAGAATAAAGCAAGTTTGTTGGACTTCATACGGGGAATTAGAACCATACACACTGAGGTGATTATCTTGGACAATGGAAACAACACACTAAATATAAAGACTAAAAGTCCGACCATAAGCAAGTCAAATCCGCCTTGTTGAATCATGAGTTGTATGACCTCGATGATGCTTTTGCTTTTGTAATAAATGACTTGCTGTTGAAAATTGATTTGCTCTCCTAATAAGCTGATTTTGAAATCTGATATTCGGGCGTCAATCTCTATCATGGGTAATGTCAACCCAAGGACTAAAAACAATAAGCAAACTAAGGTCAGTAAAATGAATTCCATTTTGCTAAAAACTTGAGATAAAAAAATAAACACAGCTGTCAATACGGCAATTTATGATACCCCCCAAAGGTTGGACAACTTTTAACAGTTTCTTAGTTTGATGCTAAGATGCTACTTTTTTCTTAAAATACAATTCATCTGGTGGTACTTTTCCTATTTCCGTATGCCTTCTTTCAGAATTGTAAAATTTAATATACTCATGAACATGATTTCTTAAATCAACACCGCCATTTGTTGGGTTTATATAAATTTTCTCATATTTTATTGACCTCCAGAAGCGCTCGATGTAAATGTTGTCTATTGCTCTTCTGCGTCCATCCATTGATATTAATCGCTTCAATAGCCACCTTTGCCTTGAAAGATGCACTAAATGTTCTCCTTTTATTTCTCATATTTATTGTTTAAAATTACAACTTAATATGTTGTCCTAAAAATGGGGAGTACTATAATTCGCTCTGCATAGCTCTAGTTTCTAAAAAAATATTATTTTTGTGACTAAATAAAACACAAAAACATTATGAAAAAACCTATCATTATTGCCTTAACTATTTTATTATCTAGCTTTTATAGTTGTAAGAGCGAAATTTCTGAAAAAACTACCTCTAAAGATGAAGAGGTTCACGTTGATCCCTTGGTTCATTTTGAAAAAGTGGATGCTTTCTTAGCAGAATTAGCTGGTGAACCTCAAAAGTTCAAAGTTTCTTCCGATACCTTATCCATTGTTACTGGTAAAAATGGAACTATCATCAATGTCGACCCTAATAGTTTAGAAACTGTTGATGGTTCGCCAATAGGAAAAGAAATAGAGGTGAAATTGGTAGAAATGGTTACCCTTAAGGACTTCTTGACCAATAATGCACAAACAGTTTCCAACGGTGAAGTAATTGAAACAGGTGGTGCTTATGATATTACAATGTTCTCTGATGGGAAAGAACTTAAAATTAAGAACGGAAAGAGCATTAAAGTTGAATTTCCTAGAATATCAGAAAAAGACATGGAAGTTTTTATGGGAGAAAGAGACAGTTTAGGTCAAGTGAACTGGGAAGCAACTGGAGAAGATTTTAAAAAGAAAGATTTAGCAGAACCAGAAAAACCGAGCAGGACTATTGCTTTTAGTATAAATGGTTCTGAATCTAAAAAAACAATGACTGATAAAGAATATGAGCAATATTTAAAAAGTAATAAAGGGTACTTGAAAAGAATGGGAGATATTGAGCGTAAAAATAGAACTTATGAAGCTATTAACATTCTTGATTTAGGCTTGTGTAATGTTGATCGTTTTAGAACTGGAAATACTCCGAATACAAATATAATTGTTAAACTAAAAAATACAGAAAGTATTGAAGGAGGTGTTCGTGTCTTTGCGGTTTACAACGAATTTAATGGTATTTTAAGTCAATCCATTTTTAGAAATGCAGGTAAAACTTCTTTTAATTCTGTTCCAGTATCTTCTAAAATGAATATAATAGCGCTTTCAGCAGATGACTATGGGTCCTACTTCTATGAAACAACTATCAATACCACTAAAGAGGATTCCCATATTGTAGAAATTGATTTGGAAAAAATGTCGAATAATCAGATTGAAGAGAGAATGTTGGCAATAAAAGAAATTGATTAAGCTTACACTGAAATAATTGATTTCAAGTGGAATGTTATGGAAGTAAACCTTCAATAAAAAAAAAGGCGAGTGTAATTTATCGCCTTTTTCTATTGAAGATTAAATGGTTTCAAAAACTTTATGAACTTTACGTTAATTAAACATCGGCAATGCAGTTCTCAAACCTGTTGCCCAATCAAATAAGAATGTGCGTAAGATAAAACTCGAAACAATAATTGTCAAAGCAATCTGAACTCCAATAAATACAAGTACCGGTCCCCAATTATCCACATAGATTTCCTCTTTCAACTCCTTGTCTGAAGGAATAAACACTTTGTAAATAAAGAATGCGAAAAGTAATGTCAGAACATAGATTAACACAAAAGAAAATACCTCTATCGAAAAATAAGTCCAATAACTTCCAGCATCTTCACCTAAAATGGACAAATCCTTTAAATAAGCATAGTTCTGGGCGTCAATACCTAAGAAAACAATAAATAGAATAGCAGCTATTTGAGAGAACAAAAATAGTGGGTATGCCTTATTTGTAGATTTTAATAATTGCTCCTTTTGAAGCTTATTCCCCCAATACCATATGGTTGATGCTATTAATAAGATAGTTATCTAAAACTCAGCTGTTAATACAAAGAAATTAGTCATCATTTTTATTTAATTTAATACAACGTTCCAGAAGACAGTTCTATTTGTTTCATGTGGTAAGAAGCCCAATTCAAAAAAACATAAGAGGGAATGAACGAGCGTCCTATTCCCTCTTAAAATTAACCTAACTAACCACCTAAATCGGGACCAAACTAATCAAATTATTTAATATTTCAAACCATACATAAATAAACTATTAGACCAGTAGAATAAAAAGTATCGTGGTTTCAATTCTCTTTTTTTCTTATCTTGCCAATTCTTTTAAAAAACACAACCATGCAGAACTTACAGCAAGAATTAATACAACTTCTTGAACAAGTAGATAACTTCACCATCGAAGGTCAGCTTAATAAAACCCTTATTGTAGAAGCAGCGCTAAAGCTAGACCCTTCTCTATTACGTATTCTTATAAAAAGTGAAACATTTAAAAAGCACTTCTTTAAAGATATAGACGGTGTTCTCGTTTTTGATAAAATAGAGTTTCAGCGTTTTGTGAACAACAAGTCATTCTTACCGGATAGCTACACGGCTTTTAAGAATAAGATAGGCTTAACAATTAATGACGAGTCTTTAGACAATTTTATCACGAGCAGAAATGATGTTGTACTTGCATGGCCACATAAAGATTGTGTTTTAGAAGGTGGTCAAACAAAAGAGGACCAAAAGCGAAATGAGATTTTTTGGAATGAAACATTGGCTCCAGATAACGTTGATTGCTTGTTATCTCCTAAAGCTTTTACGAACTTCAAGCGATACGAAGCCGTAAAAAGCACCAAGAAAGAGAAATCTGAAGGGCTTGGCTTGGAAACTGAATCTGAAGGTTTAGAAGTAAAAGAAACTGAATTAAATGGTAAAGAGGAAATTGACTTTTCTAAAGAGAATCTAATTATTAAAGGGAATAATTTACTTGCATTAGCGTCTTTGTTGAAAACACACAGAGGAAAGATTAAGTTGATTTATATTGATCCACCTTTTAATACTGGCAATGATTCATTTAAATACAATGATAACTTCAATCATTCTACATGGTTGACATTTATGAAGAATAGATTGATTTTCGCAAGGCAATTATTAAAAGAAGATGGGATAATCTTTATAAATGTTGATGCTATTGAAGAGGCATACTTGAAGGTTCTTTGTGACGAGGTGTTTGGAGATGATGCCTTTATAAATGTAATCGCAGTTAAGTCCTCAACTCCATCTGGGACAAAAACTGCTCATAAAGAAAAAACTATAATTAAGCAAAAGGACTTAATTCTTGTTTACAGAAAATCTAAAGCTGCATCATTTAATCCACAATACACTGTTCGCGACAAATGGGATAATCATTACTCTCGGTATTTGGTTAAAAATGGCGAAGAGTATGTTTTAAAAAACTTAGTCGATGTTTTAGTAGAAAACGAAATATTAGATGAGAAGATTTCAATTGCAAACATAGATATTTCTGATAATAAATTTAAACAGTTTTACTTAAAGAATTCTAGTTTTATTTGCCGTTTGCAATCTCATAAAAATAAAGAAGCAGAAAAAATATCAAGAAAGTTAGGTCAAAAAGTATATCATCATATTGTAAACGGAAGTTCTCAAGGGTTATACTTTAATGGTCAAGTAATCACCCCATTAAAACAAGGTGTTCATAAGGTGTACCGTAATCAAAAGTTTACTAATGATTTAGGTATGTTGCTATGTGATATCTGGACAGATATTGATTTTCAGAATACTCAAAACGAAGGTGGTGTTAGTTTTCCAACAGCAAAGAAACCAGAGTTTCTACTTTCTCGAATTATAGAAATGTCAACTAACAGTGATGATACTGTATTAGACTTTAATCTAGGAAGTGGAACAACAGCTGCGGTTGCTTTAAAGTCGGGAAGAAATTTCATTGGCATTGAACAGATGGATTACGGAAAAGATGATTCAGTTCAAAGGCTTATTAATGTAATGAAAGGTGAGAAGTCTGGCGTTTCTAAGGCATACAATTGGAAAGGAGGTGGTTCATTCACCTATTTAGAGTTAATGCCTTTTAATCAAAGCTACATCGATAAAATACAAGATGCTAAAACGAAAGAAGAATTGCTTTTTATTTGGAAAGAAATGAAAGAAACAGCCATGTTGTCCTATTTGTTTGATGCAGACTTATTCGATGAACGTTTGGATGCTTTCAAAACAGCTTCTTTAGAAGATATGAAAAAGTATTTGGTTGAGGTCTTGGATAAGAATCAATTATATGTCAATTACTCTGAAATAGAAGATAAAGACTTTAAGGTAAGTGAAACCGATGTTAAACTGAACCATCAATTCTATAAAAAGAAATAATTGTTAAAAACTTTTCTAGTATGGTTTTAAGTAATATATTTGCACCCTTCAAAGGAATCTTTAACAGTGTTTTTTTTACATTGTCAAGAAGAATCCTTATATTAGATAAGAATATTAGCGTTCAATCGCTTCAAGATAATGTGGTTGCTAGGCCTCTCAATGATGCACACTTAGCGACCCTTTTCAATTTTAAGGGGATAAGTTTATGAGCAAAAAGAAGTTCAATAAAGCCCCTTTGTCTTATCAAGGTCAACTCGAAACATGGAAAGATCGTGGCCTAAATGTTGCCGATGAACAACGTGCAATTCGTTACTTATCCAATATCAGTTACTACCGTTTAAGTGCCTACGCTATCCCTTTTCAAAAAGAAAAAGATACGTTTAATTCGGATGTTGATTTTAATGATATTTTATCCTTATATATTTTTGATAGAGAGCTTCGTCTTTTAGTTTTAGATGCAATAGAGCGAATCGAAGTTGCAGTTCGTACAAAGCTCATTAATCATTTGTCGATGAAGTATGGTTCGCACTGGCATGAAGATAAATCGATATATAAAGCTCCTTACTTTGATAGTAATGGTAAAAAGATTGAAACCTTTAAGTTCATCAAAAACTATCTAAAAAAACAATACAAGCCTGAAAACAGGGAGGTCTTTATTGAACATTATTTTAATCATTATGATGATCCTAAAAACCCTCCTTCATGGATGGCTATAGAGCTGATTACAATAGGTTCGCTTTCGAGGTTATATAATGATTTAGAGCATAATACAGACAAGGCAGCGATTGCTAATGAATTTGGTATTCACTTTACTGTTTTTGAAAGTTGGCTGCATGCACTTACCTATTGCAGGAATATTTGTGCGCATCATTCACGTTTCTGGAATAGAAACTTTCAAATTCAGCCCAAACCAGCTAAGAAAACAAAATATCCCTTTGTATCTTCAGAGTTTCAAATCAATAACAGGTCTTTTTATTACATTCATATCATGAAGTACTTTTTGAATGTAATTATTCCTAAAAACTCTTTTGGTATAAAGCTTACTCAACTTTTTGATAAATATAAAGACATTCCAATTCAGTATATGGGGCTTCCAACAGATCCAAAAACTAAAGAGGTATTGAATTGGAAAAACGAAAACCTTTGGAAACACTAAATTATGGCACAAGATAGATTAGATAAAACCTTTGATGTACTCGTTGAACACGATGTGATTCAAACTGAAGAATTGTCTCCAGTTATTAAAGAGAATTTAAGGTATGCACCAAGACCGTATCAAATAGAAGCTTTCGCTCGTTTTAATTACTATCTAAACGATTATAAAAAACGCCAGAAGCCAACACAACTTTTGTTTCACATGGCTACAGGTAGTGGTAAAACGTTAATCATGGCTGGGGCTATACTAGAGCTCTACAAATTAGGTTATCGAAATTTCATTTTCTTCGTAAATACGGATACTATTATCCGTAAAACCAAAGAGAATTTTTTAAACCCAACTTCATCGAAGTACCTTTTTGCTCAGGATATTAATATAGAGGGTAAAAACGTTTCTATTAAAGAAGTAGATAATTTCGAGAGCAATAGTGAAGATGATATTAATATTCTATTTTCCACAATTCAAGGCTTACATACCAGGTTGAATTATCCTCAGGAAAACAGTATTACGTTTGATGATTTTTTTGATAAAGAAATTGTATTATTATCTGACGAAGCCCATCATATAAATACCCTAACGAAAAAGAAGCTCTCTAAAACTGAAAAGGAAAACAGTAAAAGTTGGGAGCACACTGTTAGTCGTATTTTTAATTCAAGTAGTGAAAATATTTTAATAGAATTCACCGCAACTTTAGAGCTATCTCATCCAAATGTAGCTGCAAAATACAATAGTAAGCTCTTGATGGATTATGCACTTGCTAAATTCAGAGAAGACGGTTATTCAAAAGAGGTAAAGACAAATCAAATTGACTTTGACCCTGTAGAACGAGCTTTGGTTGGGATTTTAATCAGTCAGTACAAAAAGAAAGTTTTTGCTCAAAACGGCTTATTAATTAAGCCAGTAGTTATGATGAAATCAAAAACTACTGCTGAGAGTGCTGAAATGGAAGAAGAGTTCAAAGAAGCAATACGTACATTAAATAGCGCACGTCTTAAAAAACTGAAATCATTAGATAATGATACCTTAAAGAAGGCATTTGAGCATTTTAAGAAGTCTGGATTGTCAGACCAAAATTTAATTGATGATTTAAGAGGAGATTTTTCTGAAGAAAAAGTAATATCAGTCAACTCTAAGAATGATTCTGATGAAAAACAGATTGTAATCAATACGCTTGAAGATGCAGATAATGAATACAGGGTTGTTTTTGCAGTTGATAAACTAAATGAAGGTTGGGACGTGTTGAATCTTTTCGATATCGTTCGTTTGTATGATACTCGTGATGCCAAAGGTGGAAAGCCTGGAAAGACTACAGTGCAAGAAGCTCAACTAATTGGTCGTGGTGCTAGATATTGTCCTTTCCATTGGTCAGATGATTTTGAAAAGGATAAACGAAAATTTGATAACGACCTAGATCATGATTTGAGAATAGGAGAAACGTTACATTATCACTGTTCTCATAATCCACGTTATATTGAAGAATTGAATAATGCCCTTAGGGAAATTGGAATTGTTCCAGAAGAAAGAGTAGAGGTTGATATTAGGCTTAAAGACGATTTTAAAAATACTCATTTTTACAAAAACGGTTTTTTCTTAATCAATAGGAAAGTGGAGAACGACCCTAAACTATTGTTTGAATATGAAGAGCCGAAAATTAGGAAAAACTTCACCTATCAATTAAGAACTTCAGAAACAAAAGAATCTTTGATTTTTGAAAAGAACGTTGTAAAGGAAGGGCGGCCAATTTACAATGCGAGTAAAGATTATCTAATTATTAATTGGAATAAGAGTATTTTAAAGAAAGCAATTAACAAGATTCCCTTTTATCAATTTGATAAACTAAAACGTTACTTCCCTTCAATAAAAAGTGTTTCCGATTTCATTATGAAATCAGACTATCTTGGAGGTATAACAGTTTCAGTAAAAGGAAAGGCGAGCGATGTAAATAATTTATCAGCTCAAACTAAATTAGAAATCGTTGTATATATTTTAACTCAAATTTCTAATGAAATCCACACTAAATTTGGCGACTACAGAGGAACAAAACAATTTTACAGAGAACCCATAAACAAATACTTTAGAGATAAGAAACTCTATTTTTCAAGAAGCAAAGGAGACGACCAAGAAACAGGGAGGCCAACCATGCGTCACGATATAGATCCAAAATACTATGTGAATCTTACAGAGAAAGATTGGTACGTTTATTCTGAAAATTATGGAACCTCAGAAGAGAAATTCCTTGTGAAGTTTTTGGATGAACAGATAGATGATATAAGAGAAAGGTTTGATGAAGTTTACTTACTAAGAAACGAAAGATTTTTTAAGCTATTTCGTTTCAGTGATGGTAAAGCAACAGAACCAGACTTTGTTTTATTCATGAAAGAAAAAGACAAAGAAGACCCACTCATCTACCAGTTATTCATCGAACCAAAAGGAGGGCAACTCCTCCAAGCCGACTCTTGGAAAGAAGACTTCCTAAAAGAAATCGAAGGAACTTACACCGTAGATTTATTTCAAAACGAGAACTTCCGTCTAATCGGTATGCCATTCTACAATGAAGCCATTAAAAAAGACGAGTTTGGAGAGAGGTTGAAGGAGGTGATTAATTAAAACCATGGCAGACATTAAACTATATCAAATTAAAGACGGACAAGCAACATCTAAATCTGTTGCAGATTTTAAATATGAAAGTGAAATCCAAAAACTATGTGAACAAAACTTAGAAACATTTTTCGGAATTCGTTTTCTCGCATCTGAATACAGCACAGGAAATAAGCACAGAGGAAGAATAGATTCATTAGGTATTGATGAAAATAATTGTCCTGTAATAATAGAGTACAAGCTAGTCAGCAAAGAGAACGTAATCAATCAAGGTCTTTTCTATTTGGATTGGTTAATGGATCATCAAGCCAACTTCGAATTACTTTGCATGAAAGTATTGAAAAAAGAAGTTGAAGTAGACTGGTCTAATCCAAGATTAGTTTGCATAGCCAAAGACTTCACAAGGTATGACGATTATGCCATAGGTCAAATAAACAGAAACATAGAATTAATCCGTTACCGCTTATTTGAAGGAGGGAATATCATATTTGAACAAGCAGGAACATCCCAAGTTCAAGACATATCAAAACCAACATCCCCAGGTATTACTAAATATCGAGACATGGAAGATGCCATAAGCGCATCATCTAGTGAATTACTTTCTTTATACCAAGAATTAGAAAATTACATCCTTTCACTAGGAGACGATATTCAAAAGAAAGAACTCAAATACTACCACGCTTTTTCACGCATCAAGAACTTTGTCTGCGTCGAAATCCGCTCCAAAAAACAAGAATTAGTACTCTTCCTAAAACTCAACTACAACGAAATAGAAAACCCACCCAAAAACAGCCGAGACGTCTCCAACATAGGCCACTACGGAACAGGGGACACCGAAGTAACGATTAAGTCAATCGAAGAGTTAGAAGAGATTAAGGAGTTGATTGAGGAGTCTTATGAGAATGGGTGAATTATAAATCTTATTTTTGTTTGACATGATAGAAGAAATAAATTAAATTTCAGCAATTAAAATCTTTAGTGAGACAGGTACTAAAGGCAGTTCCCCTCTATACGTACTGTGTGATGACTTCAAAAGATATTATGTTAAAACAACATCTAAAGATATCCCTAGAAGGGAGTTAATTAATGAGATCATCTGTTCTTACTTTCTTAAAATCTGGGGGCTTAAGGTGCCCAATTTAGCTTTGGTCAAGATTGATAATGATGTTGTTGATGCATATGTTTCTGAAAATGGATCTTTATCAAAAAGATATAAATCGTCATCCTTTGATGGTTATTTCGTTGGTTTTGAAGAGGTTACTCCAGCATTCGAGCTGGACAAATACATAGTCAGTTTAAAGAACAAGCATAAATGGAACCAATTTAATAATCCCCTTGATTTGATAAAAATTGGCATTTTTGATGCTTGGGTGTGTAACATGGATAGAATGCCTAAAAACCCAAATATACTTATACATTCAAACGGTGAAGGTTTTGATTTCATACCTATTGATAATGCAGCCTCATTCGCTTACATTTCAGACTACAAAAGACTTAATTCAGCAATATTACATTTGGAAGAAAATAAATTGATACTAAACATTCCTGTTGCAAGTTCAATTATTAAATTTGTTCCAGATAAAGGGTTACAAGAGTTAAATAAAGAAATCTTATTGTGCATTTCAAAATGTCAAGAATTTATGGATGATATTTTTAATCAGGTCCCGAGGGAATGGGGTTTCAGTAAGAAAGCTAGAGCAAAAGTTAAAGCACTTCTTGGGGATTATGAAAGAAATGTTGTAACTTCGAAGAGGTATTATCCGTATTTAAAGAAGAAATGAAAAGCTATTATAGTATATTGAAATTTGTGAATAACTCGCTTAGTGGTGAGTATTTAGCTATTGGCCTAGTTGCCATATCAGGTAATGATGTTTTTTTTAGAACGTCAAATCAGAAACTTTCTTTAGCGCATAAGTTAAACCCGAATGCTCAAAATCTACTTAAGTTTTCTGTAAAGAAAATTAATAATTTTATCTGTAATGATATTAAAGACCAGAGTAGTAATCTTGTGAAGTTTGAGAAAGCATTGAGTATTGAATTATTGAATAGATTGTCAATTTATAATAATGGTATTGTGCAGTTTTCAAAACCTTCAATGATTAACATGAAGTTTGATCAAAATACTTTTGATAGATTTTTTAATGATCTTATTGATGTGAATGACATAGTTCGAAAGAAAAAAAACAAGGTCTCAGAATTTAAATCAAAAATTTCAAAAGATTTATATGCTCCTTTAAAAGAGAAAATAAATGTTGATTACAAGTTAAAGAAAAAAGCCTTGCCATCTCTTTATTTTGATTTTCATTTTGATAGCATTGGATATAATGGTGCTCTTTACGCTTCAAAGGCTATTGACTTTAATAATCAGCAGGTAGCTTCTATTCGTCATGAACTTTCAAATTATGAGAGTATTATAAACCGTTTAGAAACATTCGCTGAAAAAAAAGGTATAATAGGTGATCATAGATTTTATGTTATATCTGATCCATACAAAGGAGAAAGTGCTTCATACATGGATATCTATGATATGTTAGAAGACAAAGGTAATATGCCTTATTTTAAATTAATTAATTCAAATAACGTTAGTGAAATTGTCAATATTATTAACAAAACTAATGCTTCTAAATTTTCAGATCTTTTGGAAGACTAACTAGTTTTATTTAACCCCCGCTTCCAGCATCTTCATTTCTTTCGTTCCTCAATCCATTCAGTAACTTCCAGCTCCCCACAGGCAGAGCACTCCTTCATTCGTACCTCATTTCGTAACGCACAGCCATTTCCCCAACACACTTTTGGTACATAACTTCGTATAAATTGGTTCCAACTAAAGATTAATTCTGGAACAGGAAAAATTGAATTATAAGTGCTTTATAAAGAACAGGTGTATACTTAAAAATTACCTTCCCATCAACCACTTCACAATCTTCAACTTTTTTGACGTATAAGGAGGATACTTCACCTTAGGGTCAAACCACGTTGCTTTACTTAAGATGCTTTTTTGATGACTAAAAGCATCAAACCCTGCCTTTCCATGGTAACTGCCCATCCCACTATTTCCAACACCTCCAAAAGGTAGTTTACTGTTTGCGATATGCATTACGGTATCATTGATTGCTCCACCACCAAAAGAGACTTCGTTGATGATCCTATTTTTGTATTCCTTGTTGTTGGAAAACACGTAACAAGACAATGGTTTGGGTCGTTTTTTTACTTCGTTAATAGCCCAGTCTATGTTTTCATATGGGATTACAGGTAATAGAGGTCCAAAAATTTCTTCTTGCATTATTTTATCTTTAAAACTAATGTCTTTTAAAATTACAGGAGCAAAGTAACGGGAGTCTACATGGTGTTTACCAGAATAATAGATCTTTTCTTCGTCAATTAATCCTTGGAGTCTTTCATAATGTGCTGTATTGATAATTTGAGTGTAATTCTTGTTTTTATATGCAAAATCCATCGTAAAAATACGGTGCTTAAGCTTCTCTATAAAGTCTTCTTGTATGGAAGGATCAATAAGAATATAATCTGGAGCAATGCAGGTTTGACCAGCATTTAAAAATTTCCCCCATACAATCCGGTTGACGGCCAAATCGAGGTTGCAATCTTTAGCAACAAAAACAGGACTTTTTCCACCCAATTCTAATGTTACTGGGGTAAGGTGTTTTGCTGCTGCCTGATAAACAATGCGTCCTACCTTTGTGCTCCCTGTAAAGAAAATTTTGTCCCATTTTAATTCCAAGAGTGCAGTAGTGGTCTCGACAGCTCCTTCAACAACATGAAAAAATTGCTTTTTAAAGTTGGAATTAATTATTTTAGATAGTATTTGACTTGTTGCTGATGGCACTTCACTTGGTTTAATAACAACAGTGTTTCCAGCAGCAATAGCAGCAATAGCTGGAGCAATAGAGAGTTGAATGGGATAATTCCATGCCCCAATGACCAAACATGTACCCAAAGGCTCAGAATAGATATAACTTTTTCCTGGAAAATTGAGAAGGTTGGTTCCAACACGTTTTCTTTTTGCCCATTTTCCTACTTTTTTAATTGCCTCATCAATGTCGTTGTACAAAATTGCCAACTCGGTGGTATATGTATCAAAATCAGACTTCTTAAAATCACCATAAATAGCTTCGTTAATTTGGGCCTCGTTGGTCTGTAATACCAATTTCAATTTCTTAAGTTGGTCTACTCTAAAATTGATCTCCTTCGTGGCATTTGTCTCGAAATAACTGTTTTGTGTTTGAACTAATGTTTTTAAATCTTTTTTTTCCATTGTATAAAAATAAGATTATTAATTCCATAACAAGTAAATCAATTGAGATGTTTACCCGTATCTTTTTTCGTCCTTATTTTTCGAGAATAAAGTGGACAGCCAACTCAATGTGTAATCCTGTTGTATCAATCAATTGAAAATCTGTTTCCTCTTGTTTTATTAGCATGGGCAATTCCGTACATCCCAACACCATAGCGTCAGCACCTTTTTCTTGAAGTGTTTTCATCTGTTTTAAAAAGTATGATTTTGCTTCTTCTGAAAAAATACCTTGTGTTAATTCTTTTGAAATATAATAGTGCACTTTATTAATATGTGTTTCATTGGGCAGTGTTATTTCAAGAGAATAATTGGATTTGATGTAGTTCTCTAAAAATTCTTTTTTTATTGTTGGTTTTGTTGCCAATAAACCTAAATTTTTAAAGCCGTTTTTTACAGCATAATCTCCAATAGCTTTACCGATATGAAGTATGGGCACATCAATTTGAGGTTGAACAAAATCATAGACCATGTGTGGCGTATTGGCACAAATTAATATTCCTTCGGCTCCCATAGATATGAGCTTTTTTGAAATAGAAAGGTACTCATTTTTAATTTTCTCTACATTACCAGATCGCATTATCGCAATATTTAAACTGTATAAAAGAAGTGTAGGATTCTGGTCACGCCCGATAACTTCGCCTACTCGTTCATTAATTTCCCGATAATAATCAATGGTTGAATGATAAGATGTGCCCCCAATTAAGCCTAGTTTTTTCATTGTATTTTTTTATTTTGTGTGGTCTAATAGGGAGGGAAATTGTATGATTATCTATTAAAGTAAATTTGTTCAATTTTTTCCTTCCCCATTATCAATTTCAAATCAATTAATTGACAATTTCTCCAATTCGTAATGGAACTCTATTTTTCGAAAAAAATACTCCAAACTCCTCTTACTTCATTGTCTCGATATCCAGTCGCTTGATCTTCAGGATAAAGTTCAGCGAGTTCAGCTAAAACTTCAGGCTTTATTTCTTTATTTTTGATCCCGTGACATTGTAGGCACATCTTATTGGTTAGAATAGGGTAATAAAAATGGACAAAATTACCATCAACCTCGACTTTGGGTTGAATTTCTTTACCTGTCTTTCCTTCTGCTACTAGAGATTTGAAATGTTTTATTTGCTTTAGCTCTTTTTTATTGGCTGTATTATTTGGATTTCTTGGTTGGTCACTTGCCCTTTTGATTGTTGCATGATGGAGCGTACTCATGCTGTCCGTGAGTGGAATAGCTTGGATATTGCAGAAGTTAAGTGCATGTTCTGTCCCTCCGTCAGTAATGGCCGCTATAAGGTTTTTTCCTAAAGTTTGTTTTGTTGATATTGCATATTGAAAACCTAAAGATGTTTTTTATAAATTTGTAAATGGTAAATTAGGTAGTGTCGCATTTGGTACTTGAACCTGCCGCCCTGAATGTAGAATATTAAAATTTTGAGGTTTGATTTTATTTATATATATTTGGCCTTTAGAAAACCGAACATCAGATATGTATCTAATCAATTTAATAGCATGAAAAGTATTGCTGTATCAATAGCAGTTCTTTTTTTTAGTACCATTTGGTCTCAAAATCCAAACGCTTCTTTTAACCTATCAGATATAGAAATTTGTGCTGGTGAATCTATTACTTTTACGGATAACTCTACAAGTTCAGGGAACATATCTTCTTGGGATTGGACTTTTAACGGAGGATCTCCTGCAACAGCAACTACAGCAGGGACACACACTATTTACTTTTATTATGGTGGGGTTTTTCCAATAAAGCTGAAGATAGGTGATGATAATGGCAACTTTGATGATACAATAATTTCAGTAACTGTTCATCAAAATCCAACTGCTTACGCCACAAATAATGGACCGCTTTGTTCGGGAAAATCGGTCACTCTTTCCTCATCTTCAGGTGGTACTGGAAATATATATACTTGGTCGGGACCGAATGGATTTTCAGCTTCTTCAAAGGATGTAACAATACCCTATATTACCATCTCACAATTTGGCACTTATACTGTAGAGATTGAAAATCAATACGGTTGCACTTCAACAGCGGGCACAGATGTTCTTATTGCAGACGGACCTGATTTAGTTATGAGTGGAACCGATGTAACCTGTTATGAAGCTACAGATGGAATTGCTTCAGTGAATGCGTCAAACGGATCTCAACCCTATTTCTATACTTGGTATCCATCTGGTTCAAATACTTATATTGCTACTAATCTTTCAGCGGGCATGCATTATGTAAGTGTGTTAGATGGTAATAATTGTTTGTCTAAAGACAGTATTCTCATCACAGAACCTTCAGAAATAGTTCTCAACTCAAGTTCTACTCCATCGCAATGTTATATAGACGATGGGTCAGCTACAGTTACGGCTTCTGGAGGTAATTCGGGCTATTCATATTCTTGGTATCCTCTTGGTGGGAGTAATGCTACAACAACTTCTTTAGGACCAGGTGAATATATAGTTACAGTGGAAGATATGAATGGGTGTGAAAAGAATGATACTGTTCTTATAGATGTTATTAACGAACCCGTTTTAAGTGTTATCGATAGTTCAAACATCACTTGCCATGGTAAAAATGATGGATACATCGAGGCAACGATTAATGGAGGTACACCGAATTATTCCTACAACTGGTTGCCTTCAATAGGGGATACTAATGTAGCTTCGGGACTACCAGCGGGAGATTATTTAGTGTATGGTGTAGACGATAATGGTTGTGAAACAGATACAATAAAGGTAACTATATCAGAACCAGATAGCCTTATTGTAGATACAACTACGATTGGAACAACCTGTGGTTATTCTAATGGTGAAATTATTTTAAGTGTTTCTGGAGGTACAGGGAATTACTCTTACCTGTGGAGTAATAATATGAATGCCTCTAATAGTGCACAAAACCTGAGCGTTGGAACATATAATGTTGTAGTGTCTGACTCTATGGGGTGTTCTCGAAGTTTAGATATTAATATTAATGTAGAAGAGCCCTTTAATATTGATATCACACCAGAAACAGCTACAATACACAAGGGGGATAGTGTGAGTGTAAATGTAATTGTTGATCCAAACATCAACATTGGGAATATTTCTTGGACACCAACAGATGGCTTAAGTTGTAATAATTGTTTTGACCCTACAATAACTCCTTCTGACACATCCTATTATGTTGCTGAAGTTACAAGTACGGATGGATGCTCATCAAAAGACAGTGTTTTAATTGTAGTAAAATTTCCATGTGGTGATGTTTTCGTTCCTACGATATTTTCTCCAGACGGTGATGGTGTCAATGATTTTGAATGCATAAAAGGAAGGTGCATAACTTCCTGCGATTTTACTATTTTTAATCGATGGGGTGAGGCTGTTTTTCAAACTACCGATAATAAGGAATGCTGGGATGGAACCTATAAAGGGAAAATGGTAGAATCAGGTGTCTATGTATACAAGTTAATTGTAGAAAGAGAAGATGGGGAAAAGGTCAATAAAACAGGAAATATAACTGTAGTAAGATGATTTTTCAAAATAATGAAATAAACAAGATCAAAATAGTTGTTTTGGGATTGCTCATTCTGTTTTCATTTCCCTTGAAAGCACAGGATGTTCATTTTTCCCAATTGGAATATTCACCACTTACTTTTAACCCTGCTTTAGCAGGAGCAAATAACGATTTAAAGGTAAGTGCAAGTTACAGAAATCAATGGCAGAGTGTTGTCACTCCTTATCAAACTATTGGTGCTTCCTTTGATATGCGCCTCAATACCAAAGTAAAAAGGAGGAGACGTATTTATGGATCCAACAGAAAAAAAGTACATATTGCAATAGGGGCTGATTTTTTTAATGACAAGGCAGGAAATACACGTATGACAACAAACCACTTGAATATCCATTTTGCAACTCATGTTTTATTGGGAGCACGACATTCTTTGGGATTGGGGATTTATGGAGGATACCAACAACGTTCTTTAAGTCCAGCAGAGGGTCAGTGGGGCAATCAATACGATGGCTTTAAATATGATCCAAACCTTCCAAGTGGACAAAGTTTCGGATCTACTTCCTTTGGCGCTTTTGATGCAGGAGCAGGATTACTTTATTCATACAATTTAGGCAACTCAAGAACAGGAAGTAATGACAATAAGCTCATTAATATTGGTGCTGCTGTTTATCATGTTAATCGTCCTAAATATTCATTTATTAACCTCTCAAATGAACAATTGTACATGCGTTTCACGGGTTTTGTAAATGCTTCAATTGGTATTTATAATACGCCATTTATTGTAGTGCCCGAAATCTATTATCAACAGCAAGAAAATACACGAGAAATCCTCTTAGGTTTGTATTGGAAATTTATTGTTAAAAAAGCTTCGCGCAGAACCAGTTTTTTCAAGCAAACGATATTGGGCTTAGGGGTGTTTTATCGGAACAATGATGCGTTGATAGCCAAGGCATTATTGGAATGGAATGGGTTCGGTTTAGGTCTTGCTTATGATTTTAATTTACTTAATTCTTTATCTACAGCTTCAAATTCAAGAGGAGGATTCGAAGTAGCACTCAAATGGGTGATCCCGAATTTAAATGGATCAGGTCGTATTAAAAATCGTACCCGATACAAGTCTCGTAGAAGACAGTAATCCTAGTTTTTTAGGTTAAATAATGGCTGGTTGGAAATACAACAATATTCAAATTGATTCTATAGTAAGTTCAATTAGTAAATGCGACAAAAGTAGTACTTAATTGAACTTTTCTTAAACATAAAAGTTATTCTGAGGATTTTTTGACCTCCTTAAAAAGGTCAAATAAAATAGTGGATATTTCAAAAGCGTAGAAAATGTATGGCGCTGAAAATGAGAACGAAATGAGCATACTAAAGTATGTGATTGAGTTCAAAATTTGTCAATATTGTAGCAGTTCTGCAGTTTTGAGACATCCACCTAAATAATTTACACTTCCAGATTTGACGTTTTAAAGGTCTTTATATTTTTTCTTTCATGTATTATTGAAGTAGGTTAAAGTCACAAAATAATTCATTCAAATACTTGTAATTTATCAAATAAAATCATTATCTTTAGCGCTTAAACTACTAAAGATATGAAATTTAGAATTGCAATTGTGCTTATGTCATTGGTATATAGTGGTATAAGCTGTTTCTCCCAAACCTTTACGAATTCATCAAGCCATAATTTTACAAATTCAACTCCATATACTACGACGTATAGTGTCACTGGTGTAGCACCAGGAAAGGTGTTGAGACAAGTTACTTTGAGATTTGGTGATGGAGCAATGTACTCAGCAGATATTCGTAAAACAACCATTACTCTAAAAGATCCTTCAGGAAATATTATAACATTGATGGATCCTGCTAATTTCTCCAATTCCACTTTTGGAGATGCAGACAGAAGATACATGAACATCACCTTACGAGATCATTCTTCTTTATATACCCCAGCACAATGGGTTTCAGCTACTGGAAATACCCTCTCTAATGCCTATCCGTTTAATTATGGATATTGGAAGTCGGTAGGTAGCTACTCTAGCTTTTCAGCACCAAATAATGGTACGTGGGAACTCGAAATTACGCATACCTCAGGAAGTTCCTATGCGAGAAAATATATAAGCTCTGAACTGGTCTTTGGCGATGCTTTTAATTATAAAGATATTCGTACAACTAAGCCCAATCAATCGTGTGCGACTAAACAGTGTATAGAAACGGGTACTGTTTATTTAGGCACCAATAGTGGATATCCGAATGGACAACCAAATATTCCACTTAATGTAGGAAGTTGTACTATGTGGAATGCTGCCCAGAACAACTCTGCTTGGTTTTATTTTACAGCTTCAGCATCAACAGTAGATCTTTCAGTTTCTGGAATGTCTCAGAAAATAGAGTCGGTTGTTGCCGTTTCATCAGATTGTAATAACTATACCCTAGCTAATGGTGGATGCCCATCAACGATGTATAACTCTTCTCCTAATTTCACTCAATATTATAAACAAAATTATGCTGGAGGTTATTCACAAAATCATGCATACCATCTGACTGGATTAACACCCGGACAAGAGTATATTCTTATTCTTGATGGTTTAGATGGTACTCCTCCTACTGAATCGAACTTCTATATTGAAATAGAAAGTGGTGCCGATGGAGGGTGTTGTCCAATTATTGATTTGACCGTTTCAACGACAAAAACAAGTTGTACAGGAAGTACAGGTACAATATCGATAACTCCAGGAGGTGGAGCAAGTCCTTATACTTATGATTTTGATGATGGAAATGGCTTTGTTTCTTCTAATTCAGTTAATGGATTGGCAGCGGGAACTTATAATGTAGTTGTAAAAGACAAAAATGGCTGTGATAGAGATACAACAATTACAATCGAGACCAGTACTCCACCTGTAATTGATAATATTGCTATTACTGATCCATCATGTGGAGCTTCTGATGGAGAAGTTGTTGTTACCGCATCTGGAGGCACAGGAACATTACATTACAGCATAGATGGAGGAACCACCACCCAGTCAGGAGGAACTTTTAGTAATTTAGCAGCTGGAAGTATTACAATTACAGTAATTGATGATAATGGTTGTCAGATAGACAATTTAATTTCTTTAAGCTCAATTGCTGGTCCTTCAATTGACAATTTTGATATCACACCTCCCACTTGTGCTACTTCTTGTGATGGAGAGATTACAGCCGTAGT
>CAZPDT010000012.1:0-110353 GCA_964585545.1 uncultured Fluviicola sp.
ATGCCGTTCTTGTTCATCAGTACCGACAATTGCAGTCTCGCTTCCTTCAGTTCTACCCTCACAGTTAACAACCTTGCGACTTGCTAAGGCTTCGAGGCGTCACCCTCGCACCTAAGGGGTTTGCACCCTATGGACATTTATTCACGCAGCAGCTTGCTTTTCAAGAAGAAAATTTGCATTTTTTGAATTTTTCTTCTATCTTGAAGCTGGTGCGCTTCCGCTCATGCGGGACGCACACCTGTCGTTTTGCGTCAGGCGGGTAAATCGCTTCGTTTCAGGGTTTTTAGTATATTTGAAAGTTGGTACTTCGTTTCAAAATTCACGGTATAATCCGTCCGAACGCAAAGCGCCTATCTGTTAAAAAGAATAAAATGCAAAAAATAATTACTGTAATAGCAATTGTAATTTCATTCACTGCCTACGGACAAAACCATTTTATTGGAATTCAAGGTGGGATATGTTGGACAAACGCTAGCTTAACCAATTTTAAGAATAATGACACTCGAACAGGATTTCACAGTGGCCTGACTTATCAATATTATCTTAATAAAAGATTCAATTTGGGAATTGACATTTTGTACTTCCAAAAAGGATTTACAAATGATGTAATATTTACAGACCAACTTGGAAATCCCACAGGAGAAAAAGCAACAAGTAGATTCAACTATGACTATTTATCTATACCATTAAAAGGAGGAATAGTCGTAGGGAACAAATTTTCAGGATTTGCAAACCTGGGAATCGTTCCTTCATTTTTAATTGATGCTACAACCAAACATTCAGCAATAGAAGGTTTTACAGAAGAAACGTCGAGCAACATAACCAACAAGGTAACAAAATTCGATGTAGGCGGGTTGATTGAAATTGGGGCAAAATATAAGGTTACAGCAAACTTCGTATTATCGGCATCATTTGGTTTCCAGCACAGCTTTACCAGTATTACAAATGACAATTATTTTTCAAACGCTAAAATTCGTCACTATGGAATGATTGTCTCAATCGGATTAAAATATGCATTGAAGAAAAAATAAAAGTCCATTTTAAACCTATCTCAATACGAATTTTCTGCTCTCTAAGATTGGTGAACCGAGCTTGTGAGCTCAACACGATATAGTGAGCCTGCCGAACTGCAGTTAATCATTCGGGATTATGAAAGTAAATTAAAAGGCAGATTTAAGACTCCTGCAATTTTCCATGATCTCCATTTCAATTTGAGGCAATACATAAAAACCCAAAAAAAACACCTTATCCTGAATTATTTCTTATATTTATTCTATTATTGAACACAAATGAAACTGGACGTGTCGTTGTTTTATATAAAATAACGACGCAACTGTTTAAAACACAACTTTATGAACAACAAAATAGACTCCGCACGTTTTCACTTTATACAATTTACTTCTTTCTTCTTTGTATTTCTTTTCCTGATCTCATTGCAATCCATTGGATGGAGTCAATCTACACCAAATGGAACAATAGATAATGTCAATGAATTAATGGAAATTGATACGGTTTATGTTCCAATGAGTGATGGTACTCTACTCGCTACAACAATTGCACTTCCTGTTTTCCAAGATTCTATTGTAACAAGCATTGATTTAGGGGGAAACAGTTTTAACATAAAACTTATACCGAAGGGAACACAATATGTTGTTTCTGATTCAGTAAATATCACAGCGAGCAGTTATGAGTTACCAATTATCTTTACACGTACACCCTACAACAGAATGGGCAATGATGAAATTGGTTTTTTTCCTTTTTTAGGTTATACTTTTGCGATACAAGATATGAGAGGGCGGTATGAAAGCGAAGGTGTTTATTTCCCTATGTATTCTGACAGTTGGAAGAAAGAACCCTATCATCCTTCGATTACTATTCCAATGGATCTTACCACTATTAGCGACCCAAATAACGCATTAAAGCACCATGATGGTAGTGAATCCATTCATTACCTTGCCAATAATGCAGTACGAATTGCAGACGTTAATTCTGATGGTAATTTAGACACCATACAGTATTCTAATGGGATGATGGGAATGTTTGGCGCTTCTGCATTAGGCAACTCTCAATATCAAGCAATTTCTGATATGCCATTTACCGAAAGTAATCCTGTAAAATGTATATTGCCGATTGTGGCTACAAATGAACATTTTAACACCACATTATTTCACAATGGAGTGTATAGAAATTCCTTAGTTAATGGTTGGATTACTGGACAGTTAATGGACTTGAATGATAGCTTAAATAGTGTGGATACTAGCCTCCAAAATAACATTCACACTTCTTCTGATTATGGATATACCAACAAAATGGTTTTAGCCAATGATTTAATTGATTGGTTTGTAAGTGAAAAATTTCCAACCTCCCCTTCCGGAGCTTATCCAACGTCATTGTTAAGAAAAGACCTTGATGCTTCGATGGCACCAATTGATAATCAAGGTCACTCTGATCCTAGTGGGGGAATTTCTCGGTATAAAAACATAAAGGTTCCTGCTTATCACTTAACAGGTTGGTGGGACATTTTTATTAATGGTCAAGTCGAAACTTTTCGTAAAATACGGGAAGCTAGACCAGCATTACAACAACGGCTTGTAATCGGCCCTTGGACACACCAAACGATCGGCACCCAAGATGTTGGAGACGTTACCTATCCAAGCAATGTACTCGATATTCTAAAAGTTGATTTAGATATGGATCCCGATGCCATTCTCAATGATCCCTCATTGATCAATAAGCTGTATGAATCTGAAATACTTGCTTGGTACAGGAAATACCTTGGAGGCGAACCTTATTTTATTATTCCGGAATCTTCCGAGTGGCAGAATATTGGATCAAGTAAAATACGCATTCCTTCTGAAAATTATATCGTTCCCTATTATAAATTTCTCAATTACATTGCAAAAGAATCTACTCTGGCAGGGATTCCTGTAGAATTAAAAAACGGAAACGATACCACTGAATTCCTTATGGATGCTCCTCTGTTGGACAGTGCTTTAATTCAATTGTCTGGACCTTTATCTCCTCAAAGCACAGATGTATTCGACAACCAACATCCCATAAGTATGTACGTTTCAGGTCCAACTAATGACCCCTACAACTCCAATGTTGGAAATTACTGGCTTGCCGCAGATTCTTTGCCTTTTAAAAGAGGAATTACAGAGGAAGTTTATTACCTGCACAAAAACGGAACAATTAATGGCACAGCTCCTACTCAAAATGAAGGAATATTGAGTTATGTTGCAGACCCCAACAATCCCGTTTCAACCATTGGTGGAAACAATATGATTGTTAAAACACCGGACAATTTAAGAAAGTCCCAAGGTTCAATGGATTTAAACAACCCTAATTTTAAAACTTTAACAATGGACAGAAATGATGTTTTAGGGTTTGTTTCGTCGCCGTTAAGCGATACTTTAACATGCATAGGTTTTCCTAAAGCTGCAATTTATGCCAAGGGAAAAACAACAACTTACAGCACTCCAAAAACCAATTTTGATATTATGGTTCGCATACTGGATGTCTATCCCGATGGAAGACAAATGTTAATTACCGAAGGGACAGTAAATGCGAAGTCTAGGGAATATGCTCAATCCATTTCAGTTGGAGACACTAATGAAAGTACAGTACTGACAAATATTGATAATGATACTTATTATTATTTTAAGTTTGATTTATTGCCAATGGGACACACTTTTGGTAAAGGTCATCAAATCAAGATTCTGTTGAGCAGCTCCAACTATCCAAAATACCAAAGCAATCCCCATGTTCCAACCAACGATGGAGAGTTTTTTAGATGGGCTCCTGGAGACACAAATACTTATACCTTCAATAGTCAAACTTTATCTGCTCAGGATGCTAAAATATCTTATAAGTTTTTTGATTTACACCCCAGTTACATCTCGCTTCCAAAGTTTAACGACTCTTATTTTGTAAACAATAAGGTTGAAATTAAGGCACTTCCAGAAATGCGTATTTACCCCAACCCTGCTAAAGAAGAAGTTCATGTTTTTTGGAACACTCCTGTAAAGGGAACACTTAATTTTTATGACATTAGAGGAATGCTTTTAACCTCAGAAAACATTTCACAAAACCAAAATCAATATCAAATGAGCATCCAAAACTTATCGTCTGGAATCTACTTTATACGAATTCCTGAATTGGGGGTGACGAAGAAATTAATTGTAAAATAAAAAAAATGGAAATGGAGAAAAAGTTGGCAAACAACTATTGAGTGCCATACTGTTTTTTGTAATATGCTTTATAATCCCCTGAAACAACATTTCTCCACCATTTTTTATTGTTGAGGTACCATTTCACTGTCTTTTTTAATCCCTCAGTAAAGGTAATCGAAGGCTTCCAGCCCAGTTCTTGTTCAATTTTTGAAGCATCAATAGCGTATCTCCTATCGTGCCCTGCCCTGTCCTTTATAAATTTGATTTGCTGCTCCGTTTGTCCCGTCTTTCTTTCTAATTGCTCATCAATAATCATTGCCAAACGTTTCACCAAATCTATATTCGTCCATTCGTTCAATCCACCAATATTATAGGTCTCACCTTCACGTCCTTTGTGAAAAATTAAATCAATTGCCTTCGCATGATCCTCAACCCAAAGCCAATCTCTAACATTCATTCCATCTCCATAAATTGGAAGGTCTTTCCCTTCCACAGCATTGTGAATCATCAAAGGGATTAACTTCTCAGGAAATTGATGACTACCATAGTTATTTGAGCAATTAGAAATACGAATGTTCAATCCATAAGTATTGTGATAGGCACGCACAAAATGATCAGAACTGGCCTTTGATGCCGAATACGGACTTTTGGGGTCGTAACTTGTTGTCTCTTCAAACAAACCCTCTTCCCCAAGGCTCCCATATACCTCGTCGGTGGATACATGATGAAAAACATGTTCTTCTAAATTGCTCCATTTCTGTTTGCATAGATTCAAAAGATTTACCGTTCCGATAACATTGGTTTGGACAAACTCCATAGGACCAGAAATGGAACGATCAACATGAGATTCTGCTGCCAAATGAATTACATCAGAAATGTGATGTGTAGAAAATACGTTATCTAAATCTTCAATATTGCAAATATCTCCTTTAAAAAAGGTGTAATTTTTACAGTCCTCTATATCTTTTAAATTTGCTAAATTTCCAGCATAGGTAAGGGCATCAAAATTAACAATATGGTATTCTGGATACAGTTTTACCATTCTTCTTATTAGATGAGAACCTATAAATCCAGCACCCCCAGTAACAAGTATGTTTTTTTTAAATGTCATTATAAACTCCAGTATTCTAAATCTTTTATTTTCCCCTTAAAAGTACCTTTTACATCAACAAAAACACCGTTTTCATCTTTTAAATAGGATTTGAAATCTTTTTCTTCTAAATTTAAATATTCTTTGTGATTTACAGCAACGATAACCGCATCATAATCATTGCCAATATTTTCTGACAATCCAATTCCATACTCCTTTTCCAATTCTTTAGAAGAGGCATTGGGATCTGTTAAATCTACCTTTACAGAAAATGATTCCAGTTCATGAATAACATCAATGACCTTAGAGTTTCGCACATCACTAACGTTTTCTTTAAATGTTGCGCCCATAACCAAAACCTTAGCTTGATGCATGCTTTTACCTTGTGCAATCATCAATTTAACTGTTTTCTTTCCGATATAGAAGCCCATATAATCGTTAATTGCTCGACCGCTATTAATGACTTCAGCATGGTATCCCGACTGTTTGGCTTTGTGCAATAGATAATAAGGATCAACCCCGATACAGTGTCCTCCTACCAAGCCTGGTTTAAACTTCAAAAAGTTCCATTTTGTTTCTGCTGCCTCCAAGACATCATAGGTATTGATTCCGAGTCGATCAAAGATAATAGAAAGCTCATTAATCAAAGAGATATTTACGTCCCGTTGTGTATTTTCTATAATCTTTGCCGCTTCTGCTACTTTAATTGAACTTGCATGATGGATACCTTTTTCGACCACCTCACCATAAATTTTTGCAATTTCCTCTAAAGCTTGGTCATCAATACCCGAAACTACTTTAATTACATTTTTAAGTGTATGCACCTTATCTCCTGGATTAATTCTTTCAGGAGAATAGCCCACTTTAAAGTCATTCCCAGCCTTCAATCCTGATACTTTTTCAAGAACAGGTATACAATCTTCTTCTGTACAGCCAGGATAGACTGTCGACTCAAAAATAACGTAATCCTCTTTTTTCAGTACTTTTCCTACCGTTCTGGATGCACCAATCAAAGGTCTCAGGTCGGGCCGTTTTGATTCATCAATTGGCGTGGGTACAGCAACGATAAACACCTTTGCCTTCTTAAGATTGTTAATGTCTGAAGTAAATTGAATAGAACATCCATCAAAATCTGATGCGTCAAGTTCATTGCTTGGATCAATATTATTTTTCAACAAATCAATCCGCTCATCATTAATATCAAAACCAATAACATTCATTTTTCGGGCAAATTCCAGTGCTATAGGCAAGCCTACGTAGCCCAAACCAATAACAACCAAGGTTGCTTCACCGTCAACTAATTTTTTATGAATTGATTTGCTCATCTCTTACTTTATATATTCTTTCAATTATATCTACTACTTTTAGTCCTTCCAAAGCATTTGTTGTTGCGACATTTCTTCCCTTTATGGTATCTACCACGTTTTGAATAACAAATTGATGGTTGGCAGCAGAGCCTTTGTATTCACCGTAATCATTCCCAGGATTTGTTGGTTTCAATTGGGGCATTTTATAATCTTCAATATTACAAACCTCTACTTCGTTCATATATTGCCCACCTATTTTAACTGCACCTTTTTCACCAATAATGGTCAGAGAAGATTCTAAATTTTTACCCGCCACAGATGTAGAGTAATTCAAGGTTCCCATTCCTCCTTGCACAAAATCAAAGTTCACAA
This sequence comes from uncultured Fluviicola sp., assembly GCA_964585545.1. Lineage (GTDB taxonomy): Bacteria > Bacteroidota > Bacteroidia > Flavobacteriales_D > Crocinitomicaceae > Brumimicrobium. The sequence continues at coordinate 6,942 of CAZPDT010000012.1, forward strand.
AGCCAGAATCTTCAAATTCTGTGGAATCTTGGTGTGTAAAATCGGCAAAACGCCCATTAATATTTTCAATATCCCCAAATAGCCAATACATTATATCAATAAAATGAGAAAATTGAGTGAAAAGCGTTCCGCCGTCCAGGTCTTTTTTACCTTTCCATTCTCCATCCTTGTAATATCTAGCATCGCGGTTCCAATAACAATTAATTTGAACCATAAATATTTTGCCTAAAACCCCCTCATCAATAATTGATTTGATCCATTTTGATGGAGGAGAATACCTGTTTTGCATTACACAAAATACGTGTTTTGACATCTGTAGCGATTTAAAAATCACTTTTTCACAACTATTTTTTGTCAAACCCATCGGTTTTTCACAAAGAACATGCTTATTGTGTTCTAAGACTTTTAAACTTTGTTCGGCATGCAATCCATTGGGCGTACAAATACATGCAATATCAAAATCAATTTTTGAGTGAATTAATTCATCAATAGAATTAAAGAAAGGAACAGAAAACTTCTCTAAAGACAAGCTTTCCTTCGGTTTACTATCAATCAAGGCTACCAATTCTGCTTCTTTATTTCCTTCAATCATTGTTGCGTGCCGTTTTCCAATACGTCCTGTTCCAACAATAATAAATTTAATTTTTTCCTCCATAACAATCATTACAGTTTAACAACTTCCCCAGCTTTCATCTCATAGATTTCTTTACTCTCCTTGCAAACAGCCTTCCCTTTCACATCAAAATTCAGTCGATGTCCATATTCACTCACCCAACCTATTTGTTTTGCAGGATTTCCAACAACCAATGCATAGGGAGGAACATCTTTCGTAATTACTGCCCCAGCACCAACCATCGCAAATTCTCCAATAGTGTTCCCACATACAATGGTTGCATTTGCACCTATTGTTGCGCCTTTCTTAACTAAGGTTTTTTGATATTCATCCCTTCTAACAATTGCACTTCTAGGGTTGATAACATTTGTAAATACCATAGATGGACCTAAAAACACATCGTCCTCACAGGTTACGCCTGTATAAATCGATACATTGTTTTGAACTTTAACATTATTGCCCAAAACAGTATCTGGTGAAACAACTACATTTTGACCAATATTGCATTTTTTACCAATACGACTATTGGTCATTATATGAGAGAAATGCCAAATCTTAGTTTCTTCTCCAATAGAGCAACCTTCATCAATAACAGCAGTAGAATGTGCAAAAAAGTCCATATCTAGTTTATATAATTTTGAAAATTATTATGGTCTTTTTCATAAAGCTCTTCTTGAGACAATCCTTTAAAGTAGGCATAAGTTCTTTTTAAACCTTCCTTTCGATTGATTTTTGGTGTCCAATCTAAAATTGCCTTTGCTTTTGAAATATCGGGTTGTCTTTGCTTTGGATCGTTGACAGGAAGATCTTTAAAAACTATTTTTTGTTTTGTTCCTGTTAATTGAATGATTTCTTCTGCAAAGTCACGAATTGAAATTTCATCAGGATTTCCCAAGTTAACAGGTTCTGCATAATCAGAATGAAGCAAACGCACAATACCTTCAATTAAATCATCTACATAGCAAAAGGAACGCGTTTGACTTCCATCACCAAAAACAGTTAAGTCTTCTCCACGAAGTGCCTGACCAATAAAAGCAGGCAAAACCCGTCCATCATTTAAACGCATTCTCGGTCCATAAGTATTAAAAATACGAACCATTCTTGTCTCGATTTTATGGTACCGATGATAGGCCATTGTCATTGCTTCTTGAAAACGTTTCGCTTCGTCATAAACACCTCTTGGCCCAATAGGATTTACATTTCCCCAATAACTTTCTACTTGCGGATGTATTTCCGGATCGCCGTAAACTTCTGACGTTGAGGCGATAAGCACCCTTGCATTTTTAACACGTGCCAATCCTAAACAGTTGTGAACCCCTAAAGAACCCACCTTAAGTGTTTGTATAGGAATTTTTAAGTAATCAATTGGGCTGGCAGGAGAGGCAAAATGAAGAATATAATCAAGTTGACCTGGCACATGAATAAACTTCGATACATCATTGTGATAAAAATCAAAATTTTCATTAGGAAAAAGGTGTTCAATATTGGACAATCGACCTGTTATCATGTTATCCATTGCAATCACATGGTATCCATCCTCAACAAATCTGTCACACAAGTGAGAGCCTAAAAAACCAGCTGCTCCAGTAATTAAAATTCTTTTTTTTGACATATTCACAAATTTGGAATTATTGTTTGTCGGCCTATTGAATTGTAATAAAATCCTTTTTCTTGCATTTCTTGTAAATCAAAAAGATTGCGACCATCAAAAATAACAGGTTGCTTTAATTTTGATTGAATAAGCTTGAAATCTGGGTTTTTGAAAACCGCCCATTCAGTTGCTATAACTAAAGCATCTGCACCTTCAAGCACGTCATATTGATTTTCTGCATAAGTGATCTTATCTCCCCATTCTTTTTTAACATTTTCCATGGCCTCGGGATCAAATGCTACCACTTCACCTCCACGATTAATAATTTCATCGATAATATACAAAGCTGGTGCTTCGCGAATATCATCTGTGTCTGGTTTAAAAGACAATCCCCAAAGGACAATTTTCTTTCCCTTTAAATCTCCAAAATAATCAATGAGTTTATGCACTAAAATTGTTCTTTGAGATTGATTTACATCAAGTACAGCATCGAGAATCTGAAAGTTAAAATCGTTTTTATGTCCACTTCTCATTAATGCATGAACATCTTTGGGGAAGCAACTGCCTCCAAAGCCAATCCCAGGATACAAAAATCGATGACCAATTCGAGAATCTGTTCCCATCCCCTTGCGTACCTTGTCTACATCAGCACCAACAATCTCACAAAAGTTAGCGACTTCATTCATAAAAGTAATCTTCGTTGCCAGAAATGAATTGGCAGCATATTTTGTCAGCTCTGCTGATTTTTCATCCATAAAAATCAGGGCATTGTCATCATTTACAAAAGGGAGATATACTTCTTTCATTATTTGTTTAGCTTGCTCGTCTTCAGTTCCGATAATTACGCGTTCTGGATGCATAAAATCCTCAACAGCAAACCCTTCTCTTAAAAATTCTGGATTGGAAACAACAGCAAAAGGCACATCAGTTTCATTTCTTATGGTTACGGCAACTTGCTCAGCTGTTCCAACAGGAACTGTTGATTTATCAACAATAACCTTGTATTCCTTAATCATATTCCCTAATTTCTTAGCAACTGAAAGTACATAAGATAAATCTGCTGATCCGTCTTCTCCAGGAGGTGTTGGAAGTGCCAAAAATATAATTTCTGCATCACGCACAGCCGATTCAAGGTCAGTGGTAAATCGCAACCTGTTTTGAGATACATTTCTATCAAATAAAGTATCTAAATTGGCTTCATAAATTGGCACCTCTCCGTTTTTCATGCGTTGCACCTTATCTTCATCAATATCGACACAAATAACATTATTTCCTGTTTCAGCAAAACAAGTTCCTGTCACCAAACCTACATACCCCGTTCCTATTACTGCGATATTCTTCATTTTTTAATAAATTCAATAATTGATGAACAAATAAATTCAAGTTGATCCTCTTCTAATTCTGTATGCATAGGTAAAGAAAGTACACAGTCTGACACCCAGTCAGTTGTTTCCATATTTCCATAAGAGGAGTCTAATGTGGCAAACATTTTTTGTTTGTGAGCAGGTACAGGATAGTAAATCATTGAGGGAATACCTTTTTCGGCCAAATAATTAATCAATTCTGTTCGATTGATTTTTTTATCGAGAAGCAACGTATATTGATGAAAAACATGATGTGAATTCACCGCACGATATGGAACGGTTAATTCTGAAATTCCCCCCAATTTCTGATCGTAATAATCTGCTGCTTTCCTTCTCGCAGCAATATAATGATCCAATTCCTTTAATTTAATACGTAAAATTGCAGCCTGAATTGAATCCAATCTTGAATTGCACCCAACAATATCGTGATAATAGCGTTTACTTTGACCGTGATTGGCAATCATCCTTAACCGATTTGCCAAACGATCATCATTGGTACACAAAGCACCGCCATCACCAAATGCACCTAAGTTTTTTGAAGGAAAGAAGCTGGTGCAACCAATGTCTCCTATCGTTCCTGTCTTTTGAGTAGAACCATCTGCAAAGGTATAGTTTGATCCAATGGCTTGGGCATTGTCTTCGATTACTTTTAAATCATATTTTTGTGCAATCTTTAATATTTTTTCCATATCACAAGATTGACCAAACAAATGAACAGCGACAATTGCTTTTGTTCTGGAGGTAATCGCCGATTCTATGGCCTTTGATGAAACATTAAATGTATTTTTATCACAATCAACAAAAACAGGTTTCAATCGCAACAATCCAATCACTTCTGCTGTAGCTATAAATGTAAAAGAAGGAACGATGACCTCGTCATCTGGCTTTAACTCCAAAGCCATCATTGCAATTTGCAAAGCATCTGTTCCATTTGCGCAAGGCACCACATGTTTCACCCCTAGATAGTTGCGCAATTCCTGCTCAAATTCTTTAACATCTGGTCCATTGATAAATTGTGCATTATCAAAGATTGAATGAACTGCAAATTGAACTTGGGGTTTAATTTTTTCGTATTGACTTATGAGGTCAACCATTTGAATTTTTTTCATTGTATTATTTTATACGTCTCACGCTTCTTATCTTATAATAAAAGACAGGCAAAAATAACAAAAAAGCAAGGATTATTATGAACTCGAAGTATAAAAACAAGAAAATCACATATTGTGGTTTCTAATCAACCAATCTATAATCGTATTGTACGCAAACTTTACCGAAAATATAAATCGGTTAGCCAGAAAAAGACGATTTTAATAAATTCTGCTGTATTTTATGCAGGTACCATGTGGATTTCTACACTTTCTTCCGCATCATAAACCCAAAGTTCCTTCGATTTTAGTCGCAAAATGGTGTATTCTTTTGTTGATGTAGTGCCAAAAATCGTAAAGGTTATACGAATTCCTTCCTTATCGTTGATAAACTCCCATGTTCCTGCTAGAGATATTCCTCCTGCCCCAAGTGATAAATTTGCAGACATATCTTTATTTAATGTCATCGTTCCTTCATCAACATCAGTTGTTGAAGTACCATTGTCATAAACGTATTTCTCCATTTTCCAAGTATTTGTTATTCTTGCTTTTTTAGTTAAAAGAGAGAATGCTGGTCCATCTTCATATTTTGAACAACCGATAAATGTAAAAAGGAGAGCGAGCAGTAGAAAATTAATTATTGTTTTCATGTTTTTTGCATTTAATGTTAGTTTTTAGAAGAACAAATATAGTGATTATTATGATTTTAATTTTCGGGTGTTTTCAAAAAATATGTATAAAACAATACAATTTTTGTGTGAAAATAGCAATGTTGTTTATATTCTATAATTTTGTGTAAAAGTAATGGAAAACTATCCCTGTTCTCTTCTGAAATTTTCATAAATTAAATATAGATTTGTATCTAAATATATTCTGATTTGCTATGGAAGTAAAAACAATGAAGCGCTATGCTTCGCAAACCCGAAGAGACATTGTAAGAATGGTTGCTGCAGTCAACTCTGGTCATCCAGGAGGTTCACTTGGCTGCACGGATTTTTTTACAGTAATGTATCATAAAATCCTTAAACACAATCCTAAGGACTTTACAATGGACGGAAAAGGAGAAGACTTATTTTTCCTTTCCAATGGACACATCTCCCCTGTTTGGTACAGTACGTTGGCAAGGGCCAAGTATTTCCCTGTTGAGGAGTTGGCTACTTTTAGAAAAATCGGATCACGACTTCAAGGTCATCCTAGTATCGACAAAGGTTTGCCTGGCATTAGAGCAGCATCTGGTTCATTGGGTCAAGGTCTCTCCATGGCAATTGGTGCCGCCCAAACAAAAAAACTCAATGATGATGATCGATATGTCTATGTTTTAATGGGCGACGGAGAATTGCAAGAAGGACAAATTTGGGAAGCCGCATTATATGCTGCAGCAAATAAGGTTGATAACTTAATTGCAACAGTCGATTATAATGGTCGTCAAATCGATGGAGATGTTGAGGATGTACTTTCTCTTGGTGATTTAAAACGCAAATGGCAAGCTTTTGGATGGGAAACACTAGAAGTGGATGGTCACAACATGGAAGATTTAATTGATATTTATGAAAAAGCACAATTTTTATCTGGTGACGGAAAACCCATCGTTGTTTTAATGAAAACGGAAATGGGTCAAGGCGTTGACTTTATGATGGGAACACATAAATGGCACGGTTCTGCTCCCAATGAGGAACAGCTGGAAAGCGCATTAAGTCAGTTGGAGGAAACCATGGGTGATTATTAACTTTTAAATCCTTTCCTAAAAAATATAGGATATGAAAAAGTACATCATCGCAATATTAATTTGTTTGGCTGGACTTCACAGTTTCTCACAAAAGGGATTGACCCGTATCTTATTGATTTTAGATGCATCTAATTCGATGAATGAAAGGTGGGGCGATGAAACGAAGTTTGAAACGGCAAAACGGGTATTAACAAAAACCGTAGATAGTTTACAAGGCATTCCTAATTTGGAGCTTGCACTTCGTGTTTATGGTCATCAATTTCTCGTTACCCCAACTTACCAAAATTGCAATGATACCAAGTTAGAAGTTCCATTTGCAAAAGATAACTTTCAACACATTCGAAACAAAATCAAAACCATTCAAGCTAAAGGGACAACGCCTATTGCACGTTCATTAGAACAAGCAGCAGGAGATTTCCCTGATAGAGAAGCCAGAAACATTATCATTCTCATCACAGATGGCATAGAAGCGTGTGATGCCGAACCGTGTGTTATTGCAGATAAGTTGAGGGCCAAAGGAATTACAATTAGTCCTTTTATTATTGGTTTAGGCCTTGATATGTCCTACCTCTCCTACTTTGATTGTTTTGGGAAGTTTAAAGCCGCCAATGATCCAATAGCTTTTAAAACCGTATTGAAGAATATCGTAGACAAGGTACTTGTCAATACAACTGTACAAATCAATTTAAATACAATTCATGGAAGACCCTTAGAGACCAATGTCTCGATGTTTTTATACAAAGCAGGAACACATGAATTAAAATATACCTTTACCCATACCCTCAACCGATCAGGAGTTCCTGATACCCTTGTAATGGATCCAAGTATAAAGTATGATTTGTATGTTGAGACCTTACCAATACAAATAAAACGAAATATTGCTCTACAACGCAACATTCACAACACGATTGAAGTTGATGCGCCACAAGGTGCTTTAACAGTAAAATTTAATCAACCTACAAAATACGATTACGTTGATGTTCGTGTAATGCAAAAAGGAAAATCTAAAACATTAAATGTTCAAAAATTCAATGCAATACAAAAATATATTGTTGGGGATTATGATTTAGAGATTCTAACGCTTCCTCGACGTTATAAAACAATAAAAATAAACCAAAGTGATAGAACAACCGTTGCAATTGATGCTCCTGGAGTAATTACTTTCTCTTCTTTTAAACCTGTCACAGCACAGATTTTTGAAATCAAAGAAAACAATCAATTTGAATGGGTTTGTGATTTCGATGAAAAATCAAATAAGAACAAGTTTATTTTACAACCGGGAAAATACAAGTTGGTTTATCGTCAAAAGGACTTGACTGAAACTGCATACACCCGAGTTAAAAAATTTAGTGTATATTCAAACCAAAATAGTACGATCAATTTATAATGGAAAAAGAAATTAAAATATTAGGAGAAAAAGACACCCGATCTGGCTTCGGTGAAGGTCTACACGAATTGGGTAAAACCCATCCCGAAATCGTAGCTTTATGCGCTGATTTGACTGGATCTTTAAAAATGAATGCATTTAAAGATGAATTTCCAGAACGTTTTTACCAAGTAGGAATTTCTGAAGCCAATATGATGAGTATGGCAGCAGGAATGACAATCGGAGGTAAAATTTCTTTTACTGGAACGTTTGCTAATTTTTCTACAGGAAGGGTTTATGATCAAATCCGTCAATCCATTGCCTATTCTAATAAAAATGTAAAGATTTGTGCTTCTCATGCGGGTTTAACGCTGGGTGAAGATGGTGCCACACACCAAATTTTAGAAGATATTGGAATGATGAAAATGATGCCCAATATGACGGTGATTGTTCCTTGTGATTTTAACCAAACAAAACTGGCAACAAAAGCAATTGCAGACCGAAAAGGTCCAGTCTATCTTCGATTTGGTCGACCCAAAGTACCGATATTTACAACCAAAGATGCTGACTTTATAATTGGGAAAGCAGACGTTATTTTTGAAGGAACTGATGTTTCCATTATTGCCTGTGGACACCTCGTTTATGAAGCCATTGTTGCTGCGCAGGAGTTGGCCAAAGAAGGGATCGATGCGGAGGTTATTAACATGCATACAATTAAACCTTTAGATGAAGAAGCCATTCTTAAAACCGCAAAAAAAACGGGATGTGTTGTTACCGCTGAAGAGCACATGATAAACGGTGGTTTAGGCGATGCAGTAGCGCAAGTTTTAAGTCAGAACAATCCTACACCTCAAGAATATGTTGGTGTAGATGATACTTTTGGCGAAAGCGGAAAACCCAAAGAATTGATGGAAAAATACAATATTGATTCTAAAAACATTATTGCTGCAAGTAAGAAGGTGATGGGAAGAAAATGATTTTAAACATGGAAAAATCAAATCCATCCATTCAAAAATTCAAAAACATTCAAGGTCAAACCAGTCCTTACCCTCTTTTAATTGAAGTCGCTTCAGCAAAAGGAAATTATATTTATGGTAAAGATGGAAAAACCTATTTGGATATGATTGCAGGCGTGGCAGTCAACAATATTGGGCACAATCATCCTGAAGTAGTAAGCGCAATAAAAGCACAGGTAGATCGACATCTTCACGTGATGGTTTATGGTGAATTTATCCAAGATGCTGAACTTGATATGGCAGAACAATTAACAGCGCTTCTTCCTCCTGCTTTAAATATGGTTTACCCGCTAAACTCAGGTACTGAAGCCAATGAAACTGCGATTAAATTGGCAAAAAAAGTGACGGGTAGACGTCAAATAATCGCTTGTCATGGTGGTTATCACGGCAATACCAATGGCAGCCTGAGTTTATCTGATAAAAATCACAAAAAACAACCTTTTGAACCACTTTTACCAGAGGTGAGCCATATCCGTTTTAATAAAACTGAAGATTTAGTACAAATCACAAATCAAACAGCTGGCGTCTTTTTAGAAACTGTACAAGGAGATGCAGGTGTACGTCAAGGTTCAACAGCCTATCTAACGGCTCTTAGAAAAAGGTGCAATGAGACAGGAACACAGTTAATTTTCGATGAAATCCAGTGCGGAATGGGCCGAACAGGTAAAAATTTTGCATTTGAACATTCAGGAATAGTCCCTGATATTTTGACTTTAGGAAAAGCATTAGGTGGAGGCATGCCAATTGGAGCATTAGTAAGTTCCAAAGAAAAGCTTTTAACTTTAAGTAATTATCCTGCTTTAGGGCATATCTCAACATTTGCTGGACATCCTGTGGTTTGTGCAGCAGCGGCAGCAGGATTAAAGGTTCTTGGTAGAATTGATTTCAAAAAAGTAGAGAAAATCGGTCAATTTATCGAAGATGAACTCTCCACTCATGTCTTGGTAAGAGCCATTCGACGTGTGGGTTTTATGTTTGCTATAGACATGGAGTCCCCCGAAATTGTGAATCAAGTTGTTGCCAATTGCATAGAAAAAGGTGTTTTGACTTTTTGGTTTCTCTCCCATCCAGAAAGTTTCCGATTAAGTCCTCCACTTACATTGAGTTGGGAGGAAGCAAAAACAGCGGTAGAAATTATTACCTCAGTTATGGATACTGTTTCAAAAAAGTAACCTATTGTGTATTTAAAAAGGGCTATTGATTTTTAAACGGCATTCCAAGACGGCAGTTTTAGTAACACAAATCCGTGTTAATCTGTAATAAATCAGCGTTCAATCCGCGTTCGTAAAGCTGCGTTATCACTCTATTGATTCTGTCGAAATATGCATTCCATTGCGCCCATCCCAAACCCACACAACCCACACGCTGTATTGAAACGCTTATGACACAGATATTTCGACAATGCCCAATAGAACGATGAACACAAATTATTTTAGCAAACGTAAATTTTCGAATGATGTAACACCGTGAAAAGGAAAAGGGTGAACAGCTCAAGAGGTGCCTCAACTGTTCACCTTATAGATTATAAAACGCTTATAAATCAACCTGTAAACAACATTTCCCTTAACTTGGGTAATGGCCAATACTCATCATCTACTAAGATTTCTAATTTATTTGTGTGATAAGCAATTTTATCAAAATAGCACAATACAGTATCTCGATAGGCTTCGGCTCTACCCTGAACATCTTCAATTTTATTGGCTTTCTTTCGATTTTCTAACATTGTGTGTGAATATTCTTGCATTTTCGACATGTGCAGTGCCAATTCCGAAAGAATATCCTTTTGGGTTGCGGTTTCTTTACTCGAATTTTTGCCAAAAATAGATGTAAGCCCCTGAATATTAGCAATCAATTTATTTTGATAATCTACAACAACAGGTACAATATGGTTTTTTGTCAAATCACCTATCAATCGTGCCTCAATTTGGATGCGTTTGATGTATTTTCCCAATTCAATCTCCTGACGTGCAGACAATTCCCTTTCACTAAACACACCTTCATCTTCAAATATTTTAATGATCTCAGGGCGTCCCCATACCTTAAGTGCCATAGGAGTATTTTTAAGGTTATTTAATCCTCTTTTCTTGGCCTCTTTTAGCCATTTTTCACTATAATTATTGCCTTCAAATCGTATGTTTTTAGATTCTTTAATTAACTTTTGAAGTTCTTTTAGAATGGCTTCATCTTTCCCTTCTCCTTTTTTTCTTCTCTTGTTAATTGCTTCTTTGAACAATCGTAATTGTCGGGCAACAATAGTATTCAAAGAAATCATAAGCTGACCACAATTGGCCATTGAACCGACACCCCTAAACTCAAATTTATTGCCTGTAAATGCAATTGGAGAAGTTCTATTCCTATCAGTATTATCCAATAAAATTTGAGGAATCTTACCGATATCTAATTTCAATTCTGTTTTGTCTTGGGGCGACATCTTACCCGCCTTAATATTTTTCTCTATTCGATCTAAAAAATTAGATAAATAAGTTCCAATAAACATTGAAATAATTGCAGGAGGAGCTTCCAATCCTCCCAAACGATGATCATTGGAAACACTAGAAATTGAAGCTGTAATTACATCAGGATTATCGTGTATTGCCTTAATAGTATTGATAAAGAATGTGAGAAACTGTAGATTGCTCTTTGGATTCTTTCCTGGAGCCAGTAAGTTTACCCCCGTATTTGTAGCTAATGACCAGTTGTTGTGTTTTCCTGAACCATTCATTCCTTGGAATGGTTTTTCATGCAACAATATTCTGTAGTCATGTTTTCGAGCTACTTTCTCCAACAAATCCATAAGTAATAAATTGTGATCATTGGCTAAGTTACACTCCTCAAAAATAGGAGCACATTCAAACTGATTAGGAGCCGCCTCATTGTGTCTTGTAGTTACAGGTATTCCCAAACGTATAGCGGCCAACTCAAAATCACGCATAAAATTGGTTACTCTTTCAGGAATAGAACCAAAATAATGATCGTCAAGTTGCTGTCCCTTAGCGGGAGGATGCGCAAGCAAAACCCGTCCTGTCATAACAATATCAGGTCGGGCATTATAAAAAGCCTTATCCAATAAAAAATACTCTTGTTCCCAACCCAAGGTTGCATTTACTTTGGTTACTTTCTTATCGAATAATTGGCACACTTTAACTGCTTCTTTATCAAGCGCGTTCAAAGCCTTTAGTAAAGGCATTTTATAATCAAGTGCTTCACCTGTATAGGCAATAAATATTGTTGGAATACATAAAGTATTGGATATAATAAAAGCAGGTGAAGACGGATCCCATGCGGAATACCCTCTTGCCTCAAAAGTATTGCGAATTCCTCCACTTGGAAAAGATGAAGCATCGGGTTCTTGTTGTACCAATAATTCACCTTTAAATTTGTCGATTGCTCTGCCTGGTCCAATAGGTTTAAAAAAAGCTTCATGTTTTTCAGCGGTTGCACCAGTTAATGGCTGAAACCAGTGGGTATAATGCGATGCACCTTTTTCAATTGCCCAATCCTTCATTGCGGAAGCGACCACATCTGCTGTATGGCGGTCTATTTTCGTTCCATTGATAATGGCATTCTTAACCTCTCGGAAGGCATAATCTGGTAGATATTCCCTCATTTTCTCTTCGTGGAATACGTTCTCACCAAATTTATTTGAAATTTTTTCATTTAATTCTGCCTTCTTAGGCTGTCGATGAAGCACATCTTGATACGCATTTTTTCTCGCTGTTGACATATATTTTTGTTTTAGTTTGGTGTAAAAGTAAATATTAATTTTACTCAATTTATAAAAACATTATACTTTTTATAAACATCATGTTAATAATTAGGGGGTGATTTGAAAAAAATATCAATTTTATATGTTTATCCCCTCAAATTTTAGGGGTGATTATTATAATTATTCAAATTCTATTATGTGTTTATTCCATGATTTTTAAAAAAATTGAATATAATGAAGAAATTTTTATATATTTAGATGCAACAAAACTCTATTTATGAAAGCGATTCAATTATAAGCCTTTGGAGTCGGGGTATTTCTTTTTAATCCATCTTGTAAAAAGAAAAATATAGATGTAAATGAAGACAGTTATGCTCAGATTTCAGTTTGGAAAGAGGATGTAATGGGGGCAATATATAATTCTCCAACAAATAGTGTAGCCTATAATCGACCAGATGAAAATGGTATATATAAAATCTTCATCTCAGACTTAGAATGAAATGGAGAAACGGCATTAACAAGTCCGCTCTGGCCAGACAATAGACATCAATGGGCGGAGGAATGGGATCCCACAGGTCAATTTCTTTTCTGCTATGTTGAAAAAACCGATTATGTGTCCGAAAATGGACATACTCGAATTCAAGAAGATGCAATTCCAGGTTATGGAGCTTATACTGATATTTGGGTGATTAAGCGAGATGGTTCTCAAGCATGGCAACTTACCAACCTTCCAAATGATTATGATCATGGTGTTATCCATGGAGCAATATCCAAAGACGGTTCGTTGTTTGCTTGGACTGAACGAATTCAAGCTCCCAATTTTTTAGATCCAAATATGACCGCTGGAGCTTATGTATTTAAAGTGGCTGATGTTACCTATGGCAGCCATCCTACCTTTAGTAATATTCGAGTTTTCCAACCCAATAATTTATTGGCGGGAGGTGAAGTGGAAAGCATTTCAAACGATAATAGCAACATACTGGTGTACAGCACGTTTGAAAGTAAAAGTATTTATGAAACACCCATTTATAGAATAGATATCGAGACGGGCGATATAACAAAGTTAACTTCCGAAAGTTTTTCTCAATCTCCAACTTATACTCCAGATGGAAATCACATAGTTTATATGACAGGTAAAGATTGTACTATTTTCTTTGGTCAACTCCAAGGTGCAGATTGGTGGATTATGGACTACGATGGCAGTAACAAAAAGAGGTTGACATACATGAATGTATTCAATCACCCACAATCTGTCAATAAATACCGTTTGGCAGGATCCCTTTCGTTTATAAATGACTCTACATTCCTTGGAGGAGTAATGACTCAATCTTTTGGATTAAAAGGGTATTCAGCTAAAGTACATTTCAAAAAAAAATTTGATAGAAAATAATAAATGCCTTTATTGTTTACAATAAAGGCATTTATTATTATGCTTTTAAAAGGTCTTTATTCCTTAATGAATTTCTTAGTTGTATATTGATTGTCTGCAGTAATTTTAACAAAATAAACTCCGTTTTGTAAACCGCTTACATCAATTGACTTCATTGAGTGGATACTTCCATTATAAACAACATTACCGAGTACATCATTGATTTGTATATTAGCATCTAAACCATCATTTAAAACAATATTCAAATTTTCTGTTGCAGGATTAGGATAAATTTCTGCAGAGGAAATTACATTTTCAGTAAGACCAGCAGGAGAAACATATCCTAAAATAATTTTCCCCAGTCCAACTACATCTATAGAGTCAATGTTTTTATCTTCGATATCCTGAACAGTTGTAAAACCGTAGTCATTGTTTGCAGCAAGCGCAATTACATCTTGAGTAACAGGTTGCATTATCGTTGCAGGGGTATGTTCGCCTCCAAATCCTGAAGGATTCCATAAAGTAACTTGATCACTTGATCCCGACAATGAGTCCAATTGAATGTAATGTCCCAAATCAGTATTAAACACATTCTTTTCTGCAGCAGACGGCCCACCAACTATTGTTGTTGCAAATGCAGGGGTGTTAGCACCGTAGTGGTCGGCAAAAACAATGGCCGTTCCTTTATCTGGAATACCAGGATTAAATGTATTTCCTTTAATAGTAATTTCATCAGAATAAGAAGTTGATTGAATTCCACTTGTCATTAACTTTGTATTGGCAACCAAAGAAATAAATTGATCTGCTGTTTCAGAAGGTGTAAACATATTGTTTAGTACTGAAACATTTTTTGAAGCCATACTGAATAAACCTGTTGTGTAAAAATTAAGAAAGACATTATCAGAAATAATAACATTCCCGTTATTAATAGCACGCACATCAAGTAGCGTAAAAATATTTGAAGCATATTGATCAGCAACACCATCAAATGTATTGTTTGTTAATGTTATGGTAGCTCCATTCCTTGGAGAATTAAACATAGACATTCCCATCAAGTGATTGTTCGAAAGTGTTAAATCAGCACCTGACCCAATGGATTGAACAGGGTAATAAGCAGCAATATTGTTATTGGATATAACACCCCCCGGACCATTTGTTCCACTGGCATTAAAACCAATTCCTAGCCCTCTTCCAAAAGCATCATTATTTGTCTCTTCCATTCCAATTGTATTGTTATCTATAACAACATTTATTGGAGTAGTTGAAGGTGCATGTAAAAGAACAGCATAAGACCCAAACACCATACCTGTAGAGAAAAATCCTCCAGGGTTTGTAGAATAAAACTCATTGCCTGAAAGTAACAAATCTCCAAACCCTCCTGTTCCAACGATACCCCGTTTTCCTGTAGCATCAGTTAATCCCATTTTAAAAATAAGATTGGAAATCGTAATATGAGAAGCACTAACCTTTATAATATCCGAGGCAGTGGAAGTAATCACGGGTTTATCTGAAAAAGTTTCAGCAATAAGCGTTATATCAGATTTCGTAAGGTCTACAGTAGCAGTAACTTCATAATTACCTGGAGCAACAATAATTGAGTCTCCAGATAGAGCCTGTGTTGCTGCTTTTTCAATTGTTAAACAAGGGTTCGACACATTTGAACAGTCATTTGATCCTGCATCATTACCCGAATTGGATACATATCGACTTTGTCCAAAACCAATGCCAACCAGCATTAATGATAATGTAAGGAGTGAAAATTTTGTAATTGTATATTTCATAATAAATAAATTTAAGTGATATAATAAATTTTTGTGAAATTAAGATCTTTTGGTTAAAACCCCAAGTTTAAACATTATTTTTTTTTTTTATTTTCAATATTTTACAGGCACTATTGCAAAACAACAGCAAACGTCATTTGCTTATAAATAAAGCCTATTGAGTATTTCTATAAACTTTTTTGCCATTGTGTTTTGATATCTTTTTGTTCTGTACCCTCCTACCCAAATAATTCCCTTTATAGCATTGGTTAAAAACACTTCGTCTGCAATCAACATATTTTGCGGAGTTATAGGTGATTCATATACTTTTATATTGTTTTCCAATGCAAAATTAATTACTGTCATTCTCATTGTTCCGCCGAGACAACCTTCCTCTAGTCCTGGAGTATAGAGAATATTATTACTGACTACAAATAGATTTGAACCTGTTCCTTCAAGAATATCCCCTTTAGAATTGGTAAGCAAAACATCATCAAGGTCCTTTTCCTTTGCTTCTATGGCTCCTAAAACATTAATGAGCCGATTCTTTGTTTTAAAATTAGATAAAAAGTTTTTATCCTGACGTAATGCTTTATATAAGTCTACCTCCCAACCTTTGTTGTTTAATATGAAACCATTATTTTCCAATTCATAAACTTCAATGAAATAGGTGGCTTCATTGCTTGTTGGACGAAAGGTCCCACCACTGGTTCTGTCCACAGATAAACGAATTCTTCCTCCTTCTGTAATTCCAGATTGGTCTATTAATGCTTGAAAATGTTTGGTAAAGAATGCTTCATTAAAGAAAGTAGGTATTCTGATTTTCAGAGCATTCATTCCTTCAACTAATCGCATAATATGATTGTCTACATTTATTGGACGCCCATTTACAATACGAATACTTTCAAAAAGACCATCTCCGTAAAGATGCCCCCTATTTGCTGCATCAATTGTTGGAGCATTATTTTCTAATATCCTTCCATTATTATTTACAAATAGTTTTTTCATACTAGTGCATAAATTGCTGAACCGAATGTAAAATGTAATTTATAAATTCTATTCCTTTGTCGAAGTTGATAAATAGAACATAAACAATTCCATAAACGGCTCCGCCAAAATGGGCATCATGGGCAACATTTCCACCTCCTTTTTTCCCCATATAATACTCAAAAAGTAAATATAATATTCCAAATATCCAAGCGGGAATAGAAATAGGAATAAAAAATAATCCAATTCCTCCATTGGGAAGCCAAAGGATAGAAGCAAATAAAACAGCAGACACAGCTCCAGAAGCGCCTAAACTCATGTAGTTTGGATTGTCTTTATTTCTCATAAAAGGCCAAATCGATGCTGCAATCCCTCCAATAAAATAAAGTATAAAAAAATGCAAACTTCCGAGTCCGGCTCCAAAATAAAGTATAAATGTCGCCTCAATTTGTCGTCCAAATGAATACAATACAAACATATTAAA
Organism: uncultured Fluviicola sp.; assembly: GCA_964585545.1. Taxonomy (GTDB): domain Bacteria; phylum Bacteroidota; class Bacteroidia; order Flavobacteriales_D; family Crocinitomicaceae; genus Brumimicrobium. The sequence goes on from CAZPDT010000012.1 coordinate 24,009, forward strand.
TAACAAATGCATAAGATCTGCATGAATGAAAATATGAGAAATTATACGGTAATATTCCTTCTGACGCATGACTTTGTAGGGATAAAAAATCCATTTGTATTTCATTTCCTGATCTTTGAAGGCTCGCCATGAGATGAAAGCAGTAGCAACAATTACAATCAATGTTATGGGAAAATATTGAATCGGCATAAATATATTCTGTATTTTAAAATTATGAGGTTCTCCTGCAATTTACAGTGGTGACCATTGACAATAATAAACATTTATCCGTTTCTAAAAAATAATCAATAAAGTTTTTGTTATTTTCGCATAAAATTAATCTTATGAGCACAATTGTTTCCCCTTCAGTTCTATCTGCTGATTTTGCCAACATAGAACGCGATATTAAAATGCTCAATAACAGCAACGCAACTTGGATTCATATCGATATTATGGATGGGCAATTTGTGCCCAACATCTCTTTTGGCTTCCCAGTGATGAAAGCCATCCACAAACACGCTACAAAACCATTGGATGTTCATTTAATGATTGCAACTCCCGACGACTATATTGAAGAATTTAAAGCCTCCGGAGCAGAAATTCTTACCGTTCATTATGAAGCGTGTACACATCTTCACCGAACGTTGCAACGCATAAAAAATGCGGGTATGAAAACAGGAGTTGCTTTGAATCCTCATACTCCAATATCATTGCTGAAAGATGTATTACATGAAATTGATTTGGTATTGATTATGTCTGTAAACCCTGGCTTCGGTGGACAAAAATTTATTCCTTACACAATAGAAAAAGTTAAGGAATTAAAAACATTAATCTCTGCTTTAGGAACATCCACACAAATTGAAGTTGATGGAGGCGTCAATTTAGATACAGGAAAGCAACTGGTGGAAGCTGGAGCGGATGCATTGGTAGCTGGGAGTTTTGTCTTTGGTGCTGATGACCCTGTTTCTACAATTCAAAGTCTTGGCAACTTATAGATAATAGTTCGTCAGAAACACAACAATATTTAAATTAATTCTTTTTGAGCCAGTTACAGACCAGCCACTAGAGCTTATTGTTTATCCCCCATTATTCCTCTCACAATCTTTAATTCCCAAATAACAATAATCGTAAATACAACAAACATAAGCCACGAGATATAGGAAAGAACTTCTACTTCATTAACTTGAAGGAGCGTCATCAATTCTGGCAAAAAGATAAAGCAGGACAATTGAATAATCGTTGTGGCGATTCCCATCCAAAAAAACCACCGTAATTTACCGATGATTGAAGGAATCATAGAAATTGAGGATGCTACAAAGTTGGCCATTAACCAAGGCGATAATACCGCAGCAATTTTACCCGACAATAACCATTGATTGCCAAAAACAAATGCAAAAATAGGTGCTCCCCAAAAGTAAATTACCGTAAAAGGGACAATTCCTATTAAAACCAATACAAAAATCGTTCGTTTGAGCAATGGGTAGATGTTTCTTTTATTTGCAAAATCCTCTGATATCTTACTGTATAAAACTTGCCCAATAGAAGCCCCTATTAAAAGTAGTGGAATCCTTAACATTCTATAGGAATGATCATAAGAGCCAAATAAAGAAGAACTAAAATAGAGGGTCAATAAAAAAGCAATGAAAAGATCTCTTCCTGCATCTATTAACGTGTGGGGCAATTGGACTTTTGGAAATTCCTTATAAATTCTCCCCAAAGCTAAACCGCGTACTTTAGACCTAACGTATTCTTTATTTTTTCGGATGCCTATTGCATCAAAAATGTAGATGACACTACCAATTACAATTCCAATAAAAGTGGCTATGGCCAAGCCAAAAAAACCAAACCCAGCCAACCCCAACAAAAGTTTAGCAATATTTCCCGTCCCCGAGGTGAGTAAATTCGATAAGGTTACCTTTCTGAACCATTTCATCCGAATGGCCCAATGTCTACCAATATTAATAAAAACAGTAAATGCAGTTATTGCAATAATTAAAGCAATAAAAAAAAGCAATTGAAAGGAGCGTCCTTCAATAAGCCAATATAAAGCGCCACACAATACCGACAACCCAATCGTCCAAAGCAGTATACTTATAGCAAGACGATAAAGATGTATGGCATGTTCATTTTTTTTTGGCAACGGTATAGCATATTCATATCGGGCCGCACCTACTAATGCGAGAACAGCAACAATTCGCATCATTATTCCATACGCGCCAAAATCCTCTGGAGAATACAAACGGGTAATAAATGGCATGGCGATATAGCTAATCAGCTGTGCCAAACCTGTACCCGAAACAAGGACGAGTACCGACTTAACCAATTCTGATTTAAAATACCGCTGAAAATTCATAGGGTTTGATTAAAAAAGTAGTTATCATCATTTTTATAGCATAAAACTATTGAATGTAAAATTAAGCAACTGTAGAAGCAGATGTTTTTACTCAAACCAAACATCATTTACCATTTCCATTCCTGCAAATTCATTCACCCTTTGAATGATTACACTTTTTCCATATTGCAATTCATCTCGCATTACTGAAGAATTCAGTTTAATATGCAAGATTTTATTGCGAATATAAAGTTTTTCAGTACGGTATGCCACTCCTTTTCCCATTAAGTCGGGCCATGCATTTACAATGTCCATTTCCTTCATTCGGTCTTCCAATCCCCAGGAGCGCATAACTTTATTAATCAAACTACCGATTTCTTTATCTTTGTCTTTTCGCCCTTCCCTACTCATACTTCTATTGTTTTAGGTTGTACCTCTTGGATGTTATTTTCTTGAACAAAAAAAGATTTATACTCAATTCCATTCTTCTCAAAAATAGATGCAATCCGCGCTTGGTCAGTATCGGTAATCAAAACCTGTCCAAAATCCTGGTCATTTACCATTTGCATTAAACGCTCTACCCTTTCATTGTCTAATTTATCAAAAATATCATCAAGGAGCAAAACAGGTTTTTGGTTCAATTGTGAATATAACCATTCATACTGTGCTAATTTTAACGCAATTAAATATGATTTTTGTTGACCTTGAGAACCAAATTTTTTAATCGGATGCCCTTTTATCGTAAAAACAAAATCATCTTTATGGGTTCCAACAGTTGTGAATTGCCTTCTTAAATCATCATTTTGTGCTTTACTTAGGAGTTCTTTCAATGAATTATCAAAGAGTTGAGAGCGATATTCCAAGCCCACTTCCTCAGCATCATTTGCAATCCACTGGTAATATTTTTTAAAAATGGGAATAAAATTTTCTAAAGCTTTTTTTCGTTCCCGGTGAATTGTTTCGCCATATATTATCAATTGTTCATTCCATACCTCAATCCCTTCTGCTTCAAAAAAAACATGAGGAGAAATGTTTTTTAACAATGCATTGCGTTGTGCCAATACCTTTTTGTATTTTACAGCATCATTTAAAAATTCGCGGTTAAATTGTGAAATAATACTGTCCATCCACTTCCGCCTAATATCACTTCCTTCAACAATCAAATTCCTGTCATAAGGAGAAATCATTACCGTAGGGAATTGCCCGACATGATCTGCCAATTTTTCATAAGTAATTTTATTTTTTTTAAGAACTTTCTTTTGTCCTTTCTTTACCCCACAATAAACTGTCTCTTCATTATTGTTCTTGTTCCAAATGCTTTGGATAACAAAAAAAGGTTCTCCAAATAAGATGTTCTGACTGTCAACAGGATTCATATACGATTTGCAGATACTCAAATAATATATAGCATCCAAAACATTCGTCTTCCCTGCACCATTCTGACCAATAAAGCAGTTAATGGCTGGAGATAACGATAAGTCGGCTTGTTTGTAATTCTTAAAATTAATCAAGCTCAATTGAGACAAATGTAAATGGTTTTCCACGCTGTAAAGATAGTTAAAATGTAAGAGTTATTCAATTATGAATTACGAATTGTTCAATTAGGAATTACGAATTGTTCAATTAGGAATTACGAATTGTTCAATTAGGAATTACGAATTATTCGATTATGAATTACGAATTGTTCAATTATGAATTACGAATTGTTTGATTAGAAATTACGAATTGTTCAATTAGGAATTACGAATTGTTCGATTAGGAATTCTCTCATTCGGAATTGTTTTTCTCAATAAAAAAGTTACCAACACCATACTTTTAAAAAAATCTTAGTATTCATTAAAAAAAAAACTTACTTTTGCAATTGCTTAAATTAGCGAAATTATGAGTGAAGGAATATCAAAAGAAGAAATTATCGAGGAGTTCAAAGGGAACAAAGTCCTCAAGTTTTCCACATACGCTGTTGGAATCATTGTTTTAATTGTTTTGGGTTTTTTAGGCTATAAAAAATTCATAGCTGGCCCCAAGCAAGAATCATCAAAGGTTGAAGTTGCAGATGCTATCATGTATCTCGAGAAGGATTCTACACAAATGGCATTGGATGAATTTGAATATCTCGCCAGTGAATATAAAGGATACAAAGGCGGAGAGATTTCCAAATATGCCTTGGGCAACATCTATTTCAAACAAGGTGATTATGAAGCCGCTTTAAATGCATTAAAAGACGTTAAAATCAATGACACTTACTTGATGACGCTAGCTATAGGAACACAAGGTGATTGTTATTCGGAACTGGGCGATTATCCAAAAGCAGTGGAAATGTACATCAAAGCGGCTCAACGTGTAGATAACAAAGTAACTTCTCCTATGTATTTTTTTAAAGCAGGATTAAATGCTGAGGAAGCAGGAGATTATGAGAAAGCTGCCGAATACTACAAGGTGATTAAAGATAAGTATGTATCGTTTTCTAGCCAAAAAGGCATAGAGAAATACATCACACGGGCAGAGAACATGAAAATTGATTAATTGTGGCATCAAAAAATAAGAACTTATCTTCTTACGACAAAGAAACTATACCCAACGGTGCCGATTTTAAAATCGGCATTGTTGTTTCAGAGTGGAATGAAAACATCACTTCTGCTCTTTTGAAGGGTGCTAAAAATACTCTTATGGAGCATGGTGTAAACATTAACAATATTGTTGTTCACTATACTCCTGGTTCATTTGAACTCACATTGGGATCACAATGGCTACTTGAAAAAGAGGAAATCGATGGGGTTATTGCTATTGGCTCTGTGATTCAAGGTGAAACCAAACATTTTGACTTTATTTGCTCTTCCACCGCACACGGGATAAAAGATGTTGGGCTCAAATACAATAAACCCGCTATATTTTGCGTATTAACAGACAACACAATGCAACAAGCCATCGACCGTTCTGGTGGGGAACATGGAAATAAAGGCGTCGAAGCGGCCGTTGCTTGTTTGAAAATGGTACATTTGAAGAATTCAATATAAAAAGATACAATTTTGGCTTTAATTAAATCAATTTCTGGAATCCGGGGAACCATTGGTGGAGCTGTTGGTGAAGGACTTACCCCTCTCGACATTGTTAAGTTTGCCTCTGCTTACGGCGTTTGGTTACAAGACGAAAATAATGCGAAAAAACTGACAGTCATCGTAGGTCGTGATGCAAGAATATCAGGAATCATTGTCAGTGACTTGGTTGTAGCCTCTTTAAGAAGTCTAGGAATAAATGTAATTGACTTGGGATTATCTACAACACCTACCGTTGAAATGGCTGTTATAATGGAAAAAGTACATGGTGGAATAGTCCTTACGGCCAGTCATAATCCCAAAGAATGGAACGCTCTTAAATTGTTAAATAGCGACGGTGAGTTTCTCTCTAATGCTGACGGATTAAAAGTTCTTGAGATTGCCGAGAAAGAAACTTTTGATTTTGCGGAAGTCGACGACCTCGGTAAATACACTTTAAATAGTGAATATATTCAAAAACATATCGATGCCGTTTTACAACTTCCGTATGTCGATAAAGCCGCCATTGCTGCAGCTGATTTTTCAATTATTGTTGATGCCGTAAATTCTTCCGGAGGGATTGCTGTTCCGCTCCTATTGGATGCTCTTGGTGTTAAAAATGTTACTGGAATCCATTGTGAACCGACGGGTGAATTTGCTCATAATCCTGAACCTTTGCCCGAGCATCTTGAAGATTTGTCTAAAGCTATAATTGCCCACAATGCTGATTTGGGAATAACTGTAGATCCCGATGTAGACCGTTTAGCAATGGTTTGTGAAGATGGGACAATGTTTGGCGAAGAATATACATTAGTTGCAGTAGCCGACTCCATTCTCTCACAGAAAGGTGGAACCACAGTTTCAAATCTTTCTTCAACACGTGCGCTTCGAGATATAACAGAAAAACATGGATATGAACATTTCACTTCTGCTGTTGGGGAAGTAAATGTAGTTGCAAAAATGAAAGAAGTAAATGCTGTTATTGGTGGAGAAGGCAATGGCGGCGTAATTCTTCCCGAATTACATTATGGTAGAGATGCACTGGTAGGTATCGCTCTTTTCCTCACCCATCTGGCAAAAAGTAATATAAAATGCTCGGAATTGAGAGACAGTTACCCGAAATACACCATCTCAAAAAATAAAATTCAATTGACTCCTGAAACAAATGTCGATGAAATTTTTTCTCAAATTGCAGAGAATAACCGTAATTTTGAAGTGGATTTAACGGATGGTGTTAAAATCTATTTAGATAAAGAATGGATTCATTTACGTAAAAGTAATACAGAGCCAATCATTAGAATCTATGCAGAAAGTGAAAGCAAAATAAAGGCCGAAAAATTGGCTGAAAAAACAATTTCAGAGATCAATTCAATTATCTCTAAGCGTAAAAAAAATATGCTTTCATAACAGTTGTGAAGATTGACGCTGCACAATAACATTTTAAGTTTGAAACAATGAAAAAGGTTTATTTAGATAATGCTGCTACTACTCCAATTGCTTCAGAAGTGTTTGAAGAAATGATTCCTTATTTAAAAAATGAATTCGGGAATCCTTCTTCACAACATTCTATTGGTCGGCAAGCTAAAGGAACATTAGAAACGTCCCGGAGAAAAGTGGCAAAATTTATTCATGCACAACCCGCTGAAATTGTTTTTACTTCAGGAGGAACAGAAGCTGATAACATGGCTCTCAACATTGCCATCAATCGACTGGGCGTTCAACGTATTATTACCTCAGAAATAGAGCACCACGCAGTAATTCACACTGTTGAAAATATCTGTCAAAATCATCCTGTTGAGTACCAAATGGTGAAGTTAACGCCTAAAGGACATGTTGACCTGGACAATTTAGAAGCCTTACTGGTAAATGACGATAAAACAACTTTGGTTTCTCTAATGCATGCAAACAATGAAATAGGCAACCTTCTTCCCATCCATAAGGTAAGTCATCTTTGCCGAAAGTACAATGCTTACTTCCATTCTGATACAGTGCAAACAATGGCCCATTATCCATTTGATCTAAAGTCTCTTGACATTGATTTTATCACTTGTTCTGCCCATAAATTTCACGGTCCAAAAGGCATTGGCTTTTTATACATTAATCGAAAGATAGATGGCATCCCTTTAATTCACGGAGGCTCACAAGAACGTGGACTGCGTGGAGGAACAGAAAATCTATATGGAATTGTTGGACTTGCTAAAGCAATGGAGCTCGCTTTCAATAATATAGAAGAACATCAAAAGCATGTGCAACAACTCAAGTCCTACATGATTGATCAACTTCAATCAAAGATTAAAGGGGTCAGTTTTTATGGTGATGCTACGAATCCTGACAAAAGTCTATACACTGTTTTAAATATTCGATTGCCCAAGACACAAAAAGCGGACATGCTTCTGTTTACGCTCGACCTCAAAGGTATTGCTTGTTCTAGCGGTTCTGCTTGTTCTTCTGGAAGTAACAAAGGATCACACGTTTTACAAGGGGTTTATACCGATACATCACATCCAAATGTGCGGTTTTCATTTTCTCGTTACACCACGAAAGACGAAATTGACTATACTGTGAAAGTATTGAAAGAATGTTTTGAAAAAGAACTGGTAGATTAATTCCTTCTATTCTACAAAATACGTCGAGAATAAGTCCGTATCACATTCATCCGAAAGTTTTTTTAAAGTAGACAAAAAAGTTCTGTAACCCTTTATTTTAGGGAGTCACTTTTCAAAATCCCGGAAAAAAAGTCGAGTTTTTAGAATAAACTGAGTTGTTTTGGTGTCCATAAGTTGGGTGGAGGTGGTGGTTTTTCTGCTTTTTGAGCAATCGGTTTGATATTATTTATCACATAATCCAGAGAAAGATAAAAGGGCTAGCAAATTCTTATTTTTTCTACAAAATTAGAAAAGGCTGATTTTCCATTTGTAACTACCCGTCTCATTAATTCCAGCAATAAGTAGGCTATCAATGCTACGAAGATTTGTGATTTCATTGCGTTTTCAGACGTTCCTACAAAGGTCTTTATATTCAAATTTTGCTTCATCTTCTTAAAGGATATTTCAATATCCCACCTGCGACGGTATAGTTCTGCAATAGTTGAGGCTTTCCTGGTAGTATTCAAAAAAGTGTGTCTTTTTTGAATACTACCATGTATAATTTACAGATAATCGTAATCTATATCAAAAAATGAAAAGTAAAATATAAAATCAAAAGAGTCCAAGCATTAATACAAATTTGGGGTTTACTAGTATTTGTTAGAAAAGTGATTACTTGGATGTATGTGATTTGTAATCAAAAGTAAAATAATGCGTTGAATACAGCTTGACAGTTCAACGCAGTGAATAGTTCGGATTGAATTCACAAGCCTCAGTAGAGTCAAAAAAAAAACCGCCTTTTAGTAAAAAGCGGTTTTTATATTATACTATTCAATAAGATTCAATTATACATCTACATTGGCATATTTAGCATTCTTTTCGATAAACGCTCTTCTTGGTGGCACTTCATCTCCCATTAGCATTGAGAAGATACGATCTGCTTCTGCTGCATTGTCTATGGTAACTTGACGAAGCGTTCGTCGTTCGGGGTTCATCGTTGTGTCCCAAAGTTGCTCCGAATTCATTTCTCCAAGACCTTTATACCGTTGAATGTCAACTGAATTTCTTGGTTTATCACCTCTAAACTCATCTACCAATTTATAGCGCTCCTCTTCAGACCAAGCATATCCTCTCTTTTGCCCTCTTTTTATCAAATAAAGCGGAGGTGTAGCGATATACAAATATCCTCTTTCAATGAGTTCTTTCATATACCTAAAGAAGAAGGTCATAATCAATGTTTGAATATGTGCACCATCAACATCGGCATCACTCATGATTACAATTTTATGGTACCTTAGTTTATCTAGGTTTAAAGCTTTAGAATCTTCTTCTGTACCAATAGAAACACCCAGTGCAGTATATATATTTTTGATTTCTTCGTTTTCAAAAATTCTGTACTGCATTGCTTTTTCAACATTCAAAATTTTACCCCTTAACGGCATAATCGCTTGAAAGTTTCTATCTCGCCCTTGCTTTGCTGTTCCTCCCGCAGAATCTCCCTCAACAAGGAATATTTCACAAACTTCTGGATTTTTATCCGAGCAGTCAGCAAGTTTTCCTGGGAGACCACTTCCAGCCATAACACTTTTTCTTTGCACCATTTCCCGTGCTTTACGTGCTGCGTTTCTAGCGCGTGCAGCGAGAATTACCTTATCGACAATTCTTTTCGCATCTGCTGGGTGTTCTTCCAAATAATTGGCCAACATTTCAGAAACGCATTGAGAAACAGGCTTCTGAACCTCTCTATTTCCCAATTTCGTTTTGGTTTGTCCTTCAAACTGTGGCTCTGCAACCTTAATTGAAATAATTGCAGTCAAGCCTTCACGAAAATCATCTCCAGCAATTTCAATCTTCTCTTTTGTTAACATTCCCGATTCATCGGCAAACTTTTTAAGCGTATTGGTGAGACCACGACGAAAACCTGTCAGATGCGTTCCTCCTTCATGAGTATTAATATTATTGACATAAGACAAAATATTCTCGTTGTATGAAGAATTGTACATCATTGCAATTTCAACAGGAATTCCATCTTTTTCTCCTTCTATGTAGATGGCCTCTTCAATAAGTGGTTCTCTATTTTTATCGAGAAAATCAACAAATTCTCTCAATCCTCCTTCGGAATGAAAGGTTTCAAATGGAGACTTTCCGTTTTCATCTTTTGAATCTTCACGTAAATCCGAAAGCGTAATTGTAATTCCTTTATTTAAGAAAGCCAACTCTCTCATTCTTGCTTTCAGCGTATCGTAATGATAATGTGTATCTTCAAAAATTGTCTTATCAGGAGAAAATGTGATAACCGTACCATTTAGATCCGTCGTTCCAATTTCTTTAACATCGTATTGGGGAATGCCAATTTTATATTCTTGTTGGTGAATTTTTCCATTTCTATAAACAATAGCAGAGAAATTCTCTGAAAGTGCGTTTACACAAGACACTCCCACACCGTGGAGCCCACCAGATACCTTATAATTGTCTTTGTTGAACTTTCCACCTGCGTGCAAGACCGTCATTACTATTTCTAAGGCAGACTTATTTTCTTTGGAATGCATTGCAGTGGGTATTCCCCTACCGTTATCTTCCACAGTAATTGAATCATCTTCATTAATGACAACACGAATTGTATCGCAATATCCTGCCATAGCCTCATCAATTGAATTGTCAACAACCTCATAAACAAGGTGGTGCAATCCTTTACGACCAACGTCGCCAATATACATTGCAGGACGTTTTCTAACTGCCTCTAACCCTTCTAGTATTTGGATATTATCCGCTGAATATTCTTCTTTTTTCTTTTCAGATTCGCTCATTTACTTAAGATAAATTAAAAATAAAAAAGTCGTCAAAATACCATTATTTTGAGACCTAACAAATATACGAAATTTATGGTTAGGAAAGGAATGTATTTATAGGTTTATCAACGAGGTTATCAACAATTATAAAGGCCTATAAAATACATTAAAAAAGAGAAGGTTTTTAGTGTATCTATTTTAATACTTATCTACTGTTTTAGAAATCCAAATCAATTTCTCCATTTTTTTTAATGGTATTTAATTCGAGCAAAGAAATGATAAAATAGCCAATAACAATTAAATAAGAAAGGGGTTGGAAATAGTAATTTAATTGAGGTGTTGGTATATCAACAGCAAATAAAACAATAAAAACAAGCAATAAAAAAAACAGCATAAACGAAACAATTTTACGAAGAGAAGATAAGGGTTTATATACGATAGGATTAAGTATAGCACTCAGCATAATCCAAACAACCAATCCTGCTTTAATCCAATAAAAATATCCATAAACATTAAAAGTCAACAACAATATAATTGCTGTTAAAAAAGCAAAGCCCTGAACAACGATATCTAACAGTTTAAAAGTGTACATTATATCTTATTTTATACTACTTCTTCTAGTGAGTTCTCTTCTTTTGGATCGTTCAGTTTTCCTACAGATTTCCCTACCAACATTGCCACCAAGGCATCTCCTGTAACATTTACTGATGTTCTCAACATATCCAAAGGTCGATCAATTGGAAAAATAAGGGCCAAACCTGCTTCTGGAATGCCAGCTTGTGCCAAAACAATAACCAGCATTACCATCCCAGCTCCTGGAACTGCTGCAGAACCAATACTTGCCAAAGTCGCTGTAACAATTATACCCAATTGGGCCATTAATCCTAAATCAAGCCCAAATGCTTGGGCTATAAAAACAGCGGCAACCGCCTGATATAAACTTGTTCCGTCCATATTTACTGTTGCTCCAATGGGTAGAACAAAGCTAGAAACTTCTTTGTCTACTCCAAGGTGTTCCTCTACCCTTTCCATAGTTACAGGAAGCGTAGCAGCGGAAGAACTGGTACTAAATGCGACAAGTTGGGCGGGCGAAATTCCTTTCAGGAAGGCAGTTGGTGTTTTTTTAGTAAACAAATAAACCAAAAGTACGTACAGCACAATCATCAATAATAGTCCAACAACAACACATACAGCGTACCAAAGTAAAGCAATAAATAAATCCTTATTTGGCGCTTCGGCAACCAGTCCTGCAAGTAACGCAAAAACCCCAATAGGCGCAGCAAGCATAATTAAATCAATCAGTTTTAAAATGACTTCATTAAAACTTTCAAAAAATTGCTTTACAGGTCTTGCTTTTTCTTCGGGTATAAGAATTAACCCCAATCCAAAGAATATAGCGAATACAATCACTTGCAACATGTTGCTGTTATCAGAAGCTGCAAAGAAGATATTGTCGGGAATCAAATCTTCTAAAGCTTGTAAAGGACCATTTTCTTGTTGTTTTTGTGCATTTGAGATACTTTCTCCAGCATCGCCACTAAAACTATCAATCAAACTGGTTCTGGTGTCTTCTTTTATTGTTTTTCCAGGCTGAATAATGTTCACAACAATCAATCCTAAGGAAATTGCCATAACAGTTGTTACAATATAAATGGAAATTGTTCTTAATCCCAATCGCGACAATCGAGAAATATCTTTTAAATCAGATACACTTGTAATCAAAGAGCCTAATATAAGTGGAACGGCAATCAATTTTAAGGCACTGATAAACATATTTCCGAATGGTTTCACCCAGTGGTGCACAAAAAGTTCAGCATTTGAGATGGAGTGGGGTTCTCCATTAATCGTTATAGAGGTCAAGGCTTTTCCCCAAGGCGTATTTACCAAAATTAAACTAAACAAAACACCCAACACCATTCCAATAATGATCTTCCAATGCAGGGCAAGTTTCTTCTTTTTCTTTGTCATATTTTAAATTTGTGTCATCTTATTCCGCAAATAGTGGTCAAATAAAGTAATCGCTGCCATTGCTTCTACAATTGGAACAGCACGTGGAACAACACATGGATCATGCCGTCCTTTTCCTTTAACGATGGTTTCCTCCATTCGATTATTTATAGTCGCCTGGTCTTGCATTATTGTAGCAACAGGTTTAAAGGCTGTACGAAAATATATCGTTTCACCATTGGAAATTCCACCCTGTATTCCTCCGCTGTAATTGGTTTTTGTTCTCCCATCAGATTGTATGCTGTCATTGTGTTGGCTCCCTTTCATCTCGACCCCAGAGAATCCAGAACCATATTCGAATCCTTTTACTGCATTAATCGAAAGCATCGCCTTACCCAAATCGGCGTGCAGCTTATCAAATACAGGACTGCCCAAACCGACTGGCACACCTTTTATACGACAAAAAACAACACCGCCAACAGTATCTCCTTCTTTACGGGTTTCTCTAATTAAATCCATCATTTTATGGGCCATATTGGTATCTGGACACCGTACAGCATTCTCCAATTCAGGCAACTGCAAATTAACCAAATCCCCTTCTAGCTTTAACATACCAACTTGTGAAACAAATGCTTCTATTTGTATGCCAATATGGTTGAGAAATTGACGCGCTATTGCTCCTGCAACAACACTACAAGCAGTGGTTCTCGCACTTGAACGTCCTCCTCCTCTATAATCTCTATGTCCATATTTTTGATTATAAGTGAAATCAGCATGAGAGGGACGATAAACATTTTCTAAATGATCATAATCCTGTGGTTTCTGATTGTTATTAGGAATAATAAATCCAATGGGATCACCTGTTGTTTTTTCTTCAAAAATTCCAGACAAAAACTGGACAGTATCTGATTCTTTGCGTTGTGTAACAATATTTGATTGTCCTGGGCGTCTTCGATCAAGTTCTTTTTGTATGGCTTCAATGTTCAACCTAAAGTTAGAAGGAACACCATCGATTACACCACCAATTGCAGTACCATGGGATGCCCCAAAAGTAGTTAACACAAAAGTATGTCCTATAGAGTTGCCACCCATTGCTTATTCAATAATTGTTTTTTCTGTTGCCTCTAAAATATTGTGTACTTCCTCAAGATTAATGGCTTCAGCATAGACCCTTAAAACAGGTTCTGTACCAGAAGGACGAATCATCACCGATGATTCATTGGGTAAATAAAACTTAAATCCATCCAAGTCTTCAACATGTTCTACTTGATATTTACCAAAAGAGGTGTAGACATTGTTCTTACAATTCTCTACAATCTGCTGTTTTAAATCTTCGTCTATATGCAAATCATTGCGTTCATATTTAAATTCACCAACAATTTCATACACTTCATCAATTAAAGATTGGAGTGATTTTCCAGATTTTGCCATAAATTCCCATACAATCATTCCCATCCAGAGTCCATCCCGCTCAGGGATATGTCCTTTAACTGCAATTCCACCCGACTCTTCTCCACCTATTAAAACATCTTCTTTAATCATGTGGCCAGCGATGTGTTTAAAACCAATTTTAACGGTTTGATGTTTTAAATTATAATGTTTACACATCTTGGCAATTTTAGGCGAGCTGCTAAATGCTGTAAAAACCTTGCCCGATAACCCTTTGTATTTTACCAAATAATGAATCAGTAAAAGGATGATATGATGGGAATCAATAAAGTCTCCATTTTTATCATAGAGTCCAATTCTATCGGCATCGCCATCAGTGGCAAGTGATACATCAATATTTCCTTCTGATTTTATAAACTTCTCTAATTCCTTAAGATTTTTGGCGATTGGTTCTGGTGCCTGTCCCATAAAAGATGGATTGTAATCACAATGTAAAAGATGGATTTCAGGAAACAATTTCTTCATCACTCCTTGACCTGCGCCGTACATAGCGTCATAAGCCAATACCATACCCGACTCTTTAATCGCTTTTAAATCAAAATTCTTTTTTACGGCTGCAATGTATTCAGACTCGATATCAATTTGAATCAATTGTTTCTGATCAATTGCCGATTGAAGATCAATTTCTAAAATTGAGGACTCAATTGTATCTGGAATTAAATCTTCAACTTCTTGCACATGATCAACGAGTAGTGGACCTCCGAAGTGAGACTTTAACTTATAGCCGCCATAAGAAGGTGGATTATGAGACGCAGTGAGAACAACACCTATGGTTGTGTTATAATCTCTTGCCCCCATAGAAATCATAGGTGTAGAAACAAAGCCATCAGCGAAATAGACTTTAATTCCATGGTGCAAATATACTTTTATGGCTGTTTCCATAAAAAGTTTGCCGTTAAACCGACAATCATGACCAATAATTATACTGGGATCTTCGGATTGTTTTTTTGCCCACAATGCTGTTCCAGCTGCTATTCTAGCAACATTATTTACGGTATATGTATCTCCTATAATGGCCCTCCAACCATCTGTTCCAAATTTAATTTGATCCATTCTCTATTGATTTAGTAAAAAAGGATTGCGAAGATAATAATGTTTAAGGAAACCTCCCAGTTTCACAAAACCATATTTATTTTTTATCTTTTAAAAAGTCTTATAAAATTAAGCCAGCAAAACGATACTATGGCTTCAAATTATCCGCTCTTTCTCTGGCTTTTTTCATTATGTTATCAGCTTTCGCATCAGCCTCACGTTCAATTTTCTGCGCCGACTTTTCTCCTTCTTCTCTCAGTTTATTAGCCGATAATTCAGCTGCTTTTTTCTTAAACGGATTCGATCCTGCTTCTTCAATCAATTTTTCTGCGTTTTTATCCGCTTCCGCACGTGTTTTATCGGCCAATTTCTTTGCTTCTGCCTTCACCTGATCGGCTTGTTTCTGTGCCTCGTTAATGATTTTTTTCTTCTGTTTTTCAAGCTCCTCTTTTGCTTCATCTATTTTATCGTCAACAACTTTCTTGATGGTATCCTTAATTTCTTCCTTTTTCTCATCTACAAAATCCTGAATACCTCCTTTAATGTCACCTCCTAACTCGGTAAGTTTTTGCTTGAGATTGGTCTTCACTTTAGGGTCAGTTATAGTATTGGTAACAAAAGCTGTAACTGGAATTTCATCAGGAAGTTCTTTCATCTTAAATCCAGGAATATTTTTTGCTTTAGAGATGGCCTTTTCCGCTATATCCAATACACTTCCAGGAATTTGATTTTTTGGAATATTCATTTTTAATTGGTAATCTATATCTTGATTTAACGATGTCGTTCCTTTTACTTCTGTGTTGATATTTCCCATTTTAATATTGAATGGCTTCACTTCAACCTTTCCATCTTTAATCTCAAATCTCGCCCGAACATTGTTGATTGTTTGTTCTTTTAATTCATTCATTTTAAGCGCATCACCAAGTTTATCCAAGGCTTTGAATCCAGCAATTTTAATCTCACTAGAAAACAAAGATCCATCTCCATTTAATGAATTGAACACCGGTTCTAAAGAAGGCTTCAAATTCGATGTCATGGCAAAATCTGAACTTATATTTCCTTCTACATATTTAGCGATTGGGGCTAGTTTTTCGATTGTTAAGAAGTTATTAGCCAATTGCTGAATATCAATTTTCTTTAGACTGTAACTAAAATCCATTTTGGGTGTCTGATGATTTTGGGTGTTGTATTTCCCCGTTAAAGCAACGGCGCCTCCCATAGTGTTCATGGATAAGTTTTCTAAATTTACTTCTTCATTCTTAATCAAAACGCGCCCTTTCACATTGTCAATATTCATTCCATCATAAATTACTTTATCAATGGTTGTATTTAAAGTGAAATCGAGATTTTTAGGCACCAAAATAGGTTCACTTTCTCCTGAACTATTGGTGGAGTTTTCATTTTTAACCGCTCCTTCTTTTGTTGCCCCTTCAGCAGCTCCCTTTTCTTCCGGAGGCATTATTTCATCTACGTTCAATACGTCAGAATGGTAATTAAAGACACCTTGTAGGTCTTCATCTTCTTTAAAAATATAACCCATATAATTTTTGATTTCTCCATTTAATGCGAAATCACTTTTACCCATTTTCGCTTTTAAATCAGCAAGTTTTAATTGTTGAGGTGAAAATTCAAACAATAAATTATTGATATCAATTGGTGCGGGCAAATCTTCAGAGGCATAGTGCACTTCTTGTAATCGAAGGCTTCCTTTGGCATCAACATTTTCATAATCTTCTTTTTCTATTGTGGATAATCTTCCTTTAAAAGCAATGTCTGATGTCAATTTTCCATTGTACTCATCTTCCATGGGGTAAACCTTATCTAATGTTGCCAAATCTACCTTCGCATTCAGCTTGGACTCCATATATGGATCTGTAATAGGATGTTTCAAGTGAAAATCAGCATCAATTGTATTTCCAGCAAACTGGGCTTTCAATTGGTCAACATCTACAGTCATCGCATCTAAATTAGAACCGCCTTTAAATTGTGAACCTGCAACGATATTAACATTATCGATTGTGGCAGGCATATCAGGATAAGCAATTGAAGCATTGTTAACTTTTAAATTAAAATCCCATGCAGGAAGATTTTTATTATCTAAATTTCCTTTGACATAACCATTCATGCTCAAACTTCCTTGGGTAACCATTTTTTCATACCCCGAATGATAAAAAGCAGGAATCAACGAAAGTAAATCTTTAAAACTTGTATTGCCCGCAGCCAATTTTAAATCAATTGCACTGTGGTCATCAAACATTTCATAATAACCGTCAAATGCAAGACTAAGGGCATTTAAGTCCAACTTATTTTCTTTAAGTGTGAATTTGCTACTCTTCTCTTTAAACTCCATCAATAAATTCATATCTAAAGCCGTTTTTACTTTAGATACGTAAGTTAATCCATCCATTTTATATGTTAATTCATCAATTGTTGTTTTGGTATCAAAATCAATCACATCAGCCGTCATGTCGCCCGACCCAGAATGGTTTAAATTTTTAATTTTAGCATACATTGGAGATTGACGATCATCGTATACTATATTGCCTTCTTTAATTTCATAATAGTCCAAAGAAAATTTAAACGGAGAGGAGGTTGTATCTACTTTTTCTTCTTTGAGGTCTTCTTCAGATTTTACAATATCGTAATTGGCTTCACCAGACTCCATTACTTTCACATGAATATTGGGTTGAATCAATCTGACGGATCGAACAGTAATATCTTCCATATTAATTACGCTCCAAAAATCCAATTTGGCTTGTATTGATTTGGCATCAATTAATTTAATTCCTTCAAATTGGTCACGTCCTGTAATCGATACATCGTCAAACTGTAATCTCATTTTTGGGAAAGTAGAAAAAATCGTCAAATCAAAATCACCTACTGCAACATCCGCTTTCAGCATGGTATTGGCTTCTTTTAAGGCCAATTCTTTAATTTGATCCTTAAAGAAGATAGGAATAAGTACAATTGCAATAATTAGCAATAACAAAACAATCCCAATGTACTTTAGGATTCTTCCCAACAATGATTTCTTTTTTCTTTTCTTTCCTTTTGACATAAATATTTTAGTTTAATGAATATTCTAAAAATATTCCTTTATTTTAGCTAAATATAACAGTTTATTTTCAATATTGGAATATACAAACTAAAAATACCATGAAAAAAATTTTTGTCTTGTTATCATTAATAATAAGCACCCACGGATATACACAAATTATTTCCAATGATTCTAAAACCGATAAAAAACAATCCCAGCAAAAGGAAAACCCTAAGCAAAAGCAGGATTCTTTAAAGCCAAAAAATGGCATTGAGCTATTTGCAGGTATAAATCCAGCTTATACTTTTAGAACTTTAAAGATAAATGATGGTTTATTTGCCAAGCCTCTAGGTTATAGAGAAGATGAAAAAGCAAAATGGACATCCAGTTATTTTCTTGGTGTGCGTACACGACTCAATCACTTTCTAAAGTTTGAAATTGGAGCTGGTTATTTTCAAAATGCAGAAACTTACGATTTTACTTCCAACGATTCTGTTTTTCGTTATACAAATACCTATCGCAGTATTGCATTCCCGATAAGAATTGCCTATACTTATGGCGAAGACATTTCATTTTATGGAGGAGTGGGTATTGTGCCCAAAGCATTTTTGTCATTAAAACACGAGGAAACAACTTTAGATGAATTCAAAAAGGAGCAAACAGAGAAAACAATTATCAAAGACAAAATGAATATGTTCTTAATAGATGGAGTGGTCACGATTGGAACACAAATTAAATTTGGTCGAAACGTCGGTATGTTTGCACTGCTTGAAGGGCGATATCAATTGACAAATACGTTTAACAATCAATCACCATATGTAAGGAAACCCTTTAGTTTAGGGATCAATTTAGGAATAGAAATTTATTTATAAAAGAGATTACAAAACGTTTTAACTATATTGAGATCACAAGATCGCTTCACCAAAATTGTATTTAAAAATCACAACCAATTCATGGACAGTATTTCTGGAGGTAAAACGATATTGTTTTAAGAATGAATAATAATCCGGGTTAATGCTTGGATTCATTTGGTTTTATTCCCAAAAGTCAAAATAGTTGAACCATTGGTAAGGATATTTTTTAACAAAATGAGAGACACTTTCTGCGTAACTCTCCAACAGCACTTTTTCATTTCTATACTCAACTTTTGCTTCTCTAGCATACAAATGATAATGTGTTGCACTGTCTTTCATTACGTATACAAAAAGGACAGGCACTTTTAATCTCGATCCCAATAAAAATGGTCCTGATGGAAATTTTGCAGATGCACCCAAAAACGTTGTTTCTAAAAATTTACTTCCCTCAAAATAGCGGTCTCCCGTAATACAGATAATTTCATTATTTCCCAATGCTCGATTGAACTCGAAGATATGCGACATGTCTTCTTTAATGAGGATGTATTTTAAACTTGACTTTAACGAGAGTTGATCCAAGTAATTTTTAATCTGTTGCCTTTCCATATCGGTGGTTACAATATTGGTTACGAGGTCGGCACCAATATCTTCAAAAAAGTATTCAGAGATTTCAAAATTTCCAAGGTGGGCGCTAATAAGTATTCCGCCATTCCCTTCTTCAAGAACTTTAATGATCTTTTCGATGCCGTCAAAGTCATACGTAAATCGATCTCTTTTTCCTGAAGAAATTAATATCCGATCAATTAAAGTTTGTCCGAATACATAATAACTTCTATAGATGCCAAAAAATGATTTAAACCTGTTGAATTGCTGTCTATTTCTAAAATAACTGTAAATACTTTTGCTGCTTTTCCAAGAGAATAGAAAATAGTAGAAGGCAACAAATAATAAAATAAAATAAGAAAACCTCAATCCAAGATTCCGAACACTAAAAGCAAAAATTTTATATCCTAGTAGACTTCCCTTAGAAGCTCCCTCCCACTTAGACATTACTGTTCGATTTCATTCATTTTCCCTTCAATAACTTGATAAAAATGATCAAAGGTATCAATGTTTTTAAAATCCTTTTCGCCAAGTTTTATTCCAGTAATTGATTCAATGGTAACGACCAAATCTACATAATCTAGACTGTCTAAATCTAAGGTGTCATTAAGGTTTGCATCTGGGGTAATGATGTCCACGTCGATTTCAAATTCGTCAGCAAGGGTTTCATTTATTTGGTTGATAATATCCTTCATTTCAATCAGTTATATCATTTTCTTAATTACAAGGGCGGAATTGGTTCCTCCGAATCCGAATGAATTCGACAAATATACGTCAAATTTTTTATCTAATGTCTTATTTAATACATTAATCTTACTCGTATTTTCGTCTCCTTTCTCAAAATTAATATTAGGTGCAATAAAGTCATTGAGCAGCATTAAATTTGAATACACAATCTCACTCGCTCCAGCCATCCAACATTCGTGACCTGTCATCGATTTTGTAGAACTAACTGGGGGACAATTATCACCAAAAACATCAAAAATAGCCTTTGCTTCATTGGCATCTCCCATAGGAGTAGAAGTTGCATGTGCATTAACATATTCAATGTCCTTTGAAGACAGTCCAGATTGGTCAATTGCCCTATTCATAGCTATTGCAGGTCCAGTTGTATTGGGTGTAGAGATGTGTCCACCATTAGATGAAAACCCATAGCCTAAAATTTCAGCAAAAATTGGAGCACCTCTTTTTTTGGCAGATGGATAACTTTCCAAAATTAAGGTTGCTGCTCCTCCACTTGGAATGAGGCCTGTTCTATTGGCATCAAATGGTCTGCTGGCCAATGTTGGATCGCCTTCATCCGAAGCGAAAACACCCAAGCCATCAAAACTGCCCATTGCATATTTATTCACTTCTTGAGCCCCTCCAGAAATCACCATATCTTGAAGTCCATTCTTTATCATCATATAGGCCAAACCCACCGCATGAGATCCACTGGCACAAGCTGCACTAATTGTCATATTGATGCCACGCAACTTAAAAATTGTTGCTAAATTCATGGTTACAGTAGAGTTCATTGACTTGAAAATTGCTCCTGAACCCACAAGTGCTGTATCTTTCTTTTCTCTAATAATATCAGTGGATTCAATTACGGCTTTAGAAACACTATCATTCCCATAAATTATTCCAACCTCAAATGCATCGATAAAAGCTTGGTCTATTCCTGCATTTTTCATGGCTTCAATTGTGGCGACATAAGCAAATTCACTTTCTTCACCCATTGTTATACGTTGCCTCCGACTCAGCATTTTCTTTACGTCAGGTCGGTCTACTTTACCTGTTAAAGCAGATTGATAACCAAACGATTTGCGCTCTTCATCAAATGCAATTCCCGATTGTCCCTTGTACAAAGACTGTTTCACTTCATCAAGGTTATTCCCTAAACATGAACGAATACCCATTCCCGTAATAACAACACGTTGTTCCATAGTTTTAAGAATAAATTCCTCCATTAATGTTAATTACCTCACCTGTAATATAAGAAGCTTTTTTAGAAATTAAAAAATTGACCAATTCAGCAACCTCCCAAGCCTCTCCAAATCGATTGGCTGGCACCATTCGGATCAATTCCTTCTCGTCTAATTCACCTGTCATATCAGTTTGAATAAATCCTGGTGCTACAGCATTTACAGTAATGTTTCTTTTGGCCACTTCTTGCGCCAGTGCTTTTGTTGCGCCAATAATTGCACCTTTTGCGGCTGAATAATTTGTTTGTCCAGGTGTTCCTTTAAGACCTGAAACTGAAGCCATATTAACAATGCGACCATACCGTTTTCTCAGCATCTTTGAAATTACAAATTGTGTAACGTTATAAAAACCATTTAGACTAGTATCTACAACATTGCTCCAGTCTTCTTCCGACATCCACATAAACAATCCATCTTTGGTTATTCCTGCGTTATTGATTAAAACTTCTATCTCTGCCTCAGGATTGTTTTCCAACCACGCTCCAAGCTGTGTATCAACGGCTTCCTTATCGGCCACATTAAAACCAATGATTGCGGACTTGTTGCCTAAATCTTCTACTATTTTTTGGGTTTCTTCAGCGGCTTTCTTATTGGAGTTATAATTAATTAAAATCCCGTATTCAGTGTTTTTAGCAATCACTTCACAAATCGCTCTTCCAATTCCTCTCGATCCCCCTGTCACCAGTGCATATTTCATAAACGTTCGAATTTTTATGTTTATTTCTAATAAATATAATACTGTCTACCATTTTTTTTTAAAGAAAACACCTATTCAGTACGTTCTAATTCCAAAGTTAATAGTTTATGACTGATTTAACTCGAAAAACAGATAAAATTCACGTTTAAATTCAAAAAATAGATGTACGGCAGAAATTATTCTCCTTCTTTTATAAAACGTACAATTTTTTCAATAAATGGATAAGCAATATTGTCTTCAATTATATCGGGAATAACCGTTCCCAATTCAGTTATTATCTCTTTACTTTGAGAGGAAAGTTGATCAAATTTATCCAAATGTCTAATGGCTTGATAAATAGCGATTAATTCAACTCCTAAAACTTCAAATGCATTGTCAATGGTTTGACTCGTAATCTGTGCTGCATTCGTGCCCATACTAACGATATCTTGATTGTCATTATTGCAAGGAATTGAATGTACATACATTGAATTGGAAAGCATTTGGTTTTCAGCCGTCGTTGATGTTGCCGTAAATTGCATTCCTTGTACACCATAGTTTAATCCCAACTTCCCACGTGTCACAAAAGGAGGAAGAATATCGTTGATCTTATGATTCAACAAGAAATTAAGTTGTCTTTCTGCCAGCATAGACATTCTGGTGACCACCAACTTCAATTTATCCATTTCAAGGGAGATGTAATCCCCATGAAAATTCCCGCCATGAAAAACAAGTCCTTCGTCATTGTCTATAATTGGGTTGTCGTTGGCAGAATTCAATTCATTTTCCAATACTTTTCCAGTATTTTCAAGTGTATCATAAACAGGTCCTAATATCTGTGGCACACAACGAATGGAGTAATATTCCTGGACTTTTTCTTGAAATATTTCTTCATTTCGTGTGCCATTATAAAGGTGTTCTTCCCTGCTTTTAGTCAATTGACTATCCTGTAAATGGTCTCGCATTTTTTGGGCAATTTTAGATTGACCATCATGCAGTTTAACACTGTTCAATTCCTTTGAGAAGTGATCATCATAGGTTTCGACAAGTTCATTAATTAAAATTGAAGCATACAAAGACCATTTTAATACATTTGAGGCATTGTGATGATTCACAAGTCCAATCCCAGTCATCGCAGAGGTTCCATTAATGAGAGCCAATCCCTCTCTAATTTTTACTTCAATAGGTTGAATGCCTTCTTTTTCAAAAACAGCAGCAGTACTTTGTCTTTTTCCTTTGTAAATCACTTCACCTTCTCCTATTAAAGCAAGGGCGATATGAGACAATTGCACCAAGTCTCCACTTGCACCTACTCCACCGTGTTTAAATATGATGGGATAAATTTCCTTATTGATTAATGTTGATAAAACATTAACAACACTAGAATTTACACCTGATTTTACTTGACAAATTGAGTTCAGTCTTGCAATCATTGTTGCCCGTATATGTTTTACCGGCATTATTTGACCCGTACCTGAAGCATGACTGCGAATAAGGTTATATTGAAGCTGGATTCTGTCTTTATCTGGAACACGGTATTGCGCCATTGGTCCAAAGCCTGTATTGACTCCGTAGATTACTTTGTCCGCTGAAAATTCGGTGAGGAATGCGTGATTTTCATCGATTCGACCCATTAACGAATCGGTCATAGAAATAGGTTCTTTTCCATTAACAATTTTAATAAAATCCCCCTTATTTAAAAATTTGTTTAATAAAATCATTTAGATATCTTTGTTTAACATTTGCTTGGCAATTAGCGCCTGCAAATATAAAAATGATTTTATTAAAATTATAGTATATATGGAAGAAGTTGATGTACTCATAATTGGAGCAGGCCCTTCGGGTTGTGTAGCCTCTGCCTACCTCAATAAACAAGGTAAAAGTGTACGTGTCGTTGAAAAAGCAAAATTCCCACGTCCTGTCATAGGCGAAAGTTTTATTCCTAAAGTAATGGATAACTTTGACGAAGTAGGCATGGTGCCTGCAATAGAGAATGCAGGTTTTGAAATCAAAACAGGATCGCGGTTTATTAAAGGAGACCAAACCTGTCTATTTGAATTTAACAACAAATTTGGAGAAGGTTGGGACTATGCTTATCAGGTTCCACGTGCTGATTTTGACTTAGTTATAGCAAATGAAACACAACGACAGGGTGTTGATATCGAATTTGAATGCGAAGCAATTGCCGTAGCCTTTGAAGACAATATGTCAATTACTACAGTTCGAGATAAAGAAGGGAATAAAAAGCAAATTAAATCAAAATTTATAGTTGACTCCAGTGGTTATGGACGCGTGCTCCCTAAATTAATGGACATAGATGCACCTTCAAAGGTTACAGGAAACTCATCTATTTTTGTACATACAAAAGACATTAACCAACCTGAAGGGCCAGAGGGAAAACAAATTACTTTTGATATTTTAGACACGACAATGTGGTTTTGGGTAATTCCTTTTTCAAATGGAGTAACAAGTTTAGGGATTGTTGGTCCAACAGAAAGAATTGATGCCCTTTCCAAAAATGGGGATACCGAAGAAGCCATGAGAGCAGCTATTGCTCGGTCTGACCATTATAAAGAACGGTTTATTGATAATGATTTTCTTTTTCAACCTGTAATGAAAAGAAATTACTCTTGTTCGGTTAGTAAATTGTATGGCAAAGGATTTGTATTGACAGGAAACAGTGCTGAGTTTTTAGATCCTGTATTTTCCTCAGGTGTGGCATTGGCTACAGAGTCTTCATTAAAAGCTGCGAAATTAATTGTTCGTGAATTGAATGGAGAGAAGGTGAATTGGGAAACAGAATACAAAGATTATATAAAGAAAGGTGTTGAGGTTTTTGAAACGTATGTCAATGAGTTTTACAATGGAAATCTCCAAAAACTGTTCTTCTATGAACCTGTAAATTGGGACATCAGAAGGAAAATTTGTGCGGTTCTAGCAGGATATGTATGGAATGACGAGAATCCATTTGTGAAAAAGCACCACAACGTGATTAAAAATTTAGCCTATACAATTGAAAATAATACTTAGTTTTATATTTTAATATACTTAAAAAAGAAGATGCTGTTAAAAAACTTTTATCAATTAAAAACGATTCATCATATTGAGGGTGACGAATATGAAGCGTTTATTCGACTCAACAAAGACCACGACATATTTAAAGGGCATTTCCCAGGAAATCCTGTTGCACCAGGTGTTTGTATGATGCAAATATTAAAAGAAATAACGGCAGAGATTGTAGATAAGAAGCTGGTTATGAAACAGTCCTCTAATATTAAGTTCATGTCTCTAATTAACCCTGAGAAAACACCTGAAATCAAGTTCAACATTGTTCTAAAAAATGAAGATGATACAATTGTCGTAAAAAATATATGTTATTTCAACGATACAGTTGCCCTCAAGGCGGGTGTAAAATACACAATTCTATAAATTATGAAAGTAATTGCAACTCTATTAATATCGTTTTTGCTAATCAACGGTTCGACTATTGAAAAAGTTCGAGAAGCATTCCAAAATGCTGAAAAGACAATGAAAGATGCCACTGCTTTCAATAAATTAATGTCTAAGAAACTCGACATTGATGACAACTTAAAAATTGCCTATTACGGTGCATCAGAAACGATGATGGCAAAACATGGAGGCTCAATTGCCGAAAGAGTAGCACTTTTTAAGTCGGGTAAGAAGTACATCGAAATTGCAGTTAAAAACAGTCCGTCAAACATTGAAATTCGTTTGGTTCGATTGATGATTCAGCACAATGCACCATCAATATTGGGTTATCATAATGATATAGAAAAGGATAAAGCTTTTATAATTAAACATTTTCACAGTGCATCACCCAGTTTGAAAGCATACATCAAAAGCATAGCAAAAGGCACTGATGTCTTTACCTCTGATGAAAAGCAAAGACTTAAGTAACTAAAATGAACAACGGAAATGCCTTGAATGACTTATACTGTGTGATTGTCCCCACGTATAACAACGAAAAAACATTAAAAAGGGTAATTGAAGGCGTTTTAGAACATATTCCGCCCGAATCATTAATTGTTGTAAATGATGGCTCTACTGATGCTACACCCACAATTTTAAAGCCTTATACTCAAATCTATCAAATTCATTTTACCCAAAACAAAGGGAAAGGATTTGCACTGCGCAAAGCATTCAAAAAAGCTTTAGAACTCGGTTTTACACATGCCATTACAATCGACTCCGACGGTCAGCATTTCCATGACGATATTCCATCTTTTATAAATTGTTCTAAAAAGGCACCACGTACCTTATTTATCGGAGCGCGAAACATGAATCAAGAAGGTGTTCCCGCTAAAAGTAGTTTTGGCAATAAGTTTTCTAACTTTTGGTTCTGGTTTGAAACAGGGATAAAGTTAAAAGACACCCAATCAGGATTTCGGCTCTACCCTATTTCCATCATGCCAAAAAAATGGTTTTCCTATAAATTTGAATTTGAAATTGAGGCTATAGTACGTTCCTCTTGGAAAGGGATCCCAGTCAAAAACATTCCCATTCAAATCAAATACGATGCAAGCGAAAGGGTGAGTCATTTTCGACCTTTTATGGATTTCACGCGAATCAGTATCCTCAATACGATATTGGTATTGATAACACTGTTTTATATTTTACCCCGAACATTTTTTAGACGTTTCCAAAAAAAAAGTCTTCGTGAATTTATAAAAGAAGATATTTTAGGAAGTAATGATACGCCCAAAGTAAAAGCTTTTTCTTTGGCACTTGGTGTTTTTATTGGCATTGTTCCGATATGGGGATTTCAAACTGCAGTGGTACTTTTTCTTGCTGTTGCCTTTCGCCTCAACAAAGCGCTTGCATTTGCGGGATCCAACATAAGTATTCCGCCTATGATTCCTATTATCGTTATTTCAGCGCTACAAATTGGTGGCTTTGTACTCAACAGTGAAATCAAAAGCGAAACGGTGTTTTCTATTCATAATTTTAAAGCTTATTTGTTTGAATATCTTATTGGGAGCTTAATTCTCGCTATATTTGCAGCACTAATTACTGGTCTATTGAGTTATGTTTTAATTCTTAAATTTAAAAAGAAGAGAAAACGGAATGGATAATGTCTTTACAACCATTTATTACAATATAAAAAAGTGGAGAATAGGTTTCTTTATTCTTGTTCTGGCTTTTCTATCTGCCTGTATATTTTTGATTTCTCATATTAATTTTGATGAAGACATAACGAACATTCTTCCTAAAGAGAACAGAAATGAAGCCCTGGGCAAAGTCTTTCAGCAACTGGATTTTTCTGATAAAATAACTGTGATGGTCAATGCAGAGACGGATTCTGCAAAGTTTAAACTTCCAAATATTGCCCAAACATTTCTCGATTCTCTGTCCAAGGACAGTGTTTATTATCAATCCATACAAGGGGAAGTGGATGGTTCTCAAATTGATGAAACTTTTTCATTTGTCTACAACAACTTGCCCCTGTTTTTAGATGAGAAAGATTATCAAAAAATAGAAAATAGACTGACAAAAGACAGTATTGAACAAAGAACACAAGATAATTATAAAACTTTGATTTCGCCCACAGGAATGGTTGCCCGCAACTTTATCCTGAAAGACCCTTTGGGTTTCTCTTTTATTGGCTTAAAGAAATTAAGAGCAATGGGTGTTTCTAAAAATTTCATCATCAACAATGGTTATGTTTCTACACCTGATAGTTCTACCATATTGCTTTTCATCACACCAACCTTCGAAGGTACAGACACCAAGAAGAATGAAAAATTTGTGCATCAATTGTATGCTCTTCAAAACACGATTAAAGCACAGTTTAAAGGACAAGCACATATTACTTATTTTGGTTCTCCCTTTATAGCTCTTGCAAATGCCAACCAAATTAAATCTGACATTCAAACAACTGTTGTCTTGGCCATTGCGGTCCTTATGCTTATCTTAATAGTGTTTTATAAACGTTTATACATCCCTTTTATTCTGTTTCTTCCCGCTATTTGTGGAGCGACATTAGCCTTAACAATTCTTTATTTAATTCATCCTACAATTTCAGCCATTTCAATCAGTATTGGCGCTATATTGCTTGGTGTTACGCTTGATTACTCTATCCACATAATTACCCATTATCGAGAACACGCTGACATCAAAACCCTTTACAAGAATGTAACCCAACCATTATTGAGCTGTAGCCTCACCACAGCAGCAGCATTTTCATGTCTTTTATTGGTTCAATCACAGGTATTGCAAGAACTGGGTATTTTTGCAGCCATCAGTATTTTGGCCTCTGCATTCTTTGCTTTATTGCTTATCCCCCATTTGTACGTCCCCAAAGAAAAAGAGCAACTCAAAGTAAAATCATCATTTATAGATAAAATTGGTGCTTATGCTTTTGAAAAAAACAAATTAATAATTGGTTTCATTTTAGTGGCCATAACCTTAGGTATTTTCACTTTTTCTAAAGTACAATTCAACAACAATATTTCCGATTTAAATTATGTTCCCCAAAACATGAAAGTTGCCGAACAAAAACTTGAAGAAATTGGGAGTAAAGGAGAAAAAAGTATATATGTTTCTGTCTATGGGGACACTCTAAATCAACTTTTAGAAAAAAATACAGCAATTGAGCAACAACTCAATAAACTTAAAAACAATGGTGTAATCAAAGACTATACGTCTGTAGGTGGATTTGTATTTTCCAAAGAAGACCAAATAAAAAAAATAAAGAAATGGAATACATTCTGGCAACAAACCAGAAAAGACAGCACATTACTTCGTGTTGACCGTGCCGCACAAGCACTCGGATTTAACGCCAATGCCTTTCAAGGACTCAATACACTTTTAGAAAAAGAGTATCAACCTATATCAATTGCTGATTATAAAAATCTTGACCTGCCTTTATTAAAGGAGTCTTTAATTCAAAAAGATGGATTTATTACACTTTCTTCAATTGTACAAACCGACAGTCTCCACCGAGCAGAAGTAATTCGTGCTTTAGAACAAGACAATGTAATAACCATTGACAGAAAACACTTAAGCGAACAGTTTCTTGGTCAAATTAGAGATGATTTTAAAGCCTTAATGAACTATGCTTTAATTGTTGTCTTTATCATTTTTATAATCTTTTTCAGGCGAATTGAATTGGCGTTGATGGGGCTTATTCCTATTGTTTTAACAGGTGTTGTTACAATGGGTTTTATTTATCTTTTTAACCTAGAATTGAATATATTTAGTCTTATCGTAACTACTTTAGTTATTGGTGTTGGTGTTGACTTTAGTATATTTATGACAAGTGGTCTTCAGAAATGGTACACGACAGGCAAAAATGAACTTAAGACCTATAGAATTTCAATTGTTCTTGCTGTTTTAACTACTGTATTATCGATTGGTGTTTTAATATTTGCGAAACATCCAGCATTGCGATCTATTTCATGGATAGCATTAATTGGTATTCTTTCAGCGATGTTCATTACCTTTTCTTTTTACCCACTACTGTTTAAAGTGTTTATAATGACCCGACCGAAGAAAGGAAAAGCTCCTGTTTCGCTTCGCCTATTTATTTCTGCGGTACTCTCTTTTGGTTACTTCGGAGCAGGGAGTCTTATCTTGTCTTTAATTGGAATTGTTTTGACCATTTTGCCCATTAAAAAAGAAAAAAGACAAATCTGGTTAAGGAAAAGAATCGCAAAATTCACAAAATCTGTAATGTACTCGAATTATGGAGTAAATAATAAATTTAAGAATCCGCACAATGAACAATTTAAAAAACCAGCAATTATCATTGCGAACCATTCCTCATTTTTGGATACACTTTCTATAGGCTTTCTCCGCACACGATTTATTTTTACAGTCAACAGTTGGGTATACCATTCTCCTATTTTTGGCAAAGCGGTACAGTCGGCAGGATATTTCCCTGTTGAAAAGGGAATTGAAGAAGGAAAGGGAGAAATTGTAAAAATGATTAACAAAGGGATATCCGTTGTTGTTTTCCCCGAAGGAACAAGGTCTTTAACTGAGGCAATAGCACGGTTCCACAAAGGTGCTTTTGTATTGGCACAGGAGAACAACATTGATATTGTTCCGCTTTATATCCACGGCAATTCAAACTTATTGCCCAAGCGTGATTTTATTATTTTTGACGGTCAGCATACCTTAGAACTTGGAAAACGGATTGAATTCAATGAAAACACTGAAAAAATCCGCACCAGAGACCTTACCAAGTCAATAAGTCGGAAATTTAAAGCTCAATTTCAAGCCATCAGGCAACAATTGGAAGACGAAAACTATTTTAAGCAAAAAATACAATTGAGCTTCCTTTATAAAACCCAAGACATCATCCGACAATCCCGTGAAGCGTTCAAAACCAACAAAACCCTTTATCACCAATTGAACCCTCATATTGATAAAAAAGCAAAAATATTGAGGATAGGTAACGATTTAGGAATATGGGACATGATGTTGGTATTGCAACAAGGCAGCAGAAAAGTGTACAGCTATATTGAAAATCAAGACTTGAGAAATATTGCAAAGCAAAATTATCTAACACATCATCGGGAATTGCATTATCTGGACAAGTTAGAACCAGTAAAGGCAAGTGTTTTACTCATAACCGCACCGATAGAGAGCGATACAATCTTTGAAATTATCGAAGCAGAAAACTACAACACAATCATCGTTATTGAAAATTCATTAAATTGTAAACTTATTACTAAATTTGGTTACGAAATACAGCAGGACAACGCTAAATTCAGCATTTTAAACCGCATTTAATTGAAAAATCGATACGACATAATCATTATAGGAAGTGGAATGGGCGGACTTGTTTCTGCTGTTGTGCTTGCCAAAGAGGGTTATAAAGTTTGCGTTTTAGAGAAAAACAATCAGTTTGGGGGAAATCTACAAACTTTTGTAAGGGACAAAACCATTTTTGATACAGGAGTGCATTACATCGGAGGATTGGCTGCTGGACAAAATCTATTTCAGTATTTTAATTATTTGGGTATAATGGAAGGTCTTCAACTTCAAAAAATGGATAAAGATGGCTATGATCTCATTACTTTTGACGGAGACAGCAATGCCTATCCACACGCACAAGGTTACGACAACTTTTACAAGCAACTGCTTGCCTTTTTCCCTGATGAACACAAAGCAATCAAACAATATTGTATGCAAATGCAAGAAGTTTGTCGATTATTCCCACTGTATAATTTAGAAAGTGGATCACCATATAACAAAGAAGTTTTATCGCTTAACCTGAAAGAATATCTAGATAATCTAACCCATAATGAAAAATTAAAAGCAGTTTTAGTTGGTTCAAATTTTCTTTATGCTGGAAACGGAATGGATACCCCCTTTTATGTCCATGCATTATCTGTCAATTCGTATATAAAAAGCGCCTGGCGATTTGTTCGGGGCGGAAGTCAAATTGCCAAACTCCTCGTTCGACAATTGCGGAAATATAATGGAGAAATATTCAGACGAAATGCTGTTCAGCAAATACTTTTTGAAAATGACAAAGCAATTGGGGTAGATACAACATCAGGTGAGAAATATTTTGCCAATCAATTCATTTCCAACATTGACATCAATTCTTTATTGCAACTTTCCCCTACAAAGCTTTACAGAAAGTCGTTTCGTCAACGCATCAAACAATTAAAGATTACGCCTTCATCATTTACGGTACATATTGTTTTCAAACCCCATACTTTTCCCTATATCAATCACAATATTTACCATTTTAAGCAACCTGATGATGTTTGGAACGCCTCAGCATCTGTTCGTCCTGCGGATTGGCCAAAAGCCTATATGATTTCTATGGGAATTCATACAAAAGGTAAAGAATATGCGGACGATATGTCGGTAATGGCTTATATGGATTTTGAAAAAGTGCAACAATGGGAAGAAACAGTAAACACGATTGTTGAAAAAAGTGACCGCGGAACTGACTATAAAGCGTTTAAACAAAAACACATCGACATTGTTTTAAACGAGCTGGAATCAAAATACCCAAATATCAAACAATGTATTCATTCCGTATATGCAACGACTCCCCTTTCGTATCGTGATTATATCGGAAGTTTTAAAGGCAACATGTATGGATTTGTCAAAGAAACCAACAACCCAATGGCAACTTTCTTTTCACCAAAAACAAGAGTTTCCAATTTTTTTGTCACTGGCCAAACAGTAAACATGCACGGAATAATGGGAACAACGATTGGAGCAATCAATACATGTTCAGAAATTATTGGCAAAGAAAAATTACTTCATAAGATAAAAAATTATCAAAATGAACCCACAGAAATATAAATTGCTCGTTTTTATTGCATTGGCAAATGTTGTCCTACTGTCCTCTTGTCGGATTGGTGTGGGAAAATCGCTTGCATATCGGCCAGACATAAGTGCGTATGATACTGTTCGGCCTATTATTGTTCGACACAATGATAGCCTGTTTTCATCAGGCGATAATTATCTGATTAAGAACAAATACCAACAATGGGAACTTTATATTGAAGGTAATCCCATGGAAAGGGGATTATTGGCAGGCGCCTTAATGGATTCATTAATTTTTAGACAAGAGCATATTTTCTTTGGTAAAATACAAGAGTTTATGCCCGAAGAGAAACAACAAAAAAGAATCACTAAATATACGAGGTGGTTCAATAGAAAGCTCTACAAATACGTTCCGCAAGAATATGAAGTTGAAATTTATGGACTTTCGCGCTATGCTTCTCACGATTTCGACTATATCGCCAATCCCTTTACACGAACTTTGTATTTGCATGCTGCTCATGATATCGGTCATGCATTGGTGGATATGGGAAAAATCAATGTGGGCTGTACTTCTGCTGCACTCTGGGGCGAAAATACACCCGATGGAAAGTTGCTCGTGGGACGAAATTTAGATTTTTATTTTGATGATGGCTTTGCAGAAAACAAGTTGATTCTTTTTATGAATCCCGACCAAGGAATTCCTTTTGTCTCTGTTTCCTGGCCTGGATTCCTCGGTGTTGTTTCAGGCATGAATAAAGCGGGTATAACTTTAACAATGAACTCAGGGAAATCAAAAATCCCATTTAAAGCAAAAGAACCCATTTCGATTGTTGCCAGAGACATTCTTCAGCACGCCTCCACAATCGATGAAGCGATAGAAATTGCAAGAAACAGTGAAGTTTTTGTTTCAGAAGCGTTTTTAATCGGCAGTGCTAAAGAAAACAAGGCTGTTTCTATTGAAATGTCACCCAAAAATTTCGGTGTTTATGAAACGCCCAATTCCAGGTTGGTTTGTGCCAATCACTTCCAAAGTGAGGAATATAAAAAAGACAAACGCAATAAAGACCGTATTGAAAATGGACATTCATTGTACCGTTATGAAAGAATGAATCAATTGTTGGACAGCACAAAATGGGTTGACCCACCAAAAATGGCAAAAATCCTTCGCAATAAAGATGGTCTTCAAAACATAAAGTTGGGCTATGGAAATGAGGAAGCGATTAACCAATTGTTGGCACACCACGGCGTGATTTTTAAACCTTCAAAAGGTTTGATTTGGGTGTCCTCCAATCCCTATAATCTAGGGGCGTTTACAGCTTATGATTTAAACAAAATTTTCGATACGAACAGAACGGTAACCTATACGCCACAATATATTGATTCCCTCACCATTCCTGAAGATCCGTTTGTGCATACCCAAGATTTCAAAAATTATGAGAAGTACAGAAAAATGGATCGCATCATCGACAAGGCGCTGTCCAAAGAAGATGAAAACTTTGATCCTCAAGTTCTAAAGGAATATTGCAATTTA
The DNA here is from genome assembly GCA_964585545.1 of uncultured Fluviicola sp. Lineage (GTDB taxonomy): Bacteria > Bacteroidota > Bacteroidia > Flavobacteriales_D > Crocinitomicaceae > Brumimicrobium. The sequence continues at coordinate 58,079 of CAZPDT010000012.1, forward strand.
AACCCCGATTTATGGATTGTATATTACAAATCGGGTTTGCTTAATCTCAATGCTGAAAGATATACACTTGCAAAGGACGCGTTTGAAAAAGCTTTAAAATTGGAAATTACAACAGCTCCTGATCGTGAGGAAATAGAGAAAAAATTAAAGAAAACCAATAGAAAACTCAAATGATTCCCAACATAGAAAAAGAAAGTTTACAAAATATAAAGCAGTTTCAGGAAGAGAAATTAAGAGCCCAACTTCAATTTGTCTATGCGAATTCCAAGTTCTATAGGCGTCTTTACGACCAGAAAAACATCGCAATCAATACCATCCAAACAATAGCTGACCTTGTTCAACTTCCCGTTACCACAAAGGATGATTTGCAAAAACACAATGCTGATTTTTTCTGTGTTGAACCTCATTTAATTATCGACCATGCAAGTACTTCTGGAACGACTGGAAAGCCTGTCAATTTTGGCATTACCGACAAAGACTTAGATCGTTTAGCCTACAATGAAGCCATTTCCTTTGCTTGCGCAGGAATACAAAAAACCGACATTGTTCAACTCATGACTACCATGGACCGTCAATTTATGGCAGGATTAGCCTATTTCTTGGGCTTGCGCAAATTAGGCGCTGGTGTGATTCGAACAGGAGCTGGAATTCCTGCATTACAGTGGGAATCTATTTTAAAAAATAAGCCCAGTTATTTAATTGCTGTTCCTTCATTTTTGCTCAAACTCATTGATTATGCTGAAAAGAACAACATTGACTTAACAAAAACCAGTGTTAAAGGAGCCATTTGTATTGGAGAACCGTTAAGACGCCTTGATTACAGTCCTTCTTCATTGGCGCAACGCATCAATGAAAAGTGGGACATTCAATTGTTCTCCACCTACGCTTCCACAGAAATGAGTACTGCATTTACGGAGTGCGAATACATGCATGGAGGGCACAGTCACCCCGAATTAATCATTACGGAAATATTGGATGAAAATGATCAACCTGTTAAGGCAGGAGAAATCGGAGGATTAACGATTACAACATTGGGTATTGAAGGACTTCCCTTGGTACGATTTAAAACGGGCGACATGGTAAAAATTGATTATACACCTTGCAAATGTGGTCGCAATACGCCGCGCATAGGTCCAGTTGTCGGCAGAACAAAGCAAATGATTAAATACAAAGGAACAACGCTCTTCCCTCCTGCTATTCACGATGTTTTAAATGGCTGTAAGGAAATTGCAGAACATTTGATTGTCCTCTCAAAGAATTCCTTGGGAACGGATGATGTTCTCGTGAAGATGGTGAGTGAAGATACCTCTGAGGCCTTCGTTAAGGAGCTAAAAGAGCAGTTTCAGGCAAAGATTAGGGTTGTACCACAGATGGAGTTTATTCCGAGTGAGGAATTGAATCAAATTTTAAAATCTTCGCACAGTCGCAAGCCGAAGTGGGTGGTTGATTTGAGAAAGTGATTTGGATGTTACTGATGTTTTATTAATTGGTGGATATAGCGTGTGGCAAAACGCCATTTGACGTATATATCTCCTACACACACTCTTAACACCAAGCGAAAAAGGCATAATTGCACTATTAATTAAGCATTAAATAGGATTAAACAACAAAAACAAATTGAGAAAGATGGAAAATCTTTTGGGGTAAAGGATGATATTGAGTTTGGATACTTAAATGTAATACCTCTTCGGGCTTTTGGATTAAATTATTAAAAAGAAAAGGGTAAAAAATGCCTACTTTTTCTTCAAGGCCAACAAAGTATGCGCAATCCCTTTCATATTGTGCTGATCCACAATTTTAAATCCAGCTTTATCAATGAGCTTAAAGAATACTTTGCTATCGTACATTTGACTGCAGCCATTTGCCATTGTAGTAAAATAAAGGGAAGTCATTTGAAGGGCAAAAGCTGAAATTTCAAAATCTTGTAAATCCCAAAAGGTTTCGTTGATAAAAATGGTGGTGTTTTCATCTGCTACTTGATAACATTTCTTAAGGATAGCCACAATTTGGTCATCAGAAAAACAATCCAAGAACTGACTCATCCAGATAACGTCGTATCCTTTGGGCAAATTGTTTTCAGGTTTACGAATATCCATTTCGTGGTAAGACGTTCTGTCGGCAAAACCAGCATCGGCAATCGCTTCTTTCGCAACGTTAAGCTGTACATCTAAATCAACCAATCCAAGTTCAACATCTTTGTTGTAATTCATACAGTTCAATGCCCATCTTCCTGTATTTCCACCTATGTCCATTATCTTTTTTGGTTGCACTTCAAAAACTAGCGGTAATAGCTCATCAAAGGTTATATCTGAATAATGATGGTCAAATTTAAACCAACTGTCTTTTGCTTTTTGAGGTAAATAAGGCAATCCTTCGTAAATGTGTTTCCACTTGCCCAACTTTTTTAATCCTTCTGGCTTAGAGTTTTCAATGCTTTCTTGCAAGGAGTCGGCACCTTCGTAGCAGACGTCCTTCATAAAGTTGTAATTGGTTACAACACTTTTATCATTTAAAAAGAAATAGCCAGTTTTGGAGAGAAAAATTCTATCCTTCTTGCGATAAACAAGACCTATGCCCATTCCCGCCTCGATAAGAATACGCACTCCATAATGAGATATATCAACTTGATCAACGATCTCTTCAATGGTTATTCCATCAGATTTTTGAATTATAGTTAAGATATTCTTTTCTTTCAATAGGCTTGTCGCCTCCCAAACATAAGGCGCAAATGCTATGAAATGAGCATGATTTATTGCATCTATTGCTTTGGAAGAATCATTGTCAAATAGCATTGCTCTCTCTTTAGTTGTATCCATGGTCTGTTTTATACCTTAATTTAGCATCTCATAATAATGATTGTAAAGATAACATTATATTCAGATATGGAAAGTATAGCTCAAGCAAATTCTCACAATATATCCTGTGAATAAAACATCAATAACATTTACTTAAAGGCAAGTAAAAAAATACCCAAAATGATAACCCCTAACAACAACGCTTTTCAGATCCCTCAACATCTGCAATATTTTCGGGTTAACCCTGAATAAAAGGAGATGAGATATAATCAACCGATTATGTGACGGATGATGAGCTTAATAGCGTTTTTTTAAAGCAATATTTATTGGTATTTCATGGGAAATAAATAAGATGGAATCTGCTGTTTCTGATTGCCCGTAGAAATAGATATCAACTTTGTCCTTAAATACAGAAGCTTGCTTTAGATGGGTCAAGCGATCATTAGAATCAATATACAAAAACATTCTTTTGCCTTGAAATTTCGATTGTATTACAGATTCTTGGTCGAATTTGAACATTTTCTTCACTTTGTAATTGGAGTGAACCAACAAATGAAGGTACTTTTTGAGTTTTTTAAGAATAATTTTCCGGTTTAAATCCTCCATGATATAATGTACCTTAACTTTTTCGTTTTGAAATTCAAAGTCCAGTAAAGTATTGCCAAAATCAGATAACAAGGCCAACCTTTTATGGTACTCACCGAAATTCTTAACCGCTAAAATCCCATTGATGGAATTGTCAAAGGCTTCAATATTCGCTTGGTATGAATATTCCTTTTGAGGAACATTAAAATAGGGAATGGTATATTTTTGTGTTTTAATTACTAGTCTTTCTCCCGAGATATTCTGTTGAGCACATCCACTCAAAAAAAAGAGGCTAATGACTAAAAATAAGCGGGTCAATTTTGACATTTAATTCTTTGTTTTTAAATGAAATAAAGGTGAAATCTCCCGACGGTTCAACCATTTTCACTTTTGCAACCGTACCATTATTTTTCGGGAAATACAATTGTACTTTTTGTATGTATTTCCTTAATGTTTTATCATTGGGGAGCAGCTTTACAACAATAAAATTCCCTGACTTAAAGTAACTGATATTGAATTCCTTGTCGTCAAATAATCGACCGCTGAGGCTGCCCGAAATGAGGTGATTGATTTTTTTAAACATTTTTTGGTCTGTATTTACCGCACTTTTCTTCCCGTTGTCATTAATCAGAATGATATTGTCTTTAAAAATCACGCTGTATTGATTGGGAGAGGTATACTCCCATTTTAAAGTTCCTTCCCCATTGAGATACATTTTTCCTTTAGATTCAATGTCGTTCGACAAGAAAGACATGTGCTTTTTTTGAACAAAATCTGTTCGAATGGATTTGAGCGTTTTGGTTTCCTTCTCAACTTGTTGTCTAAATGCTTTAATTTCTTCTGTACTCAACTTTTGTTCTTGAGCAAAAACATGCAAACACAAAAATGGGGCAATCAATAAAATCGTTTTCATCATTTTTTAAATTTTAACAGTTCTTCAACGGTAAGACATCGAAAATCATGCTCAACGAGATAACTCAATAAACGTTCCAAAACTTGAATTGATTTCTTTGAGGTATCGTGAAGCAAGACAATACTTCCTGGTTTTATCTGTTTTATAATTCTATTGTATATTTTTTCTTCATTGTTTTTAACGGTGTCTAAGGATCTTACATTCCAGCCAATCACAATATGACCTGTTCTTTTAAGCGCCCTCATAATACTGGGATTTGTAACACCAAAAGGAGGTCGAAAATAATGAACGGGTGCATTAGTAATGGAAGTTATGCGCTTATCTGTTTGTCTAATTTCTTTAATCATTTTCTTCATATTCCGAAAGCCCGTAAGCTGCGAATGAGAAAAAGTATGATTCCCAATAAGGTGTCCCTCATCAAAACATTCCTTTACTATTTTCGGGTATTTTTCAATTTGGCGTCCAATACAAAAAAAAGTACCTTTAAATTGATGTGATCTAAGAAGTGCCAAAACGGCTTGTGTGTATTCAGTAGGACCATCATCAAACGTTAGTGCAACTACTTTTTCATTCGTAGGAACGTGTGATACCGCTTTTAAATGGTAGTTCAATCTTATAACAAAAGACCCTAAAACGACCAAGAGAAACCAAACGAGAAAAAATATAAAATAATAGAACAAAGACCAACTGTAAAAAATCGATCCCAAAAGATAAACGATAGTAAAAACACCAAAAACCGTATAGCCAATTTGATGCTTAGACATTTTCCAGAAGTATTAAACTGTGTCCCTTCCCTCTAAACTGATTATAAATAAGCACTTTCTTTATGGGTTTATTTTTAGAGGATTTTCCTTCTCTATACAAAACATCAGGAATACTTTGTTGCTTCAATATATTTGCAGATAACCAAACAGAAATTGCTGGTACGGTGTGAAATTCTCCGAAAAGATGTTTGTAAAAAATGGTTTCTGAGGACGGAAAGAAAGAAGCCATCTCAGTATAGTAATGATCAAAGTTTACATCACCATTGTTTCCCAACATCAAAACATCAATATCCTGAATGGTGGTATTGTGCGCATCTAAAAAATGAGACACAAAGGCATTGAGATCTTCTTTATTGACTCTGTTTCTTACGGTAACATCAATAAGCTCGGCATAAGAATTGGGTTTCTTGTCCTTCTCTAAAACAAAGAACGCAGCACCTTCCCCTGCTACACCTCCACCTGTTTGAGATTTAAAAATATCATAGGTAGGTTCCTCTTTTTTCTTATAGAGTCCAATCAACTTAAACAACATTAAGGAATGTTCTCCAATTTCGTCAACACCCCCGACAAGAATTTTATCGTTATTGCTCTCTGTAACTTGCATCAATCCATCAAGCAAAGCCGATTGGAAAGATGACCCCACGTGCACGTAGGTGTAGTTGTATGCTTTCGATTTTAAATTCAATGCAATTTGCCCCGCAACAGTATTGTGTGTAGATTGAATAAATGATATTGGTGTAAGGTATTCTTCGTCGTAATTGATCAGTTTATCCAAGAATTTTTCGGAATCTTGGATACAGCCCATCCCTGTTCCTGTAATGATGCCTTGTAATTCATTGACATCTGCCTCTTTTAAGGCAACTGCAGAAGCGACAGTGCTATTTTTTACGCCTGTACTCATTCTTCGAATAGCGACAGGAGGTATAAAAGCCTTATAATCGGGCTGAATAACTCTAATCAAGGATGTATTTGAATAATCGGTTATTGTTTCAAGAAAACCTGTCTCTAAGGTTTCTTGTCCAGAAACGCACCCCATACCATTTATAAAACACTTATTCATGAATACAATTTGTCTCAATTATTTAACAAAGATAAGACTTGAGCAGTTTCCACCAAATCCAAATGAGTTGGAAAGCACAGTAGAAATTTCTTTTTTCTTTAATTCCAAATTGGGAATCAAGTCAAATTCTTGCATTTTCTGATTAAAATTTAAACTTGGGAGAAGCAAACCTTCTCTCAGAGCAAAAATACTGAAAACAGCTTCAATCGCTGCTGCGGCGGCTAAAGTATGTCCAGTAAACGGTTTTGTTGAACTGAATTCAGGAACTTTCCCTTCAAAAATCTCAATCATTGCTCTACCTTCAGATAAATCATTATTTCGTGTAGCCGTACCATGGGCGTTTACATAATCAATAACATTTGGTGAAAGTTGTGCAACTTGAAAAGCTTTTTTCATTGACAAATAAGCGCCCTCTCCGTTTTCGGAAGAAGCTGTTTGATGAAATGCATCATTTGCATTGGCATATCCCTTCAAGTAGGCAATGGGTTCCTTGTTGCGTTGTGTATATGATTTTTCAGATTCGAGAACAAGATAAGCAGCGCCTTCCCCAAGGTTTAAACCTTGTCTATTGTCGTCGAAAGGTTGATTATAAGTCGGAGAAAGAATCATGAGCGTATTGAAACCATTCATTGTAAATTTACAAAGTCCGTCCATTCCTCCTACAATCACCTTATCTAAGCGTCCACTTTTAATCATTCTAGCGCCAAACATTATTGCATTAGCAGCCGATGAACATGCAGTGCTAATTGTTGTTGCATAGCCTTTAACGCCAAGGTGCTCACAGATCAGATTGGTATTGCTTCCCGCATCATGTACTTCAATATAATGTTGGTACTGCTCTTCGTGCTCAAAAATATTGTAATACTTTTCGATGATGTCCATCCCTCCCACAGTTGTGGCATTAATAAAACCAACATTAGGGTCTTTATGAATATCAATTCCTGCATCATTTATTGCTTCTTTTGCCGCAATTGTAGCCAACATAGAAGTGCGCGAAAAATCATTAATTTCTGAAGTGACACCGATTGATTCCAAGAGTTCTTTATTGGATTTCTTAATTTCTCCAACAAGAATTTTATCTCTTAATTTTGTATCTAAATTCTCAACTTTAGAAATACCGTGTTGCTTTCCTAATATAGATTTTAGGTTTTCTTCGGTATTCATTCCAATTGCTGAAACTATACCCATTCCGGTTATAGCCATCTTTGAATCCATGGCTTTACTTCGTTCTGTTTTCAGAAATAAATGCTGCCATTGTATTTACACTTTCAAAAATTTTCTTCCCTTTTTTAGGATCATCCAGTTTGATTCCATAATCTCTATCCAGAATAATAATCAACTCCAAAGCATCGATAGAATCTAAACCCAACCCTTCTCCAAAGAGCAGTTCATCGTCTTTTATATCAGTAATCGACAAATCTTCAAGGTTCAATGCTTCAATAATCTTTTCTTTTAATTCTGTTTTTAATTCTTCCATCTGTTATATTAATTTTAATAAGTTCTCCTTGGTAAAATCTATACCCATTCCTTGCCCAACAACAAATACAAATGCGTTATAATCGTTTTCAAAAATTTCAACCCATCCGCAGAGTACCGATTTTGACTTGCCAAACATAGTTAAACTATTGGTATAATCAATTAGAAAACCCGGATTAAAGTCATCAAAGATAAAAAAAGAATTCTCACTTTTCAATTTATATTTAATACTTATTTCTCCTATTGCGATATTCGGCAAAGTGTACACAAAATTAGCAGGGCTTGCATAATTATTTTTAGCTTGAGAAATTGACTTTTGATGGACCAAATCAATATCTATACAAGAAGATTTATTGGACAATATAACTGCTGTGTGTTGGTCGATTTTCCCATCCATTTTTTCAAATAAAATACTGCTCGCAACCAAGGACAGTTTTGAAAGTGGATCCATCTTATAAAATTTAGGATAGTCCATTTCAAAATGTTTATATACATTTTTTATAAACGTTTGAAAATCATTAGAAGCTTCTTCTGAATAGCATTCTACTCCATCAAAAAATACTTTTTGATTCTTTATATTGCAATAATGTTTGATTTTATTCTCCATCAACCTCTATTTTTTTGAAGATGACCGCAGTATTGGAACCGCCAAAACCAGAAGCTGTTTTCAACACTAAGTTTATAGGCTGTTCAATTGGTTTTGTAGTAATGTTTAAAGGTAAAGTCAGACCGTGTTCTTCATATCCAATTGAAACCGGTATTGCATTTTCCTGAGCAAAAGCCAGTGCAATAACCGTCTCTAATAGTCCAGCTGCTCCCAAAGTATGACCAAAGTAACCTTTTAAACTAAAAGTTGGTGTTTGCTCTAACTTTAAACGGTTGAATGCTTGTGCCTCCATCTCGTCATTGTACATTGTCGCTGTTCCATGAGATGAAATCATATCTATTTCGGAAGGTTTTATGTTTTCTTCGTCCATTGCGTTGCGAATACTTTGAAAAAGCCCCTCTCCTGTTCGCGATGGTCCAGAAATATGGTTGGCATCATTTATTGAACTGTCTCCAATAACTTCAAAACATGACGAAGATGATAACATATCCTTTTCTCGTGTAACAAAAATTGCTGCTGCTGCTTCTCCAAGTGAAATTCCGTCTCTTTTTTTATCATAAGGTTTACACGGTTCACCGCTTACTGCTTGAAAAGACTGAAAGCCTGAAAAAACAAATCTCGAAAAGAGGTCTCCACCAACAACTATCGCATGTTTGAACTTTCCAATTTTAATGAGACTTTTCGCAACGGATATAGCCATAACACCTGAAACACAAGCGTTAGACAAAACAATTGGCTCTGTATTTATTGCCAATGCATCTCCAATTTTCTTTGCCAGTTGATGTAGGTAATAAGCGTTAATATCCTCTTTTTCTAAAGCATTGATGTTTCCTTTGGTACTGGAGATGATCAACCCACAATCATCATTTATTGCAGCGCTAAATTTGGATTTTATTTTATCTACAACGAGAAGCATCATCTTCTCTAAGGTAGAGTATTCGCCCTTCAATTGGAGTTGATTGAAAGATTGGTTCAAGGCAGATTGATCAATAACACCACCAACGAAAGCAGTATCATCAATAGTGTCATCTTGCACTTTAACAAGCGCTGTTTTTCCGTCTTTTATTGCTTTAATATTCGAAGGCAAGTCAAACCCCAAAGGTGTCAAACAAGCCCCTCCAGAGACATAAATCGGTATTTTATCCTTTAACTTGTTCACGATTTATAAAAATTCACCTTTTCTTTCCATTCATTATAAAATTGAGGTAAATACAGCATCATTCTTCCTTCTAAATTGAGAAATACCTGAATTGTTTTTCCTTCGCAGACCAATTTATTGTCTTCATTATAAATTTCATAAAGGTGAACAATTTTTGCAGCGGGTTGATCTATAATAAAGGTTTTGATTGTATAAATTTCTCCGTATTTTAAAGGCAATTTATAGTCACACTCAACATTGACAATTGGTGTTGTATATTGATTTTCTTTTATTTCAAGATAGCCAATACCATGCTTTCTACCAAAGGCTTCCCTCCCTTCTTCAAAGAAAGAAATATAATTGCCGTGCCACACAATTCCCAACGCATCTACTTCGTTAAATTTCACCCTGGCTGAATAATCAGTAGTGAGATGGTGTACCCTTTTATTTTTGGTTGATTTTCTTCTCATAAAAAATAGCAATTAAAATATTAACAAAAAAGAAGCCCAACAACAACAATAGAAAAGGGGCCAATTCTATAAAACCAGCGTCTCTTAACAAAACGTTGTAAAACCCTTCCAATCCCCAATTCATAGGCGAAATTCTAGCAATCAATTGTATTGAATCGGGCATGGCAAAGACAGGAAACCAAAGTCCACCAACGGCTGCTAAAATCACTACAGAAGTTGCTCCAAAAGGCGCTGCTTGCTCATGGGTTTTGGCTAAAGTTCCGATTAAAACGCCAAATCCAATGGCCGCCAATCCAGAAAACAAAGCGACTATACTCAATGCAATAAACTTCCCTTCAATATGTAATGCTGGCAGTCCAATCATTGGGAACAGATAGATACTGACCAAAAGCATAAGGTAAAACTGTATCATACAGACAAAAAGATAAACAAGAATTTTACTCATCATTAAGTAAGAAAACGGTACAGGTAAAGTTTTCAATCGAATATAGGTGCCTTGATTCTTTTCTTTTACAATATTAATTGATAGCGGCAAAATAATAAAGAAGATGGCAAATAAGGTCCAAGCAGGAAGATTGTGTTGAACAGCATTGGGCACCATATTTTCTTTGTTTACAGAAACTGAACGTTCTTTAAAAACAATCAATTTGGTTTTGGTAATGAAACTCAAATCAGTATCAAATTCTTTCTCGAAAGTACTGTATATAGATTTTGTTTCGAGTTTGGAAATCATATTTTGAATCGCCCCTTTCAAGGTTAATCGAATGTTGGCATTAATTGCAGGGTCAAAATAAATCTCTACTTCTTTGGGCACATATTGAATGGTTGCTATCGTATCCAGTACTTCTCTATCAGGCACAACTTTGTCCAAAAGCTTTGAAACATGAATATTGGTTTGTCTTTCAATGGAGGCTGAAAAATTTTCAGGAATAACAATTAATATCTTTTGTTTTCCTGTTTTTATGAGTTCTTTACCTTGCGTTCCAGAAATGGCCTTCCCGTCAATTTTCGATATAATATTGAGGTTGTTATTTTCTTTTAAATTGGAAATAACCTGTTGAGATAAATCTCCATCATCTTTGTTAGAGACCAAAATGGGCAATTCCAGTGCTCCAGTGGAGTTCTCTACACTGTTTTGAATAAAGGTAATGGTAATGATCAGCACAACTGGCATTAGAAAAATAATAGCAAAGCCGAGTAAATCCCTTTGTAAGAGTCTTAATTCTTTTATTATGGCATAAAGTATTTTATACATAATTTACCCCTTGACTATTTGTGTTTTCAATAAAAATTTCTTCAAGCGATTTCAGTTTACCATTGCTCATTAAAACCTCCTGAGTAAGGCCTTCTAGCTTGATTTTTCCATTATCAATAATCGCTACTCTTGTGCAAAAAGATTGTGCTTCATGCAGGATGTGAGAGCTATAAACAATTGTTGTTCCTCTATCATTCAGTGTTTTCAGATATTCAATAATATGGTGTTTTGAATGAACATCTACGCCAACAGTGGGTTCATCTAAAAAAATAACATCTGGTCGATGCAAAACACCCGCCAGTAAATTAATTCTCCTTTTCATTCCTCCAGAATATGTGTCTATTCTTTTATTGGCAAACTTTGTGAGTCCCATTTGTGCAATGCCCTCATCAATTCTTTTTTTCAATTCTGGATTTCTCACACCGTACATGCTTCCAAAGAAGCGCAAATTCTCTTTGGCTGTAAGTTTTGGATACAAAGCATATTCTTGTGGCACAACTCCAATTAATGCCCTAATGTTTTTGATGTATCTTCTGATTTCATAACCTTCAACGAAGACAGTTCCAGCATTGGGACGAATCAATCCAGTTAAAATGGAAATTAGAGTGGTTTTTCCAGCACCATTGGGGCCTAGAAGTCCAAAAACATCCCCTTTATTAATGGTCAAACTTAAATCGTCAATAGCATTAAAGTCGGTTTCTGGATAACTGAGAATTAAATTTTCTATTTCTATACTTTTCTCCATTATTTTATCGCCTTTTTCAAATCAATAAAAAATTGTTTTTCTTTTGAAGCGATATCCAACATAATTTCAGATAAATTAAAATAAGCATTTTTATCATCATTCCGTTTTTTACAGATGCGAGATGCTTCAACAGCAAACATTCTCCATTCATCACCTATATCCGTCATGCGAGAAGAGAAATCGAGTAAATTGGGTTGATTGAGCATATCTGCGGCCTCTTGCAAGAAAGCGGAATAAATAAATCGAAATCCACCTCCTCCGGTACCAATTTCCTCTTGCATTCGAATGATCTGGGCCAAATAATAATTCGCTTTTTTTGTACCTTCTTTCTCCACCCAATTTGGAATTTTTTTTGCGACATGCTTAATTCCATTAGCTCCCACAAAAGGAACTGGTGCCAACATATCATTTACCGTTCTCGAGATGCCAGAACGTATTGCCTTGGGAAAATCAAAATGATTGGGAATTTCGACAGGATAATACATGTGACCTCTTGGTGAAAACACTCCTTTTGTAAAACGGGTTTTTGTAAGTTCCTCTTTTGTTAAAGTAGTTGTAAACTCCATTACAGGGTCACTAATTAAGTATTCATTTCCTTCCTTTCCGTAAACGACAATATTATGGGCATTAAAGTGAAAGCGATATTCGTCAGGTAAATAAGGCAGATGATATACACCTACTTGAAGTCCTGTCACCACACCATTTGCCAAGTTTCTATCCAATGCTTCAAAAGACTTGTTGACGTTAGAGAAGTGTTCTCTTTTAATCTTGATGTCGAGTCTTTTTGCTGCCCTAGAAAATATCCACCCCGGCATGGGTCGATAACTGATTGCAGGAGCTTGGTTTACTTTAAGAAAGGGAATGTATATGTAAAACAAACCAGCTCCAATACCAAAAACTAAAGGTTCGTTAACATCTACCCCATTAGATTGGAAAATACTTACAGCAGCTCCATTCTCACAATGTGCTGTTTGTCGATGATCGAAGGCCGTTTTATTCATTAAAATCAACTAATTTATTCACGTCAATATCAAATATTTCAGCATATTTTTGCAAAACCTCCTTTTTTAATTTTTTGAATTTCCGAGGTTTAAAATGACGTTTTACAACCCATCTGGATTTTCCAACATAACCTGAAAGCACTGTTAAATCCATTTTTGTTTTCCACATAAAATAATAAATTGGACTTTTTTTACCTTGAAGTACTTCTTGTCGTGCTTCTTCTATCAGTTCATTAAGGTTTTCCATTGTCAAATCTAAAGCAATGGATTTGGGTTCCCAACCAGTACTTAAACCTGTCGTGTATTTTCCGTCTTTACCTACGGCATAATTTACCTCTCTGATATTTTTATCTTCGAGTTTACTACGGTCTTGTGGAATTTCACTTTTTTTCATCAGTTAAAATACTCTCAATTGGACTGCAAATATAGGTTATTTTTATGAAAATAAAGAGAAAATTTATAAGGGTTTACCCTGAATGTTACGGAACTCCATAAATACAAAAGCTCCGTTTGAAAAGAGAAAGCGATTCATGAATTATGAATAGTTCGGGTTAAGAAGTTATAAAGCCCCCATTAAAAATCTACAATCTCCCATCTCCCATCTAAAATCTAAATTCTACCATCTAAAATAATGTGGGTTAAACCGTAATGATAAGATTGAGGAAGCAGTCGGCAACTTTTTTTTCATTATAATAAGTAAAACACTTTAAATCACAATTGTAAATATCGCCTACGACATGTTTCGATATAAGTGCTCCTTTTGTTTTTAAAAGTGCATTTACAGGCGGAAGCTGGTAAATTTCAACCTGTTTTATTTTGGATATATAGCCCAAAACTTTATACTCTTTATTTGATTTATTGGCTTCAAATTGAGGCCATCCAATAATGCCTGAGCAGGTTTGGGCAGCGTTTTCAATAATACCTACCTCATTTAAATAACCATCTTCGATAAAAATATTGTCTTCTTTAATTTTAAAATCGGTTTCAATGGTATGCTCATCAAGAAACAAAACATCATCTACCATAAGCATTGGTTCACGGTGGGGTAAAAATTTTCTAATGCTAACAGGAAAATCCATTCTTAATTTCGAATAATATTTAAGTTAAAGTATCTCGTGCCTGTCCGCCAACAACACAATATTAAAATCGTTTGTTAACGACCAGCCAATATCTATTCTGCAATAAAAGTTTTCATTTTGGCTTCTAAAAGCACCTCTTCATCTAAAAACACCTGTCCCCAGACCAACGTTATACCCATAAACTCCTTAATGATTTCAACCTTGGTTGTAATGTAACTGTTTTGTTCTGGACGCTTAAAAAGCTGAACATTACTAATTGTTCCAATATATCCTACGGGGGCTTCTTCCTCTTTTAAATAGAAATCATAACTGGTGTGAAGAGCAATTGATTGGGCAATATTCTCAATCAATCCAGAAACATTAAAGTATCCATCCTCAACAAACAAATTGTCTGCTTTAATGGAAAACCCGGTTGTAATGCTCTCTTTAGAATAATCAAGTAAATCATTGACCATTACAAAAGGCTTTTTTTGTGGCAGTAACTCTTTGATTGTTTCTGTCGATACTATTGATTCCATATAAAATGGCTTTTAAACTACAGTTATTAAAGCATAAACATAGTTAAATCTTCCACTTTCGGGTACAGATAACAGAATTTTCTCACCTGAATTCAGTTTTTTTGTTTTGGAGAGCTCATCAAGCATAACAAAAATTGCACCTGCACCGATGTTGCCCACATGGTCTAAATTGGTGTACAATTTATCATCCGAAATATTTACACCTTCTTCACGAATACCATTCATCAATTTATCCTTAAAATAAAATGAAGAGATGTGAGGCAAGAAATAATCAATACTTTCTGCTTTACAATTGTTCCTTTCAATGACTGTTTTAAGACTTTTAGCGCCTTTATCTATAATGTGCTCATCCAATAATTTAATGTCTTGTTTTATAGAAAATATAGAATTGTTAGCCCATTCATTCGAGGGAAAGTCAGACCAAGGAATAAGCGCTCCGTTTTCATCTTTTTCTGCTCCTGCATACATGCATGTTTCAATACTTCCTGCGAAAGACTGACCATCAATCCATTCAATTTTAAAGTTGACATCACTCTCTGGATCAGGTTGATTTTCAAGCAAAAAAGCACCTGCTCCATCGGAAAGCATCCACCGAAGAAATTCTTTTTCAAAAGCCAGAACGGGTCGTTTTTCAATTTCACTTGCTGCCTCTAATTCCATCTCAAATTTATCCTGATATAGCCATTTTGAAATCCCTTCTGAACCTGCAACAACAGCATTCTTAGCCATTCCTGATTTAATGGCCATAAAGGCATATTTTAAAGCATTCATTCCAGCAGTACAGTTTCCTGAGGCTGAATTAATTTCTAAGTTTTTACTGTCTTTCATTAACCCATGTACCATCACAGCATGAGAAGGAACAGTTTGGTCTGGAGAGGTTGTACCCACCGATAAAATATCGATATCCTTCATTTTAAAGTGCTCATCTAAAAGTCCTTTTATTGCTTCATAAGTTAAATCGGCATTGGTATGGGTACGCTTTCCTGTTCGATCAAAGGCATAATGTCTTGTCGTAATCCCATTGCTTCTTAATACAACTCCTTTGATTCTTTCAGAGTTGTTAAGGATCCCAATTATTTCTCCCATCTCATCATTGCTGATTGGTTCATTTGGGAGGAACTTAGACGTTCTTGTTATATAGGCATCTTCCATCATACTCATCCTTCATTTAACACCGCAATATAATTTTTGTTTTGTTTTTATTTGATTTAATCGCAAAGGATAGGTCAACAAAAAAATTATATAAACGATGGGCGAAATTATAAATAATGCTGTTAATAAATAATATTTAAACAACTTTAGTCTAAAATTTCTGCTTTTCTTGGCCCGTAAGACAAATTTAGACCATATCTCAAACATTTTGTTCGCTTTTTCATCCATAAATATGATAAAAGGCTTAATATCAACTCCTCCTTGTGCAATAATCTGTGGTTGCAGGTCGGCAAAGTTCTCTTTTTTCATCGCATCAAGCAGCAATGTGCCAAATTGTGTGGCGCCTTCAATATCTTTTTGATCAACCCCAGGCAAAGGAAATATTCCCCATTTTTTGGTTTTTTTTCCTCCCATAACCCAATGAACAATGGTAATTACACTTATAAGATTAGGACTTTTATCAACAAAGGCAACATTCCCAACAAGTTGTCCTCCAGCTTTTTCAATCAATGTTTTGGTTTTTTGCTGTGCCTTTGCCCACATGTTCCTGCATCCAATAACTGTTACCACTTTCTTATCTTCTAATAGTATCGAAGCAAAATCACTTTTTAAAAAAGAATTAACAGGGATAGACGGTGTTAAAAACCAGATTTGATAGGCCAAAATAATCAAATCATAATTTTGGTTTCTGATTTTTTCTGGTGGCGGCTGTATAGCAATGGGGATTTGTTGGAACGATTCTGGAAAAACTCCATAAAAATCTGTTCCATTCCAAGGAAAATTGTAATCCTTAACAGGCTGTATATTATAATAATCAATGGTATACTCAGGTTGATTCTCAAAAGGCTGAGAAAGGAAATTTGAAATCTCTTTTAATTGACCTGTTTGGGAGTAATATATGATTAATACTTTCTTTTTCAATTGTATTTCTTGAATAATATTCCACAAAAATAGAATAATTTAAGAATCCATATTTAATATTTAGTAAGAATTAAGTCCAAACCAATGCAACATTATTTTGTACCTGAAAATGCAAGGTTTCTGTCTTATGATTGTACTCAACATTGATGCATTGTTTATCCTCATTTATTCTTTTTACAGTGACTTCTTTTACTACATCTGCAATTGCTCCTCCCTTTTTTTTATAAAACGCTTCTTTTGCACTCCAGATAAGTAACAAATGAAAAGGAGTTAACTCCAATTGATATTCTTCGCTGTTTACAAAATATTTCATACCCTTAACAAGTGTTTCTTTAAAATGCTGTACATCAATCCCAACAGGTTCATTTGATAGATATATGGAGAAAATATTTTTACTGTGAGAAATAGAAATGTGTGAATAAGAATTGGACTGGATTATGGGTTGCCCTGTATTTTTATACGACAAAATTGTACCTGGATGGAGTTGTTCCAATTTATCTTTTATACAATCACTTTCAATTGTTCGTTTTTTTGAACCCTGCTTTATCTTTTCTTTATAGTGTGGATCTATCCATTTATAAATTATTCCTGTATGGGTTGTAATTGTTTTTTCCATAATTTCTATCACTGTCTCAGCACATCCTCATATTTTTTCCGATAAAGATAATAAAGTTTGGAACTCCTTTTTTAATAGTGATTAAAGTCAAGTCAAAACGTTTCGATTTATCCCAACTATTCCCAAAACCATGAAATGACTAGGCCAAATCTCACGACATCTTGGAGAATGATACCAATAAACTTGTAAAAAACTGCTGTTTACACTATCCCGTATTATTATTCATTCCCTAAAGTATTAAAAGGTATTCATGAGATCGCAAGCTCGTTTCATGAATTTAAAGATCTGATTATTAGATATTAATAATTTTTACACTTCAAGATTGGTGAATCATACGAACTCTATGTTTTTTATTTACCTTGACTGATCATATCCTTAATGTTCTTTTATCAATGGATATTTTCTTGTTGCGGAATATACACTCATAAACGACTCTTCTTTAGTCGGTATAAAATCATAATTATTCTTCTAGGAACAAAACACCAAAGATTAAGAACTTATGACTTTAACACATCCTCGCAAGTATAGGAAACAAAGAGAATTTTTCGAGCATACAGTAAAATAGATTTATCAACATGAAGTAAATAAATAACAGAAAAAAATCGATATTAAATTAGAAATCATCTAACTTTACATTTCATTAAAAATAATATTGATTATTAAAAAAGCTTTAAAATATTTCCCCCTTCTTTTTCTCACTGTCTCGTTTAATTTTCTAAGTCTGACGGTGAACGGACAAGACACAGAGTCTGACTTAAAAATTCAATTAGAAGAGGCTAAAGCAAAGAACAATGAGCAACTCACTATCTCTACGTATATTCAACTGGGGGATCTCTATGTTAAGGAAGGGAAAGTGAATAAAGGACAACGATTTTATCGGCGAGGTGAAAGGAGAAATAACGATAATCAATACCCAACATTAGCATTTCTAATCCATCGGCAGTATGCTAGAAGCTATATCCAACAAAAGAAATTTGACGAAGCATTAACTTCTTATAATGAAGCATTATCAGTAGCAAAAAAGAACAAATTAAAACAACGGGGCAAAAAAATTGAACAGGAAATCAATAGATTTAAAAAGCAACTTGAGAAAAGAAATAAAGCTAAAGAAGAGCTGGAAACGTTAAATTCAATGAGTCGGGAGGAAGCTATAAAACGAATCAATGAGGAAAATAGAAAAGACTCTATCGAAACGGAAGCCTTTTTTAAACAAATTGAATCATTAACCCTAGAAGACGGATTGAACAAAGCCAAGTTGCGGCGCTATCAAGATGAACTGAGTAAAAAAGAACTGAGAATTGAATTGCTCGACCAATACAGTAAAACCAAAGCAGCAGAAAACGATAGAAACAAAGCCTATTTGGTCCTAAAAAACAATGAAATTAAAAGAAAGGAGTTGGAGTCACAACGTCAGCAAGGAATTATCGTGTTTTTTATCATTGTTTCTGTGCTCATGGTTTCTGGAATTTTAATTGTAGTTTTTTATTATCGTCGACAAAGAAAACTCAATACACTTCTCTCTGAAAAAAACGCATTGATTAAAGAAAAAAATGCCGAGATGATTTCCAGTTTAAATTATGCTCAAAGGATTCAAAATGCTGTTCTTGTAGGCAATAGAAAAATTGATTCCTATTTCCCAAATTATTTTATTTTAAACCAACCCAAAGATATTGTAAGCGGTGATTTCTTTTGGATCAACAAAACAAAAGACAATAAAACTGCTTGGGCTGTGGTTGATTGTACTGGTCATGGTGTACCGGGGGCATTTATGAGTATTATAGGCAATCAAATGCTCAATGAAATTATATTGGAAAAAAACATTACTGACCCTGGAGAAGTACTCAATGAAATGAGAAATGGAATTGTTCATTCATTGAACCACAAGAGCAACCAAGAAACGACAAATGATGGTATGGACATGGCATTGTGTGTATGGAATCCCAAAACCAATATACTGGAATATGCAGGTGCAAACAATAACATTTATATCTACCGTGAACATCTTGACCAAACCTCCCTTTCTAGCAACAATTTGAGACTTAGGGTGTTTGAAAATCAGTTGATAGAACTGAAAGCAAATCGAATGCCTGTAGGTCTTTCTCACCACCTAACGGGGGCTTTTGATACCGTTCGGATTCAATTGGAAAAAGGAGATATTATCTATGCCACATCAGATGGGTTTCAAGACCAATTTGGAGGCCCTAAAAACAAGAAATATTCAACCAAACGTCTAAAACGCTTAATGATTGAAGTAAACGAAAAACCAATCCATGAATTCGATACTATTTTTAGAAATGAACTCATCAAGTGGAAAGGGGAAACCGAACAGCTGGATGATATTTGTGTAGTTGGCGTTAGAGTATAAATTGTGGTATTCGTCATGTTTAAGAAATCTTGTTAGAAGATTAGAATGATTTTTGAGTAGACAACATCTTTTAAATCATCTTCTAAAATGAGTACACACTGCCCATTGAGGTCCAACTGTGAAATATCAATCTTCATATCCTGATGTACTACATTCGTTGTAAAGCGTTGTCGCCCATCCGTTCCAATCAAGACAATGCGATTAATTGATGATAAAATACCATTGGGTATATGGATATTCAAAAAGTTATAGGTTGGGTTTGGAGAAACCTGAATTGATGTAATGCTTTCATTTTCCACATTTAGATCTCCGGTATTCATATACTGTGAAATAAAGGATGTTAAATCAATTTTATGGAGTTGCGATGGGATTTCATTCGTTCCATAAGAAAATTTTTCATTGGTTAAATAGTAGGTAATACCGTCCTTTGTAGTAATTCCTTCAACTTGGTGAAGGGGAAGATTTAAAATGATTTTTCTCTTATTTCCATCAAAAAAATTATTGTCTTGGAAATCATAAAATAGATAGACAAATGGCAATAGGAACTTTGAATACCCTGATAGAACAAGTAGGTTTTTATCTTTTAGGAAAGTGGCTCCCGTAATTAATCCATTAACATTGTACATTCCTTTATATAATGCAGTTTGAAAACTTGAGTCTTTATTCAGTTCATAGATTGAAGTTTTTCCACTTACCCATTGTTTTGTAAAAAGAAAAATCCTGTTATCTGTAACGATAAAAGCCTCGCAATCAAAATCTGTATTGTTAGGATTTTGAGCTGTGAAATCGATTTGATTTTCATAGCTGAAATGGATTGTTTTTGGTAAAGGATTGTTTTTTATTTCAGACTTTTTAATTTTAAAAATCTTTAAATCTGTGCGGTTGCCGCTTTCATTATTACCAAAATCACCCAAATAAAAATAAACATTGTCGCTCGCAATATCTTCCCAATCATTTATCGTTATACTGTCGAATAAAATCAAGTTATAATCATCAGGATTGTCCTTATCGAATAAATAAAACCTTACATCTCCATGGTCATTATGCGTGAGCAAGCTGTCTTGAAAAAATAAAAGTCCAGAAGTTCCATTCAGTATTGTGGGCAATGCTCTGCTTTCTATAACATCAATAGTATCGGTGCTATACAAACAAGAACCGTCATTGATTAGGGTGCCACTGTTATAATTATTTGCTAAAGGATCTGTACATCCTAGTAATTGAGCAAAACCAAAGAAAGGCATTATTATTAACCCCAATAACAACACAGTAGCAATGTGTCTATTTCCCAGAACAAAAGGCAGATAACATGTAAATATTTTCTTATGCATATATCATCTTTATTGTATTGATGATGTATAAAAGAATATGTAAGTTTCTTTTAAGTAGTTGTTCAAATAACTTTATTTCCAATTATCCATCATATAAGGTGGCTTGGCTCATACTTTTCAGAAACGAAAAATACACATTTTTGAGTTTAAAATCAAAGAAATCTCATGAATAATACGGGGAGTATCGAAGGCTGAAACAATTTTGGCGTGTATTTTTGACCAAAAATTATGACAAAATACTCCTTTGGGTATGCTAAGTTTAAAAGCTAGCTACTTCATGTTACAAAAGATAATTGTCTTGGATTGCAGGTCAATACTCTTGCCCTAGAATTCCTTTTCCCTCTATCGATGTCCTCCTGACCTTGTGGGTATACTTCTGGTTGTTCTTGTTGTTGACCGCGATGATCTAGAAATTGGTCTAGAGGTCGTTGTAGTCTTCGTTGAACGCGTACTTGACGTTTGTGTTCTTGTATTTGAAGTTCTTGATGTTGGAGCGGAAGTTTGTACTGATTTCGGAGCTCTTGTACTTGGCTGCGATGTTCTTGTAGGCGGTGTTCCTCCAGTATCTGGAGTTCGTCCACCAGTATTAGAAGTTGTAGGTGGCGTTCCTCCAGAGTCTGGCGTTCTTGTTCCCGAATTTGAGGTACTTGTGGTGGGTACACGTCCGCCAGAATTCGATGTTCTTGAAGTGGGTCTATTGGGATGAGGCCTTGATGTTCTTGGATTTCTGTATCGATTTGGATAATAAACCCCTGTCCCCATAAAAACTCTTGGATAAACACGTACAGGTTGAGTTCGGGGTTGCTCTTGCGCGTTTTTTAAGCGTTCTCCTTCTTTATCCAGTTTGGGTTCATTGTATTTTTCAGACCGATTTGGTTTCTCATACTCATCTTTATACGCAACAGGCTCTAATCCAACATAACCATAATCATAGACAGCTCCATACAATTCATCTTTAGGTACACCTGCCTTTTTAGCCCGTTTTAATCCTTCTTGAATCTGATCATCTGTCAATCCAGAAAGATTAAGTGGCTTGCTCGGATACCGAATTTCATCAGGAATATCTGTCATTTGGTTCGTAAACAATGAGGTTTTGCTGTTGAGTTGGTAAGTATCCCCAAAATCGTGAGCAATATAAAATGCTGTTTTGCGAGTGCGGTCAATTACTTCAGGAGCATGTCTTTTCTCACCAAATAGTTCCTCTTGGTCATGATTTGTTCTATCGGGAACTATAGCATGATCAATGTCCGAAGGATTTCTAATTAAATCATTCTTTATACCATCATTATTTCCTAATAAACCATCATAACCCTGCTTGCATTCAGGAACAAAAATATACAAGTCGTAAAGCTCTTTACCTTTAAATTTTCTTGTTGAGACCTGCATTTGTTCACCCGTAGGCCATTTTACAACATATTTTTTATTTTTATAATTGACAATGCCCCCTTGTGGTAAAACCAAATCTGTTTTTTCATTTTGGACTTCTTCTCCATTAATTGAGATTGTTCTTTTTTCGTTGGCTTGTTCAACGGATTTAAATTCTAGAATGTCTCCATTTATGTTCATCGACACACCACCAATTAAAGAAATGGATTCATCCAATCGATACTGTTGTACCTGTACCATAAAAGTATTGTCTTTCGAAGCTGACAAAAGGTAATCTCCTGCATTCTGAAAGTCATATTTTTCACCATCAAAAGTTTTATTATGAGGATCACCACCTGAAGAAGCTCGATTCATATCACATTTGGAATTTCTCAAAAGTGTTCTCCATTCTTCCCAGTAATAACTGTCTCGATTTCCTCGTTTAGATTTTTTTTCGTTTTCTAATTCTTGTGTTGCAATACGATCCAATCGATCAATGCGTTGTTCATCCATGGATTGCAAGAGCTCAAAAGGTGTTTTATTCACACCATTAGGACGCTCAGGCTGTTGTTGATGCATTGTTAAGGCGGCCATACTCTCATACAAATAGTCTCCTTTGTCCTTATTCCATGCTTCAAATATTTGTTTGATGTGATCTGAATCTTGCCGTTTGAATTGAACGGTATTGGGCTGAACATTATTTGCCCAAGTCAATAATGATGCAAATAAAATAGAAATAAATAATGTAAATTTTTTCATAACTTCCCTTTTTTATACTGTTCGGCAATGACTTATACAATTCTCGTACCAAGTTATATATTTATTACCATATCACCAATTATTTCATTGAAATTCTATGAGAAATATAGAGTGATATACAAAAAAAGCAATCAAGAAAAATTTCCAGATTGCTGAGTAAGATGTTATTCCGAATTATTATTTATTCTTTATAGAGAAATTAATCAACCTAAATAAAGCCTTTGAACAAAACAACTTATTTTACCAATACTCTAGGAGCTGCGTTTAGAATCTCTTCCGAGGCACCACTTCTATAAATTTCAAAATTATTTATAAACTCTTGCGCCAATTGGTTGGCTTTTCTGTCATAAGCTGTTTTATCCTCCCAAGTATTTCTAGGGTTCAATATTTCACTCGGCACTTCAGGACACGAAGCCACCATATTAAGGTTAAATATATCATCCTTCACATACTCAACATTGTCCAAGTCTCCATTTAAAACTGCAGTTACCATAGCTCTCGTATATTTTAAATGAATACGCTCTCCAACACCATATTCACCACCAGACCATCCTGTATTTATAAGCCAAACATTAACATTGTCTTCTTGAATTTTCTTTCCGAGCATTTCTGCATATTTCGTAGGATGAAGCGGCAAGAAAGGAGCTCCGAAACAGGTAGAAAACACGAGTTTAGGTTCTGTAATTCCCGCCTCTGTTCCTGCAACTTTTGCAGTATATCCAGAGATAAAATGGTACATTGCTTGCCCTTTGGTCAATTTAGAAATAGGCGGTAAAACTCCATTGGCATCACAAGTTAAAAAGAATATATTTTTAGGATTTCTTCCAACTGAGGGCTCCATAATGTTATCAATATGATAAATTGGATAAGAGACCCTTGTGTTTTGCGTTATGGAATAATCTTCATAATCAGGCGTGGTAGAATCATCTTTAAATCCAATATTTTCAAGAATTGCACCAAAACGAATGGCGTCATAAATCTGCGGCTCTTTTTCTTTTGAAAGATTAATCGTTTTGGCATAACATCCACCTTCAAAATTAAAAACACTACCATTTTCATCCCATCCGTGCTCATCATCACCGATAAGACGGCGGTTAGGGTCTGAAGACAAAGTTGTTTTTCCTGTACCCGACAAACCAAAGAATATTGCTGTATCTCCTTCTTCACCAACATTTGCCGAGCAATGCATTGACAATACATTTTTTTCATGTGGGAGAATATAGTTCAACACAGAGAAGATGCCTTTTTTAATCTCTCCTGTATAACCTGTACCACCAATAATGACCATCTTTTTTGTGAAATTTAAAATGGCAAAATTTGATTGTCTTGTTCCGTCAATATCTGGGTCTGCCAAGAAACTGGGCACACATACGATATGCCATTCAGGAGAAAAGTTTTCAATCTCTTCCGCTGTAGGTCGCTGAAACATATTGTATGCAAACATATTGCCCCAAGGCAGTTCTGTTACTACACGAATATTCAATCTGTAATTGTCATCGGCACATACGTAAGAATCGCGAACATACATATCTTTATTGGTGAGATAGGCTTTCATTCTGTTGTACAGTATATCAAAATTTTGAGGATCAAACTTCTTGTTTATTTTGCCCCACCACACAGTATCTTTTGTTTTGTCATCACACACTATGAATCGATCTTCTGGTGATCGGCCCGTAAACTTGCCCGTATTTACAGCAATAGCTCCAGAGTCGGACAGTACGCCCTCTCCCATGAGTATTGTGTCTTCAACGAGCTCTGCTGGACTCAAGTTCCAGTATACATTTCCTAAATTCCCTAAATCGATGTCATCTTTTAAATTGGCATTCGAATTTCTATTACCAAATTCTTCCATGATTGTTGTTTTATTTTACCTCTGTTTTTTAATTTACAAATTTAGTTGATAATGATGGGGTCACCTTATTTATTCCAATAAATTATTCACAATCTGTTCAAAACTTTACCTTTTATACGTATTTAAATATTTAATTAAGATTGATAACCATCCGAAAATCATTAATATGCCCCCAATTGGAGTTACAGGCCAAAGAAATTGCACATTAATATCCATTACAGGAAAAATAGCAAAACTCATAATTGACCCCGCAAAGAAAATTGTTCCCCATAAAATCCCACGATAGGGAAATTGTAGACCAAAATCAAACTGAGGTGTTAATGCAGTTAGTGCAAGAAGCCCTATTCCATTATAAAACAAATAATCAGAAGCTGTTCCGACACTTTCGATTTGATGTTCACCAACCCCCAGTTTAACCAGATAATGTGCTTGCATGATTCCAAATACAATTCCTATAATTATAAAAATCAATCCTGTAACAATCATTTTTTTATTCATCATACATTAAGTTTTTTGCATTGACTAAAGCAGCATCGTTAATTTTACTCCCACTCATTAGCTTGGCTATTTCTTCTATGCGCTCTTCTTCTCCAAGCTTTTTTAAAAATGTTTTTGTTCTTCCTTCCTTATCTTCTTTAACGACCAAGATGTGGTGCGCCCCTTTACTTGCCACTTGTGGCAAATGGGTAATCGCCAAAAGTTGCATTTTCTGGCCCATTTTTTTTAACAAGACACCAATACGTTGAGCGGCTTCTCCAGAAACTCCTGTATCTATTTCATCAAATATTACTGTTGGCAATTGCCTTTTTTTGGAAAGCATAAACTGGATAACCAACATTAAACGAGAGAGTTCTCCTCCCGAAGCAGATTTTTCTATAATTTGAGGTTCAACACCTTTATTGGGTGCGAAATACAAGGTGATTTCATCAATACCATATTCGTTAATTGCTGTCCGACTCAACTCAAAATGAATTTTTGCACCTTCTAATTTCAACTCATTTAACAAAATAGAAACTTCTTTCTCTATCGTTTGAGCAGCCGTTTGTCGACCTTTTGAAATTTTCTCTGCCAAATGCAGCGCCTTAGCATTAATAGTATTAAGTTCCTTTTCCTTTTGGGCAATTTTTGCTTCAATTTGATCAGCATCATTCAATTCATTCGATAAACTGAACATCAGTTCTTCCAACTCTTTTTGTGTCGTCAAATTGTGTTTGCGTAAAGCACTATTGTAGGCATCCAATCTTTGGATATGCTTTGACAATTGTCCGGGCTCTAATATCAACTCTGATAAATCGTCCTCAGCCACATCTCCAATGTCCTTTAATTCGATATTTACCGACCGAATACGTTCCATCAGTTTTTCAATTTTGGCATCCTTCACTTTTCCCGATACAAGAACTCTATTGAGTGCATTCAAAACACCTTCATCATCATTAATGGTACGTGAAATCAGTTGATATACGGATTGGATTTCCTCAAACTGTTCTCCGCGTTTTACTTCTTCTTCTATCTTCTCATAATCGAGGGCTTCCAATTCTAGTTGCTTTAGCTCTTCCAATTGGAAAGTATTGAACTCAGACTCCATAACCATTTTGGACTTGTTCTCTTGGAGTTCATGAATTTGTTTTTTCAATGTTCTCGTTTGATAGAATAGAGATTGAAACTTTTTTAAATCACTTTGATGGTCGGCAATCACATCCAATATTGAACGTTGAAAATCCTTGTTCTTTAATGCTAAAGTATGGTGTTGTGAATGAATATGAATTAATTTTTCAGCAAATGCTTTCAAAATAGAGAGTTGAACAGGGGTGTCGTTGATAAAAGCCCGTGACTTTCCTTTAGCATTGATTTCTCTTCGGATAACAGTTTCCGTGTCAAAATCTAAATCATGACATTCAAAAAGGCTAGAGAACTCCACTTCGTCAATAGTGAAAGTGGCTTCTACAATGGTTTTTTTATCCTTGTCACGGATTACAGAATAATCTGCTCGATCTCCTAAAATAAGGCGCAATGCACCCAGCAGAATAGATTTTCCAGATCCCGTTTCTCCAGTTATCACAGTAAATCCCTGTTCCACAACAAACTGTACGTTATCAATAAGTGCAAAGTTATTTACCGCTAACCGATTCAGCATTATTCTAGTATTTCTTGATAATCCGATGTATTGGTAGGATCAATCTTTTTGAGTAGATTGACCACTTCCGTTTTTTCCTTGGTTCCCGATTCTGAAAAAATTCCTATCAATTCATTTTTCTTGGATTGAACAAAATTCAGAACGTTTACAGATCCTGGTCGTGCTTTGGTAACTGTAAGTAAATGCTGTAAAGCCTTAACCATATTCTCTCTGCCCAAGTTTTGATTGTTGAACATATTGTCCAAACCTTTTCTATGGTATATGTAAAAAGCTTCTCTTAAAGGCTCAAAAAGTTGTTGCAACTGATTCTCAATCAACCAATACCTGTTTTTTCGTCCTTTTGAATCTGCTTTCCAACCAGACAACATACTTTTTTGTGCCAACATGACGATGTTTTGCGCTTTTTTTAAGTAAGTCCCCCCTCCTTTCATTGCAAAAGAATCTCCATCTAAACCAATAATATAATAAGCATAAAATGCAATAATTGAGGTAAGATTGTCAGTATATTGATTGTCGGAATAAATAAACTTCGCTCCTCTCCTAAAAGTAAAATTGACATCTTTATCGAGAAAGTTGAAAACTGTCGTGTTGTACGAAGAATTGAAAACGGGTCGTGTCGATTGAACTTGCAAAGTTGCTTCATAAGAATCGCCACTGACTTTAGTAATAGAAAATTGTAAAGCACAATTTATTCTTTCTTCCACTTCATATTCATCCTTTGTCCATGTAGTACTGTTAATTAATTCAGTAACAGATTGTTCAATTTCTTTTATCACATCCTTTTCTTTGGTTGTAATATCTAAACCTGGATCAGTTTGTATATTCACGCTACAGTTTAACTCTTGAGCTGAAAGGAGTGTCGTGCTGAATAATAAAATTAAAAAAGATATATATTTCATTGCTTTAATGTCAGTAGATAATCTAAAATATTATTGGCCACTTCTTTTTTTGAAGATAACTCAAATTTAGTAGTTTTATTGTTACTGTCCAATAATGTTATCTTATTTGTGTCATGACCAAATCCTGCGCCAGCATCTTCAAGCGAGTTCACTACGATAAGATCCAAGTTTTTTTTCTTTAGTTTTTCAGCTCCATGTTTAAGGGCGTCATTGGTTTCTAGTGCAAATCCTACAAGCCATTGTTTATTGGATTTGGTTTCTCCAATTGTTTTCAACACATCAGGATTTTTAACAAGTTCTATTTGCATTGTATCTGCCGATTTTTTTAACTTTTCTGTCGCTTTATTTACAGGTCGATAATCAGAAACTGCAGCGGCAAAAATTCCTCCAGTACAATCTGAGAAATTTTCTTTTGCAACTTTAAATAGTTCACCTGCCGAAGTAATGTCAATTCGGATTAAATTTTTATGGTGCAAAACACAGTGTGTTGGTCCTGTAACGAGGATTACTTCGGCGCCTCTTTTTAAACAGTTTTCAGCCAAGGCAAATCCCATTTTCCCGCTGGAATGGTTGCCTATAAATCGAACAGGATCAATCGATTCGTAGGTTGGCCCAGCAGTAATTAATACTTTTTGACCTTTCATTGACTGCTTGTGTTCAAAAAAATGTTTGATTTCTTCTGCAATGGTTTGCGGTTCAGACATTCTCCCCTTTCCCGATAAACCGCTAGCCAAGAAACCTTCTTCAGCAGGAACAATTTGAACACCTTGATCGGCTAATTTTCTAAGATTCTCAGTTGTGGTTATGTGAGCATACATGTCCAAGTCCATTGCTGGAGCAACCATTACAGGACATTTTGCAGAAAGATAAATTGCAGTGAGTAGATTATCGCAATAGCCATGAGTCAATTTAGCAAGTGTATTTGCAGTAAGTGGAGCTATTACCATCAAATCACCCCATGCAGCTAATTCTACATGATTTATCCATTCACCATTTTCTTGGTTCCAGAAATTAATGTAAACAGGATTTTGTGATAAAGTAGAAACGGTTAGTGGTGTTATAAAGTCACAAGAGGCAGGAGTTAAAACACATTTAACTTCTGCCCCATTCTTTTTTAATATCCGAATAAGTAGAGCAATTTTATAGGCTGCAATTCCACCAGTTATACCGACGATAATCCGCTTTCCGCGCAACATTATACTTAAAGGTTACTCTGTGAGCTCTTTGAGATATATCTTTCCGTTCACAAACTCATCCAATGCCATTGCAGTAGGTTTGGGCATACGTTCGTAAAAGCGTGAAATCTCAATTTGTTCTCGATTTTCAAAAATTTCTTCTAAATTATCAGTTGTAGAAGCAAACTCTTGGAGTTTTTGAGTCAATTCCTCTTTTAAATCTATATTGATTTGATTTGCTCTTTTTGATAAAATTACAATCGACTCATAGATATTTCCTGTTTCTTTCTCTAATTCAACAGTATCTCTAGTAATGGTCGTACGCTCTGCCTTGCTGTATTTGAAACTCATATTTTTTGATCTATTTTACAAATTTTTTAATTCCTTTTCAGCTTTTGAATTCAGCGATTTTGCTTTATCATATAAGTCTGAATTTGGATAATTCTCCGCAAAGTTATTAAATCTTGTTATGGTTTCCTTAAGATAATGCATTTTTTTATGCTTTGAAGATGAATTTGAACTTCTAAAAGCCCTCACAATATCGTTGTAGGCATACCTTTCATTAACTTTTTCTAACTCTTCAGTCAATTTATCATTTTGTTTGGCCCTTTGCTTTCTGTAACTCTTCTTTTCAAAAAGGTGGTCGTATTTGCTAAATGCTTCAATTGCCCGTTCAATTCTTTCTTTCTTCTTACTCAATACACTCTTCATCGCTAATTGGTATGCATTTTCACATAAAATAGATGCTGCTTCCTCAATGTATGAAGAACGTGGATAATCTTCCAAAAATGAGGCTGCTGAAGCAACGGCTGCCCGATGGTCTTCCATTTTACTGTACAATTGAACAGCATCAAACCTTTTCGTTTCCAATTTGAATCTCAAACGGTCCATCGTACGATTACAGGAATCAATTAAATCACTATCTGGATACCGCTGAATAAAAAGTTGTAAATCATTTAGTGCTTTCTTGGTATCCTTCTGATCCAATGTTGCTTTAGGACTGTTTTTCACAGAACAAATTGCGTTCATAAACAAAGCCTCTTCCGCTTGTTCAGAAGATGGATACCGCAAAGTAAATTGACTGAAATAATACCCCGCCATATAATAATCTTCTTGCCCAAAATAGCATTTTCCTAAACGATAATAGGAAACCACACCTTTGTCTACTTTTGGGAAGCGCTGGTAAACCTGTTCATATAAACCGATTGCTTTAGAATAGTTTTCTTTCGCATACATACTGTTGGCCAACAAAAATTTTTCTTCATAGTTGTTTCCTTTAACAACCTTCTGATATTCACTGCATGAGCCAAGCAACAATAGCGAAAAGAACAGTAAAAATATATAACTTCTTTTTTGCATCGGTGCAAAAGTAAAATTTTTATAATTGGAAAGACAAATTTTAGGGTAGATTAACAGATATTTATTTTAGATGGTAGATGGGAGACCGTTTAGCTATAGAATAGAAAATGTATGAATAGTTCGGGTTAAATAATCGATGTAGCTATCTCAAAAGAGCTAACTCTATAAATAAAATAGTGGATGTTTCAAAAATGCAATGAATAATGCAGGTTATTTCTTTATCTTTGTTCTATGGATTTTAAACTTGTTTCTCCTTTCAAACCTACCGGGGATCAGCCCCAAGCGATTCAAGAATTAATCAAAGGTATAGAAGACAATACAAAGCACCAAACTTTATTAGGTGTTACGGGAAGTGGAAAAACGTTTACGGTGGCCAATGTTATTCAGAAAATTGATCGCCCAACGTTAATATTGTCACACAACAAGACATTGGCGGCTCAACTTTACAACGAATTCAAACAGTTTTTCCCTGAGAATAAAGTAGAGTATTTTGTTTCTTATTACGATTATTACCAACCTGAATCCTATTTACCAGTTACGGACACTTATATCGAAAAAGATTTGGCAATCAACGATGAAATTGAAAAATTGCGGTTGTCTGCCACCTCTGCGCTCTTATCTGGACGCCGTGATGTAATTGTCGTTTCCTCAGTTTCTTGTATCTACGGAATTGGGAACCCCAATGAATTTGAAAAGAGCATCATTCACGTCAAAAAAGGTGATGAAATTTTGAGAAATAAATTTCTTTTTAAGTTGGTAGAGAATTTATATTCTCGAGCTGGTGAGGAGTTTAACCGAGGTACATTTCGTGTAAATGGTGATACCGTAGACATCTATCTAGCCTATGCTGATTACGCTTTAAGAATTGAGTTTTGGGGAGATGAAATAGAAGGTATATCGACCATTGATCCTAAGAGCAATTCGGTTCTTGAAGAGTTGGATGCCATTAATATTTATCCAGCAAATCTTTTTGTCAGTACACCAGAAAACACAAAGGAAGCCATTGAAATGATCCAAGAAGATTTATGGATTCAAGTGGAAGCCTTTAAAAAACAAGGTAAAGGAATAGAAGCCAAACGATTATTAGAGCGCACAGAATACGACATTGAAATGATTAAAGAATTGGGCTATTGTCAGGGAATCGAAAATTATTCCCGGTATTTCGACAAACGTCCTCCAGGGATGCGGCCATTCTGTTTATTGGATTATTTCCCTGACGATTATTTGATGGTTATTGATGAAAGTCATGTTACCCTTCCACAAATTAGAGCGATGTGGGGAGGTGATCACTCTCGAAAAATTAACTTGGTAGAATTTGGCTTTAGAGTACAGGCGGCGATGGACAATCGGCCGTTAAAATTCGAAGAATTTCAGTCGATGTTGAACCAAGTCATCTATGTTAGTGCTACCCCAGCAGATTATGAAGTTGAGCAATCAGAAGGCGTTGTTGTAGAACAAATTATCCGTCCAACAGGTTTATTGGATCCAAAAATTGAAGTCCGCCCAAGCATCAACCAAGTCGATGATTTAATTGAAGAGATACAAAAACGTATTGAAATAAAAGAGAGGGTATTGGTGACCACTTTAACCAAGCGAATGGCAGAGGAGCTACAAAAATATTTTGAGCGAATGGGTATACTTTGTCGCTACATTCACAGCGAAGTTGATACCTTGGAACGGGTCGAAATACTCCAACAACTGCGTCAAGGTGTTTTTGATGTCCTTATAGGCGTAAATTTGCTTCGGGAAGGCTTAGATTTACCAGAAGTTAGTCTGGTTGCTATCTTGGATGCCGATAAGGAAGGTTTTTTAAGAAATGAACGTTCCTTGGTGCAGACAACAGGTCGAGCAGCACGAAATGTCAATGGATTGGTAATTATGTATGCAGATGTTGTTACGAAGTCCATGGAAAAAACCATTGATGAAACCAACCGAAGAAGAGCAATACAACAAGCCTATAACGAAGAACATGGGCTTGAGCCGACTCCATTAAATAAAGCCAATAAAAATGCCTTTGAATACCGTTATGAAGCAGAAGATAATTCGATGATAGCAGCCGACCCTGTAGAACAATACATGGGTTCTGAAGAATTGGAAAAAAGAGTAAAAGTAGTAGAGCGACAAATGAAAAAGGCGTCGAAAGAACTCGACTTTATGGAGGCCGCACGATTAAGAGACGAAATGGTAAGAATTCAAAAAATGATTCAAAAGAAGAACTCCTAATCCCGCAATGATGCAAAGCATTAGCCCGAATTCCAATTTAAGAACTCTTTGTAACATAAAGTAGTGAACTCTTACGCTTAGCCTGAACTATTCACCCATTCACAAATTAGCTGAACTCCAAAAATAAGAACGTAAAACACACCAAAAAAATTCATATAACATATTGATTATATGCTAAATATTATACATCAGTGAAGGAATGGTCAATCGCTAGAATCAGGATACAATTGAATTTCTCCTTACAATTTACTCAACTGTGTTTTCCACTTTTCATTGGCCTTTTCAAACTTTTCTTTGATGGATGGAAAATCCTTCTTCTTTGTTGCCGCATTGATGGTTGAAATTATTTCATTTTTAAATTGAACTACTTCATCAATTAAAGCATCCGTTTTCTTCTTTTTCGATTCATCATAAAGTTGAATGCTGTAACTTTCGTCAATTACATTATTGATTCCCTTATTGATTTCCTTTTTTAATTCTTTCTTGCTTGCCATAGTTTTTTATTTTAAAGTGTAATTATAAGTTTATAAAAAGAGGACTATATTTCTTTCTCTTATTTAAAGCCTAAAATTAATAAATTAACCTGTTGGATATTTATAAAATATAAAATAATCTATAAAAGCACTTTTTTGTACCAAAAACTTATCCCACATTCTAAGACAAAGGTCTTATTGTAACATAAAGCAACTGTCTCGAAAAAGCAAACTCTGTAGTAAAATAGTGGATGTTTCAAAAGTTTAGAGAAAAACACCTCAATTCATTGTGCACTCAATGAAATTATATTATTTTTAAGGCAATAAATAATAAAAGCTATGAAAGGGGTTTTGTCGGATGAGTTAATCGCTAATCTTAAAGGTATTACGCAAGAAAATTTATCTTTTGTTCAAAAGAAGTGTGTCCATTTAGGCGAACAGCAAATGATATGGCGTTCTTCTTCCACAAGCTGGAGTATTCAAGAAGTGCTCTCTCACCTCAACAGCTACTCTGAATACTACAATAAACTGATATTAAGCAAAATAAGACGTAAAAAACACAAAAACGCTAAAGAACAGTTCATCTCTTCTCCTTTGGGCAGAAGCGCTTGGCGATCAATGAAGTTGGGGCGTGCAAATAACATTAAACGTAAATTTCAAGCGACAAAAAACTATAATCCTACTACAAATCCTGATTTGCTCGATGAGCATTCTGTAGAGAATTTTATTCATTCGCAAGAAGAAATGCTTACGATACTTGACAAGGCAAAAGAAGTGAATCTCAAAAAAATTAAAATTCCCATGTCCATCAGTAAAATTATTCGTTTAAGACTCGGGGATGCGCTTATGTTTGTCATTTACCACAATGAACGTCATATACAACAAATCAAAAATATATTAAACCACTCCAATTTCCCAAAGAAAAAGTAATGAATAAAGGAGAATTTGCCTTCTGTAGTTTAACTGTAATTCCCGTTAGAAGTCAGCCCAAAGACGCTTCTGAGATGGTAACACAATTGCTGTTTGGCGAATTGGTTAAAGTTTTGAAAATTCATAATCAATGGTTAGAAATCGAAATTTTACATGATCAATATACAGGTTGGGTCGATGAAAAACAGTTGCTCTCTATTGCAGAGGAAGAAGCTCAATTGTTAAATGAAAATCCAGAACGGCAACAAGATAATGAACTGATTATCCATACTCCATGGGGAGAACAAAAAGTACTGCAAGGCGCACCTCTTCATTCAAAAGAAAAGACGTTTAATCTAGGAACTTCTTTATTCAAGTGGGAGCAACTGCCCTCTCAACTCAACAATAAGTCAATTATTGAACTGGCAAATGACTACATTAATGCTCCTTATCTTTGGGGCGGAAGAACAAAATACGGAATTGATTGCTCTGGATTAACCCAAACCATCTACCAGCAAAAAGGCTACGCCATGCAACGCAATGCATCTCAACAAGTATTGGAGGGTAAACAAATTTCTTTTAGCGAACACCAACCAGGTGATTTGGCTTTTTTTGCTTCTGAAAAAACAGGAAAGGTTACCCACGTTGGAATAATTTTAAAACATGCTCAAATTATCCATGCACACGGAAGAGTTCGTATTGATACAATAGATACAAAAGGAATTTATGTTAAAGAAAAAGATATGTATTCCCATCAACTTCATTCAATCAATAGAATTGACCTGAAAAGCGATTAATATTTGCACTGTTCTGTGGCTCTATTTTCTTTTCTTACCAAAATACAAGCGTTTTTAAACTTGGATATTATAAAAATTTCGAGCATTTCCAAAGATAGCAGGCAGTTTAGCTTTGGAATAGAAAATGTATGAATAGTTCAGATTAAAATAGATATCGCAAAACTTATAACATGCTGCTTATCAATTATCTGATAATCTAGCAGTGTGAGATTGATGAATAAATCGGGTTAAAAAGATTCAATTGATTGAAAATAAGTCAATTAACTCTTGAAACAAAAGAATGTGAAGAATAATGCAAATTAGAGTTAAAAAATGGTTATATTTTCGCCCCAACGTAGCCAGTTTTATAAAATTGGAGAATAAAATTGAAAGTATTGTTTTTTAAATAAATTTATAATGAAAACCGACAAGGAAATATTTGATTTAATTGAGCGTGAAAAAGAACGTCAAATCAATGGATTGGAACTGATTGCTTCTGAGAACAGCGTAAGTGATAATGTAATGAGAGCAATGGGTTCAGTGCTTACCAATAAGTATGCTGAGGGTCTACCCAAAAAACGCTACTACGGTGGCTGTGAAGTTGTTGATGAAGTTGAACAACTGGCAATTGATCGTGTTTGTAAACTTTTTGGTGCAGAATGGGCAAACGTTCAGCCCCATTCAGGTTCACAAGCGAATTTTGCGGCTATGATGGCGTGTTTAAATCCAGGTGATGACATTCTGGGATTTGAACTTTCACATGGCGGACATTTAACTCATGGGTCACCTGTTAATT
Source organism: uncultured Fluviicola sp. (assembly GCA_964585545.1). Classification (GTDB taxonomy): domain Bacteria; phylum Bacteroidota; class Bacteroidia; order Flavobacteriales_D; family Crocinitomicaceae; genus Brumimicrobium. The sequence goes on from CAZPDT010000012.1 coordinate 93,587, forward strand.
TCTCGGGAAAGTTATACAAAACCCATTTTTATGGAGTTGATAAAGAAACTGGGCGTGTAGATTACGATGCTTTGGAAGAAAAAGCCCATAAAGTGAAGCCCAAATTAATTATCATTGGAGCCTCTTCTTACAGTAGAGATTGGGATTATGAAAGGATCCGTAAAGTGGCCGACGATATTGGCGCATTAACTCTTGCTGACATTTCACATCCAGCTGGACTTATTGCAACAAAACTGCTCAAAGACCCATTAAAACATTGTCATATCATTACCTCCACTACTCATAAAACGTTGCGAGGACCAAGAGGTGGTGTCATCATGCTGGGTAAAAACTTTGAAAACCCCTTTGGATTGCGTTGGAAAAATGGCAATTTAAAATCCATGGCTGCATTGTTGGATGCTGCTGTTTTTCCTGGTGCACAAGGCGGTCCTTTAGAACATATTATTGCTGCAAAAGCCGTTGCTTTCGGTGAAGCTTTACAACCCGAATTTATTGATTATCAAAAACAAGTCTTAAAAAATGCTCAATTAATGGCAGAAGAACTTGTGAAACGCGACTACAATATTATTTCGGGAGGAACTGACAACCATTGTATTCTTATTGACTTGCGCAACAAGGGCGTTACTGGTAAAGATGCTGAGAATGCCTTAAACAACGCACACATAACGGTCAATAAAAACATGGTGCCCTTCGACAACGAATCTCCCTTTATAACTTCTGGAATCCGTATAGGCTCACCAGCTATTACTACAAGAGGATTAAAAGAAAAAGACATTCCTAAAGTGATTGGTTACTTGGATAAAATCATCACCCATATAAATGATGAAAAAATCAACGAAGAAGTGCGCCGAGAGGTAAAGGAGATGATGGTTCAGTTCCCACTGTTTCAAGGGTAAATCCACATCTAACTTTTGGTTCAAAAATCAGAATTGATTCCACTTTCTTAACAGGCAACCAATAGCATTGGGTCTGAAATACAACAATATTCAAATTGATATTGAGGTACGGACTTGCTGTTATTGATAAAAACGGTACAATATATACCATTTATCCTAGAATACAGCCAATTTATATAAAGAGAGAGTATAATCTCGATAAAAATTACTTTCTTTGGGCAGATATTTAAACAATAAATACCATGAAATTATTTTTTTCTACTCTTTTTATAGCATCTTTATCTTTTAACCTTCAAGCCCAAGACTATACAATTGATTTTACAGAATATGACCTAGATAATGGGTTACATGTTATATTACATGAAAATCATTCCACACCAATAGTTGCTGTTTCTGTTCTTTACCATGTTGGCTCGAAAAACGAAGACCCCAAAAGAACAGGATTTGCTCATTTCTTTGAACATTTAATGTTTGAAGGCAGTAAGAATATTGACCGAGGAGAGTATGCCAAGTACGTTGAGAAAAATGGAGGTGCTTTAAATGCCAATACATCGCAAGACCGGACTTTCTACTATGATTTGCTTCCCTCCAACCAACTCGCGTTAGGCTTGTGGTTAGAATCAGAAAGAATGTTGCATGCGAAAGTAGACAGTACGGGAATCGAAACCCAGCGTGAAGTTGTCAAAGAAGAAAAAAGACAACGTGTTGATAATCGTCCTTACGGTTCATTAATGTCCGAATCCTTTAAACGTCTTTTTAAAAAACACCCATACAGATGGGTTCCCATTGGCTCGATGGAAGACTTGGATGCTGCTGAGGAAGAAGATTATATCAACTTCTATAAAACATTTTACGTTCCAGCAAACGCTACTCTTTCCATTGCAGGAGACATCAACATAGAAGACACAAAAAAACTCATCGATCAATATTTCGGTTCAATTCCCAAAGGTGAAGCCATTAACCTATATCGGGATTATCTCCAAATGTCCGATTCAGAATTTAGAACAAAGTACGGCAAGGATAAATCTATATTTAACCAAGAAGATTTCTTTAAAACTACCTCAAAAGAGGGAAAAGCAATGATTGCCAAGTACGAAAAGAAACCAACTGTAGTTCCACGTCCTCACATCAAAGAGCCCAAGATGACCAAAGAAATTGTGGATACAGTTTACGATAACATTCAGTTGCCCGCTGTAATTATTGCCTACCATTCTCCTGCCGAAAACTCTGATGATGCCTATGCCTTAAGCATGTTAAATAAAATTTTGTCGGGAGGAACAAGCGCTAGAATCAATAAGAACATTGTTGAAGATAAGGAACTGGCTGTTGCAGCATTTTCATTTTCCTTTCCTCTTGAAGATCCAGGCATGGCTTTGTTTGCTGGTATAGCCAATAAAGATGTTGACCCAACCGTACTTCGGGAAGCCTTAGACGAAGAAATCAGTCGAGCGAAAACAGAATTGGTTACTGAAAAGGAATTTGAAAAGGTTAAAAATCAATTTGAAAATGACTTTTATTCTTCAAACAGCACCGTAGCTGGAATTGCAGAAGCCCTTGCCAATTATCATGTATATTATAAAAACACCAATTTAATCAATGAAGAGTTGAATGCTTATGACGGCATTACACGTGAGGATCTAAAAAGAGTAGCCAACAAATACTTTACGGATAATGGGCGATTGGTGTTGTATTATTTACCCAAAAAATAAGCAGATTTTTAAAAGACAATAAATATTAAAGAATATGAAAATGAAAAATATAATTATCGGAATTTCTCTTTCGTTTATCACTGTTTTTGCTTTTGGTCAAGTCGATCGGTCAAAAGCCCCAGAACCTGGACCCGCTCCAGAGATTCATATTGCCGATCCCGTTGTATTTGATTTAGACAATGGAATGAAAGTAATTTTATCGACCAACAACAGTATCCCCAAAGTATCTTTTAATTTGGTAATGGGATCCGACCCAAGGTTAGAGGGAAACAAAGCGGGGCTTTCAGATCTAATGGGAGATTTAATTTTGTCTGGAACATCTAACAGAACAAAAGATGAACTCGATGTTTCAAAAGACTTTATTGGCGCCCGTCTATCGGCGAGCAGTAACAATATTTATTTAAATGTGCTCACCAAACATTTGAGCAAAGGACTTGACTTAATGACAGATGTGATGAAAAACGCCATTTTCCCAGAGGATGAATTTGAACGCATTAAGAAAAAATATGAATCTAAGCTTTTTTCGATTCAATCTGAGGCAGGTTCAATGATGTCAAATGCCATGTACAAAACTATTTTCACAGAGAAACATCCTTATGGAGAAATTATGACTAAGGAAACACTCGACAATATTTCAAGACAAGATGTTATTGACTTGTATAAAAAACAATTTACGCCAAAAGGCAGTTATTTGGTTATTGTAGGAGATATTGACAAAGCAAAAGCGAAGAAGATTGCAGAAGAGAGGTTTGGTGACTGGCAAGGAGAAAATCCCTTTAAGAGGAAATATAACTCTGGTGTTACACCAGGGAAAAATCAAGTGATTTTTGTAGAAAAGCCAGGTGCTGTACAATCTGTCATCAGTATTGCTTTTCCTATTGACATGTTGCCTGGAGATAAAAATCAAATTCAACTCTCTGTTACGAATAAATTATTTGGCGGACGCGGTTTTGGCACCCGATTAATGCAAAATCTACGTGAAGATAAGGCGTATACTTATGGGGCTTATTCTCAACTCCAAATCAAAAGAGAAGGCAGTTTTTTCTATGCAACAGGGAATTTTAGAAATGAAGTCACAGATTCTTCAATTGTTCAGTTTCTTGCAGAATTGAACCGCATCTCAGACAGTTTGCCCACAGCAGACGAAATTGCGCTTACAAAGGCATCGTTATCTGGAGGATTTGCCCGTTCATTAGAATCGCCAAAAACAGTAGCCCGATTTGCATTAAACACATATAGAAACCATTTGCCAGAAGATTATTACAAAATATATTTACAAAAGGTAAGTGCCGTAACAAATCAGGATGTTATGGAAATGGCTAAAAAATACTTTAAACCCAATAATTTATACATTATTGTAGTTGGAAATAAAGATATAAAAGACAAAATCAAACAATTTGATTCAGATGGTAAAATTCAAGAATTGGATGCCTTTGGTGACCCACTAAAAGAGAAGAAATTTCTCCCTTCAGATCTTTCAAAAGCAGAAATAATGGAAAATTATTTAATGGCAGTAACCAAGACATCGAGTATGAAAGCTGCTGAAAAAAAGATCAATAAAATTAAAACGGTAGCAGAAAAGGTTACTGTAAAAGTAAATCAAACGCCAATGGAAATGCACATGACCAAGTATTTTATGGCGCCCAATAAAAACTATTCTAAATTGGAATTTAATGGTATGGTTATTCAACAAGAAATATTTACTGGAGATGGAGGCGTTACCAAAACCATGAACCAAAAAATGGAAGTCGAAACAGAAGCGTTTACAGCTGAAGAAATTGCCAACAAGAAAAAAACAGCTGCTGTTTTTCCAGAATACAGTTTGCTTTGTAATCTTGACGTTGTAGAAGTATTGGGTATAGAAGGTCGAGAGGATGCGGATTCATTATATGTCATTCAATACAAAATTGGCGAAGTAACAACAAAGGCTTATTACAGCACGAAGACATTTTTAAAGATGTATACCAAGACCATTGATTTGTCGAGTGATGAAGGACCGCAAAACATGAGTTCAAACTATAGTGAATACACCAATTACAACGGTTATCTATTTCCTAAAAATACCATGCGTCAAGCGGGTGCAAATGGAATGACAGGAATTATTGACGAACTTAAAATCAATGGTAAAATCGATGAGAAAGTATTTGATATAGAGTAAAACACATTGCTCTGCCTAATGGCAATCGGAAACAGCCATATTGAATACTATTTTTTTATTTGAATCTTATTTTTCTATACAGTTTGTATCTAAAAATAGATGGTATTTAACGCAAATTTGTTAAACTTGTAAAAAGTAGACAATAAAATGAAAAAGATTGTTACCATTCCCAATGCCCCCGCACCAATAGGTCCATACAGTCAGGCATTACTTAAAGACGGCACTTTATTTATCAGTGGTCAAATTCCATTGAATCCCCAAACTGGGAAACTATGTGTAGGTTCGATTCAAGAGGCCACGCAACAAGTCATGGAAAATATCGCATCTTTAATAAAGGCTGCAGAATTTGATATGAAAGACATTGTAAAGTGCTCAATTTTTATTCAATCAATGGCTGATTTTTCAGAAATCAATGCCGTTTATGCCACCTATTTTCCGGAGGCACCACCTGCACGTGAAACGGTTGAAGTTAAAGGACTCCCAATGAATGTCCCCATAGAGATTTCTTGCATTGCCATGAAGTAATTTTTTCTTTTAAAATGCTATATAACCGTTGGAAAACAAGTCCGTTCGCATATCTATAATTATTGTCAACTACAATGTTGAATACTTTCTAGAGCAATGCCTCAATTCTGTTTTTACAGCACTCAAGTCAATAGAAGGTGAGGTTTTTGTTGTCGACAACAATTCTATAGATGGATCTGTTGACATGATTAAAAAGCATTACCCAAATGTTCATCTCATTGAAAACAAGAACAATTTAGGTTTTTCAAAAGCCAACAACCAAGCTATTGAGATTGCCCAAGGAGAATATATTTTACTGCTTAATCCCGATACCGTTGTAGAGGAAGATACTTTTCAGAAATGCATAGACTTTATGAACAAACATCCTAAAGCTGGTGGTTTGGGCGTTAGAATGATCGACGGAAAAGGCAAGTTTTTACCTGAAAGTAAAAGGGGTTTACCTACACCTGCTGTCGCATTTTATAAAATTTTTGGATTGTCGAGATTGTTCCCAAAGAGCAAAAGATTCAGCAAATACCATTTGGGTTACTTGGATGAGTTTGAAAGCAATGAAATCGAAATTCTCAGCGGGGCATATATGTTTATGCGCAAATCAACTTTAAACAAGGTCGGGCTACTTGATGAAGCGTTTTTTATGTATGGAGAAGACATTGATTTATCCTACCGAATTACCCAAGGAGGATATAAAAATTATTATTTTCCAGAGACCCAAATTATCCATTACAAAGGAGAAAGCACAAAGAAAAGCAGTATCAATTACGTTTTTGTATTTTATCGTGCTATGGCTATTTTTGCCGAGAAGCACTTTTCTCAAAAGCGGGCACAAGTCTTTTCCTTCTTTATCAACTTGGCCATCTATTTTAGAGCAGGAATGGCGCTTTTAAATCGTTTTATAAAACGGATAATTTTGCCTCTAATTGATTTTGTAGTTATCGTTATAGGCTTAAACATACTCACACAATTTTGGTCACTCCAAAACATTGAGTTTCCCGATGCAATAATCTACTATGCCTTGCCAGGTTATACGCTTATCTGGTTAATCACCAACTTTTATTCGGGTGTGTATGATTCCTTCATTAAATTGAAATCTATATTCCAAGGTACACTTATCGGTACAGCAATTATTTTAATTATTTATGGCTTGTTGCCAAAAGAAGCTCAATTTTCACGTTTATTTATTTTCATAGGTGCTGCAATTGTACTTCTTTACTTTTTAATCTCTAGATTTATCCTTCATTTTGCACTCGGCGGTCGCTTTGATTTAAAAGGGGTCAAGAATAAGAATTTTGCCATTGTTGGAGAAGCAACAGAAGTCCACAGGGTGCAACAAATTCTAAAAAATACACCCCACAAAGTAAAATCTATTTACAGCGTTTCTCCCACCAACGAAAAGTCAGAAAACGACAGTGGCGTATTGAACCAACTCGATCAAATAATCGATATTTATGAAATTGATGAAGTTATTTTCTGTGCCAAAGACAACACTGCAGAAACAATTATAAGCTGGATGTCAAAAACAGCAGCCCATAAAGTAGAGTTCAAAATTGCACAACCTAACAGTATGTATCTCATAGGCAGTAATTCAATTGACACTTCAGGCGATTTATATATTATGGAGATCGATAATATTTCAACCAGTGCCAACAAAAGAAACAAAAGAACCTTCGACTTTTTTATGTCGTTGTTTTTGTTGCTCTTCTCTCCTATTGCTCTTTTCTTTTTCAAGCATAAAATTGGTTTTTTAAAAAATTGCTGGTCTGTTTTAATCGGTAAAAAATCATGGGTTGGTTATTCTTACGATGAAAAAACAATGTCTAAAAAACTGCCTCAAATAAGGAACGGTATACTTTCTCCCGCTGAAGGCAAGACTGCAGATATCCATTCCTCGTTACGTTCAAAACTCAATTTAATCTATGCAAGAGATTATTCCATTTTTAAAGACATCTCTATTTTAAGTAAAAATTGGAAGAAAATTGACCAATAATCAATATTAATCATTTGTTATAACCGAATTTTCAATTATTTTTGTAACTTGAAAAATTAAGCAAAATATAAAAATACAATATGTCACAAGTAGAGATCCGACTCCCAAAAATGGGAGAAAGTGTTACCGAAGCTACCATTACAAACTGGATAAAAAATGTTGGAGACACCATCGAAGTTGACGAGCCTTTAGTTGAAGTGGCAACAGATAAAGTTGACAATGAGCTTCCTTCAGAAGTTGCTGGTACAGTTACAAAGATCTTATTTGACGTAGATGAAGTTGCACAAGTAGGTGATGTTATTGCTCTCATTTCTACAGATGGAGAAGAAGGAGAAGCCGACAATACGCAAGCAGAAGCAACTTCTACCTCAAACGGTAAACAACAAGAAAGTTCAAAAGCAGTTGAAGCTGTTGCTGCAACAGTCAATAATGCTGTAGAATCGACAAGTGGAGCTACGGAACTCGATAAAACGGGTCCAAGTGGTAAATTCTATTCTCCTTTGGTTAGAAATATTGCACAAAAGGAAGGAATTGGAATAGATGAGTTGGAAAGCATTAAAGGTACAGGCCAAAAAAGCCGTGTCACCAAAAAAGACATCTTAAGTTATATTGAAAACAGAGGAAGTGGTACTGGCGATAAATCTGAATCTACTACAAAAGAGCAAATCTCTGCACCGACAACGGCTCCAGCAAAACAAAGACCTGATGCCAAGCCTGTAAGCGTTCCACGAATGGAAGGAGACGAGATTTACGAAATGGACCGCATGAGGAAAATGATTGCAGAACACATGGTGCGTTCAAAGCAAACTTCTCCACACGTTACTTCTTTTGTTGAAGCAGACGTTACAACAATTTGGAATTGGAGAAATAAAATCAAAGGTGATTTTAAAAAGAAAGAAGGGGAAAACTTCACCTTCACACCTATATTTATTGAAGCTGTAGCACGTGCCATTAAAGAAATGCCTGGTGTTAACATTTGTGTTGATGGCGACAATATAATTCAACGAAAAAACATCAATATTGGAATGGCTGCAGCTTTACCTTCAGGGAATTTAATTGTTCCTGTAATTAAGAATGCTGACCAACTTAATTTATATGGATTAGCAAAGAAAGTGAATGAACTTGCCACAAAGGCCAGAGAAAATAAATTAACTTCGGATGAAATTCAAGGTGGAACATATACGCTCACAAATGTAGGTACGTTTGGCAATGTTATGGGAACACCAATTATCAATCAGCCCCAAGTAGCAATTATGGCCACTGGAGCAATTCGTAAAGTTCCTGCTGTAATTGAAACTCCAGACGGCGATTTTATTGGAATTCGATATAAAATGTTCCTGTCTCACTCCTACGACCACAGAGTTGTTGATGGCGCCTTGGGTGGAATGTTTGTTAAGAAAGTTGCTGATTATTTAGAATCCTTTGATCCTAACACATCGCTGTAATAGTCTGGTCAAAATCAAATAGGATGCGCTGAAAAAATCATACGTGATTCGGTCAGTTCCTATTCGTAAACAGAACACATTTAAAATCAATGATTACGTAGGTCATTGATTTTTTTCATTATCTTTAAAACGATTTAAAGGAGAATGAAAATAATTGCACATAGAGGATTTTGGAAATCAGAAGGAGCTGCACAAAACTCACTGAACTCTGCACTTGCTGCAATAAGAGAGCAATTTGACGGATTAGAAGTGGATATTCGAATGTCAAAAGACCATATCCTCTATCTGAACCACGACCCATCCCATGAAAACTTTACCATTCACAAAACACATTCCTCTGATTTGGATCAACTGAAATTATCAAGTGGCGAGCATTTAGCCCGATTGAGTGACTTTATTGAAGTTGTAAAAACATTTCCAAACCTTACTTTATATCTTGAGATTAAAAGCAGACGAAATAAAAGTTACCGAAAGCGCATTACACAAGAGTTGATTTTGCAATTAAAAGCACACAACTTGATTCAAAACTCTGTTTTATTGTCCTTTGACAGTAGAATCTTAAATTATGCCTACTCAATTGAGCCAAAACTTCAACGAATGGTTCTTGTCAAAAACTATAACTTTAATTTTTACAAAATCTATTATCAAAAAATAAATGCTATTGGGTTTGAGCATCAACTCATCTTAAAACGACCTGAATTAATTGCTCAATCAAAGGAATTGGGTATAGAAACGAATGCATGGACAGTAAACAGACCCAAAAGAGCAAAAATAATTGCTGAACTCCCTATTACATCAATAACTACAGATATACCCAATCAGATATTAAAGTGAATCGGTTTGGACATGATTAACAATTAAGCGCAAAAGTTCTTGCTACAACTTGGATATTTCCATTAAAGAATGGATATTTGCCCGAACACGTTAAAGTGGGTTGTAATAAACCCATTTTTCATTTATTTGTATATGAAATTAAATTTAGAGAAAAACATTTGTTTTTTCGACATCGAATCAACTGGTTTAGACATTTCAAAAGATCGAATTGTAGAAATATCCATTCTTAAAGTCAGTCCTAAAAACGAAGAGTCAACATTAACATTGCGCCTGAACCCAGAAATGGAAATATCGGAAGAAAGCATTGCTATACATGGTATTAAAAACGAAGACATCAAAGATGCACCCACCTTTAAAGAAGCTGCAGATAGAATTGCTGAATTCATTGGTGATGCAGACTTAGCAGGATACAACTCGAATAAGTTTGATATCCCTATGTTGGCTGAGGAATTTTTGAGAGTAGGTTATGATTTTGATATGGGGGCACGTAAATTCATCGATGTACAGAACATTTTTCATAAAATGGAGCAGCGCACCCTTGTTGCAGCATATAAGTTTTATTGCGAGAAAAACTTAGAAGATGCCCACAGCGCCGAGGCAGATGTTACAGCAACTTATGAAGTTTTAAAAGCACAAATTAAACGGTATGAAACTGTAGAGAATGATATTTCTTTTTTGGCTGAGTTTTCAACCCACAATAAATTCCAAATTGTAGACTTTGCTGGACGTATAGCAAAGAATAAGAAAGGAGAAATCATCTATAATTTCGGAAAACACAAAGGAAAAACGATAGAAGAAGTCAACAAAAAAGAAACTGGATACTACGGTTGGATGATGAATGGCAACTTTCCGAGATACACAAAAAAAGTACTCAAACAAGAGATGGAAAGGATAAAGGCCAAAATCCAAAAAGAAAAAATAGAAAAGGCGAAGAAAGAAGAAGCCAAAATGGAAAATAAAATTGAAGCTTTAAAAAATAAATTTTCAAAATAGAGGGGGCAATGAAAATCATTTGTATTGGAAGAAATTATAAAGATCATATAAAAGAGATGAATTCTCCCCTACCCAAAGTACCTCTATTTTTTATGAAGCCCAACACTTCACTTTTACCCAAAAGAAATCCATTTTACTATCCCAATTTTACGAAAAACCTACATTATGAATGTGAATTGGTTGTGAAGATCAATAGAGTGGGGAAAAATATTGCTGAGAAATACGCTCATGAATACTATGATCATGTTGGAATTGGTATAGATTTTACGGCAAGAGATATTCAACAAAAGTGCAAAGAGAACGGTCATCCATGGGAGATTGCCAAATCATTTGAAAACAGTGCTCCTGTAGGTGAAAAATTTCTCCCTTTAGAAGGAAAAAACATCCAAAATATTGATTTTCGTTTAGAAAAAAACGGTGAAATTGTTCAAAAAGGGAACAGTAAAGACATGATTTTCTCGGTCAATTATATTATTTCCTATTTGTCTCAGTTTTTTACTTTAAAAATAGGTGATCTGATTTTTACAGGTACTCCCAACGGTGTTGGGCCCGTCCAAATTGACGATGTCTTAGAAGCTTATATTGGAGATGAACGCTACCTCAAGTTAAACATCAAATAGCAACCCCTTGTGGAAAATAAAATTACAATTGCCAAAACATTAAGGTATTATACATTCGGCAATCCAGAAACAGCAAAGAACTTATGGATTGTCTTACACGGCTATGCGCAATTGCCCAAATTTTTTATTCGTAAATTTCAACACCTCGACCCCGAAAAAAATTTTATCGTTGCACCGGAAGGATTGCATCGTTTTTACAGAAAAGGAACCAGCGGTCGCGTTGGCGCATCATGGATGACCAAAGAAGCGCGTTTAGACGATATTGAAGACAACATCAACTACCTCAATCAATTGGCAAAAGAGCTGCTTCAAAATAAGGTTTATGACAAAAAGTACTTATTGGGTTTTTCTCAAGGAGGAGCCACTGCTGCGAGATGGCACCAACATGGAACATTTAATGCTGATTCCTTTATTTTATGGGCAAGCGTTTTTCCTCCAGACCTTTCAATAGAAAAAGAAACGAAAGGAATGTTCCAATCAGAGAATTTCTTTGTGGTGGGAAAATCTGATCCTTTCTTTGAAGACAAAATTGAAAACGTCGAATTGTTTTTTAAAAAGCAACCTTTTCCTATACATTTTAAAACATTTGATGGACCTCATGACATCAACCCAGAAGTCCTTTTGGATATTGTCAATATGTTAAACAACCCAAAAATGTAGCCCTTATTTCAAGTCAACGGTCTATCGTAATCTAAAATCTACAATATCTGATGGTTCTATCTATTTTTATGCGAACATTGAAAAAAAGTCCTTAGATTTACGCAAAAACAAACGATAGATGAAACTTCTGAATCAAGTTTATGAAGGTGCTGTTGGACGAAAATCTTTAATTGACTTTGAAGAACCCGAAGACGATAATTATAAAGATATTGTTCTATTTATTCATGGATTTAAAGGTTTTAAAGATTGGGGAGCCTGGAATTTAGTTCAATCCTTTTTTATTGGAAATGGAATGGCATTTTGTAAGTTCAACATGAGTCACAATGGTGGAACAGTAGAAAACCCCATTGATTTTCCAGACCTAGAGGCATTTTCATTGAATCGATACAGTTACGAATTGGCTGATGTACATAAAGCCATAGACTGGTTGGCACATAAAATCAATTTAGAAAATAAAAGAATCCATTTAGTAGGACATAGCCGAGGAGGAGGAATATCTATTCTTGCTGCCGACAATCCAAAAGTTGCATCAATTATTACGTGGGCGAGTATATCGGATATAGGCAGTCGCTTTCCAAAAGGCGAAGCGTTAGAAAACTGGAAGAATCAAGGATTTCGAATCATTAAAAATGCACGTACACATCAAGATATGCCTCAAAAATATACACTGTATGAAGATTGGGTAGAAAATGAAACGATATTAAATATAGAAAACGCTGCAAAGAAAATACAATTGCCTGTTTTACACTTGCATGGAGACAAAGATGATGCAGTTTCTATAACGGAATCTGAAGCCTTATGCACATGGACAAATGGAAAATTAATCATTATCAATGATGCGACACACACATTTAACACTTGTCATCCTTATGAAGCCAATGAGATGTCTCATAAGCTTCACGAAGCTTGTGTTTTAAGCGCCAACTTCATTGACTGTCAGTACAATGACTAATGTTTATATGGGATTGAGGACATCTGAATAAAAAAATCGAATTATCTTGTTATATCTTAGGATAAATAGTAACTTTGAATCGATTATTATCGATAAATAAAATATCATGAAAGCATTCTATAGTATAGTATTGGGTCTCTTTATCATCACTTCTTGTGGTTCTCCTGAACAAAACGTGGACAACAATAAAACAACTCAAGAAACAAAAACTGATACAACAGCTCAAACGGAAGAAGACGGCAATGATATGCAAAGTCAACTCGCTAATGAATGGGTTTTGATTCAAAGAAAAAGTATTCAAAAAGATACCACTGTCGAGTTCAGTGTAACGCCACCAGCTATAATTACCCAATTTAAAATCAGCGGATTCTTTAGTGTTTCTGATTTAATCAATATTGATTCTGATCAAGGCAAAACGCAAAAACTAGAAGCTCGTTCTTCTGGTCAATGGGAACTTCATGATGACCAACTAAAAATGCGTTTTGGAACAGGCGACAGTACAAGTTTAAGCATTTACACCATCAACAAAGTAAGTAAAGACAGTCTTTTTCTTACGAACGATAAAAATGGTATTGTAAATATCTACACCAAAAGAAAATAATTTATTCTCTTTTTTCTTAAAAGCAATATTTAGGCATTTTCACAATGCTTATTTATGGATTGAAACCAAACAATGTGCACAATTGATTTCCAAGAATTATCCTGCTCTTTCAGCTGCAATTTCAAATTATACTGCACAAAGTATAAGCACTTCCTCAAACCACTTCCGTAGCGTATAATATTCAAGCAAGGAAGATCCTTACCCCGGATTATTATTCATTCTTTAAAGTATTCTAAGCAATTTATAAGAACCTCAAATTTGGGTATTGGTAATTTGGCAATATTTTGATTTAATTTTGATCTATTCTTCGTTATAAGCCCCGTGAAATATGCCTACATCCCTTTAAGGGAGTATTAAAAATTGCTTTCTTTCAAAACGAATACGATTTACAGTATGTAGCACATGTATATAACAAAAAAGCGCTGTGCAAAATTTGCAATTTTGCACAGCGCTCTATTTGTATATAGTAAAAAAAGGCAGTGTTCTGTTTCTTCTAACTGCTCTTCGAGTTATCGAATGAAAATCTTTCCTTGATAGAACGACTTCCCGTTACCAATAGAGAAGAAATAGATTCCTGTTGGTACAGCGATTTGTATCGAATTCATTGTATTGCTTTCTAAAGCATGTTGGGCAACCATTTTTCCATTAATGTTATGAATTTTCATTGTTGCATTCTCCATTTCTACATTAGAGAAATCAACATTGATGTGCTGATCTTTTGCATATACATTGAACGATGGCTTTGTGTTTTTATCAATTCCAACAAAAGGAGTTACAACAATAACGACCTCATTTGAAGTTACTGTAACTCCATTAATGGTAGACTCACAAACAACATAGTAAGTTCCTGCATTTGCAAATTGAGGCGTATAAGTTGTTCCTGTTTCAGCTGGTGAAAAAGAAGTATATCCTGAACCTGATGTCGTGGAGCTCAACCATTCCCTTGAATCAACAGTTGGAGATTCTGTAACTGTTAATGTTGTTCCCGCCTCATTTTCCTCCAAATTTTGGTCAGATGCCGGATCAATCGAAACAGTAAATTCAACAACATTAATTTCCACTTCGTTGGAGGTTACAATATCGCCACCACCAAAATCAGAAACACAAACTACGTAATATGTTCCTGCATTCGCAAACTGTGGTGTATACGTCGCTCCTGTTTCGGCTGGTGAAAACGAAGTATATCCCGAACCGGACGTTGTTGTATATTGCCACTCTCTCGTATTTGCTGTATTGGGTGTTTCCGTAGCAGTTAAATCAGTTCCCATTTCATTTTCAACGAGGTTTTGTACTGTGTTTGGAGCAACTACAACATCATTACCTACTGCAACGGTTACGTTCACTTCTACTTCATTTGAGGTTACTGAATGACCAAATAAAGTAGATTCACAAACCACATAATATGTTCCAGCACTTGCAAATTGTGGAGAATATGTTGTTCCTGTTTCTCCTGTTATATCAGTACTGTATGGTCCACCCGCAGTAGTTGCGTATTTCCATTGTCTTGAATCGGCAACGGTATTTTCTGTTGCAGTTAATGTTGTTCCAGGCTGATTCTCTACCAAGTTTTGCACTGCAGTTGGAGCAATAGATACTGTCAATTCATCCACAACGATTTTCACTTCATTAGAAGTAACTATATCACCTTGGAAATTTGTTTCACAAACTACGTAATACGTTCCTGCATTCGCAAATTGTGGTGTATATGTAGATCCTGTTTCACCTATAATATCACTATAAGAACCACCTGAAGTTGTTGCAGACTTCCATTGTCTTGAAGTTACAGCGCTTGAAGCATTAGGTACTTCAGTAGCTGTTAAAGTATTTCCAGTCTCATTTACAAATAAATTTTGATCTGCAATAGGCGATATATCAAGTTGATTTGGGTTGTAGATCAACTCCATATCGTCAATAAATAACGTAGCCCCATCTTTTCCTGATCCTGGTTCATAACTTGAAGCAAAAGATATTAATATGTATTGTGCATCTGTTGAGGGACCAGAATACTCAAAGGGAACTGACATTCTTACCCAATTCCCATTAGTTTGAAAGTTCCTTACAGCTTTTGCAACAGCATGCGGAGCTGAATTGCTATTTTGTGGATCCCTATAATCATAATCATCGTGTATTGTAGCTGAAACACGAGCGCTGTCATCACTATTGGTAATTGAATACTTTGCCCAAAAAACAATGCTGTCCGGTTTATCAGTCATTACTTCACTAAATTGAGCATCACTTCTTGTGGTTTCATTGTAACCTTGAGAAGGGGTTGTACTTGGTGCATGCAATTTTCCTAAGGTCATATTACCATTAATAATATTACTCATAGCTGATCCCGACTTTATTCTTGCACTATAGGTACCTGTTGAACTGGGCCGCGTATCTGTGTCCCTCCAAGTCGTTTGCATAGAACCAAATCCACAAAGTGTACATAAATCGCCATTTTTCATGTTGTTCCAATTTACGGGACGCTCTTTATTGTTTCCTAATTCATCCCAGTTTTCAAAACCAGAATTCCCCACTTGCATTTGAGCAAATGTACCCAGGCTCAATAGTGCTGTAGCGCAAACCAGCGCAATGTTTTTTAAGTTAAATAATTGTTTTTTCATAGTTTAAAAGTTTAAAACACATAAATATTTTTTTTTGATTTTTAGCGCAGGTCAATTGAGAACATTAATAAATTAATGTAACAAATATAAATAAAAAATCAATATATGGGTCGTACAGGTTAAATCTTTTTAAACGAGGAAGTTATACTATGCGTGAATAACAATTTACAACTGTTTATTGCTGAATTTTAGGCGGTTGGTTTCAAGGAATACGGAGAAATTAATAAGGAAATTATGGACAAAACTAGGCCAAATGACTTAAGTTTTACCTGTTATTTAAAGCATTGTTTCCAAATCATGTCAACAAGGAACAACAGAGTCCTTCTATTAATTTTTGAAAAAAAAATAGGATCAGTCTCCTTGGTTGGGGAAATGATGATGTAAATCTACGTTCTCAATCTCGCTCTTCCTCTTCTCTCGTTCCCATTCTCAATGAAATTACTACTAATTTTGTGACATTTTTAAAGCCCATTTGTTAATTTTCCGTCTTTATTTAATTTTCTGGTGATAACAGAGACTCCAGATACCACCCTAAAAAAGTGTGTCCGAAGAAAGGTAAGTAATCAAAAAAATGTCTTGAGAAAAGTTATATTTATAAAAATTAAAAAGAAAAATAATAACTAAAAACAAGACACTATGAATAGTATAAAATTAAGCAAAAAACAATTATCAATTGCAATACAAGAGCAAAAAAAATCCTGATTTTCATAAAGAAAACCAGGATTTAAAAAGTGGCGTCGACTTACTCTCCCACCCTCAAAAGGGCAGTACCATCAGCGCA